>NZ_JBGNUW010000004.1:0-777145 GCF_041950495.1 Nonomuraea sp. MTCD27 | reverse complement strand
TGTCGTCGAGGCGGCCGTCCCCCTGACCAGCCTCGGCCTCTCGCCGGGGCAGCGGCTCAGGATCGGCTTCATCCGGAACAACTCCGCCACCGCCCGCCTGCCTCAGACGTCCGGAACCCTGCCCGCCATGGACTCGGGGAAGACGTGCTCCCTGGCGAACTCCAGCTCCGCCCGGTTGCCCGACTGCACCACCCGTACGGGCCATCCCCGGTTCGCCGGCGAGCCCGTGCTGGAGAACCGGAAGACGTCGCCCTGACCGGCCCCCGCGTGCGGCAGCAGGTACGCCTGGTTCAGGGACTCCAGGTAGACCCGCGCGTCCGGCGAGGTCGGCCACCACGGCTGCCACCCGGACGGCCCGTCCCGGTCGTGGTCGAAGTAGATCATCTCCTGGGCCAGGTTGAGCGCCTGCCTGGCCTCGACCATCATGAAGAACCGGTCGCCGACGAACCTGGTGAAGACCTTGGTGATCCCCTTGCCGTTGGCGCCGGCCGGGTCGTTGAAGACCGGGGTCTGCGCGGACCACTCGCCGAACGAGCCGTCCGCCAGGAAGCCCCCGTACAGGTCGGTGGGGTGCGCCCCCGCCTGGCCCGGCGCGGTGAGCCCCTGGGCGTCCAGCCAGTTCCTGGCGTCGTCGTAGATCGCCGAGTTGAAGTGGTTGGCGCCGCTGACGTCGTAGCCGAGGTAGCCGCTGCGGGTCACCACCTCGTTCATCCACTTGTGGGTGCCGGACGCGGGCACCCGGAAGTCGATGATGACCACGTTGAAGCCGTCGGCGGCGCCGGCCTGGGCGTTGACGTAGTCCTTCCAGAAGCCGCCGAAGTTGTCGCGGCTCCGGTACGTCGGCGAGCCCGGGTCGGTGTTCCAGTTGTCGGCGTATCCGGGGCTGGTGTCGTAGAAGCCCGGTATGTAGGTGTTGTAGTACCAGGACTCGGTCACGAAGACGTTGATGGCGTGGCGGTAGCGGGCGGCGAACTGGGAGGTGCCCTCGTCGGGGTTGAAGTACCAGTAGCCGCGGTTGGCCGCCACCACCTTCGACGGATCCACCGCCTTGATCTTCTCCACGAGCTCGACCATGCCCTTGGCGGTGAACCCGAAGTTGCCCCGCGGCCCCCAGGACACCGACGGCCCGGCCCCGCCGACCGGGTCGGGGGTGTCGACGGTGTCCAGGAACACGCCGTCGTACTCGCCGTCGTGCACGATCTTGTCCACCTGGTACGTGACGAACCGCTGCCACGCGGGATCGCCGCCGTTGATGTACCCGCCTCCGTACGTGCGGTTGACGTCCACGACGCCGTCGCCGTCCTTCCAGTAGCCGCCGTACGGGTAGCGCGCGTCGGTCACCCAGGTGCCCTGCTGGTCGAGGTACCAGGGCATGACTCCCTTGCCGGCCCAGCGCAGCCGGTTGCCCCAGGAGGAGTGGTCAGCGGCGATGGAGACGCCCTGGTAACCGGCGTAGTCGTCGCCGTAGGTGCCGTCGGGCGTCGCGCCGTGCTCGACGTCCACGTACCCGCCGGAGGCGGTGTAGTTCCACGGGTTGGGGCCGTGCAGCGGCCCCGACGGGCCCTGGTAACCGGCGGGCAGCAGGCCCAGCTCGATGCCCTTGGCGACGGTCATGTGCCCGGACGACCCGGGGATGATCGTGGGGAGCATCTCGCCCACCGAGAGGTAGCCGAGCACGATCACGTCGTCCGCCGTGCCGAGCGCGCCGTCCAGGCCGCGCTTGATCTCCTGGACCTGGGCGCTGGTGACCGACTCGAAGTAGAAGTGGTCGGCGGTCACGTTGAGCACGCGGAGCGTGGGTTCGAGCACGACGAGGTCGTAGCCCTTGAGCTGGTTGGTCTTGGCCTGGTCGAGCTGGCCGTACCAGAAGGCGACGCGGCTGTTGCGGTCGAGCGTGGGGACCTTGCCGTGGAACGGCGTGCGGCCGAGCTCGAACTGCGCCGCCGAGGCGGTCTGCAGCGGGAACAGGATCGCGGCGACGAGGAGGAGTAACAGGGGCAGGAGTCTCATGGGGGCTCCTCAGGGGCTGGATCTTGAGCTTAATAATGGAGTCCATGGAAATTAAGTCAAGACCTCAGTGCGCCGATCAGGCTGATCGGTCCTGATATCAGGGAAACCTGGATAAATATCCATTACGGGTTATAGTCAGGGCAAAATTGCCAACCTCCGGGCAAAGGTGATGGGCATGTCCCTGGGCGATCTCTACGACCCGCTCCGTACGCACCTGAACGATCCCTATCCCTTCTACGAGCGGGCACGGCGCGAGGAGCCGATGTTCTTCTCCCCGGCGATCGGCGCCTGGGTCGTGACGAAGATGGCCGACGTGCGCAAAGTGCTGCGCGACGGGCAGACCTACTCCTCGGCCAACACCCTGCGGCCGTACGCGCCGTTCCCCCCGGCGGTCCTCCAGGAGCTGGCCAAGGGCATACCGCCGCGGGAGAACTTCATCACGATGGACGGCGAGCCGCACCGGCGGCTGCGGGCGCCCGGGGCGGCGGCCCTGTCCCCCGAACGCGTCACCGCGGCCGAGCCGTACATCACCGAACGCGCCGGGCAGCTCATCGACGGTTTCGCCAAGGACGGCCGCGTCGAGTTCATGGCCGGGTACGCCAACCGGCTCCCCGTCGACGTGATCGCCCGGCTGACCGGCTTCGCGGAGGAGGACAGCACCGCGTTCGGGGACGACAGCCGGGCCGGGGCGGCCATGAGCATGGGGCACCAGTTCAGGTCGGACGAGGAGCAGATCGAGTGCGCCCGGGCGTGGGTGCGCTTCCAGCGGCTCATCGAGCGGTACGTGACCGATCGCCGCGCGGCGCCCCGGGACGACCTGATCAGCGACTACATCGCCGCGTACGCCCCGGGCGACGGACCGCTCACCGACGATCAGATGGCCGGACTCGTCGGCCTGGTCCTGGGTGTCGCCCTGCCGGGCCACATCACCACCTCGGCGCTGCTCGGCAACGGCCTGCTCCGGCTGCTGTCGCACCCCGAGCAGTGGCGGCTGCTCCGCGAACGGCCCGACCTCGTGCCGAACGCGGCCGAGGAGATCGCCCGCTTCGACACCCCCACCCACATGTTCCTGCGGGTGGCGACCGCCGACACCAGCCTCGGCGGACGAGACCTCCCGGCCGGCACCGAGGTCGCCCTCTGCCTGGCCTCCGCCAACCGCGACGAGGAGGCCTTCGAGCGGGCCGAGGAGTTCGACATCGCCCGGCCGCTGCGGGCCAACGTGGTCTTCGGCCAGGGCGCCCACTACTGCCCCGGTGCCGGGCTGGCCCGCCGCCAGGTCGAGATCTCGCTGCGCCTGCTCACCGAACGCCTGCCCGATCTGCGCCTCGTACCGGACCAGCGCGTCGAGTACCGCGGCACGCTGGATCACCGTGGCCCCTTCGAGCTCCACCTCCAGTGGTGAGCCCGCGCCCGGTCAGCCGGGCGCGGCGGCCGGACGCGGGCGTGACCGTTCGAAGGCGTCGAGCTTGACCGGGTTGACGATCCACATGACGTGATGGATGCCCTGCGGCGAGGCCTCGACGGTGAGCATCGTGACCCCGCTGCGGCCGCGCGGGACGATCGCGGCGGTGAGCCCGTTCACCTCGACCCACTCCATCTCGGCGCCCGGCCAGAACCTCGGGGCGAACGCGGCCAGGAACCGCGCCACCCGGAGGCTGCCCAGCAGCGGGAAGCGGGCCGCCCCTCTGAGCCCGCCGCCGTCGGAGGAGCTGACGACGTCCGCGGCGAACAGGTCCTCCAGCGCGGCGATGTCCCCCGTCCGGGCGGCGTCGATGAAGGCCCGCAGGAGACGCCGGTGCTCGCTCTTGTCGATGGGCTCGCGCCGTGCGGCGGTCAGCCGCTTGCGGGCGCGGCTGACGAGCTGGCGGACGTTGACCGGGGTGAGCTGGAGGATCTCCGCGATCTGGTCGTAGGGGTAGACGAAGGCTTCGCGCAGGACGTACGCGGCCCGCTCGGTGGGGTTGAGCCTTTCCAGCAGGAGCAGGAAGGCGAGCTCGAGCGCCTCCCCGCGTTCGGCGCCGAGCGCGGGGTCGAGGCTGGTGTCGACCGGCTCGGGGAGCCAGGGCCCGATGTAGGTCTCGCGGCGCGCGCGGGCGGAGGTGGCGACGTTGATGGACAGGCGGGTGGTGATCAACGCCAGGTAGGCCGAGGGATTGTCGACGGCCGCCCGGTCGGTGCCCTGCCACCGCATCCAGACCTCCTGCAGGACGTCCTCGGCCTCCGACGCGCTGCCCAGCATCCGGTAGGCGATGCCGAACAACCGCGGGCGCAACTCGACGAAGGCGGACGCGGCCTCGTCGAGCGCGCTCGCATGGTCCAGGAATTCTGTCTGCATGTCCACCCGTACCTTCGCCGACCCCGTCGTCAGCTAAGACAAGGCAGACTCCCCGCTTTGTGACGGTTTTGGGGAAATTTCTTCGCCGCCGATCTCAGAGGGCGCTCCGGACCGCGTCGAAGAGCCTGGCCGCCCTCGGGTCCGGCACGCCTTCCTGGATGTGGTTCATGACATAGCCGAAGGCGAGGCCGGTGGCCGGGTCGGCGAAGCCGAGCGAGCCGCCGTAGCCGCCGAACCCGAAGGCGGTCGGGCTGTACCAGAACATCCCGGGTGTGGGCAGGCCGAAGCCCGTGCCGATCCGGACCGGCATGCGCAGGACCCGGTCGACGCCGCTGACCTGTTCGGCGGTCGCGGCCGCCAGCGTGCCGGGCGACAGGATGCGGTGCCCGTCGACCTCGCCGATGAGCGCGGCGTAGAAGCGGGCCAGGGCGCGGGCGGTGCAGATGCCGTTGGTCGACGGCAGCTCGGCGTACTGCTCGGCGGGGTCGTCGTGGTTCAGCGGCGGCGTGACGACGCTCATCGCGCGTACGGTCAGCGACGTCGGATCGGCGAAGGCGGCCATCACGTCGCGCGTGGCCTCGGGGAGGGTGTCCAGGTCGGTCCCGGTCAGCGCGTCCAGGTCGACCTTCGGGACGACGAGCCGGCTGACCCGGTGCTGCTCCGCTTCCGGCAACCCGATCCACAGGTCCAGGTCGAGCGGTGCGGCGATCTCCTCGGCGAGGAACGTGCCGATGCTGCGGCCGGTCACCCGGCGGACGACCTCGCCGACGAGCCAGCCGTACGTGAGCGCGTGGTAGCCGTGCTCGGTGCCCGGCTCCCAGCACGGCCGCTGGGCGGCCAGCGCGGTCACCATCGGCTCCCACGCCAGCGCCTCGGCCGGGGTGATCGGCCGGTCGAGCACCGGCAGCCCGGCCTGGTGGGTGAGCAGCCAGCGGACCGGGAGGCGCTCCTTCCCGTTCGCCGCGAACTCGGGCCAGTAGTCGGTGACGGGCGCGTCGAGGTCCAGCTCGCCCCGCTGGGCCAGCAGGTGCGCGCACGCGGCGGTGACGCCCTTGGTGGTGGAGAACACGACCTGGAGGGTGTCGCGCTCCCAGCGGCGGCCGGTGCCCGGGTCGGCGACGCCGCCCCACAGGTCGACGACCTTGCGGCCGTGCAGGTAGACGCCGACCGCGGCGCCCACCTCCTGGCCGCCGGCCAGATTGGCCGCGAACGCCTCCCGCACCCCTTCGAACCCCGGTGCGGTCTCCCCGCCGATTTCGAGCATGCGTCATCGCCTTCCGTTGCAGCTGTGGTGTGCCGCCGGAGGCGCTAGCCGCGCCAGTGCCCGATGAGCCAGGCGCAGACCTCCGGCTCGGTCATCTCGGGAAATTCCTCGGTGAACGTGGCGAGCGCGCGCAGGGCCTCGTCCCGGTCGAGGCCGCGGATGGCGGCCGCCTTGAGGTATTCCTGGCGCGCGGCGGTAGGACGGCCTCCACCGGCGCCGCGGCCCGGCAGGCTGTCGCGCCACCGGACGATTTCCGGCAGCCGCTCGGGCCGCCAGCCGGGAGCCCCGTCGATCTCGACGTCGGGCTCGGGAAACGGGTGAGTCGAATCACCCGGGTGGCGGGAGCGCCACTTGTGCACCGCGTGCCGGCTCACCCCCAGCGCTTCGGCAATGCCGAGCACGCCGAGGTAGGACACGGTCATGGCGCACCAACTTGTCTGTCTGGCCTCCTCAGGGATCTCATTACTACCACGCCGCCGGCAGACGATACGTGGCAACGTCGTCTCGACTAGAGACGACGTTAGTGGTCCCATCAAAGGTCGTCAACAACGTGGACAAAGATTCAGCGGGCACCCGTCAGAGCAGGCGCCGCTGCACGACGTCGGCCATGACCGTGGCGACGACCCGGTCGACGGCCCCGGTCTCCGGCGGGGCGCCCTCCCGACCGGCGAAGAGCAGGTGGGCGGCGCCGATCAGCGTGAGGGCGAGCGTATCGACGTCGGCGTCGGCGGCGATGCGGCCCATCGCACGCTCCTCGGTGAGATAGGAGGCGATCATGGCCGCCCCCTCCGTCAGGATGGGAATGCCGGCCGGCGTGGTCTGGCGGAGCCGGGCGCGCAGCTCGTCCCGGAAGATCAGCAGGCCGACGATCGCCACGCCGACCGACTCGAACAGGTCGATCAGCGCGCCGGTGAGGTTGGCCGTGACGGTGCCGGTGCCGGCCGCCCCGCGCAGGGCGATCGTCCGGGCGTCGATCCGGCCGATGCGATCGCGTACGAGCTCGGCCAGGAAGGCGTCGAAGTCGGCGAAGTGCCGGTGCAGGACCCCCTTGGCGCAGCCCGCCTCCGTGGTGACGGCCCGGCTGGTCAGGGCGTTCGGCCCGTCGCGGAGCAGGACCCGCTCGGCGGCCTCGAACAGCTGCCGGCGCGCGTCGCGCATGGCCACCCCTGTCGGCATACGCGCCTTCCTTCTCCTGCCGTGCCCGTTGACGAGTGGGCGCACGCCCACTAAGGTGGGCACACGCCCACCCTAACCGAGAACGGTCCTGGGTATGTCCGGCGTGCGCGCCCAGGTGGCCGGCAGCCGGACCGCGGCCTCGGTGGTGCCGCCCTCGACCGGCACGAGCACGGCCAGCCGCTGCCGGGAGTCGCCGGTCGGGATGAAGTGCTCATAGGCGAACGTCACGGTGCCCAGGGCGGGATGCCGGAAGCTCTTCACCCCGTGCGTACGCACGCTGACGTCGCGGGCGCTCCACAAGCCGCGGAACGCCTCGCTGCCGTCGTGCAGCTCGCCGATCAGCTCGGCCAGCTCGGTGTCCCTCGGGTACAGCCCGCGCGTGACCCGCAGCTGCCCCGCGGTCAGGGCGGCCATCTCCTCCCACTCGACGTAGAAGTCCTGGCCGGCAGGATCGAGGAACAGCCGCCTGGCCAGGTTCGGCCGCTGCCGTGTGCCCTCCAGGGAGAACAGGCGGGCGGCCACGGCGTTGGCCGCGAGGACGCCGAACCGGTCGTCGATCACCATGGCGGGCGTGTGGATCAGGTGCAGCATCCGCACCAGGTCCGGCCGGACGTCCTCGGCCCGTGAGCCGGGCGCCGGGAGGGGGCGCTCCCGTACCGCGAGAGCCAGCGAGCGCAGGTGCTCGCGTTCCACGTCGTCGAGGCGGAGCGCGGCGGCGATGGCGTCGAGCACCTCGGGCGACGGATGCGCGGCCCGCCCCTGCTCCAGCCGCTGGTAGTACTCCACGCTGATCCCGGCGAGCTGGGCGACCTCCTCCCGGCGCAACCCCGCCACCCGGCGTCGCGCCCCGCCGCCGGGTCCGGCGTTCTCGGGGGCGACCCGCCCCCTACGGGAGCGGAGGAATCCGGCCAGCTCGTGTCGATCTGCCACGAGGCCCAGTATGTCGGGTTTCATCGACTATGGGCAGCGCTGACCACCACCTTCCACCGGGCCGGCAAGCCCTATGAGGCACACGTGTACGAGGGCACGCCGCACGCGTTCCTCGACCGCCTGGCACCGCGTCCCCGCCTGCACCGGCAGCCGACGGCGTGAACGGAGAGGCGACGTCGGCGACCAGCCGCGTGCGGGGGGTGGTCAACCCTTGATCTGCCTGACGATGCTCTCGTCGGTGATCTCGGTGTCCCTGGCGAGGAGCAGGGCCTTGCTGAGGATGAGCGCCAGCCGGTCGTCCTCCTCGAAGGGCAGGAACAGCCGCTCGTCGCGGTCGCGTGCGGACACGATGCACAGGTAGACGTCGCCCGGCTCCATGAGGATGTTGCCGCTGCCCAGATGGATCTTGTAAGTGCGCAAGTCACCACGCACGACCAGGAACCGATCGCCCAGGACGCAGCGGTCGGCGACGGACGTGCGCGGCAGGATGCGGGCCAGCGCGTCGCGGCGCACCTCGCCCGAGGGCTGCAGCGGGCCGAAGGAGGTCTCACGCCAATAGTCGAGATGGCGGTCGTGCCCGCGATCGGCCCACTCCGGATCGGCCGCGATCGAGGTCACCGCCACGAACAGGTCCACGTCGCGCATCGCCTCGCTGAACACCAGCGGGGGCACCTCCGCCAGCGGCGCCTCCTGCCAGCCCTCGGCGCCGCGCCGGTGGAAGCGCACCTGGTCGGTGGTGGCGTATTCGCCCGGTTCGTCGTACAGGTAGTCGTGGTAGAACGACACCCGCCACCGGCCCTCGGCCAGCACCCGCCTGGCCTCCCCCGCGTCGCCGCCGTCCCACGGGCCGAGCATCCGCGTCTCCCAGGCGCGTGCCTTGAACATCGCGTACAGGCGGCGGTAGTCGACGACGTGGGCGGCGAACCGGTTGGAATAGGCGGCCGTCTCCTCCTCCGCCGGGGTCAGCGGGTAGACCTCGCGGAACGCCTGCTTGAACGGCTGCCTGAGCCGCCTCTCGGTCACCGCCTCCCGCCAGCGGCCCACCTCCGCCACCGTCGCGCGCGCCGGATGCCACAGCCGCACCCGGTCGCCGGTCACCTCCAGCGCTTCCGGGCCGCCCAGCACGGCCCGCCACTGGCCGGGCGCCACCTCGACCTCCCAGATCAGCCGCGCCGCCATCGAGCCGGCGATCGGATGCTCGGCCACCTGCCCCCGCCACATCGCGTACGGCAGCGCGCTCTCCCCCGCGAACCCCGCCTCCAACGCCCTGGCCAGCGTCGTCAGCTGCCGCCGCATCTGCTTGACCAGCTCGCGCAGTCGCTTGACCTCCTCGGGATGCTCCTTGCGCACCGCCGCGGGCACGCCCTTGAGCTGCCGGTCGCCCTGCCACCAGGTCAGCGCGAACTCGCCGCCCTCGCCGGGCGCCACCACCGCCCGGTGCTCTCCCAGCGGCACCTCCAGCCGCCCGCCCGGCCCGAACCCCAGGTCCGGCATGCGGAAGGCCACCTCGACGCGGTCGGCCAGCCCCGGCTCGGCCCGCTTGATCATGCGGTCGAGCTGCTTGACCACCCCGGCGTGCCGGGTGGCCGCGCGGGCCGCGCGCAGCGCCGTGAGCGCCTCCGGGGTCGGGAACCGCTCGACCGCGCGGCCGATCTCGAACAGCAGCGCCTGCGACGGCAGCGTCTTGGCCGCCGTCGGCGCGACCGCGACCCGGCTCAGCAGGCTGCCGATCAGCTCGGGCAGCCATGGCTCGTCGCGGAACAGCGCCAGCCGTGCGGCCCGGCCGAGCGCCGGCACCTCCGCCGCGGTGAACGCCTTGTCGGCGCGGTAGGGCAGCTCGCCGGCGTGGATCGCGGCCAGCCTGGCCTCGGCGGCCTCCAGCGCGGCGCGGGCGAAGCTCACGTAGGCGGGCAACTCCGTCAGCCGCTCCCAGGCATCGGGGAGCTCGGGCGGCGACCCGTAGGAGCGGGGCCCGATCTCCGCGACCAGCGCCCGGCCGGCCGGATCGAGGCCCAGCACCAGGTCGCGCTCGGCCACCGCCAGCGAGGCGGGCTGCTCGTCCGTCATCACCGTCACCTCTTCCATCCCGGCCACCCCGGCCACGGCCAGCAGCGCGTACGGCGTCTCGAGCCGCTCGTTCGCGACCATGAATTCGGTCAGGACGCGCGCGAGACCGGCCAGCTCTCCGGTCTCCTCCCCGCCCGGCGTCCGCAGCAGCGCCCCCGCCGCCAGGCACATGTCGGCCCACTTGCGTTTCTCCAGGCGGTCGACCAGGGCTTCGTAGAGCGCGCGGCGCGACTCCCGGGTGAACTCCGGCTGCCGCTGCCTGACCTCGTCCTCCACGGCGCACCGCATCGAGAAGGCCGGGCTCCCGGTGCCCGGTGTGCGGTAGGCGAGGGGCAGCAGGTGGCCCAGGTCGGTGGCGGTCAGCCGGGAGGGCTGCGGCCACGGGTCGGGATGGCCGAGATCGGGCTCCGTCAGATAGCGGTGCACCCGCCGGGCCTCGGGGGAAAGCGCGTGTGTCACGTCCACGGGTCAGCAGCCTGCCGCATGCCACCGACAAATCCCAGGGGCGCGCGACCCTTGCGCCCCCCGGATCGTTCTTCTAAGTTAGGGCCCGTAACTAAGGGAAGGCTAACCAATGAAAACCGGCGGACGCACGGCCAGTTTCACGCTCCAGGACGTGATCGAGGCGGGCGTGCGGATCGGCCTGACCGACCTGTCCATGCAGGGCGTGGCCGACGCGCTCGGCGTCACGGCCGCCGCCGTCTACCGCCACGTACGGAGCCGCGCGGCGCTGGAGAGCCTGATCGGCGAGGCGATCCTCGAGGACCTGCACCTGGTCGACGACCCGGCGGAACCGGCCGCTCGCCACCTGGTCGGCTTCGCCGTGCAGCTGCGCGGCTTCACGCTCGCCCACCCGGGCACGGCCCGCTATCTCCAGCGGCTGTTCCCGCGCGGGCCGTCCGGCATCCGGCTCCTCGAGCACGAGATCACCGCCCTGGGCAGGCGCGGCTACGACCCGGCCGCGGCCACCGCGCTCACCTCCGCCGTCGCCACCCTCACGATCGGCGCCACCGTGGCCGAGCAGGAGCGCGCGGCGGCCCACCTCGAGACCGAGGCCACCGACGCGGCACTGGCCGCGATGGCGGGCTCGGCGCTCATCCGGCAGGCGCAGGCGGGCATCCCGGCACACACCCCGGAGGACTACTTCGTGTTCATGCTCACCGCGACCGCCGAGGGGCTGGTCGCCCAGCTGCCGCCCGGCAAGCCGATCACGATCCCGAGGATGTCGTCCTGAACGCCAGAGGGTACGGCGGCGCGATCGCCAAGGCGTTCGGGGCCCAGGATCACACGATCACCGTGGCGGCCGTCCGGGACGTCACCCCGCACTTCCGCCGCATCACGTTCGACGCGCCGACGTTGTTCGACGAGCATCCGATCGAGCCGGCCGCCTGGGTACGCCTCTGGGCGCCCGACCCGGACCGCCCGGGCCGCGAGCACCAGCGGGGCTACACGCTCGTCGACCCCGATCCGGACCTGCGGCAGGTCACCCTGGAGTTCCTGCTGCACGAACCGGCGGGCCCGGCCTCGGCGTGGGCGCGCGGGGCCGGCGTCGGTGACACCGTCTCCGTGACGAGATGGGCCTCCACCCACTTCGCCGCGCCCGACCCGGCCCCCGAGGGTTACCTGCTGATCGGCGACGCGGCCTCGCTGCCGGGGATCAACGCGATCCTCGCCGCCGTACCGGACACGACACCGGTCGAGCTGCTGCTGGAGCAGTTCCACGAGGAGGACCGGGAGATCCCGATCACCCCGCACCCGGCGTGCGCCGTCACGTGGTTACCGTCCGGCGGCGACCCGGCCACGCTCGCCCGCGCGATCGGCGAGCGGGACTGGTCGAACTGGTACGCCTGGGTCACCGGCGAGACGGCGACCACCAAGCAGGTCCGGGCCCGGCTGAAGGAGCTCGGCTTCCCCAAGCCGGACGTGCACGGCCGGGCGTACTGGACCAGGGGCAAGGCCATGGGCGTCGACCGCGAGCGCCCCGCCGAACCGGAACGCGCCGTGCTCGGCACGCGACCGGACGAGCAGGCTCGCCCTGAGGAGCGGGGTCGGCCTGAGGAGCGGGGGCCCTCGCGGAAGCCGGGCTCGGGCCGGTGGCGGTCGCGGGCGGGGGCGCGGCTGCTGGCCCCGCTGCGGACCCGCCTCCTGGCGGCCGGCCTCCTCCAGGCCGTGATCTCCCTGCTCCAGCTCGCCCCCTACGTCCTGCTGGCCGAGCTGTGCCGCAGGCTGCCGGCCGGCGAGGGCGGCCTGTCGGAGCTGGGCGTCCTCGCCCTGATCCTGATGGGCGCGGGGACGACCCTGGCGGGCCTGCTGGTCGTGGCGATGCACGTGCTGGACGCCCGGTTCGGCCACCAGGTACGCACGCAGGTGGTGAACAAGCTGTCCCGCCTCCCCCTGGGCTGGTTCAGCGCCCGCAGCTCCGGCCGGATCAAACAGGCCGTCCAGGACGACGCGGCCGACCTGCACTACCTGGTGACCCACGCGGTGCTCGACGTCGTGGCCGCCCTGGTGACGCCGCTGGCCGTGCTGGCCTACCTGTTCTCCGTCTCGGGCTGGCTGGCGGCGACCCTGCTGGTCCCGCTGCTGGTCTTCTTCGTCCTGACCGCCCGCATGGTCCAGAGCTCGACCGCGCAGCTGGCCCGGTTCACGGAGTGGGAGGCGCGGGTCGGCTCGGAGGCCATCGCCTATCTCGACGGCCTGGCCGTGGTGCGGGCCTACGACTCCGGCCCGGCGGGCGGGTTCCGCGCCACCCTCGCCGAGCGGGCCCGCTTCCTGGACGCCTGGCAGCGACCGCTGTCGAGCCGCAAGACGCTGGTCGAGCTGGTGACCCGCCCACTCACCTCGCTGGTGCTGATCATCGTGGCGGGCGGGCTGATGCTGGCGGGCGGCCTGCTGACGGCGGTGGACCTGCTGCCGTTCCTGCTGCTCGGGGTGACCTTCGGCAGCCAGTTGCTGGCGGCGGCGTACGGGATGGGCTCGGTCCGGGAGGCGCAGGCGGCCGCCCAGCGGATCGGCCTGCTGCTGGACGCGCCCGAGCTGACCGAGCCGGACCGGCCCCGCTCCCTGGCGGGCGATCGCCACACGGTCCGGTTCGAGAACGTCGGGTTCGGTTACGACGGGCGGCCGTCCGTACTGGAGGGCATCGACCTGGAGCTGGCGCCCGGCACGGTGACGGCGCTGGTCGGCCCGAGCGGCGCGGGCAAGTCCACCCTCGCCGCGCTGCTGGCGCGCTTCCACGACCCGGCCGAGGGCCGGATCACGCTCGACGGCGTCGACCTCGCCGACCTTCCCCTGGCCGAGCTCTACCGCAAGGTCGGCTTCGTCTTCCAGGACGTCTCCCTGGTCCAGGGCAGCGTGTACGACAACATCGCGCTGGCCCGGCCCGGGGCGAGCCGCGAGGAGGTGGAGCGGGCGGCCAGGGCGGCCGGGATCCACGACCGGATCACGCGGCTGCCCGAGGGCTACGACACGCACGCCCGGCTGTCCGGCGGCGAGGCGCAGCGCGTCACCATCGCCCGGGCGCTGCTGGCCGACCCCAGCGTGCTGGTGCTGGACGAGGCGACCGCCTTCGCCGACCCGGAGTCGGAACACCAGGTGCAGCGGGCACTCAGCCACCTGGTGGCCGGCCGTACCGTCCTGGTCATCGCGCACCGCCTGCACACGATCGCCGGCGCCGACGCCATCGTGGTGCTCGACGGCGGGCGCGTGGTGCAGCGGGGCACGCATCCCGAGCTCCTCGCCGTGCCGGGGCTCTACCGCGAGCTGTGGCTGGCCGCCCAGCCGAGTGAGGTTTCCACGTGATCCTGGACCTGATCGACGACCGCCGTACGGTCACCCGCTACGCGGCCCTGCTCGCGGCGAGCGCCGTGATCCGGGCCGGGGCCATGCTGAGCCTGGTTCCGCTGCTGTCCGCGCTCTTCTCCGGCGGCGCCGCGCTGCCCTGGATCGCCACGCTGGCGGTGCTGGTGGCCGCGGGCTGGGTGCTGGACCACCGCGTGGCGGACGCCGGGTTCACCATCGGGTTCCAGCTGCTGGGCGGCCTGGAGCAACGGCTGGTGGACCGGCTGCGGCGGACGCCGCTGGGCTGGTTCACCGCCGAGCGGAAGGGGGAGGGCCGGCGGGCGCTGACGTCGTCCGGCCGCGAGCTGTGCCAGGCGATCGCCTGGCTGGTCACCCCGGCCGCCAACGCGCTGCTCACCCCGGCGCTGATCGGGCTCGGCCTGCTGCTGGTCGCCCCGGCCCTGGGGCTGGTCGCGCTGGCGGCGGTGCCGCTCCTGCTGGGCACGCTCTGGGCGAGCATGCGGCTGGTCCGGGCCGCGGACGACTCCTACGCCGCGGCCTCGGCGGAGGCGGGGCAGCGCATCGTCGAGCTGGCCCTGGCCCAGCGCGCGCTGCGGGCGGCCGGCCGGGCCGGCACGGAGGGGACGGCCATCGGCCGCGCCCTGGCCAGGCAGCGCACGGCGGCGCTGCGGCTCGTCGGGTACGGCGTGCCGGGGCAGCTCATGTTCGGCCTGGCCACGCAGGCGGTCCTGCTCGGCCTGGCCGCCACCGCCGTGCTGTCGGAGCTGACCGCGCCCGAGGTGGTCGGCCTGGTCATCGTCGCGGTCCGGTTCATCGAGCCGTTCACGACCCTGGCCGAGCTCTCCCCGGCGCTGCAGAACCTGCGCGGCACGCTCGCCCGGGTGCGGGCCCTGCTCGGCGCGCCCGTGCTCGACGGCTCGGTGCTCGCCCCCGATCCGGGCGCGCCCGCGCTGGAGCTGCGCGACGTACGGTTCGGCTACGAGCCGGGGCCCGCCACGATCGACGGCGTCTCCTTCACCGTGGAACGCGGGACCACCACGGCCGTCGTCGGCCCGTCCGGCGCGGGCAAGAGCACCCTGCTGGCGCTCATCGCCCGCTTCCACGAGGTGGATGCCGGCGCCATCCGGGTCGGCGGCCACGACGTGCGCGACTACGACCCGGGGGCGCTGATGGCCCAGCTCGGCATCGTCTTCCAGGACGTCTACCTGTTCGAGGCGAGCCTCCTGGACAACGTCCGGCTGGGGCACGCGCGAGCGAGCGACGAGCAGGTCCGGGCGGCGGCCTCGGCGGCCCGGCTCGACGAGCTGGTCGAGCGCCTGCCCGACGGCTGGGAGACCCGGGTCGGCGAGCGGGGGGCCACCCTGTCCGGCGGTGAGCGCCAGCGGGTCAGCATCGCCCGCGCCCTGCTCAAGGACGCGCCCGTCCTGCTGCTGGACGAGGCCACCGCCGCGCTGGACACGGGCAACGAGCGGGCCGTCGTGGGCGCTCTGGAGGCCGGCGGGAAGGAGCGGGCGACGCTGATCATCGCGCACCGGCTGAGCACCATCGCGCGCGCCGACCGGATCGTCTTCCTGGAGGGCGGGCGCGTGGTGGAGTCGGGGACGATGGCCGAGCTGCTGGCCCAGGAGGGCAGGTTCGCGGCCTACTGGCGGCAGCGCGAGCAGGCGGCTGGCTGGACGCTCACCGAGGTCCCCGTCGCCGAGTAGGAGGGCCCGCCGGACTCGATCCGGCCGATCGGGCATACCCGCCATAGCGTCCGAAGCAAGGTTAGCCTAACCTAAGCTCCATGACCGAGGAGATCTCCCTCCGCGGCACGGAGCTCTGCCTCAGTTACCACGGCACCACCGTGGTCGAGGACGGCCGCATCGCCCTGCGGCCGGGCCACGTGACCGCCCTCGTGGGCCCGAACGGCAGCGGCAAGTCCACGCTGCTGCGCGCTCTGGCCAGGCTGCACCGCCCCGACAGCGGCGCCGTGACCCTGGGCGACGGCGCCGGCGCGCTGGACCTGTCGGCGCGCGACTTCGCCCGGCGGGTGACGCTGCTGGCGCAGAGCCGGCCCACGCCCGGCGGCGTGCAGGTGCGCGACGTCGTCGAGTACGGCCGCCACCCCTACAGGCGGCGGTGGAAGGCCGCGGACCCCGCGGGCGCCGCGGCCGTCGCCAGGGCGATGGAGCTCACCGGCGTGACCGCGATGGCCGACCGGCCCGTGGACGAGCTGTCCGGCGGCGAGCTGCAGCGCGTCTGGCTGGCCACCTGCCTGGCCCAGGACACCGGCGTCCTGCTGCTGGACGAGCCCACCACGTTCCTCGACCTGCGTTACCAGGTGGAGCTGCTGGAGCTCGTCCGCGACCTGGCCGACGACCACGGCGTCGCGATCGGCGTCGTCCTGCACGACCTCAACCAGGCCGCCGAGATCGCCGACCACGTCGTCCTGCTGCACCGGGGCCGGGTCCGCGCCGACGGCCCGCCCGCGCAGGTCCTCACCGAGAGCCTGCTCACCGAGACCTACGGCCTGCGGATCGAGGTCAGCCAGGACCCCCGGACGGGCACCGTCATCACCCGCCCCGTAGGCCGCCACACCAGAAGCATTTCCACCAGTTCGACCGTCCCAGCAACAACATGACAGGAACCAGCATGCGCAGTGCCCTGACGGCCATCGCCGCAATCGTCGCCCTCGCCGCCTGCGGCACGACCGAGGCACCCGTACCCGAGCAGGCCCCGTCCAGCGGCACGGCGTCGGCCGCGCCCGCGGCGGTGACCGTGACCGACGGCCGCGGCAAGGAGATCAAACTCGACGCCCCGGCCACCCGGGTGGTCAGCCTGGAGTGGGGTGAGACCGAGATGCTGGTCAGCCTCGGCGTCATGCCCGTGGGCGCGGCCGACGTGAAGGGGTACGCCACCTGGGTCACCGCCGCCGGGCTCGACTCCTCGGTCAAGGACGTCGGCACCCGGCAGGAGCCGAGTGTCGACTCCATCAGCGCGCTCCAGCCCGACCTGGTCGTCATGGAGTCCGACGACGAGGAGCTGGCCGCCCAGCTCGAGAAGTTCGTGCCGGTGCTCGTGGCCAAGGGCAGCGACGCCACCGACAACCTCAAGCGCATGCGCGACGACCTCACCATGATCGCCACGGCGGTCGGCAAGACGGACGCCGCCGCCAAGCTGATGTCCGACTTCGACGCGGCGATGACCGCCGGCAAGGAGAAGATCGCCGCCGCGGGTGCCGCGGGCAAGCCGTTCGTCATGGCCGACGGGTGGAAGCAGGGCAGCACGATCTCCGTCCGCACGTTCGGCGAGGGCTCGCTGGTCTCCGAGGTCGCCACCCGGCTCGGCCTGAAGAACGCCTGGACGGGCAAGGTCGACGACCAGTGGGGCCTGGGCACCACCGACGTCGAGGGCCTGTCCGTGCTCAAGGACCCCGACATCCGCTTCTTCTACAACGCCTCGGACGGGGTCGACGTGTTCGCCGACGGGCTGGCGGGCAACGCGATCTGGAAGTCGCTGCCGTTCGTGAAGAACCAGCAGGTCACCAAGATTCCGAACGGAATCTGGACCTTCGGTGGCCCGCTGTCCTGCCGGCAGTTCGCCGACGTGATGGTGAAGGCGTTCACGGGTTGAGCACGGACGTCCTGGCCCCGGCACCGCCCGGGACGCCGCTGCGGCGGCTGGGTACCGCCGGGGTCTTCCTTCTCGCGCTGGCCGCCACCCTCCTGGTGGCCGCCGTGCACGTGACGCAGGGGACGTCGTCGGTCGGCGCGCTGGACCTGCTGGCGCTGCCGTTCGGCGGCAGCGACGAGGCCGCCCGCGTGCTGCTGGCCTCCCGGCTGCCCCGCCTGCTGGCCGGCGTCTGCGTCGGCGTCGCGCTCGGCGTGGCGGGCGCGCTGCTGCAGGCCATCGCCCGCAACGCGATGGCCTCGCCGGACACGCTGGCCGTCAGCTCGGGCGCCTACCTGGCGGTCGCCGCCGCGGCCGCGTTCGGGCTGACGCTGCCGGTGCCGGTGTCGGGCGCGCTCGCCCTGGTGGGCGGGCTGGCCGCGGCCGCGCTGGTGATGGCGCTGTCGGCGGGCGGGCGTACCGGGACGACCCGGCTGATCCTGGCCGGCTCGGCCACCGCCCTGGCGCTCAGCTCCCTGACGAACCTGCTCATGATCCTCTTCGAGCAGGAGACCACCGGGCTGTTCGCCTGGGGCAGCGGCTCGCTCGTGCAGAGCGACCTGGACGCCGTCACCCAGCTCGGCCCGTTGATCGCGCTCGCGCTGGCCGCCGCGATGGCGGCCGGGCCCCGGCTGGACATCCTCGGCCTGGGCGACGACACCGCCACCGTGCTCGGGGTGAACGTGCGGCGGCTGCGCCTGTGGCTCACCCTGCTGTCCGTGCTGCTGGCCGCCGCCGCGGTGACGATCGCGGGGCCGATCGGGTTCGTCGGGCTGTGCGCGCCGGTGATCGTCCGGCTGCTGCCCAGGTCCGTCCCCGGCCTGCACCGGAGCCGCACGATGGTGCCCCTGTCGGGCATCGCGGGCGTGCTGGTCGTGCTGGGCTCCGACATCGCGCTGCGCGCCGCGCTCGGCGCGCAGGCGGGGGTGGAGGTGCCGCCCGGCGTGGTGACCACGGTGCTCGGCGCGGCGGTGATGATGTGGCTGGCCCGCCGCTATCGCGACGCCGGGCCGACGCGCCGGCCACCGGCCGTGCGTACGGGCGCGACCCGATCGCGTACGGCCTTCCTGTCCGTGGTCGCCGTCTGCGCCGCCCTGCTCGCCGGCGCGCTGCTCCTGGGCCTGCTCGGCGGGGACCGGTGGCTGCTGACCGGCGACGTGGTCAACTGGCTCCAGGGGCGCAGCGGGCGGGCCCTGACCTTCGTGCTCGACCAGCGCTGGCCGCGCGTGCTCGCCGCCGTACTGGCCGGGGCGGCGCTGGCGGTGGCCGGGTCGGCCGTGCAGGCCGTGTGCCGCAACCCGCTCGCCGAGCCGGGCGTGCTGGGCGTCACCGCCGGTGCGGGCGTGGGCGCGGTCCTGCTGCTCACGCTGGTGCCGCTGGCCGGCATCTGGCCGATGTCCGTGGCGGCCGGCCTGGGCGCGCTGATCGCGTTCGCCGTGGTGTACGGGCTGTCCTGGCGCGGCGGGCTGGACTCCGACCGCCTCGTCCTCATCGGGGTCGCGGTGCAGGCCGCCTGCACCGCCATCACCGTCCTGATCATCGTGCTGTCCGACCCCTGGAACACCGCCAAGGCCCTGACCTGGCTGTCCGGCTCCACGTACGGCCGCGTGCCGGCCCAGCTCGTCCCCGTCGCCCTGGCGCTCCTGCTCACCGTCCCGCTGCTGGCCTGGCTGCGCCGGGACCTCGACCTGCTGTCGCTGGACGAGGACACCCCGCGCATCCTGGGCGTCCCCCTGGAGCCGGTCCGGCTCGGCGCCCTCGCCTGCGCCGTGCTGCTCACCTCGACGGCGGTGTCGGCGGTCGGCGTGATCGGGTTCGTCGGCCTGGTGGCCCCGCACGTGGCCCGCGCGCTGGTCGGGACCCACCACGTCAGGGTCCTGCCGGTGGCCGCACTGCTCGGCGCGCTCCTGGTGAGCCTGGCCGACACCCTCGGGCGCACGGTGATCGCCCCCGCGCAGGTGCCGGCGGGGCTGGTGACGGCGCTGCTCGGCACGCCGTACTTCGTCTACCTGCTGTGGCGCGCCCGCGCCCGGAGCGAGGCGAGCTGAACCCGGCGACTGCCGGCCCGGCGAAAAGGGGAATCATCTCGCTTCTTCGCGCCTCCGCAACGCCTGACCGAAAACGAGACGCACTTCCGTGCACTCCCCTCGCGAGAACCTGGCCGAAACGATGACCACGAAGGCACGAGAGCGCCGCGCGCACCGGATCCCGGTGCGTTTGACGAACTTCCGCGTGGACAGCCGAACCAGGTCGCCGAACAGATAGTCCGCGGTCGCCGCTGTGCCATATGTGGTGAACCCTGCGCACAGGATGGACCGGTAACGCCGGCCACTCTGCCCATAGTGGTACGTGACGATGATCAAGCCGTGGTCGGTGGCCGGATATCCGTCGGCGATGTGCGGATCGAAGTCCTTGACCTCGAACCTTCTTCCGTCGTGGTCGGCGATCTCCAGGGTGTCGGCCACGTCGTCGAAGGAGAAGCGCTGTAGATCGTGCACCAGCAGGAAGTCGTCCAGCATGGCCACGGCCGCCTCGTTCTTGGCCGGTCCTCCGAGGATCACGAGGTCCCGGTCGAGCCGGTTACGGATGAACCCGCTGAGATGGATGTTCACGTTCTTGCGAGGGTAGAGCGAGGCCAGCGCACGTACGCAGCTCGCCACCGCACGCACCTGTCCATATCCCGTCAGCGGGCGACTGGCGGGCACCCCGTGTACGGCCTCGGTCACCGACGAGGTCGTCAGGACCAGATCGATGGGCGCGGTACGGGAGAACTGCAGGAGCCTGCGCCCCCGCTGGAAGCGCTCCAGCCAATACCAGACCGCCGCGGCGACAGGTAAGACGCCGAGCACGGAAAGGATCAGGCTGGCAGTGGTCATCGCCCCTCACGCATGCCGTCCTGCGGCCGGAGGTTGACCGCGGTCATGACTTCCGCGAGCAGTTCCGGTGTCCGGGCCACCACGAGGTCGAACTCGATGGGGACGATGTCCGCCGGGCCGGTCTCGCACGGAACGGCGTACACCGAACAGCCGGCCTCCGATGCGACCAAGGCCGCGGCCGCGAAGTCCCAATACATCAACCCGTACTCGAAGAAGGCCGCCCAGGACCCTGTCGCCACCCGGCAGATGTCCACGGAGGCAGCGCCCTGCTGCCGAGTGACCCAGCCCGTGGCGAAAAGGTTGTGCAGGGCGTCGGACATGCGGCGGGCCACCGCCTGCCCGTCTTTGGGAACTCCGAATGCGGCAATCCGTTGAACGGCGGGCGGACTCTCGCCGACGATGGCGCGTTTGTCCAACAAATCGCCGTTCTGGTATGCACCCTCACCGGCCACGGCCTTGAAAAGCTGCGTCAAACGAGGCAGGTAGACCATGCCGATCAACGACTGCAGGGTCGCCGCGTTCACCAACGACACGCAGATCGCGAAATCCCCGGCCCCGGCGATGACATTGATGGTCCCGTCGATCGGATCGACGATCCAGCACAGACCCGAACGCCCCAGAACCCTGCCCGGATCCTCTTCGGACATTATCGGCACATCCAGGATCGCCGGCAGCGCTTCGGCCAGGTAGGCGTCTATGCTCTTGTCCATATTGGTCTGTGGATTGTCGGTCGCCCGCGTCACCCGCACATCGGCCACCCGGCCGGTGGGCGCCTCGGCCAGCACCTCTTCCAGTTCCTTCGCGATCCGCAGCAAGTTCATCGTTGCTCTATCTCCGTCGTTTCCCTGCAAGAACCTGTCGTGTATCCGCGGCACTCGATTGACCTACCTGATCGTGAATCCACCGGTACGTGAATCGAATGCCGTCCAGGAGAGAGACCGAAGGCTGCCAGCCCAGCCGCCGCGCTGCACGGGAGATGTCGGGGACTCGGGCGTGTACGCCAGTGGGTTGCGCTTCGTCGTACCGAAAGGGCGCCTCCAGGCCGGCCACTGCCGAGACGAGCTTCGCCAGCTCCGCCACGGTCACGAGTTCGCTGCTCGCCAAGTTCGTCGGTTCGGCATCGCCCGACTCGGCCGCCGCGGCCAGCCCACGTACACAGTCGTCGATATAGAGGAAGCTCCTGAGCTGCGCACCCGTGCCCCACACCACAACGTGGTCCGACCTTCCCAGGGCCACTTCGGCGACCTTACGGCAGATGGCGGCCGGAGCCTTCTCCCTGCCTCCGCGCCAGGAGCCGTGCGGTCCGTAGACGTTGAACAGCCGGACCATCCTGACTCCGAGATCGCTGGATCGGGCCGCATAGCGACATAATCGCTCGGAGAACAGCTTCTCCCAGCCATACCCTCCTTCCGGGTCAATCGGATGCGCCAGCTCCTCGCTCAGCGGCGACGGGGTGAGGCCCTGCAGTATCGCGGGATAGACGCAGGCGGAGGAGGCGTAGACGAAAGACCGCACCTCGCCTTCGATGGCAGCCCGCAACAAGTTGACCGTCATCACCACGGATGAGGCGCAATCCCAGTCGTTTCTGCTGATGTAGGCGATGCCACCCATGTCGGCAGCGAGATGATAAATCACATCGACGTCACGAGCGAGGTCCCTGCACACGGCCGGATCTCTGAGATCCGCCACGACATTGCGAATGTCGAACCGTTGCCACCAATTCGCCAGCGGCTTGATGTCGGCCCCTGTTACGGAGTAACTGGAATCCAGTAGCCTCCTGACCATATGTCCACCAATGAAGCCTCCAGCCCCTGTGACCAAGGCTTTTCCGCTCAAGGTGGGCCCCGTCCTCGTCGTCTGCCACGCGACCGTACCGCCAGCATACGCCGCACAGTGAAGCCGTCCAATTTTCGCGATCAATTGGACGGGATACCGCTTTTCGGAGGGTCCGCATAATCATCGGCAATCCGAATTAAAGGACCGATCGGGGCGGGCTTTGGGGTGGCGGATGGCATGGTCCAGCCGTCGGACGAGCGCGTCAGCTCGAGGGCTACCGCGCTCACCTCCGCGAAGAGCTCGTCGCTGGCTCACCGGCCGATCTACCTGTCCGGCCGACGAACACGGGCGAACTCCAGCGGGGCCGCGACGAGGATCTGCTCCTGCTCCTCTTCGCCGGGTGGCAGCCTGGCAATCGGCGCAAGATTGTCAGAGTGTCAAAGGGCGTACCGCTTGACGTCGGCCAGGCGGTCGGGCCGGTTGGTCATGATGCCGTCCACCCCGTACGAGATCAGGCGCCCCATGACGGCCGGGCGGTCCGCCGTCCAGGTGTAGACCCGCATGCCCCGGTCGTGCACCTTCTTGACGTATCGCGTGGTCAGGCCGTCGTGCGGGAGGGTGATCCCGTCGGCGTAGCGGGCCAGCTCGGCCAGCCGGGCGGCGGGCGGCTTGCCGAGCAGCGCGATCGGGACGTCGGGCACCATGTCGTTCAGCACCCGCATCGACGGCCAGCCGAACGCCTGCACGGTCAGCCGGTCGGCGCTCCACGACTCGCGGTTCTCCTGCAGCTCGGCGGCCACCCGCCGGTCGATGTCCGGGCTGCGCGGGGCGTGCTTGATCTCCAGGAGCAGCCTGGCCCCGGTGCCGCGGACCTTCTGGAGGGCCTCCAAAAGGGTGGGCACCCGCTCGCCCCGGTAGCGCTGCGAGAACCACGAGCCGGCGTCCAGCCGCTGGATCTCCGCGAGCGTGAAGTCGGAGACCCGCCACGGCGACCGGCGGGGGAAGACCTTCTCGACGTCGGTCGTACGGGCCAGCGTCTCGTCGTGCATGAGCACGAGCCGGTGGTCCTTGGTCTGCTGGACGTCGAACTCGCACACATCGGCCCCCCGCTTCCGGGCCACTTCGCAGGCCGCGATAGTGTTCTCTGGCGCGAGCGCGGAGCCGCCCCGGTGTGCGATGTTGTCGACCTGCGGCGGCGCGGCCCAGGCGGGCCGCGCCATGACGGCCAGGGTCGCGATGACGGCGATGCCGAGCGAGCGGTACATGTTCCTCCTCAGGCGGGGCCCGACCCGACAAAGACCTCTTATGTCGGAGTTATGGAGAAAAGTGCCCACAAGGGATAGCAACGACCGTTATCGTCCGGCGTGTCGGTCCTTTTGCGACGAACATTTTGGCAGCCGGAAAGAGCCGTTTGGCGTAGCCGTCAGCGGACCTCCACCTCGATGATCCGGGTGTAGTCGTTGGCCCCGTTCGAGGCCAGGGCGACGATGCGGACCGCGTCGGCGCCGACGGGGGCGAAGTCGGAGCGCGCGTTGCCCGCGGTGTTGCCGCGTACCTGCGCGACCGTCTGCCACTGGCCGCCCACCTGCGCCTGCACGTCCCAGTCCCGCAGCCCGAAGGTCGCGGCCGGATAGCGTTCGGTGTCCAGCGTGTACAGGTCCACCCGGGAGACCTGCCGGGTCCCGCCCAGCGCGATCGCCACGGTGTCCGGCCAGGCCCGGCCGGTGGCGTCGTTCCAGCCGTTGCCGCCGGCCCAGCCGTTGGACGAGCGGTCGCCGTCGGCGATGCTGCAGGGCGGGTAGTTGGCGTTGACGTGCTGGGAGGAGGCGGTGACCGGGCGGCGGAGCGCGAAGTTGCCGCCGTTGTCGAGCCGGTCCACGGGCACGACCTCGACCGGCACCGACAACGTCCGGGCCGGGGTGCGCAGGCGCAGGCCGTACTCTCCTTCCGTGGCCCCGGGCGGGACGGCGACCAGCAGCTTCGCGCCGAGCTCGTAGCCGGGCGGCAGGTAGCTGGTCAGCATGGAGCGGGAGGCGGTCAGCGGCGGGTCGATCTCCACGTTCATGGTGGCGTACTGGGGCTTCTTCGCGTCGCTGCGCATGCCGATCTCGATCTTGGCGGGGCAGGCGGGGTCCACGCCGAGCGGGGCGATCAAACGGTCGGCCCCGGCGATCGGGGTCACGTCCCCTGGCCTGGCGGCGCCGGTGGTGGCGATGACCAGGGCGGCCATGGCGAGCGCGGCGGTGAGGTGGCGCATGGTCGTTCCTTCCTAGAGCGCTTGCAGGCCGGGGACGCCGTCGAGGGTGACCAGGCTCGCCCTGGTGGAGACCGGGGCGCCGGGCCGGTCCACGTACGGGACGACCTTGAAGTCGGCCCGCCACTGACTCCTGGTGACCTCGCACGAGACGTAGCCGCGCTGATAGCTGGAGAACCGGAGATGCGGGTTGACCGGGTCGCTGCCGCCCGGCGGCAGGCCCGTGTTCGCGTTGCCGTTGCCGCCGCTGCTGACGGACGTGCCGACGAACTCCACGCCGATCGCGGGCGAGGCCGGGTCGTCGAAGTTCGTCCGCAGCTCGCCGGCCAGGTTGTAGTGGAGGTCGCCGGTGAGCACCACGGGATTGCTCACCTGGCGCTCGACCATGCCGTTGAGCACGCGGTCCTTGGCCGCCTTGTAGCCGTCCCAGAGGTCCATGCTGAGCCGCTGCGCCGGGCCCGGGTCGTAGTCGAGCTGGATCATGGCGATCTGCTGGGCCAGGACGTTCCACCTGGCGCGGGAGGCGTCCAGGCCGTCGAGCAGCCACTTCTCCTGCTCGGCGCCGAGCATCTGCCTGGCCGGGTCGAGCCGCTCGGCGCAGTCCACCTGCTGGCCGTCGCCGCAGACCTGGTCGTCGCGGTACTGCCGGGTGTCGAGCACGTTGAACTCGGCGAGGTCGCCGAAGGCGAACCTGCGGTAGATCCGGGCGTCCGGTCCCTGCACCTCCGGCACCCGGACCGGCATGTTCTCCCAGAAGGCGCGGAAGGCGTTGGCCCGGATGACCAGGTAGTCCTGCTCGGTCACCTCGCCGCCGGGGCCGTTCGGGCCCGCCCAGTTGTCGAGCACCTCGTGGTCGTCCCAGGTGACGATCCACGGCGCGCGGTGGTGCGCGGCCTGGAGGTCGGGGTCGCTCTTGTAGAGGCCGTACTGGACGCGGAAGCGGTCGAGGGTGTCGCACTGCACCCGGAACTGCTCGGGCACCGGCGTGTTCCGCAGGCCGCCGGTGGGCACGATGCCGTACTCGTAGATGTAGTCCCCGAGGTGGAAGACCACGTCGGGCTCCTCCTCGGCGAGGTGGCGGTAGGCGCTGTAGTAGCCGTCCTGCCACAGCGCGCACGAGGCGAAGGCCAGGCGCAGCGCCTCGGGGCTGCTCCCGGGCGCGGGCGCCGTCTTGGTGCGGCCGACGGGGCTGGTCTCGCCGCCGGCGCGGAAGCGGTAGAAGTATTCGCGGCCCGGCCGCAGGCCCTTGGCGTCCACGTGGACGGAGTGGCCGTACTCGGGGGTGGCCCAGGTGGAGCCGTGGCGGGCGCGCCGGGTGAACGCCTCGTCCTCCGCGATCTCCCAGTCGACCCTGATCCTCGCGTACGGCAGCCCGCCGAGCGGCTCCAGCGGGTCGGCCGCCAGCCGCGTCCAGAGGATCACCCGGTCGGGCAGCGGATCACCGGAGGCGACGCCCAACCGGAAGGGATAGCCGGCCCGGAAGGGGTCGTCGCCCTTCACGCCGGCCCGTGCCGTCCACGGGTCGGCCAGGTCGGTGGTGAAGGCCAGGGCGAGCGCGGCGCTGCCGAGGCCGAGGAACGATCGGCGCGAGGGAGGGCGCATGTTGCTTCCTAAGCTGGGGGGCGAAAGCCCTCACTTTGTAGCAAGCAGGCAACCTCTTAACAAGATGCAAGTTACAAATCACGCCGATTAGCGTTACAACTGGGCGACCCGAACGTCCGGGTGGTGGTCGCGCAGCCGCTGGAGGAGCTCGCCCGGAGCGTTGGCGTCGACCACGACGACGTCGAAGTCGTCGAGCGGCGCGACCCGGTGCAGCGCCACCCGGGCCAGCTTGGAGCCGTCCACGGCCAGGATGCGCCGGGCGCCGGCGCGCAGCATCGCCCGCTTCACCAGCACGATCTCCTGCTCCTGGTGGAAGGCGTACTTCTCGGAGATGGCCGAGGTGGAAACCACGACCACGTCCGTGCTGACCGCCTCGACCGCGTCCACGCAGCCGAGCCCGAGGAAGGAGTCGTGGGTGGCGTGATATTCGCCGCCCAGCGCGATGAGCCGGACGTCGGGGCTGCCGGCCAGCAGCCTGATCGCCTCCAGGAAGTTCGTCACCACCGTCAGCGGACCCACCTCGGCCAGGTGGCGGGCCACGGCCAGCGCGGTCGTGGAGTCGTCGAGCATGACCGAGCTGCCCGGCTCGATCAGCTCCGTGACCAGGCGCGCGATGGCGTCCTTCTCGGCCGTGTGCGCCTTGAGCCGGTAGGCGATGTTGCTCTCCCACACGTTGCTGGCCTGGGCGGTGGCGCCGCCGCGGACCTTGCGCACCATGCCCTGGCGCTCCAGCTCGTCGAGATCACGGTGGACGGTCATCACGCTGACCCCGAAGCTCTCGGCGAGCTCCGTGACGGAGGCGGAGCCCTGCCGCACGATGTGCTCGGCCATGCCATGCCAGCGCGCTGACCTGCTGGAGGTTTGCTGCCGGGAATTCACTCTGGGTCTCCACCCTCTCGGACGGCTGCGCATCCTACCCTTGACACCCGTCTCGGGCGACTCATACCCTCCCCACATCTACCACTTTTAACAAGATTGATTGTTAACTTAACAATCCAGTCACGGGGAGCGCGCCGAGCGCTTCCGGCCGGCCTTCATTAAAACGTTCGCATTGCTGTTCCTCGGGGGATCGGATCTTAGGAGACGTAGCATGACCGACCTGCTGCACGACGCCCGGGTGAGTCGCGGCCAGTTCCTTCGCATGATGGGCGGTTTGGCCGTGGCCGCGGCCGCCACCGCGTGTTCGACCCGCCCCGAGACCACGGCCACGACCGGTGGCGGGCAGGCCACGACCGAGCTGAAGTTCATCGGCGTGGCCGACCAGAAGACGCCGATGGACGAGCTGGTGACCGCCTACCAGAAGGTCAAGCCCACGGTGCGGCTCACCGCGTCCTACGCCCCCACCGACCAGGTGCAGACCTCCGTACGCACCCAGCTCGGCGCCGGCAACGCCCCCGACCTGCACGTCGTGTACCCGGGCAACGGCAGCGCCATGTCCATGAGCCAGATCGCCAAGGCCGGGCTGCTGGCCGACCTGTCGGCCCAGGCGTGGACCCAGACGATCCCCGCGGGGTTCAAGCCCGCCTTCCAGCTCGACGGCAAGACCTACATCTACTCGGCGGGCTCGTCGGTCATCGGGGCGGTCTACAACAAGAAGGCGTTCGAGCAGGCGGGCATCGACGCGCCGCCGACGACGTGGACCGAGTTCCTCGCGGTCTGCGACAAGCTGAAGAAGGCCGGGATCGTGCCGATCGCGCTGGGCGCGCAGACGCCGTGGGTCACCCAGCTCATCACGTACGCGCTGGTGCCCTCCACCGTCTACGCCAAGGACCCCACGTTCGACGACAAGCAGCTCGCCGGGCAGACCACGTTCGCGCAGTCCGGCTGGCGCCAGGCCATGGAGATGTACCTGGAGCTGCAGAAGCGCGGCTTCTTCAACGACAAGCCCAACGGCACCACGTTCGAGCAGCAGACCTCCATGGTGGCCACCGGCAAGGCCGCCATGGCCGTGCAGGTGTCGGCCGTGCTGCCGGACTTCCGCAAGGCCGCCTCCTCCCCCGACGACCTGTCGATGTTCCCCCTGCCGGGCGCCGACGACGCGGCCTCGGTGTGGATCCCCGCCGGCGTCGTCGTCGGGCTCGGGGCCAGCGCCAAGGGCAAGAACGTGGAGGAGGCCAAGGCGTTCCTCGACTTCCTCGGCAAGCAGGAGAACATCAACGCCTGGGCCAAGGCGATCGCCGCCATCCCGCTCACCCAGGACGCCTCCTCGACCATCGACCCGGCCGTGCAGTCGTTCCTGCCGTTCACCAAGGACCGGGCCGTGCCCTTCATGGACCAGCGCTGGCCCAACGCCGAGGTGCAGCCCGTGCACTTCGCGGTGATCCAGGAGCTGCTGGCCGGCCGGTCCACGATCGACGAGGCCCTGAAGAAGATGGACGAGGCGTACCAGAAGTGACCCCGCTGACCGCCTCCCGTGCCCGGCCCGCACCGCCCTGGCTGTTCGCCGCGCCCGCCCTAGTGGTGTACGCGCTGGTGGTGCTCTATCCCGCGGTCAGCGGCGTGGTCTACGCGTTCACGGACTGGAGCGGGATCGGCCAGGACATGTCGTTCGTCGGCCTGGCCAACTTCCGCACGCTGCTGGGCGACGAGCAGGCCATGGGCTCCATCGGCAACACGCTGCTGCTCACCGTGGCGATCGTGGCCGTGCAGAACGGCGTCGGCCTGCTGCTGGCCCTCGGCGTGCACGCGAAGCTGAAGAGCCGGGCGCTGCTGCGGGTGATCTTCTTCGCGCCGGTCGTGGTCAGCCCGGTCATGGTGGCGTTCCTGTGGAAGTACATCTACAACCCCGACCCGGCCGCCGGGCTCAACGGCCTGCTCGGCCTGGAGGTGGACTGGCTCGGCGACCCGTCGATGGCGCTGTGGTCGATCGCCGGCATGGTGGTCTGGCAGTACGCCGGATACTCCATGGTCATCTTCCTGGCCGGGCTGGAGGGGGTGCCCAAGGAGCTGCACGAGGCGGCCATGATCGACGGCGCGGGCACCTGGCAGCGCTTCCGCTACGTCACCTGGCCGCTGCTCGCCCCCGCCGTGACGATCAACCTGATGTTGTCCACGATCGGCGGGCTCAAGCTCTTCGACCAGATCTTCGCCGCCACGAACGGCGGCCCCGGCTACGCCACGGAGACGCTGTCCACCGTGCTCTACAAGCAGGCGTTCGTGTTCGGCAAGTTCGGCTACAGCACGGCGATCGCGCTGGTGCTGGCCCTGTTCGTGGCCGCGGTGTCCCTCGTACAGGTCTATTACCTGCGCGGCCGGGAGGTGACGGCGTGAGAAGGACCTTCCTGCTGGAGATCGTGATGATCGCGGTGGCGGTGGCGTTCCTGTTCCCCGTCTACACGCTGGTCTCCCTGTCGCTGAAGGATCCGGCGCAGATCTCCCAGTCGCCGCTGGCGCTGCCGAACCCGCCCACGTTCGGCAACTTCGCCGACGCGTGGTCGCTGGCCGCGCTCGGCCCGTCCCTGATGAACAGCACGGTGATCACGGTGGTCAGCCTGGTCGCCCTGATCGCGCTCGGCTCGTTCGCCGCCTACTTCCTGGCCCGGGTGCAGACCCGCCTCGGGTACGGCCTGTACGTGCTGTTCCTGCTGGGCATCGTGCTGCCGTTCCAGCTCGGCATGATCCCGCTCTACGAGCTGGTGACCGACCTGGGGCTGATCGGCACGCACGCCGGGATGATCCTCTTCTACACCGGCATCCAGCTCCCGTTCACGGTGTTCCTCTACACCGGGTTCATCAGGGCGCTGCCCCGCGACTACGCCAGCGCCGCCCAGATCGACGGCGCCACCCACTTCGTGGCCTTCACCCGCGTCGTCTTCCCGCTGCTGCGCCCCATCACCGGCACGGTGCTGATCCTGAACGCCGTCTTCATCTGGAACGACTTCTTCACCCCGCTGGTCTACCTCGGCGGCTCCGGCTTCGAGACGGTCCCGGTCAGCGTCTTCGCCTACGTCGGCCAGTACGTCTCCCAGCACGGCCTGGTCTTCGCCGGCCTCGTGCTCGGCGCGCTGCCGATCGTGCTGGTCTTCCTGGCCCTGCAGCGCTACGTCATCAAGGGCTTCTCCACCGGACTCAAGGGATGAACGTGCTCGACCTGCTCAGGGAGCCGCCCCGTCAGTACTCCCCGGCGGCCATCTGGTGGTGGAGCGGCGAGCCGCTGCGCCGGGACCGGCTGCGCTGGCAGATGGAGCGCCTGGTCGCCGGGGGCGTGCACAACCTGGTCATCCTGAACCTCGCGCCCTCGGGGCCGACGTTCGGGGCGGACGCCGACGACCCGCCGTTCCTGTCGGAGGCGTGGTGGGAGTTGCTCGACGGGGTGTGCGCCGACGCGTACGAGCTGGGCGCGTACCTGTGGTTCTACGACCAGCTCGGCTTCTCCGGCGCGGACCTGCAGGCCCGGCTGGTGGTCGAACGCCCGGAGTTCGCCGGGCAGTGGCTGGCCCCGGACGGGTCCGTGTCGCTGCGCGGGTTCGACTACCTCTCGCCCGAGGCGTGCGCGGTGCTGCTGGACCGGGTGCACGGCGAGTTCGAGCGGCGGGTCGGGAAGTGGTTCGGGCGGGTGATCGCCGGGTCGTTCCAGGACGAGCTGCCCACCCTGCCCACCTGGTCCGCCCGCTTCGCCGAGGAGTACCGGGCCCGCCGGGGCGCGGAGTTCTCGCTCGGCGACCCGGACTGGCGGGCGTACCAGCGGACCCGCGCCGAGCTGGCCGAGGAGGCGTTCTTCCGGCCGCTGGCCGAGTGGCACGAGCGGCACGGCCTGCTGAACGGCTGCGACCAGCAGGACCCGGCCCGCGCCGGGCACCCGGTGGAGGGCGTGCAGCTCTACGCCGACTACGCGCGCACCCACCGCTGGTTCGGCGCGCCCGGCTCCGACCACCACGGCGACGCCCGCCTGCACGCCTCCCTCGCCCACCTGTACGGGCGGCCGCGCACCTGGATCGAGGCGTTCCACTCCAGCGGCTGGGGCGGCACCCTGGAGGAGACCCTCGACTGGCTGCTGCCCTGGTTGCGGGCCGGGGCGACGCTGTACAACCCGCACGCGGTCTACTACACGACCCGGCGCGGCTGGTGGGAATGGGCGCCGCCGTCCACCGACTGGCGGCAGCCGTACTGGCGGCACCACCGGGTCTTCGCCGACGCCGTCACCCGGCTGTGCGCCGCGCTGTCCCAGGGGCGGCACGCCTGCGACGTCGCGGTCCTGCTGCCCACGGCCACCGCCCAATCCGGCATCGGCCTCGACCGGGTGGACCCGGCCGCCGCGCGGGCGCAGGAGGTCTACCGGGAGATCGTGGGCGACATGGCCTGGTTCGCCACCGTGCCCGGCGTGCTCGACCGGCTGTGCCTCGACGCCGACGTGATCGACGACGACTCGGTGCGCCGGGCGGCGGTCGCGGACGGGCGGCTGGCCGTGTCCACCGAGGCGTACCGCGCGATCGTCCTGCCCGCCGTCACGACCCTCGACGAGGACGTCGCCGCCCGGCTGGCCGAGTTCGCCGCGCACGGCGGGCTGCTCGTCGCCGTCGGCACACTGCCCGACTCCCTGCGCGGCCTGGCCTCCTACGTGGCCGCCCCGGACCGGCTCGGCGAGGCGCTGGCCGGGCTGCCCCGCCGGGTCGAGGCGCCGGTGCCCGCGCTGGTGCGCGAGGTGGGCGACACCACGCTGGTGTTCCTCACGGCGGCGCACCCCATGGCCAGCAGGATCGGCGTGGGACGGCCCGAGGAGCGCGGCGTCGAGCTCGGCTGGCTGGACGCCGTCATCGACTTCGACCCCGCCCGGTACGCCCGCGACATGCGGATCACCGTCAGGGGCGTCTCGGGCACCCCGCTGCTGGCCCGCCTCTTCGACGGGGGCGAGCCCCGGCCGCTGCCGCACACGCGTGACGGGGACGACGTGGAGGTCGTCGTGCCGTTCGACGACGGGCCGGCCGCGCTGCTGGTGTTCGACGGCACGACCGCCGAGCCCGCCCCGCCGCCCGAGCCGCTCCCGGTGGAGGTCGATCTCGGGGACGAGTGGGACGTCGAGCTGGTGCCCACCCTTGACGACACGTGGTCCGATTTCGGCGGGTCCGATTTCGGCGGGTCCGATTTCGGCGGGTCCGGCGTCGGCGGGTCCGGCGTCGGCGGGTCCGGCGTCGGCGGGTCCGGCGTCGGCGGGTCCGGCGTCGGCGGGTCCGGCGTCGAGTGCTGGACGCTGCGGACGCCCGGCGGGGAACGGGTGGACGTGACGTTCGGGCCCAGGGGCGAGCAGCGGACGGGCGACGGCCCGTGGACGCCCTCGGTGTGGTCGGCCTCCCGGGGGCTGCGCAAGGACCCCGTCCATCGGGAGACGCTCGGGCCGAAGGGGCACGTGCCCATGGAGTTCCTGGCGTTCGGCCGCGTCGGGGCGGGCGTCGAGGCCCGCTTCCGCACCGTGCTCACCGTGCCGCCCGGCCCGCCCGCCTGGCCGGCCATCGGGGCGGGAGCGGCGAAGACCCTCTGGCTCGACGGTGAGCGGCAGCCGCTCGCCGACCGCGGTTACGCCGCCGTCGCGCTCTCGCCCCTCGCGCCCGGCGAGCATCTGGTCGAGCTGCTGCTCGTGCCGGACGAGGAGCTCGACCTGCGGGCCTACGTGTGCCTGGTGGCCGACCCCGACGACGCCGTCCGCCCCGAGTGGATCGCCGGCACGCCGCTGGAGACCGTCGTGCGCGCCGGAGCGGAGCCGCCGGAGCTGTTGCAGGTGGCCTCCACCGCGGCCTGCCAGGTGCTGGTCAACGGCACGGAAGTGGGCCGGCAGGGCGGTTTCGACCCCTACGCCGAGGCGGACATCCCCCGGGTGCGCAGGTATGACGTGTCCCACGTGCTGCGCCCGGGCGACAACACGATCAGGATCGAGTCGGACGGCTGGGTGCTGGTCGACGGTCTCGCGGTCTCCGGTCCTGGCTGGTCGCCCGGTCCCCGGGTGCGCCGCCGCCAGCACGGCGACCCCGCCGCCCTCTACCTGCGCCCCCGCCCGCACCCGCTGCCGGAGGCGGGCTGGCTCGACGGCCGCCCGGCCGCCCTGCCCGCCGTCTTCGCCGTCCCCGGCGCCCGCCCGCGGACCGAGACGTTCCTCCTGGACCCGCCGCCGGGGGCGACCGGCATCGAGGTGGGCGGCGACGTGGAGGTGCGCGGGAAGTTGCCGGGGACGATCGAGCTGCATGTCGCCACGGTGCCGGGAGCGCAGGCGGGGGCGGCGTTCGCCGGGCCCGTCCGGTTCACCTGCGGGCCCGGGCGGATGCGGCTCGGGAACTGGGAGGAGCGCGGCCTGGCCGGGTACAGCGGCGGCGTCCGGTACCGCACCACCGTTTCCGCCGACGCAGCCGGGCCGGGCGTGCTGGACCTGGGGCGGGTCCGGGGCACGGCCGAGGTGACGGTGAACGGGCGGGCGTGCGGGGTGCGGGTGTGCTCGCCGTACACGTTCGAGGTCGAGCTGGCGGAGGGGGTCAACACGGTCGAGATCCTGGTGCTCGGCACGCTGGCGCCGTACTTCGACGAGGTCAGCCCGACCCACTTCGTCTTCCCCGGACAGCGCACCACCGGCCTGTTCGGCCCCGTACGGCTGCGCACCCGCCGGGCCCGGACCGGGCCCGGCGGGGCACCGCGCTAGAACCGCAGCTTGCGCAGGTAGCGGTAGCCGACCTCCGAGGTCTGCCGGGGCGTCACGTCAGGGGTGTCGTTCTCCACGATGTACTCCCGCACGCGGTGCGCGTCGAAGACGCGGCGGAAGTCGATCGTCCCGGTGCCGAGGTCGGCCATGTCGCCGTCCAGGTGCCGGTCCTTGACGTGGTACTGCAGCACGCGCTGCGGCGCCCTGCGGATGACGTCGATCGCGAACTTCACCGGGTCGCGGGCGCCGCGCCCGACGCCGCCGGTGACCGCCCAGTAGATGTCGATCTCCAGGTGGACCAGGCGCGGGTCGAGCTCGGCGGTGAGCACGTCCCACGGCGTCTTCCCGCCGCCGAGGTCGGTCGTGAACTCGTGGGCGTGGTTGTGGTAGCCGTAGCGCAGGCCGGCCGACCGGGCGGCCCGCGCCTCGACGTTCATCCGCTCGGCCCAGCCCTTCCACTCGTCCAGGCTGGTGGAGTTCAGGTAGGGCACGACCATGTACGTCTGGCCGAGGGTCAGCGCGTTCTCGATCTTCGTCTCCAGCGCGGCGTCATCGGGGCTGATGCCGTCGTGGCTGGAGCTGGCCTCGAGACCGAGCCCGTCGAGGAACTCGCGCAGCTGACTCGCCGTGCGGCCGAAGTAGCCGAGCGCGAGCTCGACCTTCGGGTATCCGATCTCGGCCAGGTAGGCGAGCGTGGTGTCGTAGTTCTGGGCGAGGTCGTCACGTACGGTCCAGAGCTGGATGCTGATCTGGCCCGGCGGGACGCGCTCCCCGCGCGGGTGGCCCGTCGACGCCGCGGCGGCCGGGGAGGCGGCGGCCAGGGCGGCCGCGCCTAACCCGAGGCCCGCGGCCAGCAGGGAGCGCCTGCTGGGGCCGTAGCCGTAACACATGGGATCTCCTAACTCGTGGGCTGGAGCACCACCTGGGTGCTGCCGGTCAGCGGCGGCAGGCCGCCGGTGCCGGGGTCGGTGTAGCTGGCGACGAAGACGCCGGTGAGGTCGTCCGTCTCCGGGTCGTGCCCGCTGGGGACGGTGGTCTGGATGGAGCCCGTGCAGCCGCGGGCCGTGGTCTGCGGATGGCCGTGGTCGGCGTGGCCGAGGATGTAGTCCACGGTCACGTTGGCGCAGTTCACCGGCTGGTCGTCGGTGACGCGCACCTCGAACTCGACGACGTCGCCGAACGTGAACTGCTGCCCGTTGACCGGCCGGACCAGCTCCACGACCGGCGCGGCGTTGCCGACCACGATCCGCACGGACGTGGCCGCCGACATGCCGTCGGGGTCGGTGACCCGCAGCGTGGCGTTGTAGAGGCCGTTCTCCCGGTAGGTGTACGACCCCGAGGGGCTGCGCGAGTCGACCCTGCCGTCGGCGTTGAAGTCCCACGCGTAGCGGAGCCGGTCGCCGTCTGGGTCGCTCGTGCCGGTGCTGGTGAAGTTGACGGTGAGCGGCGCGTGGCCGGCCGTCACCGACGCCTGGGCCGCCGGGATCGGCGAGTGGTTGCCGGTGTATCCGATGTAGTCGATCCGGGAGAGCTGGGCGTCCGGGTTCTCGCTGAAGAAGCCGTCGCCGTACTCCAGCACGTAGAGCGCGCCGTCGGGGCCGAACTCCAGGTCCATCGGGTTGTCGAAGACGAACGAGGACAGCACGTCCTCGATCCGCCCGTCCCGGTGGAACGCCTTGACGTAGTCGCGGGTCCACTCGTAGAAGAGCGGCACGCCGTCGTAGTACCTCGGCCAGGCCACGGGGGCGCGGCCGCGCGTGTCAGCCGGGTCGAACTCGTACGCGGGCCCGGCCATCGGCCCGATCCCGCCGGTGCCCAGCGCGGGGAACTCGGGTGACGGCCCGTACGAGTACCACACGTCCGGCTGCGTGACCGGAGGCAGCTCGCGCAGGCCCGTGTTGCGCGGCGACTCGTTGACCGGGGCCGCGCAGTTGAACGCCGCACCCGACGCGCCGGTCGCGAAGTCGTAGTCCACGTACGGCAGCCGCGCCGTCGCGCAGTACGGCCAGCCGTAGTTCCCGGCCTTGCGGATGACCGTCCACTTGCCGGTGCCCGACGGGCCGCGCTGGGGATCGGCCTCCCGCTGGTCGGGCGAGTAGTCGCCGACGTACAACTCGCCGGTGGAGCGGTTCAGCTCGATCCGGAACGGGTTGCGCAGGCCCATCGCGTAGATCTCCGGCCGCGTACGCGCCGTGCCGGGCCGGAAGAGGTTGCCGCGGGGGATCGTGTAGGAGCCGTCGGCCCGCACGCTGATGCGCAGGATCTTGCCCCGCAGGTCGTTGGTGTTGCCGGAGCTGCGCTGGGCGTCGAAGGCGGGGTTCCGGTCGGGCCGCTCGTCGATCGGGGTGAAGCCGTCGGAGAAGAACGGGTTCGTGTCGTCGCCGGTGGACAGGTAGAGGTTGCCCGCGGCGTCGAAGACGATGTCCCCGCCGACGTGGCAGCAGATGCCGCGGTCCACCGGCACGTCGAGGATGCGCTGCTCGGTGCGCAGGTCGATGGTGGCGCCGGTGAAGCGGAAGCGGGACAGCCGGATCAGGCCCTTGAAGGGCGCGAAGTCCTGCGGCGTGCCGGTGAACGGGGCGTCGCCCTCGTTCACGTCCGGCGTGGCCGGGTCGTCGACGGGAGTGTCGAGCGGGGGCGAGTAGTAGAGGTAGACCCAGTCGTCCTTCTTGGAGCCCTTGCCGAAGCCGGGGCTGAGGGCGATGCTCTGGAGGCCCTCCTCGTCGTGCTGGTAGACGTCGAGGCGGGCGGCCAGCGTGTTGAGGCCGGTCTTGGGATCGTGTAACCAGACCTCGCCGGGCCTGGTGGTGTGCAGGACCCTCGAATCCGGTAACACCGCCAGGTCCATCGGCTCGCCCGGGTTGTCGTTGAGCGTCACCTTCTGGAACTGGTCGTCCGGCGGCGGGGCCGCGGCGCCCGCGGTCCCGGAGGCTTGCGCGGCGGCCGCCGGCATGAGGATCGCCGCAGCTGTAAGGGCCGCGATCGCGGTTCTCGCTCTCATGCCTCTCTCCTTCGGTCTACTCGGGGAATAAGAGAGGGCAAATTAACGTGAATGTATCCTGGCTTACGCCGATCGAGGAGGGCCTAATCACGCATGATCGGGCACCTTTCGCCTCCAATCGGACTAAGTACGCCGGACAGCAAAGCGCCTCCCACCCGCGGGGAGCGGGCAGGAGGCGCTTTGACGTGGGCTTACTTCTTCTCCTCCATGGTGAGGGTCACGGTGCCCGGCTTGCCGTCTCGCTGGTAGGTGATCTCGACCTGCTGGCCGACCTTGTACCCCCGCACCTGGCCGACGACGGTGTCCCCGCCCTGCACCGGCGTCCCGCCGATCTTCGTGATCAGGTCCCCCTGCTTCAGGCCGGCCTTCTCGGCCGGGCCGCCCGCGGTCACCTGGCGGACCAGCGCGCCGGGCACGTCGCCGGTGGCGTCGGCGAGGCTCACGCCCAGGTACACGTGGCTCACCGTCCCCTTGCTGATGAGCTGCTCGGAGACGTGCTTGGCGGTGTTCACCGGGATCGCGAAGCCGAGGTTGACGCCGTCGGCGGCGACCGCGCTGTTGATGCCGACCAGCTCGCCGGCGGCGTTCACCAGGGCGCCGCCCGAGTTGCCGGGGTTGATCGCCGCGTCGGTCTGGATCATGCCGCCCAGCGTGGTCGTCTCCGCCGCCTGCTCCTGCCCGCCGAAGCCGGGCGGGAGCTGCCGCTCGTCCGGCCCGCTCCCGGAGGTCACGGTACGGTCCAGCGCGCTGACGATGCCCGAGGTCACCGTCCCGTCCAGGCCCAGCGGGCTGCCGATGGCCAGCACGTCGTCGCCCACCTTGAGCTGGTCGCTGTCGCCCAGCGCCACCTTGGCCAGCCCCGACACGCCCTGGGCCCGGATGACGGCCAGGTCCGTCGCCGGGTCGGTGCCGGCCACGCTCGCCTTGGCCGTCCTCCCGTCGTTGAACTTGACCGTGAGCGGGCTCTTCTGCCCGGACACCACGTGGTTGTTGGTGAGGATCAGCCCGTCCTCCGACAGCACCACGCCGGAGCCCTCACTGGTCTGCCCCTGGATCATCACCACGGACGGCTGCACCTTCTCCGCCACCTGCGCGACCGTGTACCGGTCCGCGGCGGTACGGAACACGGGGCTGGCACCGGCGGGCGTGGCGGTCGCCGCCGGCCGGCTCCCCTCGGCCAGGTACGCGCCCATCGCGCCGCCACCCAGCGCCGCCGCCGACAGGGCGGCCACGGCCGCCAGCGCGAGCCCGGCGATCGCCTTGCGGGTCAGCACGAACCCGGCCCGCCGCGGCGCGGGGGGCGGGGGCGGCGTGACCGTCGGGCCCGGCCGGGTGAACCCGCCAGCGGCGGGCGGCGTCTCGCCGAACTGGCTCCAACCACCGGTGCGAGGTTCGTTCGCGTCCATGTCATCTCCTAGTGTCCCGATGACACAAGAGTGACCAATGGTGGGTAAATGCCAGCTAAGCCGTTGATCGCCGCCCTCCGCAGCCCCTCATTTCGGCCTTATCCCCCCTGGCTGGGCATGCCGCCCAAACCAGGAAATTTCTCGAAATTCACGGCGCAGTGTCGCAGTACGGCCCCGGCGGCACGCCCATGCCGTAGAACGACATGCACATCACGTCCCCCGAGACCAGCGGCGGGAACGGCTGGTACCAGCCCCGCAGGTAGCCGGGCCCGGTGACGTAGGACATGCTCCCGGTGGCGGGCGCCCCGTTGGCCGTGGCGCTCACCGACAGCGTGGCGGGCGCCGGCTGGACCGTGAAGACGAAGCGCCCGTTGTCGAGGCCCGCGCACACGGGCGCCTCGGGAATGCAGAACGGCGCGGCCTGCGCCGGCTGAGCCGCCACGAGCAGGGCGAGGGGCGTCAAGAGCCCCAGGACGATGCGGGTGACCAGTTTGGCGTTGATGACGCACCCCCGTCGGGTTGGTGGGTACTCGCGAAACGACCTGACAGTAACCCGATCACCCGGTCAGGTCCATGGGTGATCCGCGGGCTCCCGGGACCCGTCGGCGGGCGCCGGCCGGGCGGATCAGCGGGTGTCGCCCGGGACGGTCAGGCCGGTCTCGTACGCGACGATCACCGCCTGCACCCGGTCGCGCAGCCCCAGCTTGGTCAGCACGTTGCTGACGTGCGTCTTCACCGTGTGCTCGCTCACCACCAGCTCCCGCGCGATCTCCGCGTTGGACAGCCCTCTGGCGATCAGCCGCAGCGTCTCCTGCTCGCGCCCGGTCAGCACCGACAGCCGCTCCGCGGGCGGCGCGGCGGGCCGGGGGGCCGCCCTGGAGGTGAAGTCGGCGATCAGCTTCGTGGTGACCGAGGGGGCGAGCAGGGACTCGCCGGCCGCGACCACCCGTACGGCGTGCACGAGGTCGTCGCGCCGGACGTCCTTGAGCAGGAACCCGCTGGCCCCCGCCCGCAGCGCGTCGTAGACGTAGTCGTCCAGGTCGAACGTGGTCAGCATGAGGACCCGGCAGTCCCCGTCCGCGCACACGATCCGGGCGGCCTCGATGCCGTCCATGACGGGCATCCGGATGTCGAGCAGGAGCAGGTCGGGGCGGTGTTCGCGGACGGCGGCGACCGCCTGCTCGCCGTCGCCGGCCTCGGCGACGACCTCGATGTCCGGCTGGGCGTCGAGGATCATGCTGAACCCGGCGCGTACCAGCTCCTGGTCGTCGGCCACCACGACGCGGATGGTCATGACGCCGCCAGCGGGAGCCGCACGAGGACCCGGAAGCCGGGGCCGTCCGGGCGCGGCCCGGTGACGGCGGTGCCGCCGCAGGCGGCGGCGCGCTCGCGGATGCCGATGAGGCCGTTCCCGCCCGAGGGGAGGCCCGACGGGAGGCCCGCGGGGGTGCCTGTGGGGATGCCCGCGGGAAGGCCCGGGTCGCGGCCCCGGCCGTCGTCGGTGATCTCGATCATGAGTGCGTGGTCCTGCCAGGCGAGGGCGATGCCGGCGCGCGTGGCGCCCGCGTGCTTGACGATGTTGGTGAGGGCTTCCTGGGTGATCCGGTACGCGGCCACCTCCGCGTCGGGAGACAGCGGCCTCGGCTCGCCCGAGGTGGAGTATGTCACGTGGAGTCCGGTTGCCCGGACCTGGTCGGCCAGGGTGGGCAGCGTGGCGATGGTCGGCTGGGGCCCGCGTGGGCCCTGCTCCTCCTTCAGGACGTTCAGCATCCGGCGGAGCTGGTCCATGGCGTCGCGACCGGCGGCGGCGATCGCGTCGAAGGCGGCCACGGCCCTGGCCGGGTCGCTCCCGACCGCCACGGGCCCGGCCTCGGCCTGGACCACCATGACGCTGACCGCGTGGGCGAGGATGTCGTGCATGTCGCGGGCGATCCTGGCCCGCTCGCGCTCGGCGGCCCGCTCGGCCTCGGCCTCGCGCTCGCGGGCGAGCTGGGCGGCGCGCTCCTCCAGCGCGGCGGCGTGGGCGCGGGAGGCGGCGGCCGCCCGGCCGATGGCGTACGCGGCGACGAACAGCACGACCCCGCGCAGCGCGGTCTCGGCCGAGCCGACGATGAGCAGGCCGCCGGCGAGCGTGATGGCGAACATGACCCAGCGGATCCACCTGGTGCAGTAGACGGCCACGGTGTAGAAGGCCACCAGTCCCCCGTACCAGATCGGCTGGGCGGGCACCTGGTCCACGATGTCGTAGAGGGTGGTCGGGAGGAGCGTGCCGAGCAGGACGGCCACCGGCGCCCGGCGCCGCCAGACCAGCGGCACGCACGCGGCGACCACGACGACGTAGCCGAGCCAGTGCCAGGGCCCGCCCCACGGGTTGTCCCGCGAGACGAACGGCCACAGCTGCACGACCAGCACCAGCGCCGCGAGCGCGGCGTCCACCAGGATCGTGGGCAGCGAGGCCCACCAGCGGCGGAACCGCGTGACATACCGTGGCTCGGACATGGGACCCCATCTTGCCCTGCGCGTCATGACACGGTCGCGGCGGGCCGCACGGTCGCGGCAGCGGGGACCTCGCGGCGCGCGAGCGGGGCGAACGAGACGAGCAGGAAGAGCGCGCCGAGCGGGATGAGGTCCTTGTCGGCGAACGGCAGGGCGAGGTCGATCAGCACCAGGACCGGCGTCCACGGCCGGACCCGGCGCATGACCGCGAGCTGGATCACCAGGGCGAGCTGGGCCAGGTAGAACAGGAACGGTCCCCCGTCGTAGACGGCGATGGCCACGCCCGGGACGCTCTGCACCCGGTCGAACAGCACGCTCATGCCGGCGTGGTCGGCGGCCAGGAACCCGACCACGACGTCGATGCCGAACTGCGCGAGCAGCGCGGCGATCCCGGCGGTGCCGGCCACGGCGCTCACGGTGGACAGGGTGTCCCGGCCGGCCATGGCGCGCAGTTGCCAGAAGATCCCGGCGAACAGCACGAGGGCCGCCATGAAGGCGAGGTGGCCCGTGGTCCAGGCGAGGCCGGGCCCGCGGCTGCCGTCGAGACCGTCGAGGATGCGGATCACGCCGTAGGCGAGGACGAGCAGGGGCGCGGCGATGAAGGCGAAGCGAGCGTTCATGGGGTTCATGGAGAGAATCCTCGGCCCGGGGAGGGAGGCCGGGCATCGCCGGTGCGAGGGATTCGGGGGCTCCCTCTCGGGAGCGAGGAGAGATCGGTCGTACCGGCGATCCGCTGAGGGGGCTGTCCGCAGCAGGATTGCCGCATTCCCGAAACCTGGAGAAACACCATGATGAAGACCGCCGTCGCCTGCCTCGCCCTCGCCACCCTGCTCGTGGGGGCGCCCGCGCAGGCGGCCACGCCGACGCCGAGCCCCTGCCCGACGCCGCCGGCCGTCCAGGCTCCGCAGGACGGCCGGCAGATCCCGCCGATCAACGAGGCGGCGCTGCGCAAGTCCATCGCGGGCCTGCCGGCGGCCGACGCCACCGCGGCGGTCGTGCGCGTGGGCGGCACGAAGGGCTCGTGGCGAGGGGTGACCGGGGTGGCCGACCTGCGCACGGGGCGCAAGGCGTCCGAGCACGTACGCTTCCGCGCGGGCAGCGTGACGAAGATGTTCACCACCGCCGTCGTGCTGCAGCTCGTGGCCGAGGGGAAGGTCTCGCTCGACGGCACCGTGCAGGACGACCTGCCCGGCCTGCTGCCTGATTCCTACCCCGACGTAAGCATCGGCCAGCTGCTGAACCACACCAGCGGCCTGCCCGCCCCCGACCTGCCCGACTCGTTCGAGTGGGTCTACGAGACCCGGTTCGAGAAGTGGACGCCCCGCGAGTACGTCGCCCTGGCCGTGCGCAACCCCATCGAGTTCGCCCCCGGAACCAGGCAGCACTACCTCAACATCAACACGTTCGTGGCGGGGATGCTGATCGAGAAGGTCACGGGCAGATCGTACGAGCACGAGGTCGCCAGCCGGATCCTGCGCCCCGTCGGCATGCGGGACAGCTATCTGCCCGGCACGTCGGTGCGCATCAAGGGCGCGCACCACCAGGGTTACCAGTCCGTGTCCGCCGGCTTCCCGAACGCCGTCCCCTACGAGGGCGGGCACGTGGTGGACATCACGAACACGAGCGTCACCTCGACCTGGGCCTCTGGCGACCTCGTCTCGACCGCCGCCGACCTGGAGAAGTTCGTCAAGGCGCTGTTCTCCGGCAAGGTGGTGCCGCCGGCGCAGCTGGAGCCCATGTTCACCGTCCCGGACGTGATGACGTACGGCAAGTGCGAGCCCGCGAGCTACACCTCGGGGATGTCCAGGCTGGTGCTGCCCGGCGGGATCGTCGCGTACGGCAAGACCGGTGCCCGCTGGGGCTACGCCGCCGGCGTCGGTGCCACCCGGGACCTGTCCCGCACGGTGGTCTACTCGGTCAACTCCACCGACGCCAAGGCCTCCGGCCAGAACCAGCGGACGCTGGGCATCGCGCTGGCGTCCTTCTCCTGACCGTCACGTACTCGTGGACGCCACGCGAGATGTGAGGGTGGACGCCCTCACATCCCGGGGACGATCGCTCATCGGCGGTGGCGCCGCCTGCGGCGGCGTGCGCGGCTGCTGGTGTCGCCGTTGCCGTGCGGAGGCTTGGGCTCTGGGCCGGGAATGCGGAGGAATGGCATGCGGAACGATGTCATTCCCAGATATCGCAGGATGCTCATGGTGTCCCCCTCGTCGAAGCCTAGGAGGCCCCGCGCACCGGACGGCTGCGCGTCCGGGCACAGCCGGACCGGACCCATCCCATACCCGGCGAATCAGTCCGGAACCCATCTGACCTGGGATTCTCTACTTCACCGACAGAAGGCGGCGCTTGAACATCGGGTGCTTGGTCTCCCAGTAGCGCCAGCCCTCGACCCGGGAGGGCACGTTGGCGATGCCGGAGTCGACCGGGTGGCGGTCGCAGGTGCCGAGCACCGACCAGGCGGACCAGCCGACGCGATAACCGAAGACCCGGTACCACATGTTGCCGTATTTCCCGTCGCTGATCTCCCGGGTGTATTCGTGCCCGGTGAAGACCATGTGCCGCTCTTCGAGGTGCGGCAGACCGAGCCGGCGCAATTGTTCGAGCACCGTCTTGGTGTCGAGATTCGTCTCGTCGTCCTCCTTGGTGAATGTCTTCGCCAGTTCCTTGGTCTTCTCGTTCTCCGACTCGAGGAAGGCGAGGACCTCGTGCTCGCGCGTGACCGACACCGTCATCGAGCCGCCGGGGCCGTCGGTGTAGCGGGTGCGGGGCACGAAGAAGTTCCGCGGCGAGAGCTTGTGGATCCGGAAGAACGTGTGTGGCCTGCAGTTCCTGCCACCGTCGTCGCCGTGGTGGTCGGTGCGGAAGCCACGGTCGCTGTGGATTCCCTTGAAGTGCCGGTCCTTGTCGGGGTCCGAGGCCGCGCTAGCCGCCGGCGCCATGGTGACCGCCAGCGTCACCGCGAGAAGGCCATGCGTGGCGGGCCTCGCTATTTTCCTGATTGGGGTGAGCATTTTACCGTTCCTTTCGGAATGCGACCCATAGTCGCCAGACCGGTACGATGCTTACAGTTGCCGCGAGCGAGATGACAACGCCACGCCGAAGTCGAATTTCCCTTAACGGGAAAGAACCGGTGAAAGAGCGTCAATATCCGGTGCCTATTCCACAAAGGGCCCGCCAAAACCATCCCCCTGTGACACTCCGTGGCCTGTCGCGTTCATCCCGTAATAGCGCCATATCCAAATGCACAGGCATTGAGGAAGACGGACCGCTCCGCGCGTACCTCCCTACGGCAGATTCCGGGTTTCGGGAGGTACGCAATGCACCGCAGAGTCGCCCTGCTCTCCACCGTCGCGCTCGCCCTCGCGGGCGCCCTGGTCCCCGCGGGCGCCGCGCAGGCCGGCACCGCGAACGAGCTCGACCCCAGGCGGCCCGCCGGGTGGACGGCCACGGACTCCTGGTCGGAGCGCAGGACCGTCTCGCAGTACTGGACCACGCGGCGCATGCTCGCCGCCGAACCACTGCAGGCGCCCGCGCCCCGCCGCGGCACCCAGTCGCGCGGGCCGTCCCAGGGCACCCCGTGGGCCACCCGCGGCGCCTCGGCCACCACCACCCAGCGCTCCCCGTGGAGCACCCGCGGCGCGTCATGGGCGAGTTTCACCACCGCTCGGACGCGGGCCCTGGTGCCCAACAGCCCCGGCCTGCAGTGGACGGACGGCGGCGCGGTGGTGCGCACCGTCGGCCGGGTCTTCTTCACCACCGCGGACGGCCGCAACTCCTCCTGCTCCGGCACGGCCGTGACCAGCGCCAACGAGAGCGTCGTGATGACCGCGGGGCACTGCGTGAAGCTGAACGGCGCCGCCCACCGCAACTGGATGTTCGTCCCGGCGTTCGACGACGGGCGCGCTCCGTTCGGGGCCTGGGTGGCCACGAGAATGCTGACGACGCAGCAGTGGAACGCCAGGGAGGACATCAACTTCGACGTGGCCGCCGTCGTGGTGGCGCCGCTGAACGGCCGCACGCTGACCGACGTGGTGGGCGGGCAGGGGGTGGCGTTCAACCAGCCAAGGCAGCGGCAGAACTTCGCCTTCGGGTACCCGGCGGCGGAGCCGTTCGACGGGTCGGAGCTGATCTACTGCAGCGGGCGCGCGTTCAACGACACCGTCATGACGAGGGACCAGGGGCTGCGCTGCAACATGACCGGCGGGTCCAGCGGCGGGCCGTGGTTCCAGGGGTTCGACGAGTCGACGGGGCTCGGCTGGCTGAACTCGGTCAACAGCTTCACCTACAACTTCGCCCCGAACTTCATGTTCGGCCCCTTCTTCGGGAACGAGGCCATGGCCGTCTACCAGGCGGCACAGAACGCCGACGCCGCCTGATCCGCGCTCAACCCACGGGGACGTGCCGGCCGAGGAAGGCCAGCACCGCGCGGGTGAGGGCGACGCGGTGGTCGGACAGGGCGTGGTCGGTCGGGAAGAGGTGGTGTTCGAGGCGCTCGACCGGCTGCGCCCGGTAGGCGGCCAGCACGGGCTCGTAGTGCGCCGGCGCCGGGGTGACGTCGTCGCGTCCGGTGCCGATCAGCAGGACGGGCCGATCGGCCAGATGCCGGGCCAGCCCCGCCAGGCTCCAGCGCTCCCCCGCCGCCTCCATCTCGGCGACCAGCGCCTCGCCGCTGGTCCCGCGCAGGGGCAGCAACTCGCCGTCGAACGCCTCGACGTACGCGGCCCGCGCCCCGGCACTCGTGCGGCAGGCCGCGGCGGCGACCCCGAAGTCGAAGGCCGCGATCGAGGCCACGGCGGCGATCGACGGGTCCGCCGCCGCGGTCATCAGCGCCGCGAACCCGCCGAGGCTGTGCCCGGCCAGCGCCACCCGCCCCGGGTCCAGCCGGTGCGCCGCCGCCGTCCCGGGCTCGCGCACGGCGGCGACCGCGGCGGCGGTGTCCTCCAGGACGTTCGCCCACGAGTACGAGCCCCCGACCCCCCACGAGCCCCGGTAGTGGAAGACCAGCGCCGCGTACCCGGCCCGCCGCAGCGCCTGCGCCAGGTCGAAGTTGCGCTCGTTGCCCGGGAAGCCGTGCGCCAGCACGACGACGGGATGCGGCCCCGGCCCCGCCGGGACGTGCAGCACGCCGAGCAACGGCACACCCCCGATGGCCAGGGAAGGAGTGCTGGCCGGGGGCACGAGGCCGCCCGGCGGGTCGGTGACGAGAGGGTCCACGCTCACGACTGCTCCAGCTGAGATCGAACCGATCGGTACGACCTCACCATCCCACAAATCGGCCATTGACGAAAAATCCTTACATGGTACTCATAGATCGAGTCGGAAAGCTTCAACCCCTCGCTGAGATCGTCCAGAGCTCACCCAAGGAGGACGCGCATGGCGCGTAGCAAGTCCACCGGCCCGCCCGCCGACTTACTCGGCCCCGTCCAAGGAGAGGTCTCCTGGTTCTGCTGCGGCACCGCCTGGGGACCGTGCAGCAGCACCGGCAAGGGAGCCTGCGGCACCTGCAACTCCGGGAACCTCCAGCACGCCTGGCCCAACACCTCGGACGCCTGCTGGGCGATCACCCGCCCCGACAGCTGCGGCGTCGGCCTGTCGCGCCGGACCTGCGGTTTCCGCCACCGCGTCACGGCACTGTGCAGCGGCACCAGCGTCGTCACCGCCATCGCCGACTGCGGCCCGCAGACCGACCTGTTCTGCGGCGAGCGCAGCTGCTGCGGCGCGACCTGCGCGAGCAACCGGCTGATCGACCTCACCCCGGCCGCCTACAGCCAGATCGCCAGCCTCTCGTCCGGCCTGCGGCCGGTGGAGATCTCGACGGCCTAGAAGGGGGCGACCGATGCGCAGCAGAAGGGACATGCTCAGGTCCGCCGTGCTCGGCGGGGGCGCCGGCGTCGTCGCCGCGACCGCGCTGGGCTCGCTCGGCCCCGAGGCGGCCTTCGCCACCACGACCGCCCAGAAGGTCGAGCCGGGCGCGCCCGACCCGGACTTCGCCGAGGGCCGGATCCGCTCGATCAAGGACAACACGCTGCTCGTCCTGGGCTCGAACATGGTCTTCCACACCATCAGGGTCGTGGACGGCACGAGCCTGTGGAAGCTCGGCCCGGTGCCGTTCGACCAGGCCAGACCCGGTGACGGCCTGTACGCCAGGGGCGTGCGCATGCCGGACGGGATGCTGGCCGCCGAGTCGGTGTGGCTCAACATCGTCAACATCAAGGGCCACATCAAGAACATCACCACCCAGACCATCCACCTCGACCACAACGGTCACGAGGTGCTGTGCCACGTCGTGGCCGGCAGGTCGGTCGCCATCCACTCCGAGTCGCCGCCCACCGCGGACCTGTCGATGCTGAAAGTGAGCCAGCACGTGCAGATCCTCGGTGCCTGGCGCCCGGACACCAACGAAGTGGACATCGCCACCGTCTTCTCCCCTCACTAGGAAGGAAGCAGATGCACGGGATCGCCGCGTCGCAGCCGTACGTGATCGCCCTCTTCCTCCTCTGGGCCGGCCTGACGAAGCTGCTCAACCGCCGGATGCGGGCGCAGGCCGGGCAGACCGCCCTGGCCCGGCTGACCGGCCCGGCGCGCGCGGTCCCCGCATTGCGGCTCGTCGGTCTGGCGGAGCTGGCTGTGGCGGCCGCGCTGCCGCTGCCCCCGCTCCACCCCCTGAACGCGACGGCCGCCGCGGCGCTGTCGGCCGGGTTCCTCGTCTACCTCACCTACGCGCACGTCGCCGCGCCCACCTCGTCGTGCGGCTGCCTGGGCGCCCACTCCCGGCCCGTGGACGCGCGCGCCTTCGCCCGCGCCGGGCTGCTGCTGGCCGCCGCCCTGATCGCCATGACCGGATCGGGGCAACCGCCGCTCCCCGCCGTCGTGCTGGTGGAGGTCCTGGTCCTGCTGACCCTCTCGGCCGAGCTGGACCGCCACTGGCTCACCCCGCTGCGGCGCCTCCTGGTCCGCCTGCGCCGCCCCCTCGCCGGCCCGGCTCCCGCGGCCGTCCCGCTGGAGTCCTCCCTGCACCTGCTGCGCCGCAGCCCCGCGTACTGCTCGGCGTCCGCCCAGCTCACCTCGGACGTGCGCGAGACGTGGGACGAGGACGGCGTGCGGTTCGTGGTGTACGGGGCCCGCGAGCGCACCGCGGTCTTCGCCGTCCCCCTGTCCGGCGACGACCCGGGAGCCGTACGGGTCGCCCTGGTGGACGCCTAACCGGGCAGCGCGGCCCGCACGGCGGCGAGACAGCGCTCGACGGCCGCCCGGGGGCCGAAGGCGTACGTGCCGTCGCCGAACAGCTCGAACGTCAGCTGCCCCCGATACCCCCGGCGGTCCAGGGCCGCCAGGTAGCCGGCCAGCGGCAGCTCCCCGTCGCCCCAGGCCAGATGGCCGGCCGGGCGCCCGTCGATCAGGTGGACGTGCCGGACGCGGTCACCGAGGGCGTCGAAGTAGTCGTCCACCGACTCCCCCGCGACGGCCATGGCCACGGTGTCGAGAACGGCGCCCAGGTTCGGCGCCCCGATCTCGCCGATCATCCTGGCCAGCGCCCGCGAGTCGTTGACCAGGTTCGACTCCACCCGCTGGAGCGCCTCCAGCACGCACGTCACGCCGAGCGTCCGCGCGTACTCGGCGATCTCGCCGATCGCGTCGGCCGAGCGCCGCCACCCGGCCTCGACCGGCTCGTCCTCGAAGCCGCGTCCCGGCGTGAGCAGCAGCAGCTCCGCCCCGAGTTCGGCGCTCAGCTCCGCGGCCCGGCGGAACACCGCCACGCTCCGCGCGCGCAGCCAGGTGACCGGGGAGGCCAGGTTGACCGGGTACATCACCTGCTCGGGGGTGAGGCAGTGGACGGCGAGCCCGCGCGACTCGACGCGGCGCCGGATCGCGCGCGCCTCGGCGTCGCTGAGCCGCGGGACGTGCAGCTGGGGCGCGATGCCCCACAGCTCGACCCGCTCGCGGCCGAGCTCGGCCGCGTCGTCCAGGAAGCGGTCGAACGGCAGGTGCTGGTAGGCGAAGTTCGAGCCGGTGACCTGCCGGAGGGAGAGTGCCATCTTCGGAGCTCCTTACTTGCCCATGCCGTCGGCCAGGCCCTTGACGATGTAGCGCTGGCCGAGAAAGAACAGCAGCACCACCGGGAGCGCCGCGATCACCATCCCGGCGAAGACGACGGGATATTCGGTGCCGTGCTTGCTCATCAGGCTCGTCAGGCCCACCGGGAGGGTCTGCACGCCGGTGCCGCTGGTGAAGACCATCGCGAAGAGGTACTCGTTCCAGGTGAAGAGGATCTGCAGCAGCACCGTCGAGGTGAGGATCGGCTTGCACATCGGCAGGATGATCCGCCAGAACGCCGTCCACCTGCCCGCGCCGTCCATCTCCGCGGCCTCGTCCACCTCACGCGGCAGATCGATCATGTACGCGCGGATGAGGAAGGTCGTGAACGGGATGCGGAAGGCGGTGTACAGGATGAGCAGCGCCCAGAACGTGTTGTACAGCCCCATGGCCTGGAACATCTTCACCAACGGCACGAGCGCCACGGTCGGGGCCAGCATGAGCCCGCCGAGGATCGCCGCCGTGAGGGTCCTGTTGAGCGGGATGTTCACCCGGGTCAGGCCGTAGGCGGCCCACGCGCTGACGAACACGGTGGCGACCGTCGAGGTCAGCGTGACCAGCACGCTGGTGGTGAGATAGTCGCTGACGCCGCGGTTCCACGCCTTCTGGTAGTTCTCGAAGCTCCAGTACAGGGGCAGCGCGAACGGGTCGCCGAACAGCTCGGCGTTGGTCTTGAACCCGTTGAGCGTCATCCACAGCAGGGGATAGAGCACGACCACCGCGAGGGCCAGCAGGAACGCCCACATGAAGACCCGGGCGATCACCCCGAGGAAGCTCAGGCGCGTCACCATTCCACCCTTCTCCTGCGGGTGACCCAGAGCTGCGCCACCGCGATGCCGAGCGTGATCACGAACAGGACGGTGGCGATGGCGGCGGCGTAGCCGAAGTTGTTGCGGACGAACCCGCTGCGGTACAACCAGGTGCCCAGCACCTGCGTCGAGTTGTTCGGCCCGCCCGCGGTCATCACCATGACCTCGTTGAACACCTGGAACGCGCCCGAGATCGTGACGATGGCCATGAGCCCGGTCATCTCCCGCACGAGCGGCACCGTCACGCCGAAGAAGCGGCGCACCGGGCCGACGCCGTCGATGGCGGCGGCCCCGTAGATCTCCGTGGGGATGCGCTGGATGGCGACCGCGAACAGCAGCGTGGAGTAGCCGAAGCCCTGCCACTGGCTCATCGCGATGATCGCCGACATGGCCGTGCTCTCCTGCCCCAGCCACGCCTGGGCCAGGTCGCCGAGGCCGGCCGCCTTGAGCGCGTGGTTGAGCGGGCCCAGGTTGGGCTCGTAGACGAAGTAGAACAGCAGGCCCGCCACGGTCAGCGAGATCGCCGACGGGATGAAGTAGACCGCCCGCAACACGCGCTGCCACCGCTCGCCGCGCACCCCCTCGATGATCGCGGCCAGCAGCAGCGCGCCGAACACCTGGAACACGATGGAGACCACCGCGTACAGCACGTTGTTGCCGAACGACGACCAGAAGACCGGGTCCTCGACGAGCTTCGTGTAGTTGGCCAGGCCGACGTACTCCTGGCTGCCGCTGTAGATGTCCCACTTGAGCGTGCTGAACTGAAGGTTCTGGACGAGCGGCAGGTAGACGAACGCTCCGACCAGCACGAGGGCGGGCAGGACCCACGCCAGGCCGAGGGTCCTTCGCAGGGTGGCGCGCACGGAGGGCCTCCCTACCTGGCCTCGGCCGAGGCCTGACGCACGCTTTCGAGCACCTTCTCGGCCGTCATGCCGCCGCTGATGATCGCCTCGCCGCCGGCCAGCCACGCGTCGGCCACCTCGGGCACGGTGACGGTGTCGAGCCAGATGGCCAGCTTGGGCGCCTTGTTGACGAGTTGCACGCCCTCGTAGACGGCCTTGCTGGAGGTCTCGGGCGTGACCGCGCCGACGACCGTGCTGGGCTGCCCGTACGGCGGGGAGGACAGGGTCTTGGCGTTGTCCAGGCTCGTGGCGAACTTCATGAAGTCCACGGCCAGCGCGACCCGGGGCGACCTGGCGTTGATCAGGTAGCCCTCGGGCGAGCCCTCCAGCACCGCCGGGTCACCCGCGGCGCCCTGCGGGACCGGGAGCTGGAAGATGCCGAAGTCGTCCGGCTTCACCCGGGCCGACGTGGCGTTGTCGAACTCCAGGATCTCCTGGTAGTACATGGCGGCCTTGCCGTTGGCGAACGCCTCCTGGGCGGAGCTGTAGAGCACGCCGTTCGTGCCGTCGCGGGTGTCGGTGCACTGGTCGACCAGGGTCCTGAACTGGCCGAGCGCCTTGACGTAGCCCGGGTCGTCGAGCTTGGCCGTGGCCGGGTCGAAGTCGGCCTGGAGGGTGGCCTCGGGCACGTTGTAGGCGAAGAGCTGCTGCAGGTAGTGCAGGGCGGGCCAGCCGTCCTTGTTGCCGAAGGCGATGGGCTCGTACCCGGCCTTGCGCAGGGGGCCGCAGGCGGCGATCAGCTCCTCGAACGTGCCGGGCACCTTGACCCCGGCCTTGTCGAAGGCGCTCTTGCTGTAGCCCATGAACTTGCCGTTGCCGTAGAGCGGGATCCCGTAGTTCTTGCCGTCGCGGGCGAAGGCGGCCAGCGAGCCCGGGCTGAAGGTCCGGCCCCATTCGGTGTCCGGGCCGATCACCTTGGTGAGGTCGGCCGCGCGGCCCCCGCGGATGTAGTTGTCCGCCCAGTTGCCGGTCCAGGTGAAGTAGACGTCGGGCAGCGCGTCGGAGGCGGTGAGCGTCTTGAGCTTGTCCTTGATGCTCTGGTCGGTCTCCTGGATGAGCTCGATCTTCACCTGCGGGTGCTGCTTCCGGTACGCGGCCGCGAGGTTCTCGAAATAGGGGCCCGTGGGCTCGCCGGCGAACTTGGTGAGGATGCTCAGCGTGCCGGAGAACTCCGGTTTGGCCGCGGCGTCGGCCGCCGGGGCCGGTGCGGCGGCTCCGCCTCCGGAGCAGGCGGCCAGCGTGAGGGTCCCGAGGAGTGCCGCGAACGTCGACAGTGCGCGAGGGCGCATGGGCTTCCTTTCTCTTCCAGGAGCCTTGGTGTTGGCCGACCATACAGCTCGTCTGATACCGGTACCAGACCCGTAAGCCAAGATCTTTCTTTCGTTAACCCCGCGTGACCTCGCAGAGCTCGAACAAATCCCTGCTCAGCTTAGGTGTGGAGGCGGGCGAGGTTGACGGCGCGCGGCGCGCTGTGCCAACGTGACTGCCGCGTGATACCGGTATCAGACCGCATGGACGGCGCCGGTCGCGGCATTTCCCCGGAAAGGATGCGATGATGCTCGGATTCGACGAGCCGGAATTTGTCTCCCAGGTGGCGAGCGCGGTGGCCCTGCGCCCTGAGATCGAGGAGCTGGTCGACCGGCTCGTGGACCGCGGGTTCGATCAGCTGCTCCTGGTCGGCGCGGGCGGCACATATGCCCAGATGTGGCCGTACGAGCACCTCGCCCGGCGGCTGTCCACGCTCGACGTGCGCGCCGCGATCGCGGCCGAGCTGATCGTCTCCGGTGACGCCCGGCTCGGCGAGCGCACGGTGGCGGTCTTCACCTCCGTCTCCGGCACCACCGACGACAGCGTCCGCGCCATCGAGTACTGCAGGTCCAAGGGCGCCTACACGATCGCCTTCACCGGCCACGCCGACTCGCCCATCGCCGAGAAGGTGGATGCGGCGCTCGTCTCCAAGCCCAAGACCTGGCCGTTCGACATGCAGCTGCTGCTGTTCACGGGCCGGCTGCTCGCCCGCAGGGGCGAGTTCGACGGTTACGGGAAGCTGGCCGACGAGCTGGCCGGGCTGCCCGGGATCCTGGTCGAGGTGGCCAGGCAGGCCGAGCCGGTGGCCGCCGCGTTCGCCGAGGCCCACAAGGACGCCGGCTACCACTTTCTCATCGGCGGCGGGAACCTGTGGGGCTTCACCTACCTCTACTCCATGTGCATCCTCGAGGAGATGCAGTGGCTGCGCACCACCAGGGTGCACAGCGCGGAGTTCTTCCACGGCTCACTGGAGCTGCTGGAGGAGGACACGAGCGTGATCGTCTTCCAGGGCGAGGACGAGACGCGGCCGCTCACCGACCGCGCCGAGGCGTTCGCCCGCCGCGTCTCCAAGGACGTCACCGTCTTCGACACGCGTGACTACCCGCTCACCGGGATCAGCCCCGAGTTCCGCGGCCTGCTCGCGCCGCTCGTGCTCGACACCGTGATGAGCCGGGTCAGCAAGCATCTGGAGCGGGTCCGCGAGCACTCCCTCGACCTGCGCCGCTACTACCGGGTCATGGACTACTGAGCGATGAGAGTGCTCGGCTTCGGCGACAACATCGTCGACCGGTTCGGCGACCGGGGCATCGACTACCCGGGCGGCAACAGCGTCAACGTCGCCGTCTACGCCCGCCGCCTCGGCGCCGAGGCCGCCTACCTGGGCGTCTTCGGCAACGACGACCTGGGGCGCTTCCTGCGCGAGTCGATCGCCGCCGAAGGGGTGGCCGTGGAGCGCAGCGTCGTACGGGCGGGTGAGAGCGGCGTCTCGCACCTGCGCGTCGACGACGGCGACCGCGTCTTCCTCGGCTGGAACGGCGGCGGCGTCACCGTGCGCGAGCCTCTCGTGCTCGACGACGACCTGCTCTCCTACGTGAGCGGCTTCGACCTCGTGCATTCGAGCGTCTACTCCCGCAGCGAGCCCGAGCTGCCCAAGCTGGCCGCGCTCGGCACGCTGGTCAGCTTCGACCTGTCCAGCGAGGAGGACTACCGCGACGCCGGCTACCTCGACCGCGTCTGCCCGCACGCCGACCTGGTGCTGCTGTCCTGCTCCCACCTCGACGAGGAGGCCACCGCCGGCCTGCTCGCCGAGGCGGTACGGCGGGGCGCCCGGCTCGCGCTCGGCACCCGGGGCGTGCACGGCGCGCTCGCCCACGACGGCCGGGTCACCCTGTCGGCCCCGGCCCGCCTGGCCGAGGACATCGTGGACACGATGGGCTGCGGCGACGCCTTCCTCACCGGGTTCGCCGTCTCGCTGCTGCGCGACGGCTGGGCCGCCGGCTCCCCCGCGGGGCCCGCCATGATCGAGCGGGCCCTGCGGCAGGGCGCCGAGGCGGCCCGGGATCAGTGCTTCGTCGAGGGCGCCTTCGGCCATGGCCGGCGGGCTCCCGTGACTAGCATGTGATGGGCCGAACAGGAACGAGGGACGGGATCCATGCCAGCTGACCGTGGCCAGGCGGGGCCGACCATCTCCGAGGTGGCGGCGGAGGCCGGCGTGGGCCGCGCCACGGCGGCCCGGACGCTGGGCGGCTACGGATACGTCAGCCCCGAGCTGCGCGCGCGGGTGCTCGCGGCCGCCGAGAAGCTCGGTTACCGGGCCAACGCCCTGGCGCGGAGCATGTCCACGGGCGTGAGCCACACCCTGGGCGTGATCGTCGCCGACATCGGCAACCCGTTCTTCGCCGGGCTGCTGCGGGGGATCTCCGACACCTCGCGGGCGCGGGGGTTCGACGTGATCGTGCTGAGCACGTACGAGAACCTCCAGGAGGAGGTGGCGGCCACCGACGTGCTCATCGACAAGCGCGTGGACGGCATGATCGTCTCCTCGGCGGCCCTCGACCGCAACCAGGTCGCCCACCTCAGGGCCGCCACGGACCGGGGCATCCCGATCGTGCTGGTCGACCGCGCGGTCGCCGCGCTCGACCTCGACGCGGTGGTCATCGAGAACCGGGAGGCGGCGCGCGAGGCGGTCGAGGTGCTCATCGCGGCCGGGCACCGCCGCATCGGGTTCGTCTGGGGGCCACCGGTCGCGAAGGTCCCCTCGACCAGGCGGGAGCTGCTGGCCGCCGCCGCCCACAACCTGTGGACGGACGGGGAGCGGCTGCGCGGATACCTCGACGCGCTCGACGACGCGCACATCCCGTTCGATCCGGAGCTGGTGATGGTGGGGCCCAAGACCGAGGAGCGGGTGGTGGGCGAGGTCGGCCGCATGCTCGCGCTGCCCGACCGGGTCACCGCCGTGTTCTGCACCGAGACCGACGGCATGACGGGCACGCTGCGCGCCCTGCGGAAGGCGGGGCTGTCCTATCCGGACGACGTGGCGCTGATCGGGTTCGACGACAGCGCGTGGGCCGCCGTCATGGAGCCACCGCTGACGATGATCGCCCAGCCGGTGCACGAGCTGGGCGCGAAGGCCGCGCAGGTGCTCCTCGACATCCTCGGCGGGGCCGCGCCCGCCCGCGAGATGCACACCCTGCGCTCACGCCTCATCCAGCGCGCCTCGGTGGCTGCTCCTCGGGAGGTCTGACCTGCCGGCGTGCTCGTTCTCCCGGCGGCCTCAGGTGGCGCGGGCCGCGGCCCTGCTGCTGGCGATCAGCTCGTGGTGCCGGACGACCTCGGCGATGATGAAGGTCAGGAACCGCTCGGCGAAGACCGGATCGAGCTTGGAGTCCTCGGCGAGCGCGCGAAGGCGGCGGATCTGGGCCGCCTCCCGCTCGGGGTCCGCCGGGGGGAGCTGATATTCGGCCTTGAGCCGGCCGACCTCCTGGGTGCACTTGAACCGCTCGGCCAGCAGGTGGACGAGGGCGGCGTCCAGGTTGTCGATGCTCGCTCGGAGCCGCTGCAGCTCCTTGCGGACGAATATCTCCTCATCAGGCCGATCTTCAGAGGCTTTCACCACAAAAATGTCCCCCTTGGGCGGTATATGGCCTTTGAAGGGGAAATGTTACCCGCCAGCCATCAGGTCGGCGAAGGCACGAGCCGCCGCGCCCGAGGCGAACAGCCGCTCCAGCCGCGCCCTGGCGAGCTCACGGCGGAACGGCCCGGCCAGCGTGGCGTCGCCGGACTCGTGCAGCATCTCGGTCATCCAGCGGGAGAACTCCTGGTGGTTCCAGACCCGCTTGAGACACGTGGCCGAGTACGCCGCCAGCCGCCCGTCGTCACCCTCGCGCAGCGCCGCGCGCAACGCGTGGGCCAGCACGTTCGCGTCGGCGATGGCCAGGTTCATGCCCTTGCCGCCCATCGGGGTGATGATGTGCGCGGCGTCGCCGACCAGGAAGAGCCGGCCGTGGCTCATCGGGTCGACGACGAAGCTGCGCATCTCCACGACCGCCTTCTCCGTGATCGGCCCCTCGGGCAGGCCCGCGTCACCGAGCCGGAGCCGCAACTGCGCCCAGATCCGCTCGTCGCCCCAGTCGTCGAGGGCGTCGTCGGGCGCGCATTCGAGATAGAAGCGGCAGGCCCCGGGCCCCCTGGGGAACTGGGCCGCGAAGCCCGCCGAATGCACCGCGAGGAGCGGGTGGCGCGGCGGCGGGACATCGGCGAGCACCGTGAACCAGCCGATGCCGTGGTCATAGGTGTACGTGGTCAGCGCCCCCGCGGGCACGGCGGTGCGGCTGACACCGTGGTAGCCGTCACAGCCGGCGACGTAGGAGCAGGCGATCTCGCGTACGACGCCGTCCGGGCCCCGGTAGCTGACGACCGGGGAGGCGCCGTCGAGATCGTGCGGGCGCACCTCGCCCGCGTCGAACCGCAGGTCTCCCCCGCCCTCCAGGAAGGCCGCGACGAGCCGGCCGACGAGGACCTGCTGCGGCACGATCCGGCCCGCCCTGCCGTCGGCCAGGCCGGGGACGTCGAGGTAGCGCGGCTCGCCGTCCACGCGGATCTCCAGCATGCCGTCGCGCGGCGTGCCCGCCAGCACGCTGTCGGCCAGGCCCCAGTCCTCGAAGACGCGCGCGCCCGCGTGTTCCAGCACGCCCGCCCGCTGCCGCCGCTCCACGTAGGACCGGCTCTGCCGCTCCAGCACCACGCAGGCGACACCGGCCCGCTGGAGCAGGTTGGCCAGGGTCAGGCCGGCCGGGCCGGCTCCGATGACGACGACCTCGGTGCTCTCGCGCATGCCGGTCTCCTGGGGGGTGAGAGATCCCTACGGCTCGGCATCCGACACCAAGATCGACGCATCCGCAAGCCTGCCAGGTCACGAGGGGTCCGCGCCCTCCTCCCGCACCGCCGGCACGCCGCGGGCGAACTGCTGGAAGCGCTTTCCTACTTTTCACCCCGCCGCAGCGCACAGGAGTCGTTTCCGTATAAGGCGCCCGGGTAGCCCGCTCAGGAGGGCCCGCTCTTCCCGGGGTTCCGTGCCCCGGACCGGGGGGCGGGAGCCAGCCCGCCCCGTAGGCGGCGCTGTAGATCCTCGGTCAACACATCCACGCCACAGGGCGGACTCAGTCGTGTGGAGGAATCGTGCAACACGACGAATTCATCGGAAAAGTACAGGCACGCGCTCACCTCCGCGGCCGTGAGCAGGCCGAGCGGGCGAGCAGGGCGACACTGGAGACGCTCGGCGAGCGCATTCCCGAAGGGCTCGCCGAACATCTCGCCGCCCAGTTGCCGCACGAGATCGCCGAGAACCTCCGGCGTACCGAGGTCTTCGGCGGCCTCGGCACCGGGGAGCACTTCGGACGGGAGGAGTTCGTGCAGCGGGTCGCCGGCCGCGCCGGCGTCGACAAGCCGCAGGCCACCTACATCGCGCGGGTGGTGCTGGAGGTCACCGCGGAGGCGACGCAGGGCCATGTCATGGACAAGGTCTGCGACAGCCTCCCGCAGGACCTGCGCCCGCTCGTGACGGCCGGCAGCCGGGGCCACCTCTGACGGATCAGGCGCCCAGGTCCCGGACGATGTTGTCCAGCCGGTGGGCCAGGCCGTCGAGGGCCTGGTCCGTCGGGGCGTCGTCCGGGAGCTGGGCCAGCACCTCGTCCCGCCGCGCGATGACCAGCCCCTTGTGGGCGTCGTCCACCTCAGTGGCCGGCATGACCACGCACTCACCCCGCACGAACACCAGCGTGGCGTCCGGCTGCTGCGAGTCCAGCAGTTGGCGGACGCATTCTCTGTCGATCAGCGACATGGACATCTCAAGCTCCTCCGTCGGCTCCCGCCTGGCGTTTACCCAGCTGGGAGCTGTGAAACCTCAACAGAACGTGGGCGGGCCGCCGTTCGAGCGGGACCGCCGCACGCTGAAGGCGACCAGGTAGACGGCCGCGGCCAGCGCCACCACGGCGGGCGGGACGGCCAGCGCGGGCCGGGCGGCGAGCAGCGCCAGCACGGTCAGCACCACCCCGGCGAGCAGCACGAGGCCGGCGGCGAGCAGGCGCAGGCTCAGCTTGTTCGCGGGCGGCGGGGATTGCGGCCACTGCCCGTGACCGGCTCCGGGCACGCCCGGCACGCCGGTGTCGCTCACCGGCCCGTCCTTCGGGGGCGGCGGCTCCCGCAGCACCGGAGCGAAGAACTCGTCGCCGGGATCGTCCCGCCGGTTCGTGCCGGGGTCGTCGGGCCGGTTCATGAGGCGCCCCTTGCCGCCCATTCGTCCCGCCAGCCGGGACGCAGGTGGTAGCCGGCCGCCAGGCACCGCAGCGTCGAGCAGGGCGACCCGGACGCGCACTCGGGGCAGTCCCGGCCGTGCTCGGCCAGCAGCGCCAGCTCGGCCGTGCAGCGCGCGACGACGTCGGCCGGGTCGTGCAGCGCGATGTGGATCGCCTCCACCGGCTGCAGGAGGTCGTCGTCGTGGAAGCCGATCGCGGCCACGCCCCGCCGCTCGTCGAACTCCAGCCGGTTGCCCTTGTGGGCCGGCACGTACCGCCAGGCGCGCGCCCCCGCCGACTCGGCGGTCGCCTTGTCCGCCTCGATCTGCGTACGCAGCCACTCCGGCATCGGCCCCGCCTCCCCGCCGCCCTCCAGCTCCCGCACGAACGGGGTGACCACGGCGTTCAGCTCCGCGATGAGCGCTTCGAGCGCGGCCTGGGCGTCGTCGAGGTTGGGCAGCCCGGAGGCCCGCGCCTTGGTGGGGGTGGGCAGGCGGTCGGCGGGCAGGGGCAGGCGCAGCTCCATCGTGGTCAGCGCGGTCGGCCGCTCGTACGGCGGCGCCGCGTACGTCCCGTCGTCCCCGTCCTGCCGCTGCCAGCTCACCCATCCGCCGGACAGCCGCACCGGCGCCGGCACGGCCAGCTCGATCACCGCCAGCAGGCCCCGCGCCTCCTCCGGCCGGTGGCAGGTGGCGTCCAGCACGCGGGCATGGCGGCGTACGTAGGGAGAGTCCGCCACCGGCCGGGTGGCCACCTCCCAGCCCCCAGCGCGAAGTGCAGCGGATCCAGCGTGACGCCCTCCGCGGCCGGCTCGTCCTCCGTGGCCGCGAAGGCGTGCCGCCACTTGCGCAGCTGCTCGCCGTAGTGCTCCTGCGTGCCCGCGTGTGCGGCGTCGATCCAGAACGCCTGCGTTCCGGTGCCGGCCATGGCTCCCCCGAACTCATCCGATGTCCTCCGTCCGTGCCCCTCCTCTGCCCCGGGCCGGTGCGAATATTGCCCGCCCGGATCAGGTGGGGCGCCGGATCCGCGGGCCCGTGGCCGATGCCGCCGAGCAAGCCGGGCTGCGGCGTCGCGACCTCACTTGACCTGGGGGAACGCCATACCACGCCACCACGTTTTGTGCTCGGAATATTACTGAACGTAACCGTAGGGTGTGCTCAGTGGCCCCCGGTGGGCCCCGCAGCTATCGAGAGGATCGAGCATGGCGCAGGAACCGAGAATCGACGTCGAGACCAGGGCCGACGGGATCGAGCGCAGTCTGAGCTCCGAGCAGGTCGAGCGGATCGCCGACTCGCTCGGGCAGCAGGGGGTCTGGTTCGCCACCCCGCCGGAGCGCCGGGGCGAGGCCCGCCAGGCGGAGCAGACCTGGGACCTGGTGGGCGACCAGCCGCACCACGGCCGCATCGCCACCGGACGGGCGGCCGTGCACCTGGCCGACGGGCACGACGCGCTGACCAGGCCGCTGATCCTGGCCGACGGCTTCAACTACGGGCCGAGCGACCTGGACGAGCTGTGGCGGCACTTCAACCAGCCGTACCAGAAGGGCGCGCCCGGCTTCCTCGACCAGCTCAGGACGATGGGCATCGACGTCGTGCTGCTCGGGTTCGACCAGCGGCACATCTCCATCCAGGCCAACGCCGCCGTGGCGGTCACCTGCGTGCTGCGCGCGATCGAGGAGCGGCGGGGCGACAACCCGCTGGTCGTCGGCGGGGTCAGCATGGGCGGGATGATCACCAGGTACGCCCTGGCCCGCATGGAGAACGAGCGCATCGACCACCAGACCGACAAGTACTTCTCCTACGACACCCCGCACCTCGGCGCCTGGATCCCGCTGGTGCTCCAGCAGCTCGCCTACCTGCACGAGGCGCTGGAGCCGCGCTCCGACGGCCCCGGGCAGGCGGAGCTGATCCGCAGCCCGGCCGCGCAGCAGCTCCTGTGGGGCTGGGTCGAGAGCGCGGACTACTCGGGTCCGGTGACGAGCTCCAGCGCGCTGCGCCAGGAGTTCCTGGAGGACCTGCGCAGGGTGGGCTGGTTCCCGATGCGCCCGTACAAGCTGGGCCTGGCCAACGGCACCGGCAACGGCATCGGTCCCGACCTGGCTCCGGGGACGCCGGTCTTCGACCTGCAGCACGAAGCGCTGCAGCTCACGGCCCGGATCCAGCCGGACATGGGCGAGCTGCAGAACGTCGGCGTCGTGCGCTTCGGCGCGCCGGTGTGGACGAGCGCCACCTCGCACGTGGCCGCGTTCGACGGGGCGCCCGGCGGCACGCTGGAGTCCTGGGGCCGGCTCGCCGACGCGGTGGGGCTGCCGATCCAGGACCGGTTCAGGTGGAGCTGCTTCGTCCCGGCGGTCAGCGCGATCGCCCTGGCCAGGGACCCGTTCCAGTGGCAGTCGGACCTGTACCGCGACCTCAGCGACCTGCCGAAGGACGAGACGTTCCTGGACGCGTTCTGCTGCGACGTGGCCAACACCGAGCACAGCTCCGTGTCCAGGCCGCTGATCGAGTGGTTCCTGGAGCAGCTCGCCGGCTGGTGACCTGCCCCTGAGCACACGAGTGCCGGCCCGCGGACCGCGAGCCGGCACTTTCCATGTCCGCTAGCGGATGCCCCGGTGCACGCACAGGAGCTGGTCGCGGGTGGCGTTCTTGTCGCGGTAGGCGATGGCCGCCGGGCCCTCGGCGCTGTAGTGCTCGGGCAGCCGCTCGTCGGCGGTCCAGCCGGAGCCGTTGAAGCTGGTCCACCACAGGCTCTGGTCCGAGCCGCCGCGGTGCAGGCAGTAGAGCCGGTCCTTGTAGACGGTCAGGGCCGGGCCCTCCGTGGCGTGGTGGGCGGGCAGCTTCTGGTCGGGGCTCCACTTCGAGCCGTCCCAGCGCGTCCACCACAGCGCCGAGTCGTCGCCGGCGCCGCGGTGCACGCAGTAGAGGTGGCCCCGGTAGACCGCCAGCGCCGGGTTCGAGCGGCTGGCGTGGCCGGGCAGCTTCTGGTCCGGGCTCCACTTCGAGCCGTCCCAGCGCGTCCACCACAGCGCCGAGTCGTCGCCGGCGCCGCGGTGCACGCAGTAGAGCTGCCCGTCGTACGCGGCCAGCGCGGGAGCCGCCTCGCTGAAGTGCTGCGGCAGCTTCTCGTCGGCGCTCCAGCTCGACCCGTCCCAGCGGGCCCACCACAGCGCCGCGTCGCCGCCGGCGCCACGGTGCACGCAGTAGAGCTGCCCGTCGTACGCCGCCAGCGCCGGCCCCGCGTCGCTGAAGTGCTGCGGGAAGCGCTGGTCCTCGCTCCAGCCCTCCTCGGCGTCGTAGACCGCCCACCACAGGGCGGCGTCGCCGGCGTTGCCCCGATGGGCCAGGTAGAGCCGGTCCTGGAACTCGGCCAGCGCCGGGCTCGACGCGCTGAAGTGGTCGACGAACCGCTGGTCCCGGCTCCAGCCCTCCCCCGGCTCGTGCACCGCCCAGTACAGCGCGGCGTCCCCGGCGGGCCGGCCGTCCTGCCGGGCCGGTACGAGCATGCCGGGCGCGGTCCACGGCGAGACCAGCTTGACCCCGTACGGCCGGGCGACCGAGGCGATCCAGCCGGCCTTGGCCCGCACGGCGCGCTCGACGATCGGCGCGAGCCAGGGACCGAGCACGGTGCCCGCGGTCTCGCCGATGAGCTGCGGGATCTCGGCGGCCAGCAGCGCGGCCGACTCGTTGAGGTGGATCTCGTAGCCCCACCACCTGGCCACCGGCCAGACGTCGGCGCCCATGGTGCGCAGCTCACGCTGGAAACGGCGGACCCGCTCCTGGTCCTTGGAGGTGAGCTCGGCGATCTGGTGCTCGCTCTCCCGCCTGGCTTCGACCGCCTCGCGCGCCGGGGCATCTTCCAGCAGCTCGGTCTCGACCGCCGCGTCGACGGCGGCCGAGGCCACCGGGTCGTCCTGAGCGTGCAGCAGCGCGGCCTCCCCGCCGAGCGCCACCTCTTCCTCCGTGTCGATACTGATCTTGTCGGCCCGGGTCTCGTCAGTCATTCCAGCCCCCTGGAGTAATAGATGCGCGAACTTCGCCATCGTAACTTTGGGTAGTGATTCGATTACTCTAGGGCTGGATTGTTCCGGGTAAAGCCCGGCGAACGGCGTGCAACCGCCCGCCGAGCCTCAGGGCCGCCGGCCCCCGAGACACCTCTCCAGGGTGTGCCCGGCCGCCTGCGCGTCGGTGAGCTGCGGCCGGTCCGGCGTGACGGCCGCCCCGGGCCCGGTGTTGCGGTCTCCGGCGAAGCGGCCCGCGCCCTCCCACGGGTCGTCCTTGACGTGCGCGCCCAATTCCGGCAGAGCGGCAGCATCCGCACCGGCCCCACCCCCCACGGCCGGGCCCCCGGACTGCCCCTCCCCTTTTGAAGACCCTCACCACCACTGTCCGCCCGCCCATCCCCAGAAGCCGGGGTGCAGGCGATCTTCGACGAGTACGCTCTTCCTCATATCGCCATATAGCCCGATATAGCCGATGACTCCCCCTTGTCCCTGGGAAGGCGCCACCGATGACCGAACGTCCGCTCGACACCGACATCCCGAGCCCCGCCCGCATCTACGACCTGTGGCTGGGCGGCAAGGACAACTACGAGATCGACCGCGTCGTGAGCGAGCAGATCCTCGCGGCCGTGCCCGAGCTGCCGGTGCTGGCACGTACCAACAGGGAGTTCCTCGGCCGGGCGGTGCGCTACATGGCCGGCGAGGCGGGCATCCGCCAGTTCCTGGACATCGGCACCGGCATCCCGACCGCGAACAACACCCACCAGGTGGCCCAGTCGGTGGCGCCGGACAGCCACGTCGTGTACGTCGACAACGACCCGATGGTCCTGGCCCACGCCCGCGCCCTGCTGCGCAGCGCCCCGGACGGGACGACCGCGTTCATCGACGCCGACCTGCGCGAACCCGACAAGATCCTGGCCGCCGTCCGCGACCTGCTCGACTTCGACCGCCCCATCGGCCTGACCCTCCTCGGCGTCGTCGACTTCCTCCCCGACACCGGCGAGGCCGCCTCGATCATCCGCACCCTCCTGGCCCCCATGGCGCCGGGCAGCCACCTGGCCATCTCCCACGGCCTCGTCGGCACGCAACTCGACGAGGGCGTACGGCACTGGAACGAGAGCGGCGGCAGCCCGATGACCCTGCGCACCCTCGAAGAGGTCACCGGCTTCTTCGACGGCCTCGACCTCCTGGAGCCAGGCGTGGTCGCCCTCCCCCGCTGGCGCCCCGTCCCCGAAACCCTGTACGCCGACCGCGAGGCCGTCTATTACGCAGGCGTGGGCCGCAAGAGCTGACTGACAGGGGACCAGAATCGCCCGACCGACAGCGCCTGCGTCCTGACAGGATCCTGCTGCGCCACGCCGCCCTCTGCGACGAGTTCGCTATTCGGTGTCCTTGGGGTGTCGAGGCGACGCGTAGATCACCCAGACGGTACGCGTCGTGTCGTCGATGGCATAACGCACACGCCCGCCGCTCGTGACCTCGAACTCCCACTGTTCCAAGTCCTTGCCGTTGTGACGGTGAGTCGCGAGGTCACCCCGTAGACGATGTTGCCGATCGTGGCTGGAGCCCGAACGTGGATCAACCCGCAGCGTCTCGAAGCACCGACGTGTATTGGCCAGGGCATGACGGCACAGCTCCTCCCAGCCCCGGACCGCGTCGCTGGTGCCGAACCGCACATCCACTGGTCATCCGGAGGCGGCACCGTAACCCGGTCTCCGCGCTTCGGGCTCATGCCGAGACCTGCACCGGCCCGAAGTCACCGTTCGTGGGCCGGCGGGCCTCGGCGTGGTGCGCAGGGTCTGCCTTGATTCTGGCAGTGGCTCGCCAGCCCGCTATGACCTCCTGGGTAGTCGCATCGACGTCCAGTTCGGCCGCGTCGGAGAGCGCTTCGACCAGTTCCAGGGTGAACGCACGCAGCTCGTCCGAAGTCAGGTGGCGAACCCATGGGAAGACCTCCGGCATGGCCATGACCAGCGCACGCGCGGTGGGGTCGTGCTTGATCAAGGCGAGGAGCAACCGGGACGCGGTATTCAGCGTCCGTTCGCGCTCCTCTTCACGGTCAGCCGCGGTCAGGTAGAAGTCGGGGGCGTCTCGATGCGTGACACGCACCCGTCCCAGGCGAGCCGCCCGCTCGGCGACCGCGCGTGGGTTTCTCGACAAGTCGGAGAAGGTCACTGCGTCGGCATGGCTGTTGCTCACCCACCGAGCCTATGTCAGAACACGTTCTGATGTGCACGCCTATGATCTCGCGCCAGCCTCACCGTACGCGTGCATGCTCAAGATCCTCCGTAGATCAGTGCGCCGGATGGGACCGCAGGCGCGGACGGCGGCCCGTGGCTGTGGACCACGTCAGCTCGCCGTACTTCCGACGCCGAGACCTGCTCCGCTGCTCAGAGGCGGTCAAGCCGCGCTCATCGACTCACAGTCGATTCATAAGAAGCCATCATCAAACACTCATACAAGCACGTCATCGTCACGGCTATGCACACGACCAGCACGAACTTCCAGTCCGAGCCGGTGCACCGGCCCCACGGCAACTCGATCAGCATCCTGGTGGTGGACGACGAGCCCCCGCTGACGGAGCTCCTGTCGATGGTCATGCGCCAGGAGTCGTGGGACGTGCGCTGCGCGCGCAACGGCGGCGAGGCCATCCGTGCGGCCCGGGGCCTGCGGCCCGACGCGATCGTCCTGGACGTCATGCTGCCCGACATGGACGGGATCCAGCTCCTGCCCAGGTTGCGCGCGGTGCTGCCGCGGGTGCCGATCCTGTGCCTGACCGCGCGGGGCTCGGTGCGGGACCGGCTCGTCGGGCTGCGGGCGGGGGCCGACGACTACGTCACGAAGCCGTTCAGCCTGGAGGAGGTCGTCATCAGGCTGCGGGGGCTGCTGCGCCGCTCGGGCGCGGAGCGGGCGCGGCCGGACTCCGGGCTCGCGGTCGGGGACCTCACGCTGGATCAGGAGACCCACGAGGTACGCCGGGCCGGCAAGGAGATCAGGCTGACGCCCACGGAGTTCGAGCTGCTGCGCTTCCTCATGCACAACCCGGGGCGGGTGCTCAGCAAGGCGCAGATCCTCGACCGCGTGTGGGCCTACGACTTCGGCGGCCAGAGCAACGTGGTCGAGCTGTACATCTCCTACCTGCGCCGCAAGATCGACGCCCAGCGCAAGCCGATGATCCACACCGTGCGCGGCGTGGGATACACCATCCGACCGGCCGTATGACGATGTCGCTGGAGACCGGGCGGGTCGGGGTGACCAGCGTCCCGGGGAGGCCGGAACCCCGGCCTCACCCGAGCAGGTCCCGGCGGGCGAAGGCGGCGCCGCCGACGGTCACGAACACGGCGGCGACCAGGGTGAACACGGCCGGAGCCACGAAGCCGGGTGAGATCGCGGGATGGCCGTAGCCGAACGGGGTGAGCAGGAACGCCGCCCTGCCGATCGTCCCGGCCTCCCACATCGCCACGCAGGCGGCCGACAGCGCGACCGTCACCCAGCCGGTGGGGGCGGCGAGGCGCGGGCGCAGGCCGTACGCGGCGATCGTGATGCCGGCGATCGCCCAGGTGGCGGGCGCGAACATCAGCGCCGTGCCGATCTGGGCGGCCGGCCGGCCGCTGCCGAGCCCGGTGCCGAGGCCGACGGCCAGCAGCATGGCGGTGGGCGCGGCCATCGAGAGCGCGACGTGCCCGGCCAGCCAGCGCGTCCTGCCGGTGGGCCGGGCCAGCAGGGGCTCCGCGCGGCCGCGGCTCTCCTCCGCGTACGGCCGCAGCGCCCCCGCCACGGCCAGGCAGGCCACGACCAGGCAGAAGACGTACGTGAAGATCTCCAGCAGGCTCTGCCCCGTGATCGTGCCGACCTCGAACGAGCCGGACACCCAGCCCACCCCCACCGAGACCGTGCCCAGGCTGACCGTCCACCCGGCCGCCTGCCCGCCGTACAACCGCCAGGCCAGCGCGACGGGGCTGCCCAGCCTGCCCCGCACCGGCCCGGTGCCGCCCGCGCGGTCCGGCAGCAGGCCCGCGCCGAGGTCACGGCGCCCCGAGACCGCGTACGCGACCAGGGTGAGCACCACCGCGAACCCCAGCGGCAGCAGCGGGACCCACCACTGCTCGGCCCCGTACGCACGGGCGATGCGCGGCCATCCGGCCGGGAAGATCCCGATCCGGTCCTCCGGCACCACGACGCCGGGCACGAGCCCCGCCACCAGCACGCCCACGCCGGCGCCGCGCGCGAGCGGCGCGCTCTGGGAGAGCTGCGCCGCGACGAGCCCGCAGGCGGCGAACACCGTGCCTCCCGCCCCGGCCGTCAGCCCGAACAGCAGCGACCCCCCGAAGGGATGGCCGAACCCGAGGGGCAGCACGACGGCGAGCAGCGCGGCGACGGCCACGTTCACGGCGGTGGCCACGGCCATGACGGCGCTGACGGAGGCGTACCTGCCGGCGGCTCCCGCCGCCACGAGCTCCCCGCGGCCCGCGTCCTCCTCGGCACGGGTGTGCCTGATGGCGAACAGCAGCCCCGCCAGACCCGTGATGAGCAGGCTCTGCACGCTCGACCGCCAGGCGACCAGCCCCGCGATGGAGGTGTCGTGGACCGGGCCGAGCAGCGCCGTGGCGATGGGGTTGGCGGTGCTGACCGCCACGAACGCTTCCCTGATCTGCTGGGTGGGCAGCAGCGCGCCCAGGGAGTAGGCGTTGAACGCCGGCACCGCGACGGCCGCGGCGATCCAGAGGGCGATGAGCAGCCGGTCGCGGCGCAGGATGAGGCGGACCAGCGTGCTCATGGGGTCGCCGCCACCTGGTAGTGGCGCAGGAACAGCTCCTCCAGAGTGGCCGGCTGGGCGGTGAGGTCGCGCAGGCCGAACGCGGTCAGCCGGGTGAGCACCTCACCGGCCTGCCCGCTGTCGACGCGGAAGCTCACCTCAGTGCCGTGGACGCGCAGGTCGTGTACGCCGTCCAGCCGCTCCAGGGGCCGCTCCAGCCGGGCGGTGATCGAGGTCCAGGTGAGGTGGCGCAGCTCGGCCAGGGTGCCCGACTCGACGACGCTGCCCTGGCGGACGATGCTCACCCGGTCGCACAGGGCCTCCACCTCGGCCAGGATGTGGCTGGACAGCAGGATCGTGGTGCCCTGCGCGCGGCGCTCGGCCAGGCAGCGGCGGAACTCGGCCTCCATGAGCGGGTCGAGGCCGGAGGTGGGCTCGTCCAGCAGGAGCAGCTCGGCCTCGGCCGACAGCGCGGCGATCAGCGCGACCTTCTGCCGGTTGCCCTTGGAGTAGGTGCGCGCCTTCTTGCCGGGGTCCAGCCCGAACCGGTCGATCAGCTCCCCGCGCCGCCGCTCGTCCACCCGGCCGTGCAGCCGCCCGAGCAGGTCGATCGTCTCGCCGCCGGTCAGCTCGTCCCACAGGGTGACGTCGCCGGGCACGTACGCCAGGCGGCGGTGCAGGCGTACGGCGTCGTGCCAGGGATGCCCGCCCAGCAGCCGCACCTCGCCCGCGTCGGCGCGCAACATCCCCAGCAGCACGCGCAGGGTGGTCGTCTTCCCCGCGCCGTTGGGTCCGAGGTAGCCGTGGATCTCCCCGGCCGCCACGTGGAGGTCGAGCCCGTCCAGCGCGCGGACCCGCCCGTACGACTTGACGAGGCCGGACACCGCGATCACAGGGTCCATGGCTGGGACGCTACGCAAAACTTGCAGTTCTGTAAATATGCATCGGTTGCAATATCATGGCCGGCATGTCGTTGCGGGAGCGGAAGAAGCAGCGGACGCGGCAGGCGCTCATCGACGCCGCCGGGCGGCTGTTCGACGAGCAGGGGTACGAGGCCACGACCGTCGCGCAGATAGCCGCCGCGGCCGAGGTGTCCCCGCGCACGTTCTTCACCTACTTCCGGCACAAGGCGGACGTGCTGATCACCCACGGCGTGGAGCGGGTGGACGCGGGCGTGGCGGTGATCGGCACCCGCGCCCCCGGCGAGCCGCCCGCCGCGCTGCTGGCCAGGGCCTTCGACGAGATGCTGACGGAGAGCTGGGACCTGGGGATGACGCCCGGCCTGGTCGGGGAGGCGGTCAAGCTGCCGATCTTCTCGCCGCGAGCCTCCATCGACCGCTCGAACACCCGGCTGGAGCGGCTGGCCGCCGCGCTCGTGGACGCCTGCGAGATCGACCGGATGACCGCGTACGCGATGGTCGGGGCCGCGATCGGCGCCGTGAGCGCGACGGCGGCGGCCGCGATCGGCGAGGGCGGATCCGACGAGGAGACCCTCGCCGAGGCCCGCCGCGCCTGCCGCCGGGCACTGGCGGGCTTCTGACCGAACCCCTCGCTAGATCCGATCTAGCGGCCCACCTAGCGCCTTGAGGGTGGAAGGGGGTGACCACCATGCCGGGCGACGACGACCCGCTCCGCGTCGCGGTGATCATCGGCAGCACCCGGGTGGGGCGCGTGTGCGACACGCTCGGCGGCTGGTTCGCCGAGCGGGCCCGGCGCCGCGAGGACCTGTCCGTCGAGGTGCTCGACCTGGCCGGGTACGCCTTCCCCGCCTGCTACCCGGACGAGTCGACGCCGTCCATGCGGCACTTCACCGCGGCCGTCGGCGGCTCCGACGCCTTCGTCGTGGTCACCCCCGAGTACAACCGCAGTTTCCCCGCCCCGCTCAAGCAGGCCATCGACTTCGCCTACGACGAATGGCAGGCCAAGCCGGTCGGGATCGTGGCCTACGGCTCCGGCTCGTGCGGCCACTACGCCGTCGAGCAGCTCCGCACGGTCTTCTCCGCCCTGCACGCCGTGACGATGCGCGACTGGGTAGGGCTCGACCTGCTCGGCGCGGGCGTCGACGAGTGCGGCCGGCCGCGCGACACCGACGACCTCCTGCGGGCCGTCGCGGCCCTGCTCGACCAGCTCACCTGGTGGGGCCGGACGCTCCGCGAGGGCCGCCGCAGGCAGCCGTACGCCTCATGACCTCATCTCGAAGGGAACACCCATGACAGATCTGGCGATACAGACCTCCGGCCTGGTCAAGGTCTTCGGCGACACGCGCGCCGTGGACGGCCTCGACCTCGCCGTGCCCGCCGGCGCCGTGTACGGCGTGCTCGGGCCCAACGGCGCCGGGAAGACGACCGCCGTACGCATGCTGGCCACGCTGCTGCGGCCCGACGGCGGCGAGGCGACCGTGTTCGGGCACGACGTCGTGCGCGAGGCGGACGCCGTACGCTCCCGGGTCAGCCTGACCGGCCAGTACGCCTCCGTGGACGAGGAGATGACCGGCGCCGAGAACCTGATCCTGCTCGGCCGCCTCCTCGGCCACCGCAAGCCGGCCGCGCGCGAGCGGGCCGCGGACCTGCTGGAGGCGTTCGGGCTGACGGAGGCGGCGGGGCGGCAGGTCAAGACGTACTCGGGGGGCATGCGGCGGCGGCTCGACATCGCGGCCAGCATCCTGAACACGCCCGACCTGCTCTTCCTCGACGAGCCCACGACCGGCCTGGACCCGCGCAGCCGCAACCAGGTCTGGGACATCGTCCGCATCGTCGTCGCCCACGGCACCACGGTGCTCCTGACCACCCAGTACCTGGAGGAGGCCGACCGGCTCGCCCAGCGCATCGCGGTCATCGACCACGGCCGGCTCATCGCCGAGGGCACGCCGGGCGAGCTGAAGTCGTCCGTCGGGTCCGGCTCGGTCCACGTACGGCTGCGCGACGCCGCCACCCGCCCCGACGCCGAGCGCGTGCTGGCCGAGACGCTGGACACGCCCGTCTACCTGGAGGCGGACCCGGTGGCGCTCACCGCCCGCATCACCGGCGGCGGCAACGAGGCCGAGCAGGCCTCCCGCGCGCTCGGCCGCCTGGCCGAGGCCGGCATCGTCGTCGACGACTTCTCCCTCGGCCAGCCCAGCCTGGACGAGGTCTTCCTCGCCCTCACCGACCACCCCGCCACCACCGAGGAGGCAGCAGCATGAGCACCACCACCGACAGCACCACCACGTACGCACCCGCGGCCGAGGCCCTGGCCACGGTCCTGGCACCCGGTGCCAGACCACCCCGGCCGAGCGCGTGGTCGGCGTCGATGACGTTCGGCTGGCGGGCGATGTTGAAGATCAAGCACGTGCCCGAGCAGCTCTTCGACGTGACGGCGTTCCCGCTGATGATGACGCTGCTGTTCACGTACCTGTTCGGCGGCGCGCTGGCCGGCTCCCCCACGGAATACCTGCAGTTCCTGTTGCCCGGCATCATGGTGACGAGCGTCGTGATGATCACCATGTACACCGGGGTGGAGGTCAACAAGGACATCGAGAAGGGCGTCTTCGACCGCTTCCGCACCCTGCCGATCTGGCGCCCGTCCACCATGGTCGGCTACCTGCTCGGTGACGTCCTGCGGTACACGATGGCCTCGACGGTCATCTTCCTGATCGGCCTGGTGCTCGGCTTCCGCCCGCAGGGCGGCCTCGCGGGGGCGGTGGCGGGGATCCTGCTGCTGCTGGTGTTCTCGTTCGCGTTCTCGTGGGTGTGGACGATGTTCGGCCTGCTGATGCGCAGCGAGAAGGCGGTGATGGGGGTCAGCATGCTGGTGCTGTTCCCGCTGACCTTCCTGAGCAACGTGTACGTCGATCCGGCGACGATGCCGGGCTGGCTGCAGGTGTTCGTGAACGCCAACCCGATCTCCCACCTGGTGACCTCGGTACGGTCACTGATGGGCGGGGCGCCCGACATGGGGGAGATCACCTGGGTGCTGGTGTCGGCGGCCCTGTTCGTCGCCATCTTCGGCACGCTGACGATGCGCCTGTACAACCGCAAGTAGGTCCAGGCGGCCCCGGGTCGGCGGTCCTGTCGCTGATGCCGACAACGCTCAGAGGCGGCGGCCGACGGTGAGCACGACATACCAGTGGCGGGTGAGCCGCCCGTCCGGGCGGGTGGCGAGGAGGCGGCGGATCTCCTGGTAGAGGTGCCGGCGCCGGTCCGGCTCCATGGCGATGTGGCCGGAGAACGTGTCGAGCAGGGCCAGGTATTCGTCGGCCGTGTAGCGCAGGGCCCACACGTAGAGCCGGGTCCCTGCCACCGTGAAGAGCCCGGAGGTCTCGAACTCGGTGGCGACGGGGTTGGGCTGCTCCTCGGGCGTCGGTCCCGGCCACGGGCCGTCGTGGCCTTCGCCGATCTCTTCGTAGACCTCCTGGATCTCGTCGAAGATCGGGTCGTAGCCGGCGGGCATCGCGTGCTCGGCGTTCCACACGGCCAGGTGGCCGCCCGGGGCGAGGAGGGCGGCCGCCTTGGCGTATTTGACGGCGGGGTCCAGCCACTTCCAGGCCGTGGCGGCGTACACGAGGTCGAACCGGTCGCCGGCCGGCGGCTGCCAGCCCTCGAACGGCGAGGTGATCACCGAGACGCCGGCGAAGTCGGCGAGGCGGCGCCGGGCCTCCGCCGCGAGGGCCTGGCCGAGCTCGACCGCGGTGATCCGGAAGCCCATCCGCGCCAGCGGGAGCGTGGCCTTGCCCGGCCCGCAGCCGACTTCGAGCAGGTGCGCGGGCGGCGTGAGGCCGGTGATCCGGAGCAGGTCGGAATAGAGCTCGGCCGGGTAGTCGGGGCGGGCGTCCTGGTAGGTGGCGGCTGCACTGTCGAAGGTGGCCGACAGCCGGCGGTCGAAGGACATGGTCCCATCCTGGCGGTGCCGTGCGACGGGAGGCGAGCCGATTTATCGTGACCGTGAGGTGGGATCCCGACCGGTGAGGATCACAAATGACCGACGACCTTGGTTCCGAGCAGATCGCCGCCATCACCGCTTTCGTGGACACCGAGGCCCTTCCGCCCGACGGGCGGCCCACGGCGCTCATCCTCTTCGGCACCATGTACGTCCGCCCGCCCGTCGAGATCGCGGCCGAGCGGTACCACCGGGGGCTCGCGCCGCTCATCATCGCCACCGGCGGCGTCAATCGCCACGACGGCACCCGCGAGGCGCGTACGTTCCGCCGCCTCCTGCTCGAACGCGGCGTCCCGGACGACGCCATCCGGTGCGAGGACCGCTCGCTCAACACCTGGCAGAACGTCGAGCTCTCGCTGCCCTTCCTGCACGAGGCGCTGGCGTCGGGGCTCGCCGTCACGGCGGTCTGCAAGTGGTACCACCGGCGGGCGCTCCACATGCTGAAGACCCTCGTGCCCGGCCTCGGCCCCTTCCACGGCATCACCTGGGAGCCGCCCAGCGCCGGCCGGCCGATCACGCGCACGGACTGGCCCGCCATGCCCGGTGGCAGGAAGCGGGTGATGCGCGAATGGGAAGAGGTGTCGCGGCGCGTCGCCGACGGCAGCCTCCAGGACCTCGTGCTCACCGGCGGCGCGTGGCACTGACGGGGATCCCTGACGTTCTCCCTGACCCGCGCATGTACGTTCCGTTACCATGAGCCGACTCACGGTGCCGGACGGACGGAGGGTGCATGCGCGCGAAACCCGCCCTGGTGGTCGGCGCGGTCGTCCTGCTCGGCGCGGTCTGCTCCGTGCTGACCGGCGTCTACGTCAACTTCGCCACCGACGGCCGGCCGGAGCTCAACCCGGCCCACATCCTGCCCGCCGTGCTCTTCGCCTGCCTGGCCTCCGCGTTCCCGCCGCTGGGCGAGGTCCTGCGCTCGCGGTGGGCCAACCGCACGGCGAGCGCGGCGGACCCGTTCAGCGCGCACGACCTGCCCACGTTCAAGCGGCTGCTCAAGGAGCTGCGCAAGCGGGCGGGCACGCCCCGCTTCGCCGAGCTGGAGACGCGCGCCGCCGCCCGCGGGCTGGCGTTCGGGCGGGCCGACCTGGAGCAGGTCACCGGCCGGCGCACCAGCTGGCTGAACGACGCCGGGCAGGCCGAGCCGGTCATCCGCGCCTTCCTCGCGGTGCATGACGTGCCGGGCGCCGCGGCGGACAAGTGGCTGCGGTCCTACCGCAGGCTGGCCGATCCCCAGCCGGAGGCACCCGGCCGCCGCGTCAAGCTGGTCGCCGTCGTGACAGTGCCGGTCGTGTGCGCGACCGCGGCCTTCCTGGGTTACGTGACGTACGCCGAAGCGCAGGTACGCGACTCGCTCAGGCGCTCGAACGTGACGATCCTCTCCCTGTACGTCCCCGGCCGCTACCTGGTCGTCAACAACTCGGCCCCCGCTCCCCCGCACGCCAGGCTGGGCGCCTCGATCGTCAACACGAGCCCCGGCCAGACCTACCGGTGGGACCTCGAACCGGACAAGCGCGGCGGCACGTACCTGCACCGGATCCGCAACCGCGCCACCCAGCGCTGCCTGACCCCGGAGGCCCGGCACCTCACCGAGGGGATCTACCTCACCGAGGCGGCCTGCGGCGACTCCGGCGACCAGCTCTGGCGGGTGTCCGACCGGTCCCTCGCCATCGCCTCGCCGCAGGGCGAGCTGTGCGCCGAGCCGAACATGGGCTCCACCATGGCCGGCACCCCGCTGATCCTGCGGGCCTGCGCCGGCGGGCGGCTCGTCCAGCGCTGGCTGGTCACCGACCGCCTGCCGGACCTGGGCAGCTCGCTGGCCAGCGCGGAGAACGGCGTGTGCCTGGACGCCGCGAACGACACCGACGTGATCACGTGGGAGTGCCACGGCCGCGCCAATCAGGCCTTCAGCTATCCGCGCGACGCCCGGGGCGACTACGCGATCAGGAGCATGGATCGCTGCCTGGCCGTCTCCGGCCCGCCGGGGCGGCAACGCCCGGTCCGCGAGCCCTGCTCCGGGGGCCCCGGCCAGCTGTGGCGCTTCACCTACCGCTCGCCCTTCCACGAGTGGCTCTACTGGGAGGTCAAGCATGTCGCCACCGGCCTGTGCCTGCAGCTGGAGCCGGACGGGCGGTCGCTGTCCATGACTCCCTGCGTGCGCTCGAACGTCCAGCAGTGGCGCACCCCCGACTGGCTGCACCCGCCGAACACGCCGGTCCACCCCTAGAGGCGCCACCCGATCTTGTCGTCGCCCGGCTGGTAGCGGCAGGTGGCGCCGGTGGAGACCGTCGCCCGCAGGTGGGCGGCCAGCTCGGGATGGGCGTGGTCGAGCTTGCGCAGCGTGTCGCGGATGCGCGCGGTGACGGTCTTGCGCGCCCGCTCCGCCTCGTCGCCCAGCCGCCGGGTGCGCCCGCCCAGGCCGGCCGCGGCCCGCAGCTCGGCCAGCAGCGCGGCCCGCTCCCGGTCGAACTCCGCCGCCCGCCCGTCGTCGCCCAGCTCGGCGGCCCGGTCGATCTCCTCGTCGAGCCGGGCCAGGCGGCGGCGGTATCGGGTCTTGGCCTCCTCGTCGAGCACGTCGTCACCGCCCATCCGGCGGGCCGCCACGACGAGCTCGCCGCCTTCGGGATCGAGCAGCAGCACGGCGGGCACGTCGTCACCGGGACGGCTCAGCAGCGTGTGCAGGTCGTGCAGACCCTTGGCGTCGGGCAGGTGGGCCACCCGACCGTCGAACGCCAGCGACCAGACCGCTCCCTCCCGTCGGAACTCCCCGGCCGGGCTGCCCGAGCCCCCACGCCAGGCGTTGCCCGGCAGCGCCCGGGCGCCTTCCGGCACCGCGTGCCCGGCGGGCCGCGCATGGGGTGACTCGCCGGTGTGTCGCACGGGTTGCGGAACCTGCCGCATGCCCAGCTCCACCGCCTCCCGGTGCGCCTCCTCCAGCAGTGCCCGCGCGGCCTCGGCGTCGCCGGGCCCGGCCCGGGAGAGCAGCGTCTCGGCCAGACGTCCCCGGGCCAGCACCGACCACGGCCGCGCCCGCATCGCGTCGGCCGCGCGGTAGGCGGCGGTGAGCTCCGCGACGGCCTCCGCCCAGCGCTCCTCCGCCGCGTCCACCAGGCCGAGCCAGAGGTCGTAAGGACCGCCGATATCCCAGCCGAACAGCGACACCGCCCACCGCCCCCGATGCCGCGCCAGCCCGGCCCGCGCCCGGGCGCACAGCTCCGGGTCCTGCGTGGCCGCGGCCACCTCCGCCAGGAAGCGCAGCCAGATCGGCTGGACCATGCGGTCGTCCGGCTCCTCGTCGGTGAGCTGGCGCAGCGCCGCGTGGAGGTCGCCGGCGTGCAGGGCGGTCAGCCCCTCCAGCAGCGGCACGCACGGGTGGCCGGTGCCCCTGAGCGCGCGCAGCGCCTGCTCCTGCCCGTCGACCCGGCCCTGCAGCGCCATCAACGACCAGCGGTGGTGCATGAGCATGAAGGTGAACTGTTCGTGGCGGGCGTCGGGCTCGATGGCCGCGAGCAGGGACTCCGCCTCGGCGAAGCGGCCGGCGAGACCCGCGATGATGCTGGCGTCGACGTCGGCGGTCATCGCGAGGTGCGGGCGCTCGCTGCGCCGCGCCCTGGCGTCGTAGTCGTGGAACTCGTCGAGGTAGCGCGGGTCGCCCTGCTCGATCATGGCCACCCAGCGCAGGGCGCTGGCGAAGTGCTCGAGGTCGGCGTCGGAGGTGCGCCGGGCCACGGCGATCAGCTCGCCCGTCAGCACCACCCGCTCCCCGGCCGTGCCCGGCCCCCAGATGATGTCGTGGTGCGCCCACAGCCCGAACGCCAGCGCGTCGTCGTTGCCCTCCTGCCTGGCCAGGTTGATGAGGTGGAGGACCAGATCGGTCGCGAGCCGCTCGTCCGGCACCGAGCCGCCGACCAGCCGGCGATGGGCGTCCTTGAGCCGGTCGAGGGCCTTCTCCCGGCCGTAGAGGCTGTGGAAGAGCAGCGCGACCCGGGCGGGCAGCTCGGGGTCGTCGATGTCGCGGGCGATGGCGGCGGCCTCCTCGAACACCCGCCTGGCCTGCTCGGGCTCGCCGGTGTGGTGCAGCTCCCGGCCCAGGTCGAGCGCGATCAGGCCGCGCCGGCGCGGGCTGGAGGCGGCGCTCAGCTCGTACGCCCTGCGCAGGTGACCGACCTGCTCCTCCCCGGCGAGCCTGCCGCCGGCCTCGCGGGCCGCGTCGAGCAGGAGGTCGATGGCCTTCTCCGGGTCGAGCCGGTCACCAGCTAGGTAGGCGTGCCTGGCCAGGTCGCTGGGCGGCAGCTTGCCGGCCAGGCCCGGCGCGCTCTCCACCGCGGCGACCACGGCGGCGTGCCGGCCGGGCGGGTCGTCGAGGGAGTCGTAGAGGGTCTCGCGCACCAGGTCGTGCGCGAACGCGAACACGCCCCCGCCCCTGGTCACCACGAGCCTGGCCACCACGGCCAGGTCGAGCAGCCGGTCGACGTGCGCGACCGGCTGCGCGATGGTGGCGGCGAGCACCTGGCGGTGGAACTCCCGGCCCAGCACCGCCGCGGCCGGCAGCAGCTCGGACACCTGGCGCGGCAGCAGGGACAGCCGCCGCAGCAGCGCGTCGCGCACGCCGGGCGCGATCGCGCTGGCCGAGCCGCCGCTGCGCCACAGCCGGGCGGTCTGCTCGACGAAGAACGGGTTGCCGCCCGTGCGCAGGTGGACCTCCTCGACCAGCTCGGGCGGCGGGTCGAGGCCGGCGGTGCGGGCCATGAGCGCGCCGACGCCCGCCCGGTCGAGCCCGGTGAGCGTGATCGTGGTGGCCTTGGCCACGAGCGGTGACAGCAGGTCGCGCAGCGGGTGGTCGACGGGCTCCACCTCGGCGTCGCGGTAGGTGCCGATCAGCAGCAGCCGCTCGAACCAGGTCTGCTGCGCCGCGAACTCCAGCAGCCGCAGCGAGGCCGGGTCGGCTACGTGCAGGTCGTCGATGACGATCACCACCGGGCGCCGCTGCGAGAGCGCGACCAGGGCGGAGGTGACCGCGTCGAAGAGCTGGAAGCCGTCGGGCGTCGCCCCACCGCTCGGCAGCTCACCGAACTCGGGTGCCCTGCCCTTGGCGGCGTCACCGAGCTCGGTGCCCCTGCCCCTGGCATGCGCCTCGCCGAGCAGGGCGGTCAGGCTCGCGCCCGCCGCCTCCTCGGCCGCCGCCCACTCCTCGGGCTCGGCGGCCCGCCGCAGGGCCCTGATGACCTGCACCCACGGCCAGTAGCCGGGGGCGCTGCCGGAATCCCAGCACGCGCCGCCGACCACCAGCGCGCCGCGCCGCCTGGCCTCGCCCGCCGCGCTGGTGACGAGCGTGGTCTTGCCGATGCCCGCCTCGCCGGTGACCAGCACCAGGCCGCCGTGGCTGCCCACGACCCGGGTGATCTCGGCGCGCAGCAGCTCGGCCGGGTGCTCCCGGCCGATCAGCTCGTGGGCCGCGACGTCCATAGGCATGACGCTTGCACGTTATCCGCCCGAACCGACAATTTCCCAACGCCTTCCAGCGGTTCCGGCGGGCAGGATGCGCGTCCCCGAGGGATCGGGCCGGCGGGGGTGACCCGATCTACCAGGCCACCTCCAGGGAGCTGAGCCCGTACACGATGGAGGACGTGCGGAAGCGCGGGGCGGTGTCCGTCACGCGCAGGTTCGGGAAGCGCCTGAGCAGCGCGGGGAAGGCGATCCGCAGCTCCATGCGGGCCAGCGGGGCGCCCAGGCAGTGGTGGACGCCGTGACCGAAGGCGACGTGGCCGGGCGCGCCGCGGGTGAGGTCGAACGCGTCCGCGTCCGGCAGGAACGACGGGTCCCGGTTGGCCACGGGCAGGGTGCAGATCAGCAGGTCGCCCGCCTCGATCCGCCGGCCGCCCACCTCGGTGTCCGCGGTCGCGACCTTGGTGGTGCCCGAATTGACGACGCTGAGCCAGCGCAGCAGCTCCTCCACCGCGGCGTCGATGCGCTCGGGCTCCTTCCGCAGCAGGTCGAGCTGCTCGGGGTGGCGCAGCAGGGCGAGCGTGCCCAGGGAGAGCATGTTGGAGGTGGTCTCGTGCCCGGCGAACAGCAGCAGGCCGCCGATCCCGACCAGCTCGTCGGTGGACAGGTCGTCGCCGTGCTCGCGGACGAGCATGCCGAGCAGCTCCTCGCCCGGGTCGGCCTGGATGCGGGTGACCAGGCCCTCCATGTACGCGCGCTGCTCGAACTGGAGCATCATGCGCTGCTCGCCGGGCACGGTCATGTCGAGCATCCTGGCGGTGCGCTCCTGGAAGCCCTCGCGCTCCTCGTACGGCACCCCGAGCAGCTCGCAGATCACCAGCGACGGGATCGGCAGCGCGAACGACGGCACCAGGTCGGCGGGCGAGCCCGCGGCCTCGATGGCGTCCAGGTGCTCCTCGACGATGCGCGTGATCCGCGGCTCCAGCCGGTTGATCCGGCGGATCGTGAACTCGGGGGTCAGCATCCTGCGCAGCCGCGTGTGCTCGGGCGGGTCCACGCCGAGCAGGTTGCCGGCGCGTACCTTGGCCTTCTGCTCCTCCGTCATCTCCGGCGCTCCGGGCAGCCGGGCGATGGTCTGTGGCGCGACCTTGAACCGTTCGGCGTCGCCCAGCACCTCCCGCACGTCGGCGTAGCGCGTCACGAGCCAGGCGTCGGTGCCGAACGCCGTCGTGATCCGTTTGATCCGCTCCTGGTCCCGCGCGGCCGCCAGCTCCGGCGCCGGATCGAACTCCACCCGCCGCATGTGCAGCGGCATCGTCGAGGTCTCGCTCATGCAATCCCCTGGCTGATCCTGATTTTTGCGTAGAACGCTACTGATGCGGGCGATGCGGGCACTAGTGCGATCTTGAATCGTTGTGCGCTCGTACCTGAATCATGGCCGGGCGGCGGTGCGCGGCGCCCTTTGACGCGGGCCGGACGGCGCCAGGAATATACCTGCATCCCCTACGACAAAGAGGACGCCCATGGATCTGGCGCGGCAAGTCCCCGGCCCCGTGCCCCCGTCCGTGCCCGTGCTCGTCGCGGGAGGCGGGCCCGTCGGCCTGGCGACCGCCGTGGAGCTGGCCCACCACGGCGTTCGCTGCCTGGTGGTCGAGCCGCGCGAGTCGGTCTCGTGGCTGCGCCCGCGCGCCAAGACCACCTCGGCGCGCTCGATGGAGCTGCTGCGCAGGTGGGGGCTGGCGGAGACGTTACGGGCGCGGGCGCCGCTGGCGGTGTCGTGGTCGGACGCGGCGGTGTTCGTCAACAGCCTGCTCGGGCGCGAGATCACCAGGATCGGCGGCTGCTTCGGCCTCGACCTGGCCGGCTCCGACCTGGCCGCCGAACCCGGCCAGCAGGCGCCGCAACCGCTGGTGGAGGAGGTGCTGCGGGAGGCCGTCGGCGACGCGCTGCTGACGGGCCGGCAGGTGACCGGCCTCCGCGAGGACGCCGACGGGGTGACGGTGCGGATCGCCTCCGCCGATGGCGACGAGCACGAGGTACGCGCCCAGTACGTGGTGGGCTGCGACGGCCCGCGCAGCGTCACCAGGGCGGCCATCGGCGCCCGCTACGAGGGCCGCCAGGACGCCAGGCCCAACTTCAACATCGTCTTCCGCGCCCCCGGGCTGGCCGAGCGCATGCCGCACGGCCCCGCCGTGCACTACTGGGTGCTGAACCCGGCCCAGCCCGGCCTGGTCGGCCGCCTGGACCTGGAGGAGACCTGGTGGTGCATCGCGCAGGGCGTACGCGCGCGGGACGCCGACCCGGTGCGGCTGGTACGGAACCTGGCCGGGGCCGACATCGAGGTGGAGATCTTGGCCACCGACCCGTGGACCGCGCGGATGTTGCTGGCCGACCGGTACGGGAGCGGGCGCGTGTTCCTGGCGGGCGACGCGGCGCACCAGAACCCACCCTACGGAGGCCACGGGTTCAACACCGGCATCGGTGACGCGGTCAACATCGGCTGGAAGCTGGCCGCTGTACTGCAGGGGTGGGCTCCGGCCGAGCTGCTGGCCACGTACGAGAGCGAGCGCCGCCCCATCGCCGCCGACACCATCGAGGCCGCCGCCGCGAACATGGCCACCCTCGCCCCCGAACTCGCCGACCCGGCGCTGATGGGGGACGAGGCCGAGTTCGAGAAGGTACGGCCGGCCGTGGCGGAGGCGGTGCTCAGGACCAAGGACAGCGAGTTCCACAGCCTGGACCTGGTGCTCGGGTACACGTACGCGGGCTCGCCCGTCGTCGCCCCGGACGCCGGGGAGCGGCTGCCGCACCGCTGGCTCTCGCCCGGCGAGTCCCTGTACGACCGCCTGGGCCCCGCCTTCAGCCTCGTCGGGGACCAGGGGCTGCCCGGGGCCGCCGTGGTGGTGGCGGAGGCGCGGGAGCTGGGCGTACCGCTCCGGGTGGTGCACCTGCCCGGCGAGCCCTTGACGATCGTCCGGCCGGACCAGCACGTGGCGTGGCGGGGTGAGGATCCGTCGGGCGCTCTGCGGATGGCACTCGGGCTCTCCTGACCAGGGGATGTGGGTCGGTAGGTGGGCCGGGGCCGCCCACCCGTTGCCCGATCACCAAGTGGGCCGGCGGGTCCCCACCCCAAAGGTCTTCGCCCGGGGGCGCTTCGCGCCCGATGAGCTCAGGCGTTCCCCTTCGACGCGCCTCCGGCACGACGACGCCTCCGGCGCCCATCGCGCGTTCACCCGTTACCCGGCTACACGGTGGGCCACGAACGCCCACCCCGACCCGCCACACCATTGGGCCCCTATTGTGCAGGGGACCAGACCGATGACTTTCACCAGCTTGGGATGTCTCTCTTCCCAGAACCCTCAGAAGAAAGACGTCCGGAATGCCAGACACAAGCCCAAAATCCACCCGTCGCCGTCGCCGCCGTGACCCGGCCGCCATCTGGCCGCTGATCCACACCGAACGAGCGGCCCTGGCATCCGACCTCGCCGCCCTGACAGAGGAACAGTGGGCCACCCCGTCCCTGTGCGAAGGTCTGACGGTGCGTGAGGTGCTCGCCCACCTCACGGCGGGGGCCAGCCTGAACCCGGTGCGGTGGCTGGCGGGCGTGATCCGCTGCCGGTTCGACTTCGACAAGCAGGTGGCCATGCGCCTGGCCGAGCACCTCGGCACCACCGGAGCCGACACCCTGGAGAGGTTCGAGGCCGTCGTCACGAGCACCACCTCACCACCGCTCCCGGCCGTGGCGATGCTCGGGGAGACGATCGTGCACGGGGAGGACATCCGGCGCCCACTCGGCCTGAGCCGCGACTACCCGATCCCGACGCTCACCCGGCTGGCCGAGTACTACCGGGAATCGGACCTGGTCGTCCAGGCCAAGGGCCGGATCGACGGGTTGCGGCTCACCGCCACCGACGGCCCCTTCGAGGCCGGCACCGGACCGGCTCTCGTGTCGGGGCGGACGCTGTCGCTGATCATGGCGATGACGGGGCGGATTGCCTACTGCGACGAACTGGAAGGAGACGGGGTCCCGATCCTGCGCGACCGCTCCGAGACAGCCGGAGAGCGGGCGTAGCGGGGCCGATCGGGTCCGACGTCGGGTCCGCGTCTACGGGAACGCGGTGAACAGCACTTTCCAGGTCCCCGAGTACAGGCAGTTGGCGCTCGGCCTGGCGGACTTGGCCTCGCTGCACACCTTGAGCTCCACCTCGGTGACGTCCGACCTGCTGAAGAGGAGGCTGGGCGTCTCGTCGTCGAAGCAGTTGCGCAGGCGCTTGTGGGTGAGAGCGGGCTGTCCCTCGTCGTCGTAGTAGGTGATGCGGAAGACGGCCCACGCGCAGCGGAAGTCGCTGGGGGTTCGGTCGGCGAGCAGCACCCGGACGCGTACGTGCGCTACGGGCAGGTCGTCCTCGGGGTCGAGGCCGGTGGCCCGCAGCTCGCCGATGGCCTTGGCCTGGCGGCCGGGCGAGTAGACGGGACCCCAGCGGTCGAACGGGGCGACGGCAGCGGACGTACCAATCCTGGCGGACGCGGACGCGGACCCGGCGGAGGCGACCGCTGAGGTCGCTGAGGCCGTGGACGCGGAGGCAGAGGCGGCTGAGGCTGGGGTGGCTGAGGCTGGGGTGGCGGGGAGTGCGGCTAAGGCGGCCAGCAGCACGCCGGCTGACAGGACATGGACGGTTCTCATCATTGCTCCTTCTTCTGCTGCAGGGTGTAGAGGCGGATCTCGATGCCGTCGGGGTCGATCAGGCCGGCGACCAGCCAGCCGATGCTGCCCTCGGTGATGCCGGCGTGGGAGACGCCGAGGTCGTCGAGTCGGGCGACCCAGTCGCGGAGCGCGTCGAGCGTGGGCACCCCCAGCGCGACGGGGTCGAACCCGCCCAGAGCCCGTACGCGTTCCGGCTCCTCGCGTAACGCGATCATCAGCGTCTGCCCCGCGTCGCGCATGGCCACGCCACGGAGCACCCCCTCCTCGACGAACTCGATCGCCACGTCGAGGCCCAGCACCCGCCCGTACCACTCCGCGCTCTTGCGTACGTCGGACACAGGCAGCTTGATGTGGTGGAAACCCTTGAGGACGGTCACAACCGGCCCCCTTGTCGGCCAAAGATTTAGAGTGACACTTTAAAGTGGTACTCTAAGTTCATGGCGGACGTCAATACCAGGAATCGGCGATCAGCACCGACCAGGCGGCGCATCGTGGAGGCGGCGCACGGCCTGTTCGCCACGCGCGGCTACTCGGGCACCACCTTCCAGGAGGTGGCCGACGCGGCCGGGGTGTCCGTGCAGACGGTCTACTTCCATTACGGCAGCAAGAGCCAGCTGCTCAAGCACGTGGTGGACGTCGCCTCGGTGGGCGACGACGAGCCGATCCCGCTGCTGGAGCGCCCCTGGTTCGTGGAGTTGCGCGGCTCGACCGACCCGAGGAAGGCGATCGCGCTGTGGGTCCGCGAGAGCGGCGCCATCTTCGACCGGGTGGCGGCCATCCTGGCAGTGGTGCGCGACGCGGCGGCCGGGGACCCGGAGATGGCCGAGCAGTGGCAGGTCAACAGCGGGCAGCGGCGCACGGCGCACGAGACCTTCGTCGGCATCCTCGACGGACTCGATGCGCTGCGGCCCGGGATGGACGTCCAGCGGGCGACGGACGTCACTGTGGGGTTGCTGTCACCCGATCTGTTCCTGGTGCTGGAGCGGGAGTGCGGGTGGAGCACCTCGCAATGGGCGACCTGGGCGGCCGATCAGCTCGCCTATGCCCTGCTGGGGGCGGATGACCAGTGCTCTGACCGGTGACGTTCACCGGGTTGCTGTCGGAGGCGACAGACGGGCCGGTTGGTGAGCGGCGCGGATCAATCCGGATGCGACCCATGAGCTCGGCCTCATAGCCTCGGCCTCATGAACGACCGCGTCCTCGTCCCCGACGACTTCACCGTGCCCCTGTACCTGGCCACCCCGCAGTTCCGTCTGGAGCCCCTGGGGCCCCAACACAACGTTGCCGACCACGCCGCCTGGACCAGCAGCATCGAGCACATTCGCGCGACCCCGGGCTTCCCGGACGGAGACTGGCCTCCCGTGGGCGGCATGACCCTGGAGGCAAACCTCGCCGACCTGCGGCGCCACGCGGACGACTTCGCCCAGCGCCGCGGATTCACCTACACCGTCCTCGATCCGGCCGGCGGCGAGGTGATCGGATGCGTCTACATCTATCCCTCCCCCAGCGACGACCACGCCACTGACGTGTCCTCCTGGGTCCGGGCCGACCGAGCCGAACTGGACGTGCCCTTGTATGAAGCCGTGACAGCCTGGCTGTCCACGCACTGGCCCCTTGGGACGCTCAACTATCACCCGCGCTGAGGTGTTGTCCACCGCCTGTGGACAACACCAAACCGACCCCCGCGCCCCAAGCGAAGCGCCCCAGGCGAAGGTCCTCGTGCGCGAGGCGCCTCGGGACCCCGGGCGAAGACTCCTCCGCGCGAAGCGCCCCTGAGCGGAGGCGTCGCGTGCCGGAGGGCCCCAGGCGAAGGCCCTCGTGCGCGAAGCGCCCCAGGGACCCCGCGCGAAGCGCCTCCGGGCGAAGACCCCTCCGCGCGAAGCGCCCCCTGGGCGGAGGCGTCGCGTGCCGGAGGCGCGCGCCTGGAAGACAGCCCGAGCGGCAGCGAGGTCCACTCGGGGCGGGCGTAGGGGGCCAAGCCGGTAACCAGCCCACGGGTGGGCGCCGGGCCTTTCCGGGCGGGCGCAGGCGGGCCGAACCGGTAAGCAGCCCACGGGTGGGCGGCGTCGCCGGGGCGGGTCTACGCTGGGCGCATGCGCGTAGTGGTCATCGGTGGTAGCGGTCACATCGGTACGTACCTCATCCCCAGGCTCGTCGAAGCCGGTCACGAGGTCGTCAACGTGAGCCGGGGCAAGCGTGACCCCTACACCCCGCACGGCGCCTGGCAGCGGGTCAGCACCGTCATCGCCGATCGGGAGGCCGAGGAAGCGGACGGGGCAAACAGGGCCAATGGAGCTGACGGGGCGTTCGGGGCGTTCGGGCGGCGGATCGCCGAGCTCGAAGGTGACGTGGTCATCGATCTGATCTGCTTCAAGGAGAGCAGCGCGCGGGAGATCGCCGCCACCCTCAGCGGGCGGGTGCGCCAGTTCCTGCACTGCGGCACCATCTGGGTGCACGGGCCGAGCGCGCAGGTGCCGACGACCGAGGATCGCCGGCGGACGCCCTTCGGCGAGTACGGCGTGCAGAAGGCCGCCATCGAGGCGTTCCTGCTCGACCGCGCCCGCCGCGACGGGTTCCCCGCGACGATCATCCATCCGGGGCACATCACCGGGCCGGGGTGGGTGCCGGTCAACCCGGCGGGCAACGTCAATCCCGCCGTCTACCAGGCGCTCGCCGACGGTGACGAGCTCGCGCTGCCCAATCTGGGCATGGAGACCGTCCAGCACGTGCACGCCGACGACGTGGCGCGGTTGTTCATGGACGCCATCGCCAGTCCCTCCGCCGCCATCGGGGAGAGCTTCCACTCCGTCGCCACCACCGCCCTGACGCTGCGCGGGTACGCCGAGGCGGTGGCGGGCTGGTTCGGGAAGGACGCGCGGCTGGCGTTCCTGCCGTGGGAGCAGTGGCGGGGCACGGTGTCCGAGGAGGACGCCCAGCTGACGTACGACCACATCGCGCACAGCCCGCACTGCAGCATGGCCAAGGCCGAGCGGCTGCTCGGGCACCGGCCCCGCTACACCTCGCTGGAGGCCGTCTCCGAGGCGGTCGACTGGCTGGTCCGGGCCGGGACGATCAAGCCCCAGCCCTGACCGTCCAGCCCTGACCGTCCAGCCCTGACCGTCCAGCCCTGACCGTCCAGCCCCGAGCGGCCCCGTTCGTCAGCCCGTCAGCCCGTCAGCCCGTCAGCGGGCCGAACTCCTTGCGGGTGTCGATCACCTCGCCGAACAGCTCCCACCGCTCACCCTTGAACGTCATGAGCTGCATCGACTCGATCGGGAACCCGTCGCCCTGGGCGGTGTTCAGCGTCACCCCGGGCAGCAGCATGTCCACCTTCACGTCCTTCAGGTTGCGGACGGAGTCCCGCAGCCCCTCGCGGGTCGGGCACGCGGCCGCCTCCATGGCCCTGTGGAAGCTGGTCGCCGCCGCCCATCCGAACGTGTGGTACGGCACGTTCGGGTCGGCACCGGGCGCGTACTGCTTCATCTTCTCCTTGTAGAGCATCATCTCGGCGTCGTTCGCCCACGTCGGGTCGTTCGGGTCCTTGTAGTACGTGGCCGACACGACGCCCTGCACGTTCTCGAAGCCCACCGGCTTGAGCACGGTGATCGAGGCGGCGACGTTGTTGACGATGTGCAGCGGGTTCCACTTGGTGTTCTTGGCGTCGGCCGCCAGCGCCTGCGAGCCGAACTTGGGCGTGGTGATGTTGAGGAACACGTCCGCCTTGGAGTCGGCGAGGTTGCGCACCTGCGGGTCGATGCTGGGGTCGGAGACCTCGTAGCTCTGCTCGGCCACGACCTTGATCTGGGTGCCCTCCAGCGCCCGCTTGAACCCGCCCAGCAGGTCCTTGCCGAAGTCGTCGTTCTGGTAGAGGACGGCGACCTTGGCCTCCGGCTTCTCCTGCTTGAGGTAGGCCGCGTAGACGCGGGCCTCGGAGACGTAGTTGGGCTGCCAGCCGATGGTCCACGGGTGCGCGGCGTCGGTGCCCCACTTCGAGGCGCCGGTGGCGACGAAGATCTGCGGCACCTTGCGCTGGTTGGCGTAGTCCCAGGTAGCCGTGGTCGAGGGGGTGCCCAGCGTCTGGAACAGGGCGAACACCTGCTCCTGCTCCACCAGCCTGCGGGCCTCCTCGACGGCCTTGGGCGGCTGGTAGCCGTCGTCGCGTACGACGAACTCGACCTTGCGCCCGCCGATGCCGTTCTTCTCGGCGTTGATGTAGTCGAAGTACGCCTTGATGCCCTTGGGGATGTCCCCGTAGGCGGAGGCGGGGCCGGACAGCGGGTAGATGCCGCCCAGTTTGATGCTCTTGTCGGTGATGCCGGTCGTCTGCTGCCCCTGGCACTGGCCCGAGGCGGCCGTACCGGTGCCGCCGCCGCTGTCCCGCCCCCCGCAGGCGGCGACGGCAAGCAGGAGCAGCGCCGTGCAACCGATCGCAGAAACTCGCATCCCTCTTACTCCTTCCGGGGAATCTTCTTGATCAAGCGCCCGGCCAGCCCGGCGAGCCCCGTCGGGGCCACGTACATCACCACGATGATCAGCAGGCCGAAGATGACGCCGGGCGCGGCGTCGTTGACGTCCTGCGAGATGCTCGGCACGAACATCACGAACAGCCCGCCGAGCACAGGTCCGGACAGCGAGCCGAGTCCCCCGACGACCAGGCCGGCCAGCAGGGTGATCGACAGGTTCACCGTGAACGAGTCCGGTGACACGAACCCGATCACCCACGTGTAGACGCAGCCCGCCGCCCCCGCGAACATGGCGCTCCAGGCGAACGCGAGCGTCTTGTAGAACGACAGCCGCACACCCATGACCTCGGCGGCCGTCTCGTTGTCCCGGAGGGCGTGCAGCGCCCGGCCGACGCGCGACCGCAGCAGGCCGGCGACCAGCAGGAACGCGACCACGGCGACGGCCAGGGTGAGGAAGTACAGCCACTGGTCCTCGGCCAGGCCGCTCCACGCGGGCGGCGCGGGCTTGGGCAGGGTCAGGCCCATGGACCCGCCGGTCACCTCCTCGAACCGCTTGAGCAGCGGCACAAGGAAGATCGCGATGGCGAGCGTCACGAGCGCCAGGTACAGGCCGCGCAGCCGCATCGCCGGGATGCCGAGGGCCAGCCCGATCAGGAACGCCACCCCGGCCGCGACAGGCAGGGTCAGCGGGTACGGGAGGTCCCAGCGGTCGAGCAGGATTGCTGCCGTGTACGCGCCGACGGCGAAGAAGGCGCCGTGACCGAGGGAGATCTGCCCGGCGTGCCCGACGAGCAGGTTGAGCCCGAGCAGCGCCACCGCGTACACCAGCACCATCGTGAGCTGGAAGACGTGGAAGGGGACGAGCTGGAAGGGCGCGTAGACGGCGGCGGCCAGCAGCAGGGCCGGCCCCGCCCACCGCCAGCGGGGGTCGAACGTCCGCCGCTGCCGTACGGGGGGCGGCGTCACCTTGGCACCGACCTGCGTGCTCATGCCCGCTCCACCACCGCTCGTCCGAACAGTCCTTGGGGCCGTAGCAGCAGGACGCCGAGGATGATCACCAGCGGCACCCCCACCTTCAGGTCGGAGCCGATGAAGCCGACGTAGGCGCCGGCGAGCGTCTCCGCGACGCCGACGACGAGCCCGCCGACGACCGCCCCGACCGGGCTGTCGAACCCGCCGAGCGTGGCGGCGGCGAAGGCGTAGATGAGGACGCCGCCCATCATGTTGGGCTCCAGGAACAGCAGCGGCGCCACCAGCACGCCCGACACGGCGCCCACGGTGGCGGCCAGCCCCCAGCCGAGCGCGAGCGTCCAGCCCACCCTGATGCCGACCAGCCGCGCCGAGGCGGGGTTGGTGGCCACCGCCCGCATCCCGAGGCCGATCTTGGTGTGCTGGAAGAGCAGGTACAGCAGCCCCATGACCAGCGCCACCACCCCGAGCACGCCGAGCGTGGACAGGCTCACGCTGACCCCGGCGGCCTCCAGGGCACCGCCGGGGAACGGGTTCGGGAAGTCCTTGATGAGGAACGTCCAGATCCAGCCGGCCGCCGCGTTGACGAAGATGAACAGCCCGACGGTGACGATCACGATCGTCAGCTCGGGCGCGCCCTCGACCGGCCGGATGATCACCCGTTCGATGAGCATCCCGCCGGCGAACGACACCACCAGCGTCACCGCCAGCGCCGCCCAGAACGGCAGCCCGGCGGCCACGCACTGCCAGGCGATGTAGGTGGAGAACATGGCCAGCTCGCCCTGGGCGAAGTTCACGATCCCGGTGAACTGGTAGATCAGCACCAGGGCCAGCGCCAGGCTGGCGTAGATGGCGCCCGCGCCGAGGCCCTCGACGAGTTGCTGCAGGAATCCGGCCATCGCGCTACACCCGGTACCCGAGGTAGGACTGCGCGACCTGCTCGTCGGCCCTGATGTCCTCGGCCGTGCCCGACAGCACGATCCGCCCGGTCTCCAGGACGTGCGCCTGCTGGGCGATGCCCAGGGCGAGGTGGGCGTTCTGCTCGACGACGACCACGGTGGTGCGCTCCTCTGCGTTGATGGCCTGCACGATGCGGAACAGCTCCCGGGTGACCAGCGGGGCCAGGCCGAGCGACGGCTCGTCGAGCAGCAGCAGCCGGGGGCGCAGCATGAGGGCGCGGCCGATGGCCAGCATCTGCTGCTCGCCGCCGCTGAGGCTGCCGGCCGTCTGCTTGAGGCGGGTCTTCAGGACCGGGAAGTAGGTGTGGATGCGGCCGAGGTCTTCCTCGACACTCGCCCGGCCACGCCGGACGAACGCGCCCAGCCGCAGGTTCTCCTCGACGGTCAGCGACATGAACGTGCCCCGTCCCTCGGGCACGTGCGCGATGCCCTGCCTGGCGAGCGCGTCGGGCGAGCGGCCGACGAGCTCGGTGCCGCCCAGCGACACCTTGCCGCGCGCCTTGACCATGCCGGACAACGCCCGGAGCAACGTCGTCTTGCCCGCGCCGTTGGGCCCGAGGATCGCGCAGATCTCGCCCTCGCGTACGGTGAAGCGCACGCCGTGCAGCACCCGCGCGTCCCCGTAGCCGGCGACCAGGTCTTCCACCACCAAGTCGGTCATGCGGCCGTCCCCAGGTACGCCTCGATCACGGCGGGGTTCCGCTGGACCTCTTCCGGCGGGCCTTCGGCGATCTTGCGGCCGAAGTCCAGGCAGACGATGCGCTCGCAGATCCCCATGACGAACCCCATGTGGTGCTCGACCACGACCACCGTGAGGTCGTACTCGGAGCGGATCGCCGCCAGCGTGCCGGCGAACTCCTCCACCTCGGACGAGCTGAGCCCGTTCACCGGCTCGTCGAGCAGCAGCAGCCGGGGCCGGCCGACGAGCGCCCGGGCCAGCTCGACCCGTTTCAGGGTGCCGAACGGCAGCCCGGTCGCGGGATGCCCGGCCACCTCGGACAGGCCGAGCTGCCGCAGCACGGCGTCGGCGTCGGCCCGCAGGGCGCGCTCCTCGCGGCCCACGCCCGGCAGGCGCAGCGCGGCGGACAGGAATCCGGCGCGGCCCCGGTGGTGCGCGCCGACCAGCACGTTGTCACGGACGGACAGGCGGGGGAACAGGCCCAGGTTCTGGAACGTCCTGGCGATGCCGAGCCGCGCGATGGCGTGCGGCGCCACGGCGGTCAGGTCCGCGCCCTCGTACGCGATGGTCCCCGAGTCGGCGTCGTAGCGCCGGGTCAGGCAGTTGAACAAGGTGGTCTTGCCGGCACCGTTCGGCCCGATGAGCCCCACCATCTCGCCGCCCGCCACCTCGAACCCCACGCCGTCCAGCGCGGTGATGCCGCCGAAGCGAACGGTAAGATCGTGTACCTCCAGCATCCGGCCTCCTGGAGAACAATGTTCTAAGTTGGGCTCAGCGTAGGATCCGCCGCGAGAAGGCCGCATTGGGCACGGTGACCCAAGATGTTTCAGGCGAGTTGTCCTCTGAGCACAGCGTGGGTCTCGGAGCGGTTACGACCCGTTGACCGCCCGGCCACGGCCATGGATCATCCCGGGCATGTCCACCGGTTCGAGCACCGTGGAAGCCGCCGTCCGCGCGGAACGCACTCGCATCCTGTCCGAGCTGCTCAACGACCTCCAGGAACTGGCCGGCGTCGCGGTCGCGACGATGCGCGAGGAGATCCCCGCCTACGAGGCGCAGGGGCCGGCCTTCCACGCTGACGTGCGGGACCAGGTGGTCAAGCACTACGGGGCCAAGCTGGGCGTGCTGCTGGAGGAGCGCACGGTCACGTTCGAGGACATCGCGTTCACCCGGCGGGCCGCGATGCGCCGGGCCAGGGCGGGGGTGGCGCTGGCCGACTACATCAACGCCTTCCGGGTCGGGCAGCAGGTGTTCTGGGAGGCCGTGGTCGAGCGGGCCGGGCACGCGTACGCGGGCCGCGAGGCGGCGCTGTCGCTGGCGGCGCCGCTGATGCGCTACTGCGACTTCGCCAGCACGCACGCGGCGAACGCGTACATGGAGTTCCAGCAGTACGCGGCGGCCGAGGCCGTCCGGGAGAGCCGGGACCTGCTGGAGACGCTGCTGGCGGGCGGCGTGCCGACGCGCGGCAGGGAGCTGGCCGCCGCGCAGGCGCACGGCCTGGGCCCTGACGCGCGCACGCCGCTGCTCGTGGTGATCGCGGTGCTCGCCGGGCCGCCCACCTCCGTGACGGGCCCCGACCAGGGCACCGACGCCCGGCACGCGGCCTGCGCGGCGATCGCCAGGACCGGCGGGAACGGCACGCGCACGCTGTCGGTCGTCCGCCAGTCGGAGATCGTGGCCATCCCCGCGCTCGGCCCCGGCACCGGCCCCGAGGAGTTGTGCGACCGGCTGCAGGGGGTGCTGGAGAGCCTGGCCGCCGAGGGCATCAGGCTGGCCATGGGCATCAGCACCGTCTCGACGGGCACCGCGCAGATCCCCCAGGCCTACCAGGAGGCCAGGGCCGTGCTGGACTTCGTGCCCGAGGAGGGCGGCGTCGCGGCGCTGCCCAGGATCACGCCGTTCCAGTATCTGGCGCTGAAGGCCGACGACACCGCCCGCCACCTGGTGGACCCGCGCATCACGTCGCTGCTGGCCGAGGACCGGGCGCGCGGCGGCGTGCTGACGGCCACGATCAGGGAGTTCGCCGCCGCCGACCTGAACCTACGGGCCGCCGCCGAGCGGTTGCAGATCCACCCCAACACCGCTCAGTACCGGCTGCGCCGGATCCAGGAGCGCACCGGGCGGAGCCTGCGCTCGATCAACGATCTCGTCGAGCTGCTCGTCGCGATCGCTCTCCAGGACACTCTTCCCACCAATACTGGGCGGGAAAGACTGGCCACCGCGACCAATGAGGGGCGTGCGAGAGCCGACGTACGGTCTTTCCATGAACCTCGCTGACCGGCTCCACGCCGCCGCCGCCCGGCTCGGCGGCAGGGCGGTTCTCACGCTGGACGAGGCGGAGCTCACCTACGGCGCGCTCGACGGGCTCAGCGCCCGCCTCGCGGGCCTGCTGCGGTGCCGCGGGGTCGGCCCCGGCGACCGGGTCGCGATCATGCTGCCGAACGTGCCCGAGTTCGGCGTCGTCTACTACGGGGTGCTGCGGCTCGGGGCCGTGGTGGTGCCGCTCGATCCGCTGCTGAAGCGGCGGGAGATCGCCGCGTACCTGGGGAACTGCGGGGCCCGGCTGTTGATCGCCTGGCACGCGTTCGCGGAGGCGGCGGAGGCGGGCTCGGCCGGCACGAAGGCGGACTGCTTCTTCGTGGTGCCCGGGGAGTTCCGGCGGCTGCTGCGCGGCGTCGCGGCCGAGCCCGAGATCGCCTCGATGGCGGGCGGCGACACCGCGGTCATCCACTACACCTCCGGCACGACGGGGCGGCCCAAGGGCATCGAGCTGACCCACGCGAACCTGGGCGGCAACGCCGCCACCGTGGCCCGCATGCACGCGCTCGGGGTGGACGACGTGGTGCTGGGCGCGCTGCCGCTCTACCACACGTTCGGGCAGACCTGCTCGCTCAACGCGACCGTGCACGCGGGCGCGCGGCTGACGCTGCTGCGCCGCTTCGAGGCGGGGCCGGCGCTGGAGGTCATCAGGCGCGACGGGGTGACGGTCTTCCAGGGCGTGCCGACGATGTTCATCGCGCTGCTCGACCATCCGGGCGCCTCTGACCTGTCGATGTTGCGGGTCTGCGCCTCGGGCGGCGCGGCGCTGCCGCTGGACGTGCTGCGCGCGTACGACGCCAGGTTCGGCTGCGAGATCATCGAGGGGTACGGCCTCAGCGAGACCTCCCCCGTGACCGCGACCAACCGGGCCGGCCACCTCCGCCGGCCGGGCTCGATCGGCTGGCCCATCAGGGGCGTCGAGATGAAGGTCGTCGGCGAGGACGGTCACGAGGTGCCCAGCGGCGAGATCGGCGAGATCGTGGTCCGGGGCCCCAATGTCATGAAGGGCTACTGGAACGACCCCGAGGCCACGGCGGAGGCCGTCCGCGACGGCTGGTTCCACACCGGCGACCTCGGCCGGGTGGACGAGGACGGCTACTTCTTCCTGGTGGACCGCCGTCGCGACGTGATCATCCGGGGCGGCTACACGGTCTACCCGCGCGAGGTGGAGGAGGTCCTGTACGAGCACCCGGCGGTGCGGCAGGCGGCCGTCCTCGGGGTGCCGCACCCGGAGCTGGGCGAGGAGATCGAGGCCGTGGTGGCCCTGCGCGCCCCGGTGACCGGCGACGAGCTGCGCGACTTCGTACGGGAGCGGGTGGCCGCGTACAAGTATCCCCGCCGCGTGTCGTTCGTGGACGAGCTGCCGATGAGCCCCACGGGCAAGATCCTCAAACGCGCTCTCACGTCGAGGACCTAGGTCCCTACCGGGCGGGCGCGGACAGCGCATAGCGTGGAGGCATGATACGCGTGTTCCTCCTCGACGATCATGAAGTCGTCCGCCGCGGCGTGGCCGCCCTGCTGGACTCGGAGGACGACATCGAGGTCATCGGCGAGGCCGGCACGGCCGAGTCGGCGATCGCGCGCATCCCCGCACTGATGCCCGACGTGGCGGTGCTCGACGTGCGGCTGCCCGACGGCAACGGCGTTGACGTGTGCCGCGAGGTGCGCTCCCGGGTGCCGGGGCTGGCGTGCCTGATGCTGACGTCGTTCGCCGACGACGACGCGCTGTTCGACGCGGTGATGGCGGGGGCCTCGGGCTACGTGCTCAAGCAGATCCACGGCTCCGACCTGGTGGGCGCGGTGCGCACGGTGGCGTCCGGGCAGTCGCTGCTCGACCCGCAGACCACCGCCGCCATGCTCCAGCGCCTGCGCGACCAGTCCGCCAGGAAGGACCCGCTGGCGGCGCTGTCGGAGCAGGAGCGGCACATCCTCGACCTGATCGGCGAGGGGCTGACCAACCGGCAGATCGGCGAGCGCATGTTCCTGGCCGAGAAGACGGTCAAGAACTACGTGTCCAACCTGCTGTCCAAGCTCAACATGCAGCGGCGCACCCAGGCGGCCGCGCTGTCGGCCCGCCTGCACGCCGACCGGCGCGAATGACCTGACCACGACCGCCGGCGCCGGACGCGGTCACAGGGGCACCGTCCAGTTCAGCGCCGTGCCGCCGCCCTCGGCCGGGACCGCCTCGAAGGTGCCGCCGAGACCGGCGGCCCGCTCCTCGAGGTTGCGCAGCCCGCTGCGCCGCCCCTCTTCGGGCAGCCCCACCCCGTTGTCCCGCACGGCGAGCGTGAGCCGGTCGCCGGTCACCTCCACCGACACCTCCGCCTTGGTGGCCTTGGCGTGCCGGACCACGTTGGACAGCGCCTCGCGCAGGACGGCCAGCACCTGCTCGGCGAGGTCATCGGAGATCAGGTTGTCGAGCTGGCCCTCCATGCGCAGGCCCGGCATGAAGCCGAGGTGGCCGCGCGCGCCCTCCACCAGGCCCACGACCCGCGCCCGCAGGCTGGGGCCGGCCGTCTCCCTGACGTTCTGCAGGGCGAAGATCGTGGAGCGGATCTGGCGGATCGTCTCGTCCAGCTCGTCGATGGCGTGCTGCAGGCGGTTGGACGCCTCGGGCCGCTCCACCAGCCGGACCGTGCTCATCAGGGTCATGGCGGTGGCGAACAGGCGCTGGATGACCACGTCGTGCAGGTCCTTGGCGATCCGGTCGCGGTCCTCCAGCAGGCCCAGGCGCTCGGCGTCGCGGCGCGTGTCGGCCAGCTCCAGCGCGATCGCGGCCTGGCCGGCGAACGCCTCCAGCATGCGCAGGTCGGCGCCGCTGAACGGCAGCCGGCCCGACCGCTTGGCCAGGGCCAGCACGCCGCGTACGGAGCGGCCGGCGCCCAGCGGCATGAGCAGCTCGGGCCCGAGGCCGAGCGGGCGCAGCGGGGAGTCCTCGTCGAGCAGGTTGCCCGCCGACACCGCCCGCCCCTCGGTGAACACCCCGCCGGCCGCCGTGGAGGTCAGCTCGAACATCAGGTCCGACACCTCCTGGCCCACGTCGCCCTGCGCGCACTCCACCCGCAGGTGGTCGCCGCCGTCGTCGGGCAGCAGGATCTGTACGAGGTCCGCGTCGGTCATCTGCCGGGCCCGGGTCGCCACAATGCTCAGCACCTGGCCGGTGTCAGCCCCGGACAGCAGGCTGGTCGTCACTTCCGACGACGCCTCCAGCCAGGTCTCGCGCCTGCGCGTCTCCTCATAGAGGCGGGCGTTCTCCACCGCGACGCCGGCGGCCGTGGCCAGCGCGATCACGATGGCCTCGTCCTCCTCGTCGAAGTCGCCCCCGCCGCGCTTCTCCGTCAGGTAGAGGTTGCCGAACACCTCGTCGCGCACCCGGATCGGCACCCCGAGGAACGTGCCCATCGGCGGGTGGCCGGGCGGGAACCCGTACGACTCGGGGTGGTCGGAGATGCGGCCCAGCCGCAGCGGGCGCGCGTCCTTGATCAGCAGCCCGAGCAGGCCGAGCCCGTGCGGCCAGTGCTCGATCTTGGCGATCTCCTCGTCCGTCAGCCCCACGGGGATGAACTGGACGAGCGTCTGCTCCTGCCCGACCACGCCGAGCGCGCCGTAGCTGGCGTCCACCAGCCTGGTCGCGGTCTCCACGATGCGCCGCAGCACGGTCTCCAGGTCAAGGTCACTGCCGACGGACACGACCGCCTCCAGCAGCGCGTGCACGCGGTCCCTGGTGGCCAGCACGGCGTTGAGCCGGACCTGGAGCTCGGCCAGCAGCTCGTCGAGCCGCATGTTGGGCATCAACGGAGGGTGCTCTCCATCCACCATGGGCTCAGTTTCGCACCTTTGGGCAGCCAACGGAGCGGCCGGTACGGGTTGTCGCGACGAGATCACCCTCCTCCCCGGTCACGCTCGGGGCAGGAAACGTTCGCGCAGGTCGGGGCGGAGCCAGGCGGCCGGGGAGGCGATCGACAACCCGCCGTCCACGGGCAGGACGACACCGGTGACGAACGCCGCCTGCGGCGAGGCCAGGAACGCCACCGCCCCGGCCACGTCCTCCGGGGTCCCGGTGCGGCCGAGGGGGTAGCCCTCGGTGGCGCCCGCCAGGTCCTCGCCGCCGATCAGGCCCGGGGCCACCGAGTTGACGCGGATGCCCGCGGGGCCGTACTCGAGGGCGAGCTGGCGGACGAAGGCGTCCAGACCGCCCTTGGCGGCGGCGTACGCGGGCAGGCCCGGTGCGGCCAGGAAGGAGTTGACCGACCCGACGGCCACCACCGCACCGCCCCTGGGCATCCTGGGCAGGGCGGACCTGCACAGGTGGAAGGCCACGTCCAGGGTGGCCCCCAGCGCGGCCCGCCACTGCTCGTCCGTGGTGGCCACGACGGGGGCGACGGGCATCACGGCGGTGGCCAGCACCAGCACGTCCAGCCCGCCGGCCAGCTCCGCCGCCTCCTCCACCGCCACGGCGGCCTCGGCGGGGTCGGCGCAGTCGCGGGTGAGGAAACCGGCGTAGGCGGGGTCATCGCACGGCTCCAGCCCGATGCCGACGACGCGGTCGCCCCGCGCGGCGAAGGTCGCGGCGACGGCCCGCCCGATGGGCGAGTTGCCGCCGGCCAGCAGCACGCCCCGGGCGTCCGGCCGGGTCACCACAGGTCCGCCATGACGTGCTCCAGCAGGGCGCGGCTGGCCGCGTCGAGGGGCCGGGCCGGGGAGCGGACCGCCGCCGAGGCGATCAGCCCGCGCCGGACCAGCACCTCCTTGTGCACCGCCCACGCCAGTCCGGGCTGCATCCCCGAGCGGATCAGCGGCAGCAGCCGGGCGTGCCCGGCCCGCGCCTCCCCGGTACGTCCCGCCGCCCAGTCGGCCAGCACCGGCGCGAGCAGGTCCGTGAACTCGCAGGCCGGCATCGTCCCGACCGCCCCGAGGGCGTACTCCTCCAGGCAGAACAGCGCGTTCTGCCCCCCGAACACCGCGAACCCGTCGGCCACCCCCGACACCACGGCGGCGACCTTGGGCGCCGTCGGCGGCGCCTCCACCTTGACGGAGGTCACCCCGTCGAGCTTGCTGAGCTCCACGATGAGCGGCTCGGGCATGCTCACCCCGGTCGCGCCCGGCGCGTCCTGCACCATGACGTCCACGCCGGTCCGGGCCGCGATCTCGCCGTAGAAGTCCACGAGTTGCCCGCCCGTGGGCTTGACCAGGTACGGCGGCAGCACCATGAGCGCATCCGCGCCCCCGTCCCTGGCGGCCACGGCCTGCTCCAGCGTGCTCGCCGTGCTGGTGGAGCCCACTCCGGCCACCACGGGAGCCGGGCCGGCCACGGCGCGCACCTCGGCCAGGATCCGCGCGCGGTCCCCGGTCGTCAGGGCGAAGCCCTCGCTCGCCATGCCGAACACGGCCACGCCGTCCGCCCCCGACGCGAGCTGCCATTCGGTCAGCCGCCGCAGGCTCGGCAGGTCCAGCTCGCCCTCGTCCGTGAACGGGGTGGCGAGGATGGGGATCAGTCCAGACAGAACCAACGAAACTTCTCCAATCACAGTGCTGACAATGCGGAAGGGTCGACGTCCACGCCGAGCCCCGGCCCGGACGGCACGGGGAAACCGGTGGCGTCGCCGGGCAGCGGGGCCCGCAGGATCGCGCCGGCGACCTCGCAGGTGGTGGGCTGGTACTCGAAGAAGGCCAGGTTGCCCAGGGCCGCGCTGACGTGGACGCCGGCGGCCAGCGCGACGCCGAGGCCGGTGGAGTGGTGCGGCGCCACCCGTACGTGCTGCGCCGCCGCCAGCTCCGCGATGGAGACCAGCTCCGTGATCCCGGTACGCCCCACGTCCGGCTGCGCGAGCCCGAGCGCGCGCCGGCCCAGCCAGTGGCCGAACTCGTACCGGTTGCGCAGCGTCTCCCCCACCGCGATCGGCAGGTCGGCCCGCCGCACCAGGTCCCGGTGGCCTTCCACGTCCTCGGGCGCGAGCGGCGCCTCCAGGAACAGCGCGCCCCGCTCGGCCAGCCCGCGCGCCAGCCGTACGGCCTGCGGCACGTCGTAGACCCAGTGCGCGTCCACCGCCACCTTCAGCCCCGAGGCGGCGACCGCGTCCACGGTGGCGAGGTCCTCCTCCACCCCATGCCCGAGGTGCAGCTTCACCATGGTGGCGCCCTTGGCCGCCCACTGGCGGGCCAGCTCGGAGCGCTCGGCGTCGGTCGGCCTGGGCAGGCCGCTGACGTAGACGGGGACGGTCTGCCGGAACGCGCCGCCGAGCAGCTCGGCGACCGAGCGGCCGGTGAGGCGGCCGGTCAGGTCCCACAGCGCGATGTCCACGGCGGCCAGCGCGTCGGCCTGGTGGCCGGTGAGGTGGCCGCGCTCCCGCATGAGGCCACTCAGCTTCTCCCACAGCGGGCGCACGCGCGTCGGGTCCTCGCCGATCAGCGCGGGCGCGAGCAGCCGCTCGACGATCGCGGCGGGCACCTCGGGGGCGACCGGCGCCAGCGCCTCGCCCCAGCCGGTCGTGCCGTCGTCGGTCGTGATGCTCACCAGCAGGGTCTCGAAGCGGGCCGAGTAGAGGCTGCGCCAGGGCGGGCGGACGAAATAGCCCTCCTCCTGGGCGGGCGTGCCCAGGTAGGCGTCCTCGTGCCGGATCTTCACCGGGAAACATCGCACTTGACGAATTTGCGGCATGTGCGTGACGATCCCACATAGTGCAAGCCAATTGCAATGGAGACAGGGTGGCTTCCGACCAGAGCAACAATCAGAGCGTAGAACGGGCTATCTCCGTCCTGCGGGCGTTCCTGACGGGCCGGCCAGAGCTGCGCGTGTCGGACGTCGCCAAGGCCACCGGGCTCGGCACCTCGACCGCCTCCCGGCTGCTGGCCACGCTGGAGACGCTGGAGTTCGTCGAGCGGGACGAGGTGAGCGGCCTCTACCGGCTGGGCACCGCCCCCATCACGCTCGGCGGCGTCGCGCTGAACCAGAATCCGGTGCACCGCGAGGCCCGCCAGATCGCCCAGGACCTGGCCGGCGCGCTCGGCCTGGGCGTCAACGTGGCCGTCAGGCGCGCGGAGTCGATGTTCTACCTGCTGAACTTCGAGGGCAGGCTGGCCCCCAGGTCGTTCGTGCTGACCGGGCAGCGCAAGCCGCTCTACGCGACCGGGATCGGCAAGTGCCTGCTGCTCGCCCTCACCCCCGAGGAGCGGCGCGAGCTGCTCCCCGAGATGCGGCCGTTCACGTCCCGGACGATCGTCACGCACGAGGCGCTGGACCAGGAGCTGGCCGCCACGACCGGCCGGGGCTACGCGACCGAGGTGGAGGAGCTGGCGTTCGGCCGCGCGTGCGTGGCGGCGCCGATCCGCGACATGTCGGGCACGATCGTGGCCGCGATCTCGATCTCCGGGCCGCTGTCGGCGATCGACCTGGAGGCGCGCGAGGCCGAGCTGGCCCGCACGATCATCGAGACCGCCGACTCCATCAGCATCGGGCTCGGATACGTCGGCCCGGTCCACGCCGTCGCCGCCTCGGGCCGGCCATGAGGGGACGCAAGCTCTCCGACGGCCAGTTCGCCTGGTTGCTGATGGTGCCGGGGCTGGCGCTGTTCCTCGCGATCATCGCGTACCCGCTGGTGTCCGCGCTGGTCACGGGCTTCTTCGAGCAGAGCCTCGTGCGGCCCGGCCGCTCCTTCGTCGGCCTGGCCAACTTCGCGGACCTGCTCGGCGGCGACTTCTGGCCGGTGCTGCGCAACACGCTGGTGTTCACGCTCGGTGCCACGATCGCCCCCTTCCTGATCGGGTACGCGCTGGCGCTCGCGCTCAACGCCGGGCTGCCCGGCTGGCTGCGCGGCCTGTTCCTGTTCCCGTGGGTGATCCCCGGCGTGGTGGTCTCCTTCCTCTGGCTGTGGATCTTCAACGCCAACTACGGCGTGCTCAACGGCCTGCTCGGCACGCACATCAGCTGGCTCGGCGAGCCGACGACGGCGATGATCGCGGTGATCGTCACCAAGACGTGGGCCAGCTTCCCCTGGATGATGGTCATGCTGCTGGCCGGCCTGCAGACGATGCCCAAGGAGCTGCACGAGGCCGCCTCGGTGGACGGCGCGGGGGCGATCCGCCGCTTCAGGTCCGTGACCGTGCCGCACATGCGGGCCATCGCCGGGATCGCGTTCCTGCTGGAGTTCATCTGGAACTTCCAGCACTTCGACACCATCTACGTCCTGACCGGCGGCGGCCCGGCGGGCGCGACCAAGACGTTCGCCGTGGCCGTGTACGACACCGCGTTCAAGGGCTTCGACCTGGGCCACGCCACCGCGCTCGGCGGCCTGTGGATGCTCCTGCTGCTCGTGCTGATGGCCTTCTACCTGCGCAAGGAGAACGCATGACGGCCACGCTCACCCGTACGGTCCCGCTCGCGAGCGCCCCGAGGAGGCGCCGGCCGCGCTCCCGGGTGGCCGCCTGGATCGCCGTGGCGGTGATCGGGGTGTTCGGGCTGGCGCCGATCTACTGGCTGGTCGTCACCGCGTTCACGCCGGACGACAAGGCGTTCAGCTTCCCGCCCGCGCTGTTCCCCACCGAGATCACCTTCGACCACTTCACCAAGCTGGCCGAGAACGAGCAGCTCTTCGGCTACCTGGTCAACAGCGTGATCGTCTCGGTCGTCACGGCCTTCCTCAGCGTGCTGGTGTCGGCGTACATGGCCTACGCCTTCTCCAAGTTCCGCTACCGGGGCCGCAAGTCGCTGATGCACCTCGTCCTGGCCTCGCAGCTCTTCCCGCAGGCGGTGCTGCTGATCACCCTGTACGCCGTCTTCAGCGCGACCGGCCTGCTGGGCAGCTACGCCGCGCTGATCCTGTCGTTCACCACGTTCACGCTGCCGCTGTGCGTGTGGATGCTGAAGGGGATCTTCGACACGGTCCCGAGCACCCTCATGGAGGCGGCCGCCATCGACGGCGCCTCGCGCTGGCGCACGCTGCACCAGATCGCGCTGCCGCTGGCCGCGCCCGGGCTGGTGGCGGCCGGGCTGTTCGCGTTCGTACGGGCGTGGAACGACTTCATCTTCGCGCTGACCCTCACCGACCCGGCCCGGCAGACGCTGCCGCCGGGCCTGGTGCACACCTATCTCGGGGAGTTCCAAACCGCCTGGCCAGACCTGATGGCCGCGTCCTTCGTCGTCTCGCTCCCGGTCATCGCCGCGTTCATGTTCCTGCAGCGGTACCTGGTCGGCGGGCTCACGGCGGGCGCGGTCAAGGGCTGACCTCCATCCCCCTTCTTCAGGAGAATCATGAACACGCTCAACCGCCGCGACGCCTTCCGCCTGCTCGGCCTGGGGGCGCTCGGGGCAGCCGTGGCCGCCTGCGCCCCCGACGCCTCCTCCGGAGGGGCGCCGAAGGGTGACGCGGGCGCGAAGACGTTCGGCTTCACGTCCTGGTCGCTGAACGAGGAGGCGCAGAAGGGCGCGGTGCAGGCGATCGTGGACGCCTACGCCGGGGCCAAGCAGGTGAAGATCAGCACCGCGTCGTTCCCGTACAACGAGTACCTCAACCAGGTGACGCTCAAGCTGCGCGGCGGCCAGCTCACCGGCGCGATCCAGCTCGACATCTCCTGGCTGGCCGCGCTGGCCGCCATGGGCAAGCTCAAGGACCTCGGCGCGCAGGGGGCCAAGGGCGGCTACACGGACGTGGCGCTGAGCAGCGGCCAGTTCGGCGGCAAGCAGCTCGGGCTGCCGTGGACGACCGGCTCGATCGGGCTGGTCGCCAACACCGAGATCCTGAAAAAGGCCGGGGTGGAGGAGCTGCCGGCCACGATCGAGGAGTTCGAGGCGGCGCTGCGGGCGGTGGCGAAGCTGGGCGGCGGCATCACGCCGTACGCGGCCGCGACCAAGGCGGCCCAGCTCAAGGACATCCTGCCGTGGATGCGCACGTTCGGCAGCCCGCTGCTGGAGGGCGACACGATCACCGTGGGCGACGACGCGTCGGTGGCGGCGGTCGAGTGGTACAAGAAGCTCTACGACGCCGAGCTCATCGCGCCCGACGTGGACCGCTTCGACGCCCGCGCGCTGTTCGCCCAGGGCAAGGCGGCCTTCTACGACGACGCGATCATCACCCGCGGGGTGGTGGCCGCGCAGTCGCCGGACAAGGCGCTGACCGGGAAGATGGCGCCGCTGGCCAGGCCGGTGCTGAAGGCCGGTGACACGCCGCAGGCACTGCTGTGGGGGCACGTGATCGTGGTCGTGGAGGGTGAGGGCTCGGACGCCGCCGCCGACTTCGCCGCGTACGCGACCTCCGACACCGCCACCGTGGCCTCGTTCTTCGAGAAGGTGAAGCTGCCGCCCACCACCACGGCGGGCCTGGCCGACCCGAAGGTCTCCGGCGACACGTTCACCACCGAGTGGACCGAGAAGATCACCAAGACCGCGACCGCGAACCCGTTCTGGCGCTACGCCGGATACGCCCAGATCGAGACCGCGATCGCCGAGCAGGTGCAGGCCGTGCTGGTCGGCCAGTCCCCGGCCAAGGAGGCCCTGGCCAAGGCGGCCGAGACGGCCAAGCCGCTGCAGAAGTAGGACAACCGCCCGGCAGGGGACCCGGTTCGGGGGGAACGCCCATTCCCCCCGGGGCCCTCCCACCGGGCGGCTTCCGTACACACCCGTGCCCTTCACGACAGAGGTGGTTCCCTCATGCTCGCACGGACGCGCATCCCCCACGTCTTATCCGCCCTCGCGGTCCTGCTGCCGCTCGTCCTCACGATCGGGCCGCCCGCCCTGGCCGCGCCCGGTCCCGTGCAGGCCGTCGTCACCACGCGCGACGCCGCCTACCGCGAGACCGGTGCGTGGACGCAGGCCCAGCGCACCGGTTACCTCGCCGGCACGACCCGCTTCACCAGGGAGGTGGGCGCCACCGCCACCTGGACGCTCACCGCGCCGCTCGACGGCGAGTTCTCCCTGGACGTCTGGATCCCCGCCTCCTCCGACGTCAACGATCCCGCCGTCCTCTACTCCTGGGGGCAGACCCAGGTCCGCGCGAACCAGGCCGCCTTCGGCGACGCCTGGCATCCCCTGGCCACGCTGCGGCTGGCCAAGGGTGACGCCCTGGCCCTGACCGTCACGGCCGCCACCGCGGGCAAGGTCACCAGGGCCGACGCCGTACGCCTGCGCTCGACCGCGCCCCACCAGGACGTGCTCGTCAACCAGAGCGGCTACGACCTGACCGGTCCCAAGCGCCTCACCGCCCCCGGCGCGGCGGACGGCACCCCGTTCACGATCACGCGGGACGGCTCGACGGTGTTCAGCGGCACGGTCAAGGGCGGCGTCGGCGACTTCACCGCCTTCCGCCCCGCCTCCGCCGGCCCGTACGTGGCCACCGTGAACGGCGGCACCTCGCACCCGTTCGGGATCGGCCCCTACTGGACCTACCGGGTGGCCGTCCAGCGGGCGGTGGACTTCATGGTGCAGACCCGCTGCGCCCACGGCGACGCGGGCAAGCTCGTCTTCACCGACCCCAAGGGGCCGCACTGCAACCGCGGCAACACCGGGGTGGCCTGGCGCGACGACCACCAGTTCTCGTTCTCGCTGCAGAGCCTGATCGAGCTCTACCTGTCCAACCCGGACGCCCTCACCCGCTCCCCCGGCACCGGCCGCTACGACGGGCTGGCCGTCCCGGCCGCGCCCGACGCCCCCGAGATCGTGAAGCTGATCAACTGGGGAGTGGACCTCTACCTCCAGGGCCGGGTCAACCACGACCTGCTCAAGGAGCAGCTGGCCTGGTTCGTGCACGCGTACCCGCATCTGGAGCGGTGGATCCCGCGCGAGCAGTACCTCAAGGCCCGCGACCACCTGACGGCCACCTGGGGCGACCCGGCGCGCGACCGGTGGAACTGGTACGACATCCCGCACAGCGCCGACCTGTTCCAGACGTACACGGTCATCGGCACCGGCAAGGGCATGTTCCCGCCCGGCCACTCGATCGTGCCGAACCTCATGATGTACGACGTCGCCCGGCGCGACGGGCTGCCCGAGCCGCAGCGCTACCTCGACGCCGCCCGCGCCCAGGTGGACTGGATCGTGGGCAACCTGGACTGGACCGACCCGGCCACCACCAAGGGCCAGCGGATGAGCGAGCACGTCACGATGGAGTCGCTGGCCTACTACGCCGCCAGGTATCCGTCGGCGGCCCTGCGTACCAAGATCGAGCAGTGGGCCGACGTGGTGATCGCCCGCTCGGAGAACATGTGGGATTTCCGGAAATATTCGGACTCCTTGTGGATCATTCCCGAGTTCAACGAGCCGGGGAACGTCGCGGGCCTGCCCGCCGCGGCCCTCGCCGCCGCCCGCGTGCTCGACGACCCCGTCCGCGAGACCGCGCTGCGCAGGATCGCGGCCGGCCAGATCGACCACGTCTTCGGCCGCAACCCGGCCGACGCCCACTTCTCGCACGACGCCGCCACCCCCGCCGGGTTCGAGGGCGTGGAGCGCGGCTGGCCCAAGGAGTATCCGCCCGGCCATGGCGCGGGCGAGCTCGAAGAGGTGCAGGGAGTGCTCGACGGCTCCCCCAAGGAGGCGTCCTACCCCTACGTGCCCGACGCCGACCTCGGCTACACGGAGGGCTGGGTGGCCTTCAACACGGCGTGGAACGCCAGCCTCGCCCAGCTCGCCGTGGACCGGACGAGCATCCGGCACTCCACCCCGCGCCCGGGCGGTCCGCTCACCGTACGGCTGCGCGCCCCGCTCAACCTCGACGCCACCGCCCGCGAGACCGGCACGTTGCGGGCCACCTCGTCGAGCGGCGACAGCGAGACGATCACGGTCACCGAGTCGGGCCCCAGCGCCCTCGACTTCACCGGCACGATCCGGACCGCGTCCGGCAGGGCCAGGCCCGGCGACGGGATCCTCCAGCTCGGCCCCGGCCAGAGCGCGACCCTCTCCTACGGCCTCGGCGCGTTCGCGACGACCGTCACCTTCTGAGAGAAGAGAACACCGGTGCCCAGAACCCGCTCGTTCATCACCGCCGCGGCCCTGCTCGCCGCGGCCACCCAGACGCTCGCCCCCGCCACCCCGGCGGCGGCCCGGATCCACGCCGTCGCCGACCTGGCGGCCGCCCAGCCGGCTCCGGAACGGCTGCCCTTCACCGTGGACTCCTCCAACCAGGCCGGCTGGTGGCGCCCGCTCGACTCCTTCCGCGGCGTGGACTACTTCGCCTACAACGCGCCGGCGGCCGAGGCCGGCCGGCACGAGGTGCACATCGCCGCCCGCGGCGGGGACGGCGTGTGGCGCGACGGCTGCCTGCCGGCCACCGGCGGCGGTTGCGTCACCTACGTCGACGACATCGGCCACAACCAGCCCTCGATCGTGGTGGACGGCGACGGCCGCATCCACGCGTTCGTCTCCATGCACAACAACTCCTGGCGCTACTACCAGAGCACCAGGCCGGGCGACGTGACCTCGATGGCCGAGGCCGCCGCCCAGCTGCCCGACCGCGACCTGCGTTTCACCTATCCGGTGACCGTGCGCGGCAAGGACGGCGACGCCTACGTCATGGCCAGGGCCGACCAGGACGCCGAGCGCACCCGTGGCGGGCGCCTCTACCGGTTCGACACCGCCGCGGACGCCTGGAGCACGGTGGCCGTGGTCGCCGCCGGACGCGGCTACTCCTTCTACCCGGACGACCTCCAGGTGGACACGGCGGGACGCGTTCACGTGCTGTGGGAGTGGGGCCCGTGGCCGGCCACCACGCACCGGCACCTGGGCTCGTACGCGGTGTTCGACCCGGCCGACGGCTCCTTCGCGGACGTGGCGGGCAACCCGCTCGCCATGCCGCTGGCTCCCCCGTCGGACGCGCCCGTCGTCTACCAGCCCTACGAGGGCGACGAGACGCTCACGTCCACCAGCCGGGCGGTGCAGACGGCCAAGCTCGCCGTGGTGGGCGACCGCCTGGCCGGCATCGCCTACCGCTATCTCACCGCACGCTCCGGCAGCACCTTCTCCGGCTTCGACGTCCGGTACGCGACGTGGACCGGGACGGCCTGGCGCCGCGAGACCGTGGTCGCCAACGGCGACTTCCCCGTCGACAACTCCGCCGCCATCGGCGTCACCCACGCCGGGCCCACCACCCGCGTCTACTTCGTCGCGGAGGCGAGCGGCTGCGGCGGGACCCGCAGCCAGGTCGTGCGGGCCGAGCGGTCCGGAACGGCCCCGTGGACGTTCAGCACGCTCGGCGAGGTGCGACAGGGCCTCCAACGGCTGCGCGCGCAGCGCGGCGCCGACGGCACTGACCTGCTGTACGTCACCGCGCCGCTGACCGGCGCCCTGTGGCGGGCCACGGTGCCGAGGACCGGCGTGCCGGGCGGCGGCGAGCCGTTCGCCGCGATCGCCCGGCGCCTGGCCGAGTCATCAGGCGGTGGCACGAACGCCGCGCTGAACACCTCGGTCACCGTCTCGTCCGTGCTGCGCGCCGGCGCGGAGGGCGCCAAGGCCGTGGACGGGCTGTGCACCGACGACAGCCGGTGGATCTCCGCCGAGGGCGACACCGCGCCCGTCATCACCGTGGACCTCGGCAAGCAGGTGGCGTTCGACGAGGTACGCGTGCACTCCGGCTACACCAGGGCCCCGGTGCCCGGCACCGACGTGCTGCGCGACTTCACGGTCGAGGCCCGGACGGCGACCGGCTGGCAGGCGCTGGGCACGGTCACCGGCAACACCTCGGGGACGGTGACGGTGCCGGGCGCCGTGGCCGACCAGGTCCGCCTGCTGATCACCGATCCGTCGGGCAACGCCCTGGACGTGGCCAGGGTCTACGAGATCGAGGTGATCACCCGGCAGTGATCCCCGTCTCAAATCGCGGTACGTTTCGTCTTAGCCAGTAAGACATGGCCTAGAGTCCGACAGCATGACACCTTGGGAGATGGTCGCCGTGCTCGCGGCAGGCGTCGCGGGCGGGGCCATCAACACCGTCGTCGGCTCGGGATCCCTGATCACCTTTCCCACCCTGCTCGCCGTCGGCCTGCCCCCGATCACGGCCAACGTCTCCAACAACATCGGCCTGGTCCCCGGCGGGCTGACCGGTGTCATGGGCTATCGGAACGAGCTTAGGGGCCAGCGCGAACGGCTGCTCCGCCTGGCCCCCGCCTCCCTGGCGGGGGCGCTGGCGGGCGGCCTGCTGCTGCTCAACCTGCCGGAGCGCACGTTCACGACGGTCGTCACCGTGCTCATCGCGCTGTCCTGCACGCTGGTCCTGATCCAGCCCAGGCTCACCCGCCTGCTCGCCGACCGGCCCCGGCACGCGCACGGCGGCCCGTGGTTGTGGCTGGGCACGCTGGCGTCCGGCGCGTACGGCGGATACTTCGGCGCCGGCCAGGGCATCCTGCTCATCGGCCTGATGGGCATCCTCATCGACGAGGACCTGCAGCGGATCAACGCGGCCAAGAACGTGCTGGTCGTGCTGGTCAACGGCGCCGCCGCCATCCTGTACGCCCTCGTCGCCGACGTCGACTGGCTCGCGGTGCTGCTGGTGGCGCTGGGCTCGATGGCCGGCGGGTTCCTCGGCGCCCGGCTGGGCCGCAAGCTGCCCGCCCCGGTGCTGCGCGGGGTGATCGTGTGCATCGGGGTGGTGGCGATCATCACGCTCCTCACCGATTAGGTGGAGTTTGCACCATAAATGAAAATCGTTACCATTGTCGGCCATGCGCCTAGATCGTCGTGCCTTCCTGTCCGCCGCCGCCGTGGCCCTGGCCGGATGCGCCGCCCAGCCCTCCGGCGGCACCGCGTCCTCGCAGCCCAGGAGGGGCGGCCGGCTGCGGGCGGTGTTCGCCGGCGGCGGGGCCCAGGAGAGCCTGGACCCGCACCTGGCGAACCTGTTCCTGGAGGCGTCGAGGTCCAAGGCGATGTTCGACAAGCTCGCCGACTACGGGACCGACGTCTCGATCGTGCCCCGCCTGGCCTCCGGCTGGGAGGCCGACGCGAAGCTCGGCACGTGGCGGGTCACCCTGCGCGAGGCCGCCTTCCACGACGGCCGGCCGGTACGCGCGGCGGACGTCCTCCACAGCTACGCCCGCATCGCCGACGAGAAGCGCACCTTCCGCGCCAAGGCGAACCTGGCCCTCATCGACCTGAGGAACAGCCGCGCCGTCGGCGAGCGCACGGTGGAGTTCCGGCTGCGGCGGCCCTACGCCGAGTTCCCCAACGTGCTGGCGGCCTTCGGGGCCTACATCGTGCCGGAGGGCGCCGACTCGTTCAGCCGGCCGGTCGGGTCGGGGCCGTTCGCGTTCGGGTCCTTCCAGCCGGGGCGCTCGCTGCTGCTCAGGCGCAACCCGGACTACTGGGAGGGCGCGGCGTACGTGGACGAGCTCGAATACCTCATCGCCAACGAGGAGTCCGCCCGGGTGAACGCCGTGCTCGGCGGCCAGGCCGACTACGCCCACGACCTGACCCCGGCCACCGCCCGCACCCACCAGGACGGCGGCCGGATGTCGATCGTGCGGCTGACCAACAGCGGCATGCAGGCGTTCGCGATGAAGGTGGACCGGCCGCCCTTCGACGACCCGCGGCTGCGCCAGGCCATGTTCCTGCTGGCCGACCGGTCGCAGATGATCGACAGCGTGCTCGCGGGGGCCGGGCAGGTGGGCAACGACCTGTTCGGCAAGGACTACCTCTACTACGCCGCCGGCATCCCGCAGCGCACCCCCGACCTGGACCAGGCCAGATGGCTGATCGACGAGGCCGGGGCGAAGGGGCTGAGGATCCAGCTCGACACCTCGGCGGCGGCCAGCGGCTTCCTGGAGGCGGCCAGCGTCTTCGCCGACCAGGCCCGGCAGGCGGGGCTGGAGGTGAGCGCGAAGGTGGGCAACAAGGACACGTACTGGGCCGACGTACTGAACAAGGGCACCATCTGCTGCTACCGCTCCGGCGCCATGCCCATCGAGACCCACTTCTCCCAGCGGCTGCTCACCAACTCCACCACGAACGCCACCAAATGGTCCCGCCCCGCGTTCGACGCCCTCTACGAGCAGGCGGTCGCCAGCCCCGACGAGGCCAGGCGCCGCGAGATCTACCAGGAGATGCAGCGCACGCTGCACGCCGAGGGCGGCTTCCTCATCTGGGGCTTCGCCGACTGGCTGCTCGGCACCTCCCCCAGGCTGCGCGGCGTCGCGAACGCCCCCGCCAACACGCTCGACTGGGCCCGGTTCGACAAGGTCTGGCTGGGATGAGAACCAGAGCGAGTTTCACGTGAATCTGACCCGCTACGCGCTGCGCCGGCTGCTGCTCGGCGCGGTGCAGGTCGTGGCGGTGGCCACGCTGGTGTTCGTGCTCACGGAGGCGCTGCCCGGCGACGCCGCCGTGGTGCTGGCGGGGGACATCCCCGACGAGGAGCGCATCGCCCAGCTCCGGCACGCCCTGGAGCTGGACCGGCCCGCCGTCGAGCGGTGGGCGGACTGGCTGGCCGGGCTGGCGCGCGGCGACCTGGGGGTCTCGCTGGTCTCCGGCCGTCCGGTGGCCGAGGTGCTGGCCGGCGGGCTGCCGCCGACGCTCGTCCTGGCCGGGACCACGCTGCTCCTGCTCGTACCGCTCTCGGTGGGGGCCGGGGTGATCGCGGCGGTGCGGCACGGCCGCCTGCTCGACCGGGTGCTCACCACCGTGACCGTCGGGCTGTACTCGATCCCGGAGTTCGCGCTCGGCGTGGTGCTGGTCGCGCTGTTCGCGGTGCGGCTGGGCTGGTTCCCGCCGACGGCGGTCGGCGCGCCGCCGAACCTGCTGGAGCAGCCCGCCCTGCTGGTGCTCCCGCTCGTGGTGCTGCTGGCCCGGCCGGTCTGCTCGATCAGCCGCCTGGTACGCGCGGGCATGATCGACGCGCTGGCCTCCGGCTACGTGGCGCACGCCCGACGGCTGGGCCTGCCGTCCTGGCGGGTACGCCTGACGCACGCGCTGCCCAACGCCCTGGCCCCCGGCGTGCAGCAGCTCGCCAGGACCACGGACTGGCTGCTGGGCGGCGTGATCGTGGTGGAGTCGGTGTTCGTGATCCCCGGGCTCGGCACGCTGCTGAACGACTCGGTGGCGGCCAGGGACATCCCGGTGATCCAGGCGCTGTGCGTGTTGTTCGCGACGACCACGGTGGCCGTGAACCTGGCCGCCGACCTGGGGGCGTACCGGCTGGTCCCGGCGGGTGCCCGATGAGGGCGCGCCGGGGGGCCGGGGTGCTGCTGCTGGCCGTGCCGCTGGTGCTCGCGCTGGCCGGGCCGTGGCTGGCGGGCACGCCCGAGCCGCGCGGGATCTCCTTCGCCGCCGTGCCCCCGCTCGGCACGGACTTCGTCGGGCGGGACGTGTGGGAGCAGGTGCTGCTCGGCGGGCGTTCCGTGGTGGCGGTGGCGGTGCTGGCGACGTCGCTGGCGTACGCGGCGGGGGTGCCGCTGGGCATGGTGGCGGGCATGTCGGCGGGCATGTCGGCGGCACTGGCCGGGCGGCGGTGGGTGGACGAGCTGCTGATGCGCCCGCTCGACCTGCTGCTGGCGGTGCCGTCGTTGCTGCTGCTCATCATGCTGGCGGCGCTGTTCTCGCCGGGGCCGGCCGCTCTGGTGGTGATCGTGGCGCTGATCGGGCTGCCCGAGGTCGTACGCATCTCGCGGGCGGCGGCGCTGGAGGCGGCGGGCGGGACGGCGATGGAGGCCCTGCGGTTGCAGGGGGAGACGTGGTGGCGGCGCGCCATCGGCTACACCGGCCGGTCGATGCTCACGACGCTGGTGGCCGACGTCGGCGTGCGCCTGGTCGGGGCGCTCTATCTGGTCGCCTCGGCCAGCTTCCTGGGTGTCGGCCTGGCCCCGGACGCGAGTGACTGGGCGGTGATGGTGGATCGCAACCGGACCGGGATGTTCCTGCAGCCGTGGGCGGTGCTGGTGCCCGCGCTGCTGATCGTGGCCCTGTCGGTGGGGCTGAACCTGGCGTTCGACCGGGCAGTGCGGAAGGGCGGCAGGGCATGATCGTGCGGGTCTCCGGGCTGCGCGCGGAGGTGGACGGGCGGGCGCTGGTGGACGGGGTGTCCTTCGAGCTGGCGGCCGGCGAGGTGCTCGCGCTGGTCGGGGCCTCGGGCAGCGGCAAGACCACGACGGGGCTGGCGCTGCTCGGCGAGCACGCCCCGGGGGTGCGGCTCTCGGGCGAGGTACGCCGCGCGCCGGGCACCGTCGCGTACGTGCCGCAGCACCCGTCGAGCGTGCTCAACCCGGCCCGCCGGGTGGGCGGGGTCCTCCGCGAGATCGCCCGCCACCAGCCCGCGGGCGACGTACAGAGGCTCGACATGCCGCAGGACCCGGCAGGGGACGTCCGGGCGCGGCGGCGCAGGCCGCCATGGGGCCGGGCCGGGGAGGCCGAGGAGCGGGTGCGGGAGGCGGCGCGGCGGGCGCGGTTGCCGGTCGAGCTGCTCGGGCGCTACCCGCACCAGCTCTCCGGCGGCCAGCAGCAGCGGGTCGTGCTGGCCCAGGCACTGCTGCTCGACCCGGTCCTGATCGTCGCCGACGAGCCGACGACCGGTCAGGACGGGCTCATCCGGGGCGAGGTCATCGAGGAGTTCCGCGGGCTGCGCACGCAGGGCATCGCCCTGGTGCTGCTCAGCCACGACCTGGCCATGGTGCGCGCGCTGGCGGACCGGGTGGCGGTGATGCACGGGGGCCGCATCGTCGAGTCGGGCCCGGCCGCCGCCGTCCTGGACGCCCCGCGACACGACTACACCCGACGCCTGCTCTCCACCCACCTCACCCCACCGTCCCGACCCACGAGCCCCCCGGCCCACCCCGCCTCCGGCGCCCCAGCACCGGCCACAGGACGAGCCGCCGGTGACAGCGCGGAGACGCCGAAGAGGGAGCTCACCGAAGACGGCACCACCGGCCATGCCGACACCGCCAGCGCCAGCCGAACCGGCGACGGCGACGTCGTCAACGCGGCACTGGGCAAAAGCGGCGGCGTGGAGGCGGGGCCAGACGAAAGCGGCAGCGCGGGCGCCCCCTGGGCACCGCCGGCCGAAGGCGACGTCGCCAACGCGGCGCCGGGCGAAGGCGGTGGCGCGGAAGCGGCGCCGTGCGAAGGCGGCCGACCGAGTGGCGTGGAGGCGGGGGCGGGTGGGGGTGGGGGTATGGGGGGTCTGGTGGAGGTGCGGGGGCTGGTGGCCGGGCATCGGCGGGTGGCGGTGCTGCGCGGGGTGAGCCTGAGCGTCGCCGCCGGGGAGTGTGTGGCTGTCGTGGGGAGGTCCGGGAGCGGGAAGACCACCCTGGCTCGGTGCGTCGCAGGGTTGCACCGGGCCGCCGCGGGGACGGTGACGCTGGAGGGCCGGCCGCTTCCGCGCCACCTCCCGTCCCGGGCCCGCGACGTGCAGTACGTCTTCCAGGACGCCAGGGCCTCCTTCGACCCGTACCGCAGCGTGTCGGCCCAGGTAGCGCGCACCGCCGTACGGCTCCGCGGCGCGAACGCCGGTGAGGCGGCGGCCGGGGCGCGGGCCGTGCTGGAGCGGGTGGGCCTCGACGAGCGCACGGCCGGACGGAGGCCGGCGGCGCTGTCGGGCGGCGAGCTCCAGCGGGCCGCGCTCGCCCGCGCCCTGCTCGCCGAACCGAAGGTGCTCATCTGCGACGAGATCACCTCCGGCCTGGACGCCCTCGTGCAGGCCGCCATCCTCGACCTGCTCGACGAGCTGCGCCGCGACCTCGGGCTCACCCTGCTGCTCATCAGCCACGACATGGACGTGGTGGCCAGGCTCGCCGATCGGGTCGTGGAGCTCGACGGCGGTCGCGTCAGATCGGAGAACAGCCCATGACGAACCCCTACAACGTCCGGCCCGCCGCCGCCCGCCACCTGGACGGCGCGCGGCGGGTCATGCTGGACACGTTCTACCGGGAGTTCGGCCACGGTTACCGGCCCGAGTGGCACCGGGACGTGGTCGACCTGGCGGGCACGTACCTGCTGCCCGCCCGCCACACGCTGATCGTGGCGCTGCACGGCGACGAGGTGGTCGGCACCACGGCCGTGCGGGCGGGCGGCCCGAAGAGCCCGCCGCACCCGGACTGGCTGGCCCGGCTGTACCCGGACGGCTCCACGGCGCAGCTCTTCCGCGTGTACGTGGACCCGGCCCACCGCAGGCGCGGCCTGGCCGGGGAGATGGTCGCCCAGGCCCGCCGCTTCGTCGCCGCCGACGACGGCTACCGGGCCCTCTACCTGCACACGGACACCCGGGTGGCGGGGGCGGAGAAGTTCTGGAGGTCGGTGGCCGAGCCGGTGTTCGACGCCCGCGACGGCGATCCCGAGCACTTCCAGACCGTGCACTTCGAGATCGCCCTGTCGTGACCGCCAGGCGCCGGCGCCGGTCTCCCGCCCGCGGTCAACCGGCCAGCCCCAGGAGGAACGCGACGGGGACGAACGCGACCGCCAGCCCCGCGGCCCACCACCGGGGCGCGGGCCCCTGCCTCAGCACGGACACGCCCAGCGGCACCAGCGCGACGGCGAGCCCGGCCAGGGCCACCAGCGAGACCGGGTCGCTGCTGCCCTTGAGCACGCCCAGCGGCAGCAGGGCGGCCAGCCCGAGGGCCACGCTCCGGGCGAGGCCCAGCGCCCCGGCCCGGTAGGCGCCGACGGCGAGCACGATCCAGCCGCCCATGATGCACACGTTGACCGCCTTGAACACGTGGAAGGCGCCGTACGTCTCCGCCACCGCCCGCTGGGCCGCCTCCAGGCCGAGCACGTCCACGAGCTGGAAGGCCAGATGGCTCACCCCGGCGTGGAACACCCGCCCGAACAGCCCGAGCACCACGAGCGTGAGGCCCCACTGCGCCCATCCGGGACGCCTGATCTTGATCAGCCGGGCCAGGGCGGTCACGGCGGGCCACAGCAGCACGACCCCGGCCGCGTACAGGCCGTAGGACCAGGCCATCCGTCCCGGGGCGGCGGCGTGGGCGGCCAGCTGGCCGGGGAAGAAGTCGTCCGCGCCGAGCCGGGTGAGCACCCCGGCGAGCAGCAGCAACGGGCCGAGCACCAGACCGGTGCCCTCGATCCAGCGTCCAGGAGTCGTCATACCTGCCATCCAAGCCGTGGCCGCGCGCGCGGGCACGGGCGCTGCGGCTAGACCCTGAGGTGGTCCCAGCACTACCGTCGGCAGCCCGGTTCAGGCCGGCGTCTCGCCTGCCGTGCTCTCCCTGACGATCAGCCGGTGGGGCACCACGATCTCGGGGGGTGAGCCGAGCTCGCCGCGGATCGACTCCAGCAGCGTGTCCACCGCCCGGCGGGCGAGCTCCCCCTTGTCCGGGGCGACCGTGGTCAGGCTGGGCGTGCTGTACTGGCCCTCCTCGATGTCGTCCACGCCCACCACGGCCACGTCGTCGGGGATGCGGCGGCCGGCCCTGGTCAGTGCCCGGATCGCGCCCAGGGCGAGCAGGTCGTTGTAGCAGAACACCGCGTCCGGCGGCTCGGGGAGGGCGAGCAGCCGTTCCATGGCCTCGGCGCCCAGGCGGCGGTGGAAGTGCGGGGTGGACACGATCAGGGAATCGTCCACCTCCAGGCCGGCGCGGGTGTGCGCCTGCCGGTAGCCGGTGGTGCGGAGCTGGGCGGTCTCGCCGGTCGCGTACGGCTGGTCGCCGATCGCGGCCACCCGGCGGCGGCCCAGGTCCAGCAGGTGCGCGGTGGCGTCGCGGGCGGCGGCCACGTTGTCGATGGCCACGTGGGGGAAGCTGCCGTTGAAGATGTGCTCGCCGAGCAGCACGATCGGGATCCGGTTGCCCCGGCCGCGCAGCTCCTCGGCGGAGACCGAGAGGGGGCTGAGCAGCAGGCCGTCGAACATGGTGGCCCGCGAGTCCCGCCCGAGCAGCTCGCGCTCCCGGTCCCCGTCGCCGTCGGTCTGGTCGATCATGACCACGTAGCCGTGGGCGCGGGCGGCGGTGATCACCTCGCGGGCCAGCTCGGCGAAGTAGGGCACGTCCAGCTCGGGCACCACGAGGGCGATCATCCCCGTACGCCCCTGTTTGAGGTTGCGGGCGATGAGGTTGGGACGGTAGTCGAGCTCGTCCAGGACGGCCTGCACCCGCGCGCGCAGCTCGTCGGAGACCGGCGCGTAACCGTTGACCACGTTGGACACCGTGCGAATGGACACGTTCGCCCGCTTGGCGACGTCACGCAGGGTTGGACCGGCCATGCGTCTCCTATACCTCCGGCTGCTGGTCTTGGGAAGATCCTAAATCCGCTCTTGCATCGTTGCACACGAGTATGCATTATGTCTGCATCGTTGCAGAGCCCTCACAGCACCTTCCCCCGTCCGGCGAGGAGTCGAAGATGTCCACACCCCGCATAGGCCGTCGCGGTTTTCTCCAGGGAGCCCTGGGCATCGGCGCACTCGCCGCCACCGGCTCTCTGGCCGCCGCGTGCGCCGCCCCCGGCGGTACGAGCGCGCAGCCGAGCAAGCTGGCCGCGCCGACCGCCACGACGTCCGCGGCCAAGGGCGAGATCACGATCTGGAACCGATCCGGCGACCTGTTCAAGGTCTTCGACGCGGCGATCGCCAAGTTCCGCCAGGCGTACCCGAACGTCAAGGTGAACCACCAGGCCGTGGACATCGACGCCAAGCTGGCCAACACGCTCATCAGCGGGACCGACGTGCCCGACGGCAGCTTCTGGGACGACGCCAAGATCGGCGGGCAGGCCGAGCACCTCTTCGACCTGACGGACCTGATCGCGCCGTACAAGGACCAGACCTCGGCGTACAAGCTGTCGGTCAACACGGTGGACGGCAAGATCTACGGCGTGCCGTGGGACCTGGACCCCGGGCTGCTCTGGTACCGCGAGGACGTCCTGGAGAGCGCCGGGGTCGACCCGGCGAGCCTGGCCACGTACGACGACCTGCTCGCCGCCTCCAGGACGATCAAGGAGAAAGACCCCAGGACCAAGCCCATCCACCTGGAGAAGACGCCGTTCCTCAGCCAGCTCTGGCTGGAGATGCTGGCCAACCAGCAGGGCACGAGCCTCACCGACGCCCAGGGCAGGCTGCGGCTGGACTCCGCGGAATACCGGCGGATCTTCACCTGGATCCAGACCGCGGTCAAGGACGGCCTGGTCACCCACGCCCCCTACCTGGAGCAGGCCGACGTCAACACGCTCGACAACGGCCAGCAGGTGTTCGTGCCGTGGGCGATCTGGTGGTCGTTCGCGCCGCAGCAACTCCTCAAGAACACCAAGGGAAAGTGGCGGGCCGCGCCGCTGCCGGCCTGGACGCCGGGCGGCGCGCGCAGCGGCGCGATGGGCGGCAGCAGCTTCATCATCCCGGCCAAGGCCAAGAACCCGGAGCTGGCCTGGCTGCTGTACGAGTTCCTGTGCTTCAAAGAGCCCGGCTACACCGCCGTGTACGGCCCCAACGACGTCTACCCCGGCGGCCTGTCCACCTCGATCCCGAGCTACACGCCCGCCCTCGACCCGGCCAAGCCGCTGTTCCAGCCCATCGAGGCGCTCGGCGGCCAGGACCTGTGGAAGGTCGCCGTCGAGGCCGCCGCCACCATCCCGGCCGCCGCGCCGATCCCGTGGTGGTGGGCCCAGTCGGTGGACTACCTCGGCAACAACATGCAACGCCTGATGGAAGGCAAGATGACGCCTGACCAAGTGATCTCGGAGTCGGCCGAGAAGATCCAGCGCAACCTGATCGACCGGTCATGACGGCGAGCCTCACGAGCGGCGTCCACGCGCGGTCCCGGCCGCGGATCTGGCGGTCCACGCGGCTGTCGCCGTACCTGTTCATCGCCCCGTTCTTCGTGGTCTTCGCCGCGTTCGGGATCTACCCGCTGATCTACGCGCTGCAGCTCAGCTTCATGCGCTGGCGGGGCGGGAGCGGGGCCCGCTGGGTGGGCCTCGACAACTACCTCTACCTGCTGACCAGCCCGGACTTCTGGGCCTCGCTCGGCAACAGCGCCGTCATGTGGCTGCTCATCGTGCCGATCCAGGTCGTGGCCGGGCTGGGCGGCGCGGTGCTGCTGGCCAACGCCAAGCTGCGGTTGCGCGGGTTCTTCCGGGTGGCGTTCATCGCGCCGTTCGTGACCCCGCTGGTGGCCATGGCGCAGGTGTGGATCGTGGTGTTCGACCAGGACTACGGGCTGGTCAACTATCTGCTCAACCTGGTGGGGCTGCCGGACGTGGGCTGGCTGACCTCCACGGCGTGGTCGAAGCCGACGCTGGCGCTGCTGTTCCTGTGGAAGACCACCGGGTTCGCGATCATCATCCTGCTCGCCGGCCTGCAGGCCGTCCCCGGTGGCGTGTACGAGGCCGCCTCCCTCGACGGCGCCTCCCGCTGGCGCCAGTTCTGGTCGATCACCGTGCCGCTGGTGCGGCGGAGCATGGCGTTCCTGGTGGTCATCCAGACGCTGGCGGTCTTCCAGATGTTCGCCGAGCCGTTCGTGGTCACCGAGGGCGGCCCGTACGGCTCCACCACCACCGCAGGGCTCTACCTGTACGAGCACATCACCGCCTCGGACCTGGGCACCGGCGCCGCGAACTCGTTCCTGCTGGTCCTGCTGGTCTTCGGCCTGTCGCTGGTCTCGGTCAGGCTGCTGCGCCCGAAAGACGAGGTCTCATGAACCAGCCCAGGCCGGGGATCGTGCAGTACGCGCTGCTGGTGCTGCTCGCGATCGCGTTCCTGTACCCGATCTGGTGGGCGGTCAGCTCCTCGCTCAAGCCGGCGGCGGAGATCATCGCCAGCCCGCTGTCGATCGGCGAGCTGACGCTGGACAACTACCGGGCCATGTTCGCCGACGTGCCCATCGGCACCGGATTCGCCAACACGGCGCTGGTGCTGGTGGTCAAGGGCGCGATGACGATGTTCTTCTGCCCGCTGGCCGGCTACGCGTTCGCCAAGTACGACTTCCCGTTCAAGAACCTGCTGTTCGGCATCGTGCTGCTGACGCTGATGCTGCCGACGCTGGTGCTGATCATCCCCCTGCTGCTCGAGATGAGCGCGCTGGGCTGGGTGAACACCTACCAGGCGCTGATCCTGCCGGGCAGCATCGACGCGTTCAGCATCTTCTGGATGCGGCAGACCATCGCCGCCATCCCGAACGAGCTGATCGACGCCGGGCGGGTGGACGGGGCCGGCGAGTTCGGCATCTTCTACAAGGTCGTGCTGCCGGTCATCCGCCCCGGCCTGGCCGCGCTGGCCGTGCTGACCACCATGAACGTCTACAACGACTTCGTCTGGCCGGTCGTCGCCGTCAACGACACCGCGCACCAGACGCTGCAGGTGGTGCTGTCCACGCTGGCGCAGAACGTCACCGGCAACCGGATCGGCGCCGACTTCGCCACCGTGTGGGGCGAGTTGCTGGCCGCCGGGAGCATCGCCATGTTGCCGCTGCTGGTGATCTTCGTCCTGCTGCAGCGCCACTTCATCAACGGCATCCTCGCGGGCAGCGTCAAGGGCTGACCCCGATCACATGAAAGAGAGCACCATGACGCCGCGTGCGGAATATCCCCGGCCCCATTTCGACCGGTCGCACAGCTGGTCCAGCCTGAACGGCGACTGGGACTTCCGGGCCGACACCGAGCAGGACTGGAACCGGACCATCACCGTGCCCTTCGCCTGGGAGACCCCCGCGTCGGGCATCGAGGCCCACTGGCTGCCCGTGGCGTGGTACCGCCGCTCGTTCACCGTGCCCGCGGAGTGGGGCGGGCAGCGGGTCGTGCTCCAGTTCGGAGCCGTGCACCACGAGGCCACGGTCTACGTCAACGACGTCGAGGTGGCCACCCACCGGGGCGGCTACACGCCGTTCGAGGCCGACATCACCGATGCGCTCGTCGAGGGGCGGCAGGAGGTCGTCGTCCGGGTCTCCGCGCCGCTGGACAAGCGCGAGATCGCGCACGGCAAGCAGCGCAGCATCCCGCGCGACGACTTCGACGGCGTCTGCTTCACCCCGTCGTCGGGCATCTGGCAGAGCGTCTGGCTGGAGGCCCGGCCCGCCACGTACGTGGCCGCGCTGAAGCTGCGCCCCTCGGAGGGGCTGGACGCCATCGAGGTCGAGGCGCGGGTGGCGGGGCCGTCGGAGGAGGCCCTGCTCCGGCTGAGCCTGCGCGGCACGGGCACCACGATCGAGATCCCGGTCGTGGGTGGCCTGGCGGCGGCCGGGATCCCGGTGGCCGAACCGCGCCTGTGGTCGCCCGAGGACCCGCACCTCTACCACGTCGACGCCACCCTGACCTCGGCCGACGGCACCGACGAGGTCGCGGCCTACACCGGCCTGCGGCGGATCGAGGTGATCGGCGAGGACCTGTACCTCAACGGCGACCGCCTGTTCGTCCGCGGGGTGCTCGACCAGGGGTACTGGCCGCGTACCGGGATCACCGCGCCCGACGACGGCGCGCTGGTCCACGACATCGAGCTGGCCGCGGCGGCGGGCTACAACCTGGTGCGCAAGCACCTCAAGCTGGAGGACCCGCGCTTCGTCCACCACGCCGACCGGCTCGGCATGCTCGTGTGGGCCGAGCCCGCGGCGACCGGCCGCTTCTCCGCCGACTCGGTGGCGGCGTTCGAGGAGCAGGTCGCGCCCATGGTCGAGCGGGACGGCAACTCGCCCGCGATCGTCATCTGGGGCCTGTACAACGAGGAGTGGGGCCTGGACTGGGACATCCCCGGCGACCCGGCCAAGCAGCAGGCGACGGCGCAGGCGTACGACCTGCTCAAGAGCCTCGACGCGAGCCGGCCGGCGGTGGACAACTCCGGCTGGACCCACGTCAAGACCGACCTGCTCGACTGGCACTACTACGACGAGTCCGCCGCCTCCTGGGGCCGGACGGTCGCCGCGCTGCTCGACGGCGGCCAGGACGACTTCCCCGTCAAGCTCGGCCCCGACTTCGTGGTGCGCAAGAAGCTGGCCGGCACGCCGGACCAGCCGCTGCGCGGCCTGCCCAACCTCAACAGCGAGTACGGCACCGGCTTCACCTCCGTCGAGCGGGGCTGGCAGCTGCGCTGGCAGACCCAGGAGCTGCGCCGCCACGACCGCGTGGCCGGTTACGTCTACACCGAGCTGTACGACATCGAGCACGAGTCGGCCGGCCTGCTCGACTTCGAGCGCCGGGCCAAGGACCTGGCCGGGGTGGACCCGGCCGAGGTGAACGCCACGACCACGCTCGTGCTCGACGTCGTCCCCGTCGCGCCCGGCCGGGACCTGCTCAGCGAGTCGCGCGAGGTGAGCGTGCCCGTCCGCGTCTCGCACCACGGCACCGAGCCGGTCAACGGCCACCTGCACACCGCCTGGACCTCCGTCTTCGGCGCCACCCCCGCCGAGCCCGGTTCCGCGGGGCCGTGGATCGAGGCCAAGCCGTTCCTGCTCAGCGGGGCCGCCGAGGTGCACGCCACGTTGCCGGAGGGCTGGTCGAGCGGGCGGCTGCACATCGCGCTGATCAGCGACGGGACGGTCGTGGCCCGCTCGGCCGTGGACGTGGACACCTTCACCGGCTTCGTCATCGGAGACAACCGCTGATCGAGGACAACCGCTGAGGCACTCGCCGGCGCCCATCCCCACCGAGCACGCCACTACAGCGCGAACGCGGAAGTGCTGTCCTTCCGGGAGGGAGGGGAGGGCGAAGGTGGGCGCGGGCGGGCGAAGGTGGGCGAGCCGGGCGTGGCGTGTCGGGGGCGAGCCGGGCGTGGCACGTCGGGGGGCGAGGTGGTCAGGTGAAGGGGTGGGCGATCTGGTCGAGGGTCTCGCTCATGACCTCGCGCAGCGTGCGCGCCTCCTGCTCCTCCGTCCACACGTGCGTGGCCAGCCGCAACGCCACCAGGAAGGCCGCGGCGAGCACCCGGGGCGGCACCGGGGTGGGGCGGTCGGCGATGACCTCCGTCAGGTCACGCTCCAGCGCCGCGTGGTTCGCCAGTTGCCGGGCCAGCAGCGCCGGGTGCCGCCTGGCCAGGCGGGCGCGCAGCGCCCACTCGCGCTCCGGCTCCCCCAGCTGCTGGTGCAGCTGGTCGATCGAGGCCCGCAGCGCCTGCCAGGCCGGCATCCCGGACGGCTGGGCGCTCACCTGGTCGACGAGGGCCCGGATGCGCTGCTCCTCGCCGTAGAGCAGCGCGTCCTCCTTGCCGGAGAAGTAGTTGGAGAACGTCCGCCGCGAGATGTTCGCCGCGTCGGCGATCGCCTCCACCGTGACGGCGTCGAGGCCGTGCTCGACCACGAGCCGCAGCGCCGCCTCGTGTACGGCCTGACGTGTCTCGGCCTTCTTGCGCTCGCGCAGCCCCAGCGTGCTGTCCATGATGCGGCCAGCCTACCGGCGGAAGGTGCGGGGGCTCCGGCTGCGGACAAGGCCGGACTCGCCGCGGCGGCGCTTCCCGCGCAGGACGCCACAGGAGGCTTGACCGCGGCTGACCGGGAGAGGATAACGGTATTCCGACAGGGGGAGTAGAACGCACTGTTACGGAGACCCCGATGGCAAGCCTGGCTTCTCCTGCGTTGGTCGGGCGCGACGCCCAGTTGCGATTACTCGTCAGCACCATCACCAGCCCGCCCGCCGTCACCCAGGTGCAGGGCGAGGCCGGGATCGGCAAGACCAGCCTGGTCAGGGCGGCGATCGGGCCGCTCACCGGCGGCGGGCGAACGGTGCTGCTCGGCCACTGCCACCAGATCCGCGAGCCCTTCCCGTACGGACCCGTCCTCGACGCCCTGCGTCACGTCGCCGCCGCGCTGCCGGACCGCGACCGGCTCAGCCCGGTCACCGGGGCGCTGCGCGGCTACCTGCCCGAGCTGGCGGGGCGCCTGCCGCCGGCCCCGTCCCCGCCCCCGATGGACGACCCCCGGGCCGAGCGGCACCACCTGTTCCGCGCGGTCCACGCGCTGCTGGCCGCTGCCGGGCCGGTCGTGCTGGTGGTCGAGGACCTGCACTGGGCCGACGACGGCACCCGCGACCTGCTGCGCTTCCTCACCGACCAGCCGCCGGACGGGCTGGCGCTGGTGGTGACGTTCCGCAGGGAGGAGTTGCCGGTGCCGGGGCTGCCGTTCGGGCACGCCTACCGGCGGGCGCCGGGCGTGCGCAGCGAGGTGATCTCGCTGACGCCGCTCGACGTCGAGGGCGTGCGCAGCCTGGCCGGGGCGCTGCTCGGCCGGGCGGAGCCGACCGCGGCCTTCGCCGCCAGGCTGCACGAGCGCACCGCCGGGGTGCCGTTCGTGATCGAGGAGGTGGTGCGCTCGTTGCTCGATGACGAGGGCCGCTTACCCGAGCCGGCGGCGCTCGACCGCATGGCCGTGCCGGTGCTGCTGCGCGAGGCCATGGCCGAGCGGCTCACCGGGCTGTCGCCGGCCGCGCTGAGCTCCGTGCGCGCCGCCGCCGTGCTGGGCCTGCCGGCCGAGGAGCCGCTGATCAACGCCGTCTCGGGCCACGACCCCGGGGAGTCCGGGCTGAGCCGCGCGCTGCAGGCCGGCGTGCTGCTGGAGCACCAGGACGGCCAGTACGGCTTCCGCCACGACCTCGCCCAGCAGGCCGTCTACGACGCCATCCCCGGCCCCGACCGCCGCCTCATCCACCGCCGGGCCATGGCCGCGCTGGCCGCGCTCGACCCGCCGCCCCTGGTCCAGCTCGCCCACCACGCCCGCCGCGCCGGCGACTTCGCGGCCTGGCAGCGGCACGGCGGCGCCGCGGCGGAGCACGCCGCCGCCCTGGGCGACATCCCGCTCGCCGTCGAGCTGCTCGAAGGGCTGCTCGCCGACCCGAAACTCCCCCGCGAGGCCCGGGGCCCGCTGGCGCTGCGGCTCAGCCGGGTCGCCGCGGTCGGCCTGTCGCACCGCCGCGTGGTCCGCATCCTGCGCCACCTGCTCTCCGACGACTTCCTGTCCAGGAAGGTACGCGGCCAGGCCCGGCTCAACCTGGGCGTGCTGCTGTCCAACCAGGCCGGCGCGATCACCGCGGGCCGGCAGGAGATCCTGGCCGCGCTCCCCGACCTGGCCGACAGCCCCTGCCTGGCCGCCCGCGGTCTGGCGCTGCTGGCCATGCCCGCGTGGGGCGGCGAGCCGCTGGCCGTGCACGAGGAGTGGATGGCGCAGGCCGAGAAGCTGCTGGTAGAGGGCCAGGACCCGGAGCTGGCCGCCGCCGTGCTGGCCAACCGGGTGAGCCTGACCATGATGATCGGCTCGCCGGACGCGTTCGACCTGGCGGAGACGCTGCCGGTCAACGACCCGTCCACGGCCGTGCGCAGGCAGGTGGCCCGCGGCTACTCCAACCTGTACGACGCCGCGCTCGCCCTCGGGCACTACGCCGCCGCCGGCCGCTTCGCCGACCAGAGCAGGCGCGTCGCCGAGGAGACCGGCGCGCTCTACCCGGTGTTCCTGGTGGAGATGTCGTCGATCCGGCTCGACCTGCTCACCGGCCGCTGGGACGGCCTGCGCGAGCGGGCGGTGGCCGCCGTCGAGATGACGTACGAGGCGCCGCTGCTGGCGGTGGAGGCCCGGCTCGCGCTCGGCGTGCTGGCCCTGGCCAGGGGTGAGTGGGACGAGGCCGGCGAGCACCTGGAGGTGGCCGGCGTGCGGGACCTCGACTCGGGGTTCCTGCCGGTCGCCGTGGCGGGCTCCAGCGGGCTGGTCGAGCTGCACCTGACCAGGGGCGCGCTGGAGCCGGCGGTGCGCGCGGCCGACCTGGCGGTGACCCGGCTGCGGCGCAAGGGCGTGTGGGTCTGGGGCGACCAGCTCGTCCCGGCCGCCGTCGCCGCGCTGCTCAGGGCCCGGCGGCCGGCGGGGGCGGCGGGGCTGGTGGCCGAGTTCGCGGCGGGCATCGAGGGCCGGACCGCGCCGTCGGCGCACGCCGGGCTCGACCTCGCCAGGGGCGTGCTGGCCTGGGACGCGGGCGCGTTCGAGGAGGCGGCGCGGCGCTACGCCGGGGCGCGGGTGGCGTACCTGGCGATGCCGCGACCGTACTCGGCGGCGCGGGCGGCGGAGTCCGAGGCGGGTGCCCGGTTCGCGCTCGGGGACCGGGAGCGGGCCACCGAGCTGATCGCCGACGCGGGCGAGCGGTACGCGGCGCTCGGCGCCACCCACGACGCGGCCCGCTGCCGGCGGCTGCTGCGCGAGATCGGCCCCGACCGGGGCCGGCCCGCCCCGCCGCGCCGGGGCAGGAAGGCCGGCAACGGCGTCCTGTCGCCCCGGGAGAGCGAGGTGGCCAGGCTGGTCGCGCTCGGGCGGACGAACAGGGAGATCGCCGAGGTGCTGTTCCTGTCGCAGCGGACGGTGGACACGCACGTGGCGCGGGTGCTGCAGAAGCTCGGCGTGCGCACGCGGGCGGACGTGAGAGAGCCCCGGCCGGACGACCGGCCGGGGCCCGCCACCCCCGAGTGACCGGGCGGCTAGACCGTGATGCTCCACGAGTCGAGGAAGCCGGTGTCACCGGCGTAGACGTCCTCGATGTCGAGCACCCAGGTGCCGGCCGCCTGCTGGGTCACCGGGACGGAGAACGTCCTGGTGCCGTACGCGGTGCAGGTCGTGCCGCCGTAGCGGTCCACCGCGTACCAGGTGCCGTTGGGGCCGCGCAGCCAGATGTCGAGGTCCTCCGCGCACGTGTGGCTGATCGTGATGGACAGCCGGACCGGGGAGGTCGCGGCGCCCGTCGCGGTGGAGCCGACCGAGCTCTGGGTGTTGCTGAAGTCGGCGATCGGATAGTTGGTGCCGTTCGTGAACGTCCGGCCGCCGGAGGTGCCCTCCACGGTCAGCGCGTACGTCGTCGTACGCGTGACCGTCTCACCCGTGCCGGTCACCGTGACGGTGTAGTTCCCGGCCGGTGTGGTGGGCGCGGTCGATACCGTCAGCGTGGCCGACCCGCCGGAGGTCACCGAGGCCGGGTTGAACGTGGCCGAGGCACCCGTCGGGAGCCCGCTCGCCGCCAGGTTCACGGTCTGGGCGGTGCCCGCCGTGGTGCCGGTGCCGATCGTGGTCGTCGCCGCCGAACCCGCCTGCACGGTGCCGGAGGCCGGGTTCGCCGAGATCGAGAAGTCGCGCGCCGGCGGGGTGTCGCCGACCGCCTGCTTCCAGACCGCGTACATCGCCGCGTCCGCCGCCCGGTCCAGGACCGTGTCGTTGATGTTGGTGGAGGTGTCGCAGGCCGCGTGGTAGCAGGAGTCGTACGCGCGCCCGGCCGTGCCGCCCCACTTGGCCGCCTGCGCCGACGTCTTCGTGGCGCTGGCGCCCGCCGCGACGCCCGAGCTGGCGATGCCGGCGTTGCGGAAGGAGGCGTCGTCCGAGCGGTTGGCGCCCTCGACGTTCTCCTCGGGCTGGAGGTTCAGCCGGTCGTAGAACTCCTTGAGGTAGGCGGCCCCGGTGGTGGTGATGTTGTTGATGAAGTAGCCGCCGTTGGTGGAGCCGGTCATGTCGTAGTTGTAGTAGACCTTGATCCGCGACCGCTCGGTGGCGCTGAGCGAGGCGACGTAGAACTCCGAGCCGTTGAGCCCCTGCTCCTCGTCGGTCCACCAGCCGAACCTGACGTGCTTGGCCAGTGCCGGGTTCTTCTGCGCCAGGGTCAGCGCGACCTCCAGCAGGTTGGCCGAGCCCGAGGCGTTGTCGTTGATGCCGGGTCCGGCCGAGACGCTGTCGAGGTGCGCGCCGGACATGATGACCTGGTTCGCGTCGCCGCCCGGCCAGTCGGCGATCAGGTTCGGGCCCGCGCCGCCGGTGCAGTAGGTCGTGCCGCAGCTCTGCCGTGCCACGGTGTAGCCGGCCGCGCGCAGCTTCTCCTCGATGTAGGAGACCGACTGGAGGTAGCCGCTGCCCGTGGACCTGCGGTTCCCGCCGTTACCGGTCGCGATCGACTGGAACTGCGTCAGGTGCGCCTTGACGTTGCTCAGGCTGATGTCCGGCGGGTCACTGCCGCCCGGCCCCTGCCCGACGGTGAGCGCGTACGTGGCGGTGTGCGTGGCCGTGCCCGCCCCGGTGACGGTGATCTGGTACGACCCCTGCGCCGTGGCCGAGCCCACCGACAGCGTCAGCGTCGAGGAGTTGCCCGAGGTCACCGACGACGGGCTGAAGCTCGCCGTGGTGCCGCCCGGCAGCCCGGACGCGGCCAGGTTCACCGTCTGCGCGCTGCCCGAGGTCGTCTGCGTGCCGACTGTGACCGTGAGCTGCTGTCCCGGCGCCGCGCTGCCGGACGACGGGTTGAGCGAGAGCGAGAAGTCGTTGCCCGGCGTGCCGCACGCGGGCTCGCCCGACGCCGCCGCCACGCTCACCGCGCTCCAGGCGGCCTTGGTGGTGTTGCACTCCACGCTGCTCGCGCCGTACAGCTCGATGACGGCCGCGACGGAGGCCGCGCGGACGTTCGAGTAGCGCCAGGTGGACGTCTTGCGGCCGAGCGCGCCCATGAAGATCTTGCCGGCCTTCTGGATGCCGATGCCGGTGACCGACGACGGGCCTCCGGAGCAGATCGGGCTGGACGGCTTGCCGCCGCCCGGGTTGTTGCCCTCGGCCAGCAGGTAGAACCAGTGGTTCAGCGGGCCGGCCGCCGCGTGCACCTCGGTGCTCGGGATCGAGGAGGAGTAGCAGTTCGGGTCGCCGAGCGCGCCCGGGTTGTACATGTTCCGGATCGGCCCCTGCCCGACGAGGTTGACCTCCTCGCCGACCAGGTAGTCCGGCGGGTCGTTGGGGTTGTCGGCGTAGTGCTCGGTGAGCGCGCCGAAGATGTCGCCGGTGCCCTCGTTGATGCCGCCGTTCTCGTTGCCCGAGCCGGCGCCGCCCGGGGTGGTCTGGAAGATCGCGTGCCCGTACTCGTGGGCCACGACGTCGATGGGGGTGGCCTGCTGGGTGTTGGCCTGGTTGTGGCCGAAGTTGGTGTAGCTGCCGTTCCAGTAGGCGTTGACCTCGTTCAGCCCGACCCGGGCGGGGAAGCCGCGGCCGCTGCCGTTGATGCCGTTGCGGCCGAGCCACTCGCGCAGCATCTCCCACTCGCGCTGCACGCCGTAGAGCGCGTCGACGCAGGCGGTCTCCAGGTTGGTGCCGGAGCCGTTGCCCCACGTGTCGTCCGTGCCGGTGTAGGCGGTGCCTCCCTGGCCGCCGCACTGGATGCCGGGCCTGCTGGTGTCGGTCATCGAGTACGAGCTGCCGGAGCCGCTGGTGCCGATCGTCACCTGGCCGTTGTAGAAGCCGGTGCCGGTGCCGGCGCGTACCAGGTCGTACGAGTCGGCGATCCTGCCGGTGCGCGCGTCCACGAACACGTGCTGGATGCTCGGCTTGCCCCCGGCGATGCCGCTGACCACGGCCTCCCAGGTCAGCCGGGGCCGCTCGCCCCAGGCCAGCACCACCAGGCGCGGCTCGGCGGTGTCGTCCACCCGCTCCAGCCTGGTCCTGGCGACCTCGGTGGCCCGCCCGGCGCTGATCGTGGCCCTGGTCGGCACGTCGCGCGGGCTCGGCCCGGCCGCCGCGACCGTGTCCCTGACGTGCCCCGCCGCGTCCGTGACCACGACGGCGTCACCGCCGACCATGGGCAGGCCCTTGTACGTACGCTCGTACGCCACGTAGAACATGTCACTCGCGCCGGGGGTGACCGAGACCCGGCTGTACGCCTCGTCCGGTCCCCTGGTGAGCTCGTCGAGCCGGCTGGCGACGGCCTTGTCCGCGACCGCGGCCGCGAGCGACTCGGGGTCGGCCGCCGCGAGCCTGGTCTCCTGGGACTTGGCGGCCCCTGGAGGGGCGGCGTTCGCGGATGACGCGGGTAACGCCATCGTCGCGGCCGTGGCGATGCCCACGACCGCCGCGAGCAGGGCTTTGCGTTTCACGCTGGGTGCTCCTTTCGGCGGTTCCCCCGGGCCGCCGGGCGCTTGTGAGCGCACGACGGCCGCCGCGTCGTCCGGGATCGCCTGGACTCGCGGAGATGTCAGGGAAACTGGGGGGTGATGGAGGGTGACGGGAAAGCGAGCGGACCGTTTCGCCTTGTTGCCGCCAGACGCTAGGCCCTCGCCCCCGGCGGGAAAATACGTATGTGCATCGGTAGGCATACCGATAATTCCGTTTCGCCTGGTCAGTTGAGGGACAATCGGGGGCGTGCAGTTCGGTGTCCTGGGCCCGCTCGTGGTGCGGCCGGCCGGCGGCGACCCGATCGCCGTGGGCGGCCCCCGGCCGCGTGCGCTGCTGGCGATGCTGCTGCTCGACGCGGGGCGGCTGGTCAGCGTCGAACGCCTCGTCGACGGCCAGTACGGCGACCGGCCCCCGGCGGAGGCGGCCAACGCCATACAGGCGCAGATCTCCCGGCTCAGGCGGAACCTGCCGCCTGACCTGATCGAGTTCCACGGGACCGGCTACCGGCTGGCGGTCGATCGGGAGTGCGTGGACGCGTACCGGTTCGAGCGGCTGTCCCGGGACGGGCGCGGGCTGCTGGCGGCCGGCCGGCCCGCGCAGGCCGCGGCCCTGCTGCGGGAGGCGCTGGAGCTGTGGCGCGGCCCGGCGCTGGCGGACGTGGCGGACGCGCCGTTCGCCGGGCCGCAGGCGGTGCGGCTGGAGGAGCTGCGGCTGGCGGCCACCGAGGACCTGTTCGAGGCCGAGCTGTCCCTGCCCGAGGCGAGCCCGGCGGCCGGGCTGCGCGAGCTCGTGGCCGCCCACCCGCTGCGGGAGCGGCCGCGCGGGCTGCTGATGCGGGCCCTGCACGCGGCGGGGCGGCCGGCTGAGGCGCTGGCGGTGTACGACGAGGGGCGGCGGCTGCTGGCCGAGGAGCTGGGCACGGACCCCTCCCCCGAGCTCGCGGCCCTGCACCTGGAGATCCTGCGGGGCGAGCGGGAGCGCGCCGTGGTGACGGGGCTGCCCGCGCAGCTCACGAGCTTCGTGGGACGCGCGGACGAGCTGGCCCGCTTGGGCGCCCTGCTCCCCACCGCCCGCCTGGTCACGATCGTCGGCCCGGGCGGCACCGGCAAGACCCGCCTCGCCATCGAAGCCACCACCCGCCCCGGCCCACCCGCCCGCCCCACCACCGACTCCGACCTACCGGCCGACTCCGGCCTGCCCACCCACAGCGGCCTGCCCACGGGCCCCGGCCTGCCGACCGGCTCACGCTTGCCGGGCCGGGCCGGGGGCGGTGTGGCGGGCCGGAGCAGTGCCGGCCCGGCGGAGGGCTCCGATTGGACGGGCGGGGCCGGTGCCGGGGTGGCGCGCGGCCCCCGACTCACGGGTCGCACCGTCGCCGACGTGCCGGACGACTCCCGCCCGCAGGACCGAACCGGCGCGGGCGGGACGGGTCGCTCCGGTCAGGCGGGCCGGAGCGGAGCCGGTGTGGCGGTGTTCGTGGATCTGTCGCTTGTGGACGGGGGTGCCGGGCAGGTGGCGCGGGCCGTGCTCGGGGCGCTGGGGCTGCGGGAGCCCGCGCTCAGGCCGCCCGCCGCCGACGGCGACGAGGCCGCCGGCCGGCTCGTCGCCGCGCTGGCCGAGCAGGACCTGCTCCTCGTGCTGGACAACTGCGAGCACGTCATCGACGAGGCCGCCACGCTCACCCGCCACCTGCTGGCCCGATGCCCCGGCCTGACCGTCCTGGCCACCAGCCGCGAGCCGCTGGGCCTCACCGGCGAGCACCTGGTCCCGCTCGCGCCCCTGCCCACCCCGCCGCCAGGGGCCGACGACCCGCTCGGCTACCCGGCGGTCAGGCTGTTCGCCGACCGGGCGGCGGCCGTACGGCAGGGCTTCACCGTCGATCCCGCCAACCTGGACGCGGTGCTCCGGATCTGCGTGGCGCTCGACGGCCTGCCGCTGGCGATCGAGCTGGCGGCGGCCCGGGTGCGTACGTTCGGGGTGGCGGAGATCGCCGACCGGCTGGCCGAGCACGGCAGGTTCCGGCTGCTCTCGCGCGGCGACCGCACCGCCGCCGCCCGCCACCGGACGCTGCACGCGGTGGTGGAGTGGAGCTGGAGCCTGCTGGACGCCGAGGAGCAGGCACTGGCCCGGCGCCTGTCGGTGTTCGCCGGCGGCGCGACCCTGGAGGCGGTGGAGCGCGTCTGCCACCCGACCGGCGCGGAAGAGGCACCGGCCGGATACACGGGGATGGCCGAGCCGGCGGAGACGCTGGCGGGGCTGGTGGACAAGTCGCTGGTGGAGACCGACGGCGAGCGCTACCAGATGCTCGACACCATCCGGCTGTTCTGCCTGGAGCGGCTGGCGGAGGCGGGCGAGGAGGACCGGCTGCGGCAGGCGCACGCCGCCTGGTTCCTGGAGTTCGCGGGGCGCGCCGACGACCACCTCTACCGGGAGGAGCAGCTGGAGTGGCTGGCCCGGTTGTCGGCCGACAACGCCAACCTGCAGGCGGCGCTGCGCTGGAGCGTGGAGCACGACAGGCCCACGGCGTTGCGGCTGGTGGCGGCGCTGGGCATGTACTGGTGGCTGACCGGGCGGCGCGGTCAGGCCGCCCGGCACGCCGTACGCCTGCTCGACGCCGTCGGCACCGGGCCGCTCGACCACCTCGCTCATGAAGCCCATGGAGCCGGAGCCGAGGAATACGTGATGGCCGTGCTGCACGCCGTACCGGAGGCGGGGTCACCGCACTGGGAGCGGGCACGGGCGATCGTCGGGTCGTTCGACCGGCCGATGCGCTACCGGTTCGGCGTGGCGCTCTGGGGCATGATCGCCGGACCGCCCGAGGGCGGGATGATGTCGGAGCGCGATCGGCGGATGCTCAGCGCCGACCCGTGGAGCCGGGCGCTCGATCGGCTCGGCAGCGCGCTGATGACCCTGCACGGCGGCCTGCTCGCCGAGGCGGAATCCGAGCTGGAGCGGGTGCTGGCGGACTTCGGCGCGGTGGGCGAGCGGTGGGGCATGGGGCAGGCGTACGACTGGCTGGCCCTGATCGCGAGCTGGCGCGGTGACTGGCCGCGGGCGATGGAGCTGTGGGACCGGGCGCTCGGGCTGTTCACGGAGCTCGGCGCGCTCGACGAGCTGGCGGACGTGCTGAGCAGGAGGGGCCACGCGCACTGGCGGGCGGGGAACGCCGAGGCCGCCCGTGCCGACAACGAGCGGGCGGCCGAGCTGGAGCGGCGGCTGGGCCGGCCGGAGCTGATGGCATGGGTGCAGCTGCAGCTGGGGGACATCTCGCGGCTCCAGGGCGACCTGCCCGAGGCCGCCCGGCGGCTCGACGCGGCGCGGTCCGGCTCGGAGACCGGCGCGTTCACCGCCGGAGGGACGCGGTCACGCGTGTACACGGCGCTGGGACGGCTGGCGGCCGCCCAGGGCGACGCGGAGCGGGCCGCGCGCATGCACGCCGAGGCGCTGGCGTCCGCGCTGGGCTCGCCCCTGGCGAATGACGTCGCCGAGGTCGCGGAAGGGCTGGCCGGCCAGGCCCTCTTCGAGGCGACGCACGGGGCTGCGACCTCGGGGCCGGAGCCCGGATCACGGATCGGGTCGGCGCCCGAGCCGGAGCGCGGGACGGGGAGCGGGCCGGAGAGCGGGCCAGGGGCCGAGCCGGAGCGCGGGACGGGGAGCGGAGAGGCGGCGGGGAAGGGGCGGGAGGCGGCGGCTGAGACGGCGGCGATGTTGCTCGGTGTCGGGGCGGCGGTGCGCGGCATGGCCGTGGTCGGGGATCACGACGTGGCCGTGGCCGCCGCCGGTGCCACCGGCATCCTCGGGCCCGAGGCGTTCGCGGCGGCGTACGCCAGGGGCGCGGCCATGAGCCGGGACGAGGCGCTGACAGTCCTGCGGGGCGTTGTCAGCCGGTAGTCGCCCCGCTGTCAGCGCTGCTCACGAAGCTTCGTGGCATGCGAAACAGCAACGTCCTCATCTCCGGCGCCGGCATCGCGGGCCCCGCCCTCGCCTACTGGCTCGTCCGCCACGGATGCACCGTCACCGTCGTCGAGAAGGCCCCGGCCCTGCGCCCCGGTGGCCAGGCCGTCGACTTCAAGGGTGAGACCCACCAGACCGTGCTCCGGCGCATGGGACTCATGGACGAGGTGCGCCGCCTGCAGACGGGCGGCACCGACCAGGAGATCGTGGACGCGGACGGCCGCCGGCTGGCGGTCGTGCCGGGCGAGTTCACCGGCGGCGACGTGGAGATCACGCGCGGCGACCTGGCCCGGCTCCTGTACGAGCACACGGCCCCCCACTCCGAGTACGTCTTCGGCGACTCGATCACCTCGCTCACCGAAACGGCCGGCGGCGTCCACGTCACCTTCGAACGCTCCGCCCCGCGCACGTTCGACCTGGTCGTGGGCGCGGACGGCATCCACTCCAACGTGCGCCGCCTCACCTTCGGCCCGGAGTCCGCGTTCGTCCGGCACCTCGGCCACCACTACGCCCTGGTGGAGGTGGAGGGGGACTTCGGGACGGTGCCGAGCATGTACAACGAGCCCGGCAGGATGGTCGCCGTCGGCGGGCCGAAGGCGCCGGCGTTCTTCGTCTTCGCCTCCGGGCAGCTCGACTACGACCGCTACGACATGGGGCAGCAGAAGGACGTCCTGGCGCGTGCGTACGCGGGCATGGGCTGGCGGACCCCGGCGGTCATGCGGGCGGTGGCGCGCTCCGGCGACGTCTATCTCGACTCGATCAGCCAGGTCAGGATCGACCGCTACAGCCAGGGCCGGGTGGTGCTGCTCGGCGACTCGGCGTACGGCAACACCCTGGGCGGCTTCGGCACCGGCCTGGCCGTGGTGGGCGCGTACGTGCTGGCGGGCGAGCTGGCCGCGGCCGGCGGCGATCACCGCACGGCCTTCGCCGAGTACGAGCGCCAGATACGCCCGTACGCCAAAGTCGCCAGGAACGGCAACGCCGGCCCCTTCCTCGCCCCCGGCACCCCGGCCCGCCTCCGGATGCGCAACTGGATGTTCAAATACCGCTTCCTGCTGGATCTGATGATGAAAATGGGGGACAAGTTCGCCACCGACATCACTTTGAAGCAGTACTGAACCTTTGTCCCACCGGCCGCATCGAACACCGGCATGAGAACAGATCGCGTACTGGCCGCCCTCGCCGTGGCGCCCGTCGCCGCCGCCCTGGTCGCCGTGCCCGCGCAGGCCGCCGCCCGCCCCTCCTGTCCCGTCCCGTCCAAGGCGGAGCTGGAGCGGACGGAGTCGGACCAGCCGCCCAGGGGCAGGAAGGCCATCAAGGGGATCCTCGTCGGCCACCTCCCCAAGGGCTTCGCCTACGGCCGGGTCGTGGCGTCCCGGCATGACGGCCTGACCGAGTACGGCTACCAGTGGTCCGACGACCGCGACGACGTGGACCGGGCACACAGGTCGCTGTGGGTGCGGGTGGTGTGCTGGCCGCAGGCGCGCAGGCTCGGCCAGCTGAAGCACGCGCCGCTGGAGCTGGGCACGTTCTCGGGCGAGACGACAACCGTGAAGATCGGCGGCCGTCGGGTGCTCACCCAGGAGGGCGACGGCGCGCTCGGCCACGGCCGGTACGCCGGCTGGGTGGAGCGCAAGGGCGTCGTCGTCACCGTGATGGCCGGCGAGCCGCTCGTGCCGGAGCTCGCCAGGATCATCAAGGGCATCAGGCTCTGAGCCGGCCGACCGCCCCGTCCACGCGCAGCTTCGGCATCTCGTCCAGCAGGGGGAGGTGGACCTCGTCGGGACCGAGGTGCCAGTCCTGGACGGGCACCAGGCCGGGCCCGATCAGCTCGAACCCGTCCAACAGCCGCAGCACCTCGTCCCGCGTGCGGAACCGGGCCTGCGCGGGCGAGCCCGCCGTCGCCATCTGGAGCTGGGCGATGGCGTCGGCGGAGCTCTCGGCCATGGCGTGGGAGACCACCAGGTGGCTGCCCGGCGCCATGCGCTTCCTGAAGGCGGCCACGATGCCGGCCGGGTCCTCCTCGTCCATCACGAAGTGCAGCACGCCGACCATCAGCACGCACACCGGCTGGTCGAAGTCGATCAACCCGGTGACGTGCGGGTCGGCCAGGATCTCCGCCGGATGGCGCAGGTCGGCCTGGATGCCGGCGACGCCCGGGGCGTCGGCCAGCAGCACCTGGGCGTGCAGCCGCACCACGGGGTCGTAGTCGACGTAGATCACCCGGCAGGCGGGGCTCACCGCGCGGGCGGTCTCGTGGATGCTGGGCGAGGTCGGGATGCCGGTGCCCAGGTCGAGGAACTGCCGGATCCCCTGCTCGGCCAGGTGCCGGACCGCCTCGACCTGGAAGTGGCGGTTGGCCCTGGCGACGAGGCGGGTGTCGGGGGCGACCGCGAGCAGCTTCTCGGCCACGGCGCGGTCGATCGCCACATTGTCCTTGCCGCCGAGCAGGTAGTCGTACACCCTGGCGGAGCTCGGGACGCTCGGGTCCACGCCGGGCGGAACGCGTTCTAGCTCGGTCACGGGTGGCCGTCTCCTTCGCCGCGAACAACTTGGGCGACATATTACTAGCTGGTTTCCGGCCGCCGCGCGACGTGCCCCATCGACCGGTCAGACCGTCTAAATAGAACACGTTCTCCTTCACCGCGTATCCGCAGGGAGGAATGCCGGGATTTTGCTGACACCGGTGCAACTCCGGAAACACTAGTAGCGTCGTCCCCGCAAGTAGTGGGTCCTTCCCCGGACGGACCTGAAATACAGCCGCCCGACCGATGCGCTCAGGGCCCGAGCCTGTGCATCCTGGTGGGGACGGGTCCGGTGCGGGGCTCGTTCCGGACCTGAGAGGAGCCACGAGGGCATGGACTATGCGGCAGGCCGCCCAACCGTGATCTTGGACAACGGTGTCGTCGGCAGGGTCATACTGGCCCATTCATACCGGCGCGACCTCGTGCTGGTGCTCGGCATGGACGGCACCCTGCTGAGCTGTCAGCTGGACGACATCGCCTGCGTGGTCGGCGGCAAGCCGCTGTGCCGTGACGGCTGAGCCCGCACAGGGCGGGCCAGGTCCGGGCTAGGCCCGGGTGACGATGCCGCCGAGCAGTTCGGCCGCCGCGAAGTCGTTGGTGAGCCGGTTCTTGGTCAGCGCGAACGCCATGCCGGTCGCCGTGTCGGCCCAGGCGGCGCTGCCGCCCGCCCCCGGCACCCCGAAGACGGTCGGGCTCTCCTCGGCCGTGGCGGCCGGGCCGCCGATGCCGAAGCCCAGGCCCCACGTGGAGGGCATGCCGAACACCTCGTCGATGCCGCTCGACACCACGGCCGTCGCCTCGCGCAGCCGCTCGGACGCGATCAGCCGCGTCCCGTCCACCTCTCCGAGCAGCGCCGCGTACATCCGCGCGATGGCCCTGGCCGAGGTCTTGCCCCCGGCGGGGATGTCGGCCGACAGATAGTCGGGCCGGCTGCCCAGCTCCGCGTTCGGCATCAGCGTCATCGGCCCCGCCTTGAACATCGGCAGGTCCGCCGGCATCTCCCCGAACGCCGACATGTCCATCGGCACGTCCTCCAGCCTCGCCAGCCGCGAGTGCTCCTTCTCCGGCATCCCGAAGTAGAGCTCGTCGGCCACGCCCAGCGGCCCCGCCACGTCCTCCAGCAGCACCTGGGAGATGGGCTTGCCGGTCGCCCGCCGGACGATCTCGCCGACCAGGAACCCGAACGTGTAGGCGTGGTAGCCCACCTTGGTGCCCGGCTCCCACCACAGCTCGGCGTCCTCCAGCGCGGCGACCATCTTGCTCCAGTCGCAGACGTCCTCGGGCGTGGTGTCGAGCGGCACGCCGGGCACGCCCGCCGTGTGCGACAGCACGTGCCGTACGGTGACGCCCTCCTTGCCGTGCCGCGCGAACTCCGGCCACAGCTCGGCCACCGGGGTGTCGTAACCGAACAGCCCCCGCTCGGCCAGCACGTGCGCGACGGTGGCGGTGGCGCCCTTGCCGATCGAGAAGTTGTAGAACGGCGTGCCGGGGGTGACGGGCCGCCCGGTCTCCGGGTCGGCCACGCCCGCGACCACGTCCACGATCTGGACGCCGTCCCGGTAGACGGCCACCTGGAGCCCGCGTTCCTCGCCGGACTCGACGAGCCTGTCGGCCGCTTCCTGCACCTGCTGCTGAAGGTCGCTCATGACGTCTCCATCCTTGTTCATCTTCGGAACTAGACGGTACAGTACTCACATCGGTACGGAACTGTCTAGTACTCTGTTTCCGTCGGACGAGAGAGGGCGGTCATGGCAGCGGAAGAGGACGGCCGGGCGGCACGCAAGCGCAGGCAGATCCTGGAGGCGGCGCTCCCGGTGTTCCTGCGCAACGGCTACGTCGGCACCAGCATGGACGAGGTGGCCTCACTGGCCGCCGTGTCGAAACAGACCGTCTACAAGCACTTCACCGACAAGGAACAGCTCTTCACCAGCATCATCATGGACACCACCGGCCAGGTGGAGGGGCTGGCCAAGATGATCACGGCGACCCTCGACGACAGCGACGACCTGGCGAAGGACCTCGGCGAGCTGGCCCGCCGCTTCCTCGACCAGCTCATGCGGCCCGAGCTGCTGCGGCTGCGCCGGCTGGTGATCGCCGAGGCCGACCGCTTCCCCGACCTCGGCCGCACCTGGTACGAGCAGGGCTTCGAGCGCTCGCTCAAGACCATGGCCACGGCCTTCGAGCGGCTGGCCGGGCGCGGGCTGCTGCGCGCGGACGACCCGCAGCTGGCCGCCGAGCACTTCGTGGGCCTGCTGCTGTGGATCCCGGTCAACAAGGCCATGTTCTGGGGCGGCGCCGACCACTACTCGGAGGCCGACCTCGACCGCCTCTCGGAGTCCGCCGTCGCGGTGTTCCTGCGCGCGTACGCTAGCCCAGAAAGCGCCTGAGCCCGCCGGCCAGCGCGGTGGCCATGCGCTGGCGGAAGGCCGGGTCGGACATCTTGGCGGCGTCGCCCTTGTTGCGCATGTTGCCGCACTCGATGAACACCGCCGGCCGCTTCGACAGGTTGAGCCCGCCCAGGTCGGTGCGGGTCTGCAAGCCCTGGTTGGCGGTGTAGGTGGCGTACGGCATGCCGGTGCCCTTGCGGTAGGCGTCGCGGATGTCGTGCCCGAGCCTGCGGGACGGCTTGACCACGTCGTCGTTGTGCCCGGGCAGCAGCCCGGGCATGATCACGTGGAACCCGTGCCCGTCCGGCGCGGCGCCGTCGCCGTGGATGGACAGCACGGCGTCCGCCCTGGCCTCGTTGCCGATCGCGGCCCGCTCGGTGACGCACGGGCCCACGCCCTTGTCGTCGGGCCGGGTGAGCACGACCTTGGCGCCCATCGCCTCCAGGATCGGCTTGAGCCGGCCGGCGACGTCCCAGGTGAAGGCGTGCTCCGGGTAGCCGGCGTCGGTCCGGGTGCCGGTGGTGTTGCACGCCTTGCGGCCGGTGATGATGTCGACCTGCCGGTTGATCTCCTCGGGGTGCGAGGCGTTGCCGCCGTTGTGCCCGGGGTCGATCACCACGACCTTCCCGGCCAGCGGGCTCCGGGCGGGCGACCGGGTGCCCGGCGACTGGGTGGCGGGCAGCGAAGCGGGCAGCGCCGCCTCCTGCGCCGCGGGCACCGCGCCGCCGCCGCACCCGGCGGACAGCACGGCCAGCGTGACCAGTGCCACGGTTCCGGTGCGGTAGGCGCGCATGGCATCGACCGTACCCGGCACCGGCCGTGATTCCCAAGACCCGCCTTGACCTGGTATTTCGTGTCGGCTAGCGATCCCCGGGCAGCGGGGGCTCGTCGCGCTTGCGGATCAGGTACGGGGGCATCGCCAGCGCGTGCAGGCCGGTCTCCCGCAGGGTCTCGATCGAGTGCTCCGGCGCCTCGGTCAGCGGCTGCCCCGGGCCGTTGAGCGAGGTGTTGATCAGCACCGGCGTGCCCGTGCGCTCGTTCCACCTGGTCAGCAGGGTGTGCAGGAACGGGGTGCTCTCCCGCTCGACCGTCTGCGGCCTGGCCGTGCCGTCCACGTGCGTGATACCCGGCAGCCGGTCCCGGTGTTCCGGCCGCACGGCGGCGGTGTACTGCATGAACGGGGCCGGGCGGTCCAGCTCGAAGATCCGCTCGGCGTGGTCGGCCAGCACCAGCGACGCCAGCGGCCGGAACCACTCGCGCCCCTTCACCTCGAAGTTGAGGTAGTCCTGCAAATCCGGGTTGCGCGGGTCGCCGAGGATGCTGCGGTTGCCCAGCGCCATCGGGCCCGACTCGCTGCGGCCCCGGTGCAGGCCCACCACGCGGCCGCTCTCCAGCAGCCCGGCCAGCTCGTCCACCAGGTTCTCGGGCCGCTCGGCGTACAGGTCGGCGGGCAGGCCGCGCACGGCCGCCTCGATCTCGCTCTCGTCCGGGTGGGGGCCGAGGAAGTCGTCCGTCCAGCGGAAGCGGCTGTCCACGCCGAGGCACGTGATGAGCCCGTACAGGGCGCAGCCCACGGCGGTGCCGCCGTCGTGCGGGGCGGGCGGGACGAACACCTCGCGGAACGGGGACTCGCGGACGAGCCGGCCGTTGGCCGCGCAGTTCAGGGCCGCGCCGCCGGCGTAGGCCAGCGCGTCCAGTCCGGTCCTGGCGTGCAGCCACCCGGCCACCTCGGCCAGCGCCCGCTCGAAGGCACGCTGGCCGGCGGCGGCCAGGTTGGCGGCCCGGCGGAACTCCTCGCCGCCCGGCTCGTACACGAAGGCGTCGCGGCGGGTGAACGTCCGGGTCCAGGCGGGCGGGATGTGCACCTCGTGGCCGCGTACGTCGAGGTCGGGCAGGGCGAGCGCGTCCGGGTCGCCGAACTGCGCCAGCCCCATCACCTTCGCCTCGTTGCCCTCACCCTCGGGCCACAACAGCTTGGTCAGCAGCGCGTAGAAGCAGCCGAGCCCGGCGGGCCTGGACCAGTCCCCGTCCCAGAGCTGCTTGGCCAGGCACTCGATCCGGCCGCGCGCGCACCGGTAGAACGAGGCCACCTCCAGCAGGTCGCCGCCGGTGCCCGGCGGCAGGTCGACGTGCTCGGTGAAGTCCCTGACCCGGCTGCCCTGCGCGCCGATCACCAGCCCCGCCGCCGCCTCGAACGGCGAGGGGTAGAACGCGCTGTAGAGGTGCGAGAGGTGGTGCGAGACCAGCACGATCGGCGCGCCGTCCTTGAGCCCGAGCGTCTCGCGCGTCTCCTGCTGGTACGCGCACACGTGCTCGATCTCGGTGTCGGAGGAGTAGCCCTCCACGACCAGGTCCACCGGCTCCTTCAGCAGCGGCATGGCCGGAAGGTAGCGGTCGGGCAGGTCGCCGAGGCGGCCCCAGTGGTGCTTGCGGCGGCTGATCCGCTCCTTCTGCAGGCTGTACATGCCCGACTCGCCCACCGCGACGGCGATGGAACCATCCTGGGTGCGATTTACACCGACAACAATGGGAAAGTCCGCCATTCCCGTGCCTCCTGATCGTGATCACGGGCACCGATACCCCACGCCAGAACAAGTGGATCTCCCAACCGCGTAAGGGACACGTCAGCTCTTACCGGCAGAGCGGGCCGGGCGGGGGAGGCGAGGGAACCGGACATGGCCCCAGGCCACCAAAAAATTGGATAAATCATCATATTGCGCGCTAATGCCACCGATTTTCTGACTTGCCGGCAAATGGGTCTACCCGGGTTCCGGCGTTCTTGATAGATATTTCGGCTGGTGGCGTCCCGCCGCCTGGTTGTCCTATATAGATGATAATGAGCGGACCGATTCAAGGTGCTGGCCGATGATTTCTTCCTCGTCTCCTGGGATACCACCGGCTCGGGCAGATCGCGCCTGCACGAGCAGGGGGTGGCTCTGGGGCTGGCCGGCGCGCTGATCGGGGAGCTGGTGCTGCACCAGCGGATCGCCGTGCGCGGCGTGCGGCTCGACGTGACCGACGCGCGGCCGGTCAAGGAGAACGTGGCCGACAAGGTGCTGGCCGATCTCGGGAATTCGCCGCACCATACCGACGTGCGGACATGGCTGGCCTATCTCGCACAACGTTCGGTCGAAGAAGTGAGCGGGCGGCTGCGGAACGACGGGCTGCTCGTACGCGAAGCCCCGAAAATCCTCAAACGCAAACAATCCCGCTTTTTCGCCACCGACTTCAGCCGGGCCATGTGGCCCATGGCCCGGCTGCGGCTGGCGCTGGCGCAGTGCCGGCCGCTGTCGCCGCAGGACATGGCGCTGGCCACGCTCATGGACGCCTGCGGCCTGACCGACACCGTGCTCGACGACCCGGACGACCGGCGGGCCGCCCGTCACTACCTGACCACGCTGCTGGCCACCATGCCCCAGCCGCTCAGCGACCTGAGCCGCCAGGTGAGCGCGGCCGTGGGCGACGCCGTACTGACCTATCGCACCTGACCCTCCGCACCCCCCTGGAAGAACCATGACGCGTACCGCAACACCCGGCGCCGGAACCGATCCGGTCGCCGGCGCGCTCGCCGCCAACCGCCTCGGCGCGCCCTCGGTCGTCTACTTCGTCCTGTCGGCCGCCGCGCCGCTCACCGTCGTCGCCGGGGTGATCACCAACGGCTACGCCGTCACCGGGATCACCGGGCTGCCGATCGCCTTCCTGGTGGTGGGGGCCGTGCTGGCGGTGTTCGCGGTCGGGTACGTGGCGATGGCCCGGCACATGGCCAACGCCGGCGCGTTCTACACCTACATCACCCGAGGGCTGGGCCGGCCCGCCGGCATCGCGGCCGCCTGGGTGGCGCTCATCGCGTACAACGCGCTGCAGGTGGGCCTCTACGGCGTGTTCGGGGCGGCGGCGACGCCGCTGCTCGAAGCCTGGCTGGGGATCACGCCCGCCTGGTGGGTGGTCTCGCTGGTCGCCTGGGCGCTGGTCTCGGTCCTGGGCCTGATGCGGGTGGACGTCAACGGGCGGTTGCTGGCCGTGCTGCTGACCGCCGAGGTGGCGGTCATCCTCCTGTTCGACCTGGCCGACCTGCTCAACCCCGCCGGGGGCTACCCCGTCGAGACCCTCTCGCCGTCCGCGCTGTTCGTGCCGGGTGTGGGGGCCCTGCTGGTGCTGGCGACGCTCGGGTTCGTCGGGTTCGAGTCGTCCGTGGTGTTCTCGGAGGAGAGCCGCGAGCCGCGCCGGACGGTGCCGCTGGCCACGTACGCGTCCGTGGCGATCATCGCCGTCGTGTACGCCCTCTCGGCATGGGCCATGACGGTCGCCATCGGCCCGGGCAACATCGTGGCCACCGCGCGGCGCGACCAGGCGGACACCATCTTCGTGCTGGCCCAAGGGCACCTGGGCACGACCGTGGTGGACATCGCCAGGGTCCTCTTCGTGACCAGCGTCTTCGCCGCGATGGTCTCCTTCCACAACACCACCGCCCGCTACTTCTTCGCGCTCGGCCGCGAGCGGGTGCTGCCGGCGGTCTTCGGACGTACGCGGCCCCGCAGCGGGGCGCCCCAGGCGGGCTCGATCGCGCAGTCCGTGCTCGGCCTGGCCGTCATCGTGCTGTACGCGGCCCTCGGCCTCGACCCGCTGGTGCAGCTCTTCTTCTACGGCGGCTCGTTCGGCGGCCTCGGCGTGCTACTGCTGATCTTCGTGACCTCCGTCGCGATCATCGTGTTCTTCGCCCGCGAGCCGAGCGGCGAGACCCTGTCCCGGCGGCTGGTCGCGCCCGTGCCGGCCACGATCGCGCTGGCCGTGATGGTGTGGCTGGCGCTGGACAACTTCTGGGCGCTGCTCGGCGTGGGCGAGGGCGACCCGCTGGCCTGGCTGCTGCCCGCCGCCTACGGCGTGGCCGCCGTGCTGGGCGTGGTGTGGGCCCTGGTGCTGCGCGCCCGGCAACCCGGCGTCTACGCTGCGGTTGGGATGGGCGCCAAGGCGGCCACGTCCGCCGGCGGCGCCCAGGACACCGCATGACCGAGGAGAGGAGACCTGGGTTCATGGGAGACACCTTCGCGGCCTGGCCGCCACTCGACCGCACCGCGGGCGAGACGTTCGCGATCCGGCCCGCCGTGCGCGCGGCCACGGCCGCGGACGCCGGGCGGGCCGCCGAGCTCGTCGCGACCGCTTTCGCCGGGCTGAGGCCCATGGCGTACCTGGTGCCCGACCGCCGGTCGCGACACCGGATCATGACCGCCGACTTCCGCATCTTCGTCGACCACGCCCTCGAACACGGGGAGGTCCACCTCATCGACGACGCGGCGGTCGCCGTGTGGTTCCCGCACACGTCTCCGCTGCCCGGACCGCTCGACTACGACCGCCGGCTGGCCGAGGCCACGGGCGAGTGGGTCGAGCGCTTCCGGGTGCTGGACGACCTGTTCGAGAAGAACCATCCGTCGTCGCCGCACCACTATCTGGCCTTCCTGGCGGTGCACCCGGACCGGCAGAACCAGGGGCTCGGCACGGCGCTGCTGCGCTACCACCACGCCCGGCTGGGCGGGCTGCCGGCGTACCTGGAGGCCAGCGACCCGCGCAACAGGGACCTGTACGCGCGGCACGGCTACAAGGCGCGGGAGCCGTTCGCGTTGCCGGACGGGGCGCTGTTCTGGCCGATGTGGCGGCCTGGTTCACCCTGATTCGCGGCGGTTTGTGAGGCGTCACAGATTTGACCGCCGACATTTACTCCGCTGTCCAGTTCACAGAATGACGAGCATGGCTCATCGTTTGTCTGCGAATCGAACCGCGACCAGTGGAGAGCCGCCATGCGCCGCCGTACGTTCATCACAGCCATGTCCGCGTCGGTGGCCTTCTCGGGGGCGGTGTGGCACGAGGCGGTGGCCTCGGTGTCGGCGGGGGCGAGCCCGTACGGGCCGCTCGGCGCGCCCGACGCCAACGGCATGGCGTTACCCGCCGGGTTCACCGGCCGCGTCGTGGCCAGGTCGGGCCGGAGCGTCGGAGGCACGCTCTGGCACCCGGCCCCCGACGGCGGCGCCTGCTTCGCCGACGGCGCCGGCTGGATCTACGTGTCCAACTCCGAGGTGCCGCTGATCGGCGGGGCCTCGGCGATCAAGTTCAGGGCCGACGGCTCCATCGAGCGCGCGTACCGGATACTGAGCGGCACCAACCTCAACTGCGCGGGCGGCGCGACCCCGTGGAACACCTGGCTGTCGTGCGAGGAGATCTTCCGCGGCCGGGTCTACGAGACCGACCCGTACGGCGCCCGCTCCGCCCAGTCCCGCCCCGCCATGGGCCGCTTCAAGCACGAGGCCGCCGCCTGCGACCCCGACCACCGGGTGATCTACCTGACCGAGGACGAGTCCGACGGCTGCTTCTACCGCTTCACGCCCACGACCTGGGGTGACCTGTCCAGCGGCCGGCTCGACGTGCTGTGCGGCCTCGGCGGCGACGCCGTGGAGTGGCGCCCGGTCCCCGACCCGTCGCCCGCCGTGCTGGAGCGCCAGACCAGGCACCAGGTCTCGGCCGCCCGGCACTTCAACGGCGGCGAGGGCTGCCACTACGCGGCGGGCATCTGCTACTTCACCGCGAAGGGCGACCGCAGGGTCTGGGCGTACGACACCGCCCGCCAGACCGTGACCGCCGTCTACGACGGCACGGGCACGCTCGACGGCGTGGACAACATCACCGGCCGCCCGTCGGGCGATCTCTACGTCGCCGAGGACGGCGGCAACATGGAGATCAACATCATCACGCCCGACGGCGTCGTGGCCCCCGTCATGCGCCTCGACGGCCAGGCGAGCTCGGAGATCACCGGCCCGGCCTTCTCCCCTGACGGCAGCCGGCTCTACTTCTCCTCCCAGCGCGGCACCAGCGGCGAGGCCGCGGGCACCGGAGGCATCACGTACGAGGTGACCGGCCCCTTCCGCCGCTGACCGACCACGGATTCCGCACCCCCCACCCCTGCCGGAAGGAGTCCTCATGGTCCGACGGATGATCATCATGCTCGCCGCGGTCTGGCTCGCCCTGGGCCTCGCGCCGCCCGCCCACGCCGCACAGGCGGAGGTGTACGTGGCGCTGGGCGACTCGGCCGCCTCTGGACCGCTCGTGCCGAACCAGATCGGCCCCGACTACGGCTGCTGGCGCTCCGACCGCAACTACGCCCGCCTGACCGCCCAGGCCATCGGCGCGGCCACGTTCCGCGACGTGACCTGCTCCGGGGCGGACACCAGGGACATGTACGAGTCGCAGAGCACCGACCTCGGCGACGTGGCGCCCCAGCTCGACGCGCTGAGCCAGGACACCACGCTGGTCACGGTGCAGATCGGCGCGAACGACCTCGGGCTGACCGACTTCATCGAGGACTGCCTGAACCTGCTGCCCCCACCGGTCGGCGACGCGTGCAACGACGACTACATCGTGAACGGCCAGGACAAGTGGCGGGTCGAGACCGACGCGCTGCGGCCTCGGCTGACCACCCTGGTCGGCGACATCCGCGCCCGCGCCCCGCAGGCCCGGGTCTTCGTCGTCGGCTACGCCACGTACGCGCCGCCCAACGGCTGCTACCCGCGTGTCCCGATCATCCGGTCGGACGCCAACTACATCAGGACCACGCTGACGTACTTCAACCAGATGCTGGCCGAGCAGGCCGCCGCCGCGGGGGTGGGCTTCATCGACCTGCAGACCCCGAGCGTCGGCCACGACCCGTGCACGGCGCCCGGCGTGCGGTGGATCGAGCCGTACGTCCCGGCCTCGCCCGCCGCGCCGTTCCACCCGAACGCGCTCGGCATGCGCGGCTTCGCCACAGCCGTGACGGCCGCGGTCACCGAGGCCCTATGAGGTGTCTCACCGAAGGCCGGTGAGACGGCGGGCGGCCAGGGCCGCCCCGATCCGCTGGAGGTGCGCCGGGTCGACCGGGTCGAGCCCGGTCAGGCTGACGGCCCGGCGCAGGCGGTAGTCCACGGTGTTCGGGTGCACGTGCAGCAGCTCGGCGGTGCGCCGCCGGTCGAGGCCCGTGTCCAGGTATACCGTGAGCGTCCTGAGCAGGTCGGGGTTGTCGAGCAGCGGGTCGAGCAGCCCCGCGAGCAGCGCCGTGGCCTGGCTCGACCGGGTGAGCTGGTATTCGAGCAGCACGTCGGCCAGCCGGTAGGCGCCCGGCGGCTGCTCGAAGACGCGTACCACCTCCAGCACCTCCTCGGCCAGCCGCGCCGCCGCCGGCACCCCCTGCGGCGGCGCGCACTCGGCCGCCAGCCACACCGGCACGCCCGCCGCCTTGCCCGCCGCCGCCGCCAGCTCGCCGACCGCGGGCTCCGCGCCCTGGTACGGCTCGCCGGGTTCCTGGACCGGCTCGCCGACGGCCGGTTTCGTGCCCTGGAGCGGGACCAGCACGAGCCCCCCGGTCGTGTCGAGCGCGGGCAGCACCGGCTCGGTCACGTGCCGCTGGAGCGCGGTGCTGATCCGGTGCAGCTTGCGGCGCGCGGCGATCGCGCCGCCGGGCCCGTCCTCGTCGGGATGCCGGCCGGCCGCGACGGCCAGGACCAGGTAGCGCGGCGCCAGCCGGACCCCCGCCAGGGCCGCCCGGTCACCGGAGAGCAGCGCGGAGACGGTGGCGTGCATGGCGTGCTGCTCCTGGCTGAGCAGGCTCTCGCGCTCCTCCAGGTAGGCGGTGCCCACGGCGGTCGTCGCCGCCTCCATGTAGAGCAGGATGATGCGCCCGGCCTCCAGAACGTCGCTCACGTCCCCCGGCCCCGCCCCGGCGAACAGCTCCTCCCACACCATGCGGGCCCCGAGGTGGTAGGCCGCGAGCAGGGCTTCCAGCGGCACCCCCTCCTGGGCGCGGCGGGCCGCCGACTCGCGCAGCGGCGCCAGGTCGGCCCTGGCGGGCGGGCGGCGGTCGCGGATGACGCGCGAGATCAGGCGCAGGTTGTGCTCGGTGATGGCCGTGATGTCGCCGTCGAGCGCCTCCTTCGGCAGCCGCCGGTAGAGGGGGATCTGCTCGGCGAAGCCGCGTACGAGCCGTCTGGCCAGCCTGGCGGCCTGGCGGTCGAGCAGCTCGTGCACGGGGCACCCGGCCAGGGTGAGGGCGCGGACCACGCTCGAACCCTCCCAGAACATCCGGAATTGGTGAAGCCCCGCCGGGACGCGGCGGGGCTTCATGCCGGATCGGTCACAGGCCGGTCAGCTTGAGCTTGACCCGGTAGGAGTAGAAGGTCTCGTGGGTTCCGTCGATGTAGTCCTCCTCGTAGTCGACCGCGCCGACGGCGAGCGGGGCGCACACCGTGCCGTGGGCGACCACGGAGCCGAGGCTGTCGCCCATGCCGACGGCGGGCGGCTGGACCTCGCGCAGGTTGAAGGACACGGTCCCCGTGCTGGTGACGACGGTGGACGGGTACCCGAAGTCGCCGGGGTCGCCGTCGCCGCCGTTGTACATGTTGTAGTAGCTGTTGTTGGGGAACAGGTTCCCGCCGACCAGGAAGCGGAGCTCGTCCTTCCCGTCCCTTTCGGCGATGTTGAGATTGTCGATGTCGTAGAGCTCCACGCGGCACTGGCTGGCCGCGGCGGCCGGGCTCGCGGCCAGCGCGGCCGGCACCGCCAGCCCCGCCACCAGTCCGAGCGAGACGATCAGCTTGTGAGAGCGCATGCTGTCTCCTTCGAGGGCTTTCACCGGCGTCTCGCGACGTTCGCGAAACACGGCCTCAGGCTGCGGCAGGCCGCGTGAGCGCATCGTGAGAGCCCAGGTCAGTAGTGGAGAGCACATGCCGTACGTACCGTTTGACACAGTCGGGAGGCGGGCTCGCGCCTACCCTCCGGCTCTATGGGAGACTCGCTGACCCTGCTGTTGCTGGGCACGCCTGAGCTGTCCGTCGGCGGGGCACCTCTGGGCATCCGCTCCGCCAAGAGCCGCGCCCTGCTCTGCTATCTCGCCGCCACCCCCGGGCCCCGCTCCCGGACCGAGCTGGCCGGGCTGCTGTGGGGCGAGCGCCCCGACGCCAACGCCCGGGGCAGCCTGCGCCTGGCGCTGTCGGAGCTGCGCAGGGAGGTGGGCGGCTGGCTCGACATCACCCGCGAGCACGTACGCTTCCGCGCCGGCGACGGCTGCTACGTCGACCACCGGGAGCTCAACCGGGCCGCGACCGTGGCGCAGGCGCTGCGGCTGTGGCGCGGTCCGTTCATGGACGGGGTCTCCTTCTGTGACGCGCCCGCCTTCGCCGGGTGGCTGGAGTGCGAGCGGCAGCGGGTGCGGCAACTGCTGCGCGGGCTGCTCGTACGCTCCGGGGACGGTGACGAACCCGACCGGACGGTACGGCTGGCGCGCCTCGTGGCCACGCTCGATCCGTACGACGAGGAGGCGCACCGGCTGCTGATGTCGGCCCTGGCCCGGGCGGGCAACCGGGCGGCGGCACTGGCCTGCTACGACGAGCTGCGGCGGCGGCTGGCGGACGAGCTGGGCGTGTCGCCCGCGCCGGAGACGGTGGCTCTCCGGCGGGACCTCGTGCCCCGGCCGGTGCCCGCCCGCCGCGCGGCCGTGCCCGTGCCCGGCACGGAGCTGGTCGGCCGGGCGGCCGAGGTGGACCGGCTGCGAGCGCTGCTGGCCCGCGAACGCCTGGTCACCCTGCTGGGGCCGGGCGGCATCGGCAAGACCCGGCTGGCCATCGCCGCCGCCGCCGAGACCCGGCCCGGCGCCGAGACCGCAATCGCGCCGAGAGCTGGAGCCGCCTTCGCGCCGAGGACGGAGACGGCATTCGTGTCGTTCGCCGGGGTGCGGCCGGAGGCGGCCGTCACCACGCTCGCGCGCCGCCTGGGCGTGGATCTCTCACCACCGCGCCCCGCCGCGGACCTCCTGCTGTCGGCCCTCGCCACGCGTCACCTCCTCCTCGTCCTCGACAACCTCGAGCACCTCCCCGCCTTCGACCGGGTCATCGGCGAGATCCTGCGGACCGCCCCGGCCGTGCGGATCCTGGCGACGAGCAGGCGGCGGCTGAACCTGCCCGGCCAGGTGACGGTCGCCGTGGAGGGCCTGCCGGCACCGGCCGCCGAGTCCCTGTTCGTGGCCAGGGCGCTGGCCGCCCGGCCGGCGTTCGACCCGGAACGCGAGGCCGCGCGCGTGGCCGCGATCTGCGCCGCCACCGGTGGCCTGCCCCTGGCGATCGAGCTCGCGGCCGGCCTGCTCCGGGCCGTGCCGTGCGCCGACCTGGCCCAGCGCCTCGGCGTGGACCCCGGCCTGCTGTCCGCCGCCGGGCCCGCCGCCCGCGCGCGGCACGCCTGCATGCGCACGGTCTTCGAGACGTCCTGGCGCCTGCTGGAGCCGGCCGCGCAGGAGGCGCTGGCGGCGCTGTCGGTGTTCAGGGGCGGCTGCACGCTGTGCTCGGCCCTGGAGGTGGCCGGCACCACCCCCGAGGTGCTGGTCCTGCTGGTCGACCAGAGCATGATCGAGCTCACGCCCGCCGGCCGCTACACCATCCACCCGCTCGTCCAGCAGTTCGCCGCCGCCCGCCTCCCGGAGTGCTCCCCGGTGCGGGCCCGTCACGCCGCCCACTTCGCCCGCCTGCTCGACCGGCACGCCCCCGCCCTCCACGACGCCTCGGACACCGAGGCCACCGACGTGCTCGGCGCGGAGATGGACAACATCCGGCTGGCCTGGACGGTCTCCGGCGAGCCCGGCTTCCTGGACCGCTACTGGACGCTGTGCCTGCGATTACGCCTGTACGAGGAGTCCGGGGCCGTCGTGCGCCGCCACCTCGCCCGTCCGGGGCAGCCGGCGCACCTGCGGGCGCGGTGGTCGTGGATGGCCGGGGTCAGCGCGTACCAGATGGCCAGGGAGCGCGAGGCCGCTCAGCTGGCGAACCAGGCGCTCGCCATTCTCGGCGAGCCCCTTCCCGACTCCCCCGCCGCCCGCGTCGCCGCGATGACCCGCGCCGCGGCCCGCCAGGCCGCACACCGCCTCCTGTCCCTCAGCGGATCCGGCGGTGGCTGGAGGCGTTTCGCGCCGGCCGCGCGGACGGATCCGGCGGGTCCCGAGGCCGCGCAGGCGCTGACGCTGCTGGCCAGGCTCGCCTACCACCAGCATGACCTGCCCACCATGCTGGTGGCCTCGCTGCGCCAGCTCAACGCCGCCGAGCGGGCGGACGACCCCGCCCTGCGGGCCGAGGCCTACGCGAACTTCGCCACGATCGGCCGGATGGCGGGACGTCACCGCCTGGCCGACCGCTACGGCAGGCTCGCCGACCGCGCCCTGGCCGGCATCGGGCACCCCACCGACGCCGCCAACCGCGCCCTGCTGGCACGCGGCCTCGACCAGCTCCATTCGGGCGCGTTCGACGCCGCCCACCGCTCGTTCACCCAGGGCAGGGCCAGGACGCTCGACCCGCGGATGGCGGAGAACTGCGCGGGCATGCTGGCCGAGACCGCGCTGTGGCGGGGTGACTTCGGGGTGGCGGCGGAGTTGTTCGCGGAGACGGAGGAGCTGTCGGTCAAGCGCGTGGGCGGGGACGACATCGGCCGTTACTGGTGCCTGACGGGCAGGGCGGAGGCGCTGCTGCGGGTGGACGGGGTGCCGGTGGAGCACGTCCGGGAGCTGGTGGCGGCGGCCCGCGCCTCGACCGACCGGCGCGTCGCGTACGAGAAGGAGCTCGGCCTCCGGGACGGGCGGGTGATGCGGATCGTGCAGGACATGCGCCTGCTGACCGCCACCGCCCGCCTCGACCTGCTGACCGCCCCCACCCGCTTCGACCCGCCGATCGCCGCCGCCTGCCCGGACCGCCCCACGCCCCGCCAGGCGCTGGTGGACGCGCTGGCGCTGGCGGAGCGGCTGCCGGCGGCCCAGCCCGGCATGCTCGAATGCTGGGCCGGCCTCGCCGAGCTGCTCTGGTCGCTGGACCCCCGGCCGGACAGGGCCGTCGCGCGCCGCCTCGCCGCCCACCTGTCCCGGTACGCGGCCCGCAACCCGGGGGCGGCGGCCAGGATCGGCTGGGCCCGCGCCCTCGCGCTGGCCACGGCGGGCAGGGACAGGGCGGCGAGGAGGGCGGCCGAGCACGCCGTGGCCGCCGCCGACCGCCTGGCGGCACCGTACGACCGCCGCAGGGCCGAGGAGGTCGCCCGGCACCTCGGCCGCGCCCACCGCGCACCGGACGCTCAGCCCATCGCACCTCACGGACAGGACGCTCAGCCCCGACGACCCGTCGCGCACCGCGCACAGCACCCTCAGCCCCCGGGGCCTATCGCCCCCGCCGCGCGACCAGGACCGGCCGTGCCGGAAGGCCGGCCGCTGCTTCCCGGGCGGCCCACCGGGTGAGCACCGCCCGGTGGGCGGTCTGCGCGCCCGTTCGCGGATCGATCGCGAAGGCACCGAACAGCGTGCTCGTCTCCAACCCGGCGGCCACGGCCCACAGCTCCTCCCGCCCGGCGCCCCCCGCCCGGAGTGCGCAGTGGGTGGCGATGATCGCCGCGGCCACCGCCTGCACGGCGGGGTAGTCGGGCAACCGCCCGACCCGGACGCGGTAAGCGTCCAGGAACTCGCGCTCGGAGATCCCCAGGCAAGCCTCACCCCCGCTGCCGGGGAACCACTGCCCGACACCGTAGATCCCGCCCGGCTCGTCGAGAGCCGCCCCGAACTCCCGCACCCCGGCCGCCACGGCGCACATGACCCGCGAGCCCGCCCGGGCCCGCCTGATCATCTCGACGTCCTCGTCGAAGGACCCCGCGCAGAAGAGATTCCACGGCCCGCCGGCCGGCACCTCACCGGGACCCGCGCGGGTCACCGGGATGCCCGCCTCGCCCGCCAGCCGCTCCGCCCCGTCCGCCACCTGACGCCCGAAGCGGCCCCTGCCCTGGACGATCAGCAGCCGCGTCCGGTCGCCACCGTCCGCCAGGTGCCGGACGAAGGGCTCGGCATAACGGCCGGCCGGTGCCGGTATCGACACGACATGCCCGGGATGCGCCGTCTCGACGTCATCACCGGAACCCCCGTGGTTCCAGACCAGCCGGTCCAGCTCCGCCGCAACGCGCCCCGCCCGGCGCGCGAGCTGCGTCGAGTACGGCCCCAGCAGCAGGTCGCACCGCCCCGCCAGCCGCCGTACGGCATCCTCCAGCACGTCCGGATCGCTGCGATCGTCCTCGACGACCACGTCCACGGACGCGCCGAGCGCCCCCCAGACCTCAAGCCCGAGCGCCGCCTGCCGCCCGAACCGGGCATGCCGGCCGGACAGGGACAGCGGGACCCCCAAACGGAGCCGGCGGTCAGGGGACACGGCCCCTCAGGTTCGCGACGCGCACAGGCTCCCCCTGCCCGCCGGGGCATGAAAGTTTCACAGTCTTCCGGGCCGGGCGGTGCGCAGCCGTTGACGGCGCGGCGGCGGGAAAGGAGGATCGGATTCGCGCCATTTTTGGGAGCGCTCCCAACCCCCTGAAGGACCTCCATGACCCGATGCCGGGCCGCCTTACTGGCCCTCCTCACCATGGTCGCCCTGTCCCCCGCCCCGGCCGCGCACGCGGCGGCCGACGAGGGACCCGAGCAGATCGTGAACGGCACCTTCGACACCGGCACCGCCCCCTGGTGGGGAACCGGCAACGTCACCCTCGCGGTGGACGGCGGCCGGCTGTGCGCCGACATCCCCGGCGGCACCGCCAACCCGTGGGACGTCATCATCGGCCAGAACGACATCCCGCTGGTGGAAGGCGAGACGTACGCCTACCGGTTCTTCGCCGCCGCGACCCCGGCCAAGGTCGGCCGGGCGCTGATCCAGCTACCGGTGGACCCCTGGACCCAGTACCTGTCGGCCGCGCCGGAGATGAGCGTCTCGGGCAACAGCTACTCCTACACGTTCACCGCCCCCGCGTCGCTGCCGAACGCCCAGGTCGTGTTCCAGCTGGGCGGCAGCGTCGAGCCCTGGAGGTTCTGCATGGACGACGTGTCGCTCAAGGGCGGCGCCGAACCCGAGGTCTACGAGCCTGACACCGGCCCGCGCGTGCGGGTGAACATGGTCGGCTACCTCCCCGCCGGGCCCAAGAAGGCCACGGTCGTCACCGCCGCGACCGAGGCCCTGGACTGGGAGCTCAGGAACGCCGAGAAGGAGACCGTGGCGAGCGGCCGGACCACCCCCAGGGGCGTGGACGCCAGCTCGGGCCAGAACGTGCACACGCTCGACTTCGGCGCGTACCGCAAGCCCGGCGAGGGCTACACGCTGACGGCCGACGGCGAGACGAGCAGGCCGTTCGACATCAGGGCGGACATCTACGACCGGCTCCCCTCGGACGCGCTCAAGTTCTACTACACCCAGCGCAGCGGGATCGAGATCCTCGACAGCCTCCGGCCCGGGTACGGCCGGCCGGCCGGTCACGTCAACGCCGCGCCGAACCAGGGCGACGTGGACGTGCCGTGCCAGCCCGGCGTCTGCGACTACACGCTGAACGTCAAGGGCGGCTGGTACGACGCCGGCGACCACGGCAAGTACGTCGTCAACGGCGGCATCTCCGTCCACCAGCTCATGGCCGCGTACGAGCGGGACCGGGCGGCGTTCACGGACGGCCAGCTGAACATCCCCGAGAGCGGCAACGGCCGGCCGGACATCCTGGACGAGGCCCGCTGGGAGCAGGAGTTCCTGCTGAGCATGCAGGTGCCGGACGGCAAACCGTACGCCGGGATGGCGCACCACAAGATCCACGACCAGAACTGGACCGGCCTCCCCCTGCTGCCCCACCTGGACCCGCAGCTGCGCGAGCTGCACCCGCCCTCCACGGCCGCCACGCTCAACCTGGCCGCGACGGCGGCGCAGGCGGCCCGGTTGTACGCCCCGTACGACGCCGCGTTCGCCGCCAGCAACCTCAAGGCGGCCCGCAAGGCGTGGGCGGCCGCCAGGGCGAACCCGGAGAAGTACGCCGACCCGAACGACGGCACCGGCGGTGGCGCCTACAGCGACGGCGACGTGAGCGACGAGTTCTACTGGGCGGCGGCCGAGCTGTACATCACGACGGGCGAGAAGGAGTTCAGGGACTTCGTGCTGGCCTCGCCGCACCACACCGGCGACGTCTGGCGCGAGCGCGGCTTCGACTGGGGCAACACCGCCCAGCTCGGCCGCCTGGAGCTGGCCACCGTGCCGAACGCGCTGCCCGACCGGGCACGGGTGCGGCAGTCGGTGATCGAGGGTGCCGAGAAGTATCTCGCGATCCAGAAGGAGCACCCGTACGGGCTGCCGTACAACCCGCCGGACTTCGACTGGGGCTCCAACAACCTGGTGCTGAACAACCTGGTCGTCGTGGCGACCGCGTACGACCTGACCGGCCACGAGAAGTACCGGGCGGCCGTCCGCGAGGGCATGGACTACATCCTGGGCCGCAACGCGCTCAACCAGTCGTACGTGACCGGCTACGGCGAGGTGGCCTCCAAGAACCAGCACAGCCGCTGGTACGCCCGCCAGCTCGACCCCGAGCTGCCCAACCCGCCGATCGGCACGCTGGCCGGCGGCCCGAACTCCAGCATCCAGGACCCGCTCGCGCAGCGCCTGCTCCAGGGCTGCAAACCGCAGTTCTGCTACATCGACCACATCGAGTCGTGGGCCACGAACGAGCTGACCATCAACTGGAACTCCCCGCTGGCCTGGGTCGCGGCGTTCCTGGCGGACAAGAGCGAGCGCTCGGACTGCCGGGTCGGCTACTCGGCGCACGGCTCGTGGCCCGGCGGGTTCACCGCGCAGGTCGTGATCGAGAACACCGGAAAGCAGGCGGTGGACGGCTGGAGCCTGCGCTGGTCGTTCCTGAGCGGCCAGCGGGCCGGGCACGCCTGGGGCGCGACGCTGGCGCAGTCGGGCTCGGTGGTGACGGCCAAGGCGCTGGGCTGGAACGGCAAGATCAAGCCGGGCCAGAAGGTGACGTTCGGGTTCAACGGCACGAACGCCGCCGGCCCGAACCCGGCGCCCGAGGTGTTCCACCTCAACGGCGCGCGCTGCAAGTAGCACGGTGATCCCCTGGGTGTACGCCCAACCGCCGTACGCCCAGGGGATGCCGCGGTGAGCCGTTCGGGGCCGGGAAACGTCCAAGAGGGCATGAGGATCTGGAGAATCGTGCTCCTGCCCGTGCTCCTGCTGGCACTGAGCACGTCCATGGCCCCGGCGGCGCAGGCCGGGGTGGCGCCGAGGAAGGCGCTGGTGGACTTCCGCAAGCAGGGCGGCTTCGCGGGGCTGGACGACCGGGTGATCGTCTACGGCAACGGGTGCATACGGCTCAGCCGGCGTACGGGGCCGACCATCGACAAGTGCCTGACCGCCAAGGAGAAGCGCCGGCTGCGCGCCCACCTGAGGCACCTGCGGGTCGGGCGCTCGGAGGTGCAGCCGCCGGGGGCGGACTTCATCAAGTACACGCTGGCCTACGACAAGCGGCGGGCCAGCCGCTACACCCTCCCGGCGAGCTGGCAGCCGGTGGTCCGGCAGCTGGACCAGCTCATGGAGAAGTACTGGGCGCCGGACTGAGCGCTCTCCATCAAGTGATTGACCGAGAGGGGGTGACCGAACTACCTTCGGTCGCATGACCCCTGCGGAGAGCACACAGGCCGGCCTGATCCTCAAGGTCGCGACGCAGCTGTTCGCGGCGCTCGGTTACGACGGCACCTCGACGCGCCAGATCGCCGAGGCCGCCGGGCTGAACATCGCCACCGTCAACTATCACGTGGGCGGCAAGCGGGAGCTGTATCTCGCCGTCATGGAGGCCGCGCACCGGGCGGAGAAGGCGGCGCTGGAGACGGCGCTCGGCCGGCTGCCCGGCGACGACCCCGTGACCGCCATCCACCGGCTGGCCGACGACTACCTCGACTTCTGCGTGGACAACCCCGAGGTGCCCGCCCTGTGGATGCACCGCTGGCTCTCCGACGCCAGCGACATCACCGAGCTGGAGCGCCAGTACGTCCAGCCGCTGCTGTCGGCGGTGACCGGCGCGCTGCGCCCCGCCGTCGAGACCGGGCTGATCTCCGCCGACGTTGATCTCGAATACACCGTCTGGACGGTCATCTGGTCCGTGCACGGCTTCGCCAAGGGCGGGGTGCTCGACACCGAGGGCCGCCGCCGGGCCGCCGGCGACCGGGCCGCGCTGCGCCGCTTCCGCGCCCACCTGCACCTGACCCTGCACCGCACGCTCGGCCTGCCCGGCGACCCCCGGTGACCGCCGCGCGGCTGGGCCGGGACCGGCTGCTGGGCTACGGGATCGGCTCCGTCGGCACCGGCGTGTTCTCGGCGGTCCCCGGCCTGCTGCTCCTGTACTACCTGACCGACATGCTCGGCGTCCCCGCGGCCGTGGCGGGCGCCGTGCTGGTCGCGCCCAAGATCTGGGACGTGCTGCTCAACCCGCTGGTCGGCGCCGCCAGCGACCGCGAGGCCGTGCGGACGGGCCGCAGGACGCGGCTGCTGACGATCGGCTCGGTGACGTTGCCGGTGGCGTTCGCGCTGATGTTCGCGGTGCCGGGGGACGTCCCGGGGGCGGTCTGGGCGGGGGCGGCGTTCCTGGTCGCGGCCAGCGCGTTCGCCTGCTTCCAGGTGCCGTACGTGGCCCTGCCCGCCGAGATGTCGGCCGACCGGGGCGAGCGGACGCGGATCATGTCCTGGCGGGTGGTGTGCCTGACGGTCGGCATCCTGGTGGCCGGCGGGCTGGCCCCGGCCGTGGTCGATCTGGCGGGCGGGGGCCGGGCCGGGTACGCCGTGATGGGCGTGGCGATCGGCGCCGTCATGGCGGTGGCGCTGGCCGCCGCGACGCTGGCCACCCGCTGGGTGCCGTCCAGGCCGGGACCCCGGCCGCTCGGCCCGGTGGCCGCCTTCCGCCTGGCCAGGGGCAATCTGCCGTTCTTCGTGCTGCTGGCGGCCTTCGTGACGCAGGCGCTGGCCGTGGCGGTGATGCTGGCCGGAGCGCCGTACGTGGCCTCGTACCGGCTGGGCGACTACGGGCTGACCTCGGTGATGTTCGTGTGCCTGGTCGGCCCGAGCATGCTGGCCGTGCCCGGCTGGGCCTGGCTGGCGCGCGTCCACGGGCCCGTGCGCTGCTACCTGGCCGCCTCGCTCGGCTTCTGCGGCGTCGCGGTCGCGCTGATCCCGGCCATCTCGGCGGGTGGCCTGGCCGCGACGCTGGTGCTGACCGCGCTGGCCGGGGTCTGCTACGCGGCGCTGCAACTGCTGCCGCTGTCGATGCTGCCCGACACCGTGCACGCCGACGCCGCCCGCACGGGGCACGCGCAGGCCGGCGCGTTCACCGGGCTGTGGACGGCGGGCGAGACCGCCGGGCTGGCGCTCGGACCGGGACTGTTCGCGCTGGTGCTGTCCGTGTCCGGGTTCGCCTCGGCGCCGGTCGAGTCGCCGGTCGCCCAGCCGCCGGGCGCGCTGACCGGGGTGCTGCTCGGGTTCACGGCGCTGCCCGCCCTGCTCATGCTGATCAGCCTGCCGTTCGTCGTCCGGTACGGCCGGCTCGCCCCCACGAGGAACAAGGAGACCGTGTGAACCTGCCCCCGGCCGGGAGGACCGCCGAAGACCTGCTGGCGGAGGTGGCCCGGCTCAAGGAGCACGACCTGCCCGTGCGCGGCGGCCAGGTGACCGCCTACGTCTACGACACCGGGCGGGCCGAGGTGAACGACGCCGCGACCCGGGCGTACCTGGAGATGCTGGAGGTCAACTGCCTCGACCCGACCGCCTTCCCCAGCGTGGTCGAGATGGAGCGGCAGGTCGTCGGCGCGGTCGCGGACTTACTCGGCGGCGGCCACGGCATCTTCACCAGCGGCGGCACCGAGTCGATCATGCTGGCCGTGAAGGCCGCGCGCGACCTGGCCGGCCGGAACCGCCCGAACCTGGTGCTGCCGGTCACCGCCCACCCCGCCTTCCACAAGGCGGCGCACTATCTCGGGATCGAGGTGGTCGCCGTGCCGGTGGACCTGGAGACGTACAAGGTGCGGGCCCGCGACGTCGAGGAGGCGATCGGCGCCGACACCGTCCTGGTCGTGGCCTCCGCGCCGTCCTACCCGCAGGGCGTGATCGACCCCATCGAGGAGATCGGCGCCGTGGCCGCGGCGGCGGGCGTGCCGTTCCACGTGGACGCGTGCGTGGGCGGGTGGCTGCTGCCGTGGTTGCGGGCGGCGGGGGCGGCGATCCCGCCGTTCGACCTGTCCGTGCCCGGGGTCACGTCGATCTCCTGCGACCTGCACAAGTTCGGGTACGCGCCCAAGGGCGCCTCGGTCCTGCTCTTCGCCGATCCGGCGATGCGCCGCAAGGCGTACTTCGCCTCGGCCGCCTGGCCGGGCTACACGATCATCAACGCGACCGTGCAGAGCTCCCGGTCGGCGGGCCCGCTCGGCGGCGCCTGGGCCACGCTGCAGGCGCTGGGCCGCGAGGGCTACGTGGAGCTGGGCCGGGCCACCCTGGAGGCGGCGGACCGGCTGCGCGAGGGCATCGCGGCGATCCCCGGCCTGCGGGTGCTGGGGGCGCCGGAGTCGTCGCTGGTGGCGTTCGCAGGTGACGGGATCGACGTGTTCGTGCTGGCGGACGAGGCCCGGGCGCGGGGCTGGTTCCTGCAGCCGCAGCTCTCCTACGCCGGCATCCCGGCCAACCTGCACATCACGGTCACCGGGGTCACGCTGGCCGGGGTCGAGGCCATGCTGAAGGTGATCGCCGAGTCGGCCGCGGCCGCCCGCGAGCGCGGCCCCGCCGTGCTGCCCGACGGGCTGGTGGACCTGGTCGCGGGGCTGGACCTGGAGGCGCTGGACGACGCCACGTTCGCCGAGCTGAGCGCGTCGGTCGGGGTGGACCTGCGGCCGGGCGCCGGGCAACCGGAGATGGCGGTGGTCAACGCCGTCCTGGACGCGCTGCCCGCCGCCGCCCGGGAGGCGGTGCTGGTGCGGTTCCTGTCGGTGATCTACAGCCGCTGACCCTCCGATACGACGCCCGGGATCGTGCTATACATCCCGGATGGCGAAGTTCGGTGGGGCGGCATTGGGCCTCTTCCGCAAGGCGGCGCCCTGGTTCAGGAGCAGGGCGGCCCGCGGGGGCGGGCGGCGCGGCCCCCAGCTGCTGGCCGGGGTCGACGACGAGGCCGCCCGCTACGCGCTGCGGCGGCGCGGGCAGATCCCGCTGGTCGAGCTGCGTCCCCAGCGCGTCCACCTGCTGGAGGGCGGCAACACGCCGCTGACCGCGGCCCAGCAGACCGCCATGCGGGAGGGCCACCAGCAGATCGACCGCCTCCTGCGGGAGGCCGGCGGCCGGCCCCTCGGCAGGTACGAGACCAGGGTCGCCATGCGGCACGTGAACCCCACCGGCAACAAGCGGAACTGCGCGGAGGTCGCCCTGGCGGTGGACGACATCCTGGCCGGCCGCGCCGCCGTCGCCGGCGCCCGGGCCAGGGGCGTGCCGATCCCCCAGGCCCGCGGCGCCTACCAGGGCCTGGCCAGCGACCGGATGACGGGTTTGAGCTCCCTGGACGACGTGGAGCGCCTGATCGCGGCGAACCCCGGCGCCCGCGGCATCATCGTGGCGCGCGGCGGCGAGGGTGCGGGGCACGTCTACAACGTGGCCAACGTGGGCGGCCGGATGTCGTACCTGGACGGGCAGTTCATGCGCATGGCCGACACGAATCCGCACGCGGCCAGGTTCTCCCAGTACGATTTCTACCGGACGGGGTGACGGAGGACAGCGATGATCACCAGAGCGGAGGCCGAGCGGATCGTCCGCGACTACGTCGCCAGGGAGTTCGCTCCCGAGGAGGGCGAGGAGGAGTTCGCGGTCAACGACGAGGCCACGATCGAGCGCCCCTACGGCTGGCTGTTCGTCTACACCACCCTCTCCTACCTGCGCACCCGCGACCCCGAGGAAGGCGTGCTGGGCGCGGGGCCGCTGCTGGTCCTGCGGGAGGACGGCCGGGTCATCGAGTTCCCCTCCTACCACTCGCGCGAGTCGGCGCTGGCGGAGTACGAGAACGGGCTCGCCGGGGCCTGAGCCGGCCTCAGCCGCCCATGACGCCGTTCATGGCCACGGTGATGCACAGGTCGAGCAGCCTGCCGGTGATCTCCATGAGGATCGGGACCTGCAGCGTGGAGGCCCCCATCGTGGCCGGCGCCGCCGCCATCGCCTGGAAGAGCTGGATCGCGAGCTGGATCAGCTGGACGATGAAGTTGACCTTGAGCACCAGAACGATCGCGGCGCACACCATCAGCCCCAGACCGATGATGTCCGCGCCGGTCAGGCCGTCGAGCAGGTTCTTCTGCGGCGAGTCCGGGCCGTCCCACGCGTCGTGCGCGGCGGTGACGCTCGCGCCCTCCTGCACCGTCCAGGCCGTCGCCGCGAGCGCGCCGGCGGAGCCCGCCAGCCGGCCCACGTCACCGCTCATGCCGAGCCAGGCCAGGCCCATCCTGAGCAGCTTCTCCTCGTCGCTCATCGGCCATTGGCGGCCGGTCAGGTTCATGACCTTGGCCAGCCCGGCCGGCAGCTTCATCCCCATGGCGGCTACCCGAGCATCTTTCGCACGTTGTTGATCTCGACCACGGCCGCGTCCTCGCTGCGTTTCTGGTTGACGCCCGTCACCTGCAGCTTGCGGGCGTACGTTCCCATGTCACCCGTGTTGTCGCCGTAGGACTCGAACGCCATCTGGTGGATGGCCCCGTAGATCGTCCCGATGACGGCGCCCAGGTCGTCGGCGCCGAACGCGTCACCGTCGCCGGTGAGCTCCCGCTCGAAGGCGGCCAGGCGCGCCCGCAGCTCCTCCGCCGACGCCCCCACGCCCGTGGCGGCCCGGTGGGTGTCCGCCGGCCTGTACAAGATTCCTTCGGGGTCCACCGAACACCTCACTCCGGTCCCTGGATGCTGGTCATGATGTCGCGCAGCGCGCGGGTGGCGGCGTGCATCTGCGCGACGCCGGCGAGCTGCGTCTCGCGCGCGCGGCGGGCCACGTCCGCCAGGTCCACCGCGCCGGTGCCCTGGCGGCGCCGGGGCAGGTCCTCGAAGGCCGCGTTCATGGCCGCGCGCAGGTGGTCGCCCAGCTCGTACGAGCCCTCCGCCATGGCCTTCGGGTGGATCCGCACCGACTCCACCCGCCCGTCGGTCACCACCACGCGCACCCACCCCCTGGCGGCCTCGCCCTTTCCGCGTACGGGCTCCGCCAGGCCGTCCACCCCGGCCAGCGCGTCGTCGAGGTTGCGCCGCGTCAGGTCGAGGAGGTCCTCCAGGCCACGCGGACGGGGGTCGCCGGCCACGGAGGTCCGCTCGCGGATCCTGGCCATCGCCGAGGCGATCGACCGGGAGATGACGTCCATCTGGTAGAGGGCCTCGTCGCGGACCTGGTGCAGCGTCCTGGCCAGCTCGGCCAGATCGGGCACGTCGGCGGTGGGGCGGCCGAGGAGCTCGGCGATCGCCGCGTTGGCGGCCTCCCGCACCAGCTCGGCCAGCCTGTCAGGAGGCAGCCGCAGGAGGCGCGGATCGAGGCTGACGAGCTGGACGGCCCCGGCGCGGACGACCACGCGCACCCGCCCGTCCTCGGTCTCGCCGCGGGCCTCCGGCGCGTCCGGCACGCGCTCCGGGGGCGTCTCCCCGGCCCGTAACGACTCCACGCGCGCGAGCGTCTCGTCCATGTGGCGCTCGAGCTCCGCGTCGTCGAGTGGCTCCGGCACCGCGTGACTCACCCCCCAGGCTTGGACCCGACGAGGTTATCGCAGCGCGGTCATGGCGGTGACGTGGGGAAGATCGCCTCGACGCGGAACCCGCCGTCCTCCTGGACGCCGCTCTCCAGCGTGCCGCCGGCCACCGCCACCCGGCGCCGCAGGTCGAGCAGGTTCACCCCCGGGTCGTCGGCGGTGACCCAGGAGTCGGGCCGGGGAGCGGTGTTGCGGACGGCGATCCGCACGGAGCCGCGCGTGTAGCGGACCGTGACGCGCACCTCCGCGCCCGGCGCGTGCTTGCGCACGTTCGCGAGGGCCGCCTCGACCACCAGGTACGCGGTCCGCCCCACCACCCCCGAGACGGGCACCGGCGCTCCGTCCACCGCCAGCTCCGCCGGCACCCCGGCCCGGGCCGAGTCGATCACCAGCGGCCGCAGGTCGGGCATGGGCAGCCCCAGGTCGAACCCCTCGCCGGTGCCGCGCCGTAACAGCGCCACCATGTGGCGCAGCTCGTCCAGCGTCTCGGAGCCGGTCGCCCGGATGTCCTCGGCCGCCGCCCTGGCCCGGTCGTCAGCGGCGGTCAGGGCCAGCACGCCCGCCTGGAGCACCATCTTGCTGACCCGGTGGGTGACGACGTCGTGCAGCTCGCCCGCCAGCCGCTCGCGCTCCACCCGCTCGGAGCGCTCCACCAGCTCGGCGCGCAGGCGTTCCCTGGTGGCGGTGTAGAGGCCGTACACCACGGCGAGCGCGATGACCGCCTCGGTGCGGGCCACCAGCGGGAGCCGGTCGGGCAGGGACAGGACGGCGGCGGCGAGCACGATCACCGGCACCCACCGCGAGAGCGGGCGATGCCGCCCGGACGCGAACGCCATCGCGCCGTAGGCCGCGAACGCGCACACGGGCGGCCAGATCGGGGCGCCGGCGGAGGGAAGCGGAACGGCGGACGGGACGAGCGCCGACAACACCGGCAGCACGATCGCGGTGCCCGCGCCGACCCAGGCGACGACGATGGGCGCGCAGCGCATCCAGAGCACCGGCAGCGCCCCCGCCAGCAGGATCACCAGGCCCGGACCCGTATAGCCGGTCGCAGGCGTCAAGCCTGCCGCGACCAGGACCGCGATCGCGTCGACAGGTCGCGGGCGGGCACCGTCCACCGGTTCATCGTACGATCACCCGCCGTACGTGCCCACCCTTCCCCGGGTGGCCGATCAGAGCTCGGTGATCCGGACGGCGTCGGCGATGACGTATCCGGTGGTGGAGGTCCAGCGGCTCACCCCGACCACGTTGTAGGTCCCGGCGGCGAGCGGGAACGTGCCGATGCTCCGCCACGTCCCGCCCCCCGTGCGCTGGTCCACGGTGACGGTCTGGTTCCCGCCGGAGGCCGCCACGATGTACGGCGTCGCGCTGTTGTACCCGGCGTCGGCCGGATGCCACACCTCCACCCGGTAGTTCCCGGCGCTCGGGACGGCCGCCCTGAACCAGGCCGGATCGCTGGCCGCGACCGGCGGGGCGAAGCGGTAGTCCGCGCCGTGGAGCTGCGCCGAGTACGTGGAGGTGCCCCAGGCCGAGCCCGCGGCGAACCCGGCGTCCGCGTTGTCGATCACCACGCTGAACGGGCCGCCCCCGCCGGAGCCCGCGGCCTTGCCCGTGCTCGGGGCGCTCTCCTGGTGGGTCCGGTTGAGCGCGGTCACGTAGTAGGTGTACGCCGGCCCGCCGGCGGTCGTGTCGGTGAACGTCTTCTGCCTGGTCGTGGTGACCATGTTGCGGGCGTCGGCGAAGAAGCACGGGTCGGCCGCCGGCGGTGAGCCGTCCACCCGGTAGACCGCGTACGCCGTGGCCGAGCCCGTCCAGGCGAGCTGCACGCCGTTCGAGACCCGCGTCGCCGAGGTGATCGAGGGCGCGGCGGGGGCGGCGGCGGAGCCGCGGGCGGGCAGCAGCGCGGGCCTGGTGTAGTGGGCGTTGACGACCCTGGTGAAGGCGCCGATCCGGTCCGCCTTGACGTCCTTGGCGCTGAAGTAGATGTCGCCGGCCACCTCGGGATGTCGCCGGTTGTCGAAGAGGTGGTCGCTCAGCTCCGCCGGGTCCTGCCAGGCGGCGTCCTGCCCCGAGGCGCCCGCGCGGTAGGCGGCCTGGCCGATGACGAGCTGCACGCCGGTGCCCCGGACCACGTCGGCCCACCAGGCGGTGAGCACCTCGTAGGCGGCCGTGGAGAAGCCGATGTGCCAGTAGATCTGCGGGGCGAGGTAGTCCACCCAGCCCTGCTTCACCCACTGCCTGCTGTCGGCGTAGATCGCGTCGTACGACTGCAGCCCCGAGGTGGGCGAGCCGAGCGGGTCGGTGCCGGCGTTGCGCCAGATGCCGAACGGGCTGATGCCGAAGGACACGTGCGGCTTGGCGGCGTGGATGCGCTGGTCGAGCTCGCGTACCAGGAGGTTGACGTTCTCGCGGCGCCAGTCGGCGACGTTGCCGAACGAGCCGCCGTACCTGGCGTAGGTCGCGGAGTCGGGGATGGCCTGGCCGCTGACCGGATAGGGGTAGAAGTAGTCGTCGAGGTGCACGCCGTCCACGTCGTACCGGGAGACGGCGTCCATGATCGCGTCCTCGATGAAGTCGCGGACCTCCGGGATGCCCGGGTTGTAGTAGAGCTTGCCGCCGTAGGCGAAGCGCCAGTCGGGGTGCTGCCGCGCGGGGTGCGTGGCCACGAGCCTGGACGGGTCGTCGTGGTTGGCGATCCGGTACGGGTTGAACCAGGCGTGGAACTCCAGGTTCCGGGCGTGGGCCTCGTTGACCATGAAGGCCAGCGGGTCGTACCCGGGGTTGCCGCCCTGGGTGCCGGTCAGCCACTGCGACCACGGCTCGTACGGCGAGGGCCAGAACGCGTCGGCGGTCGGCCGGACCTGCACGACCACGGCGTTCATGCGCTTGGCCACGGCCAGGTCGAGCCAGGCCCGGAACTCGGCCTGCTGCGCCGACACGCTCAGGCCGGTGCGGCTGGGCCAGTCGATGTTGGCCACCGAGGAGATCCACATGGCTCTGAGCTGCCGCTTCGGCATGGCGGGATCTGTCGTGCAAGCGGCTGCGACGGCGGAGGTAGGGGCCACGATACTGACGAGTGCGGCGGTGAGCGCCGCCAGGACGGTACGCAGGAGCGCGGTCACGAAGGGAAGTTTCAGTGCATTCGCACGGAAGCGCAATAGTTTTCAGAAGTTCACGGGGACCTAATCTCCGGGACCCCTGACCGCGGGGCGAAAAGTTTCACCTAACTCCGCTGTAATGTCAATTATCGACATTAGTCAGAAGCTGCCATAGGTTGCACCCGTCACCTGTGAACGAGGAGCACCCCATGACTCTCGCCCGCACGCGATTAGCAGCCCTCGCCACCTCGATCCTCGCCATCCTCCTCATCGCCGCAGGCCAGCCCGCATGGTCCCAGGCCAAGGAGCCCCCGCTGCCCGCGGCCTTCGCCAAGGCGGCCGCCGCGCACGACGTACCCCGCGACCTGCTCGTCGCGCTCGCCTACGCCGAGACCCACCTCGACGGGCACGGCGGCGAGCCCAGCGCCAGCGGCGGCTACGGCGTGATGCACCTGGTCAGCAACCCCACCAACCACTCACTGGAGAAGGCCGCCGAGCTCACCGGGCTCACCGCCGACCGGCTCAAGGCCGACGACGAGGCCAACATCCTCGGCGGCGCGGCCGTGCTGCGCGCCCACGCCGACGGGCTGGGCCTCGACGAGACCGCCAGGAAGGACCTCGGCCGCTGGTACCAGGCCGTGGCCAAGTACGGCAACGCCGCCTCCCCCGAGCTGGCCCGCCTGTACGCCGACGCGGTCTACGAGCAGCTCGGCCTCGGCATCGACCTGCGCGGCGTGCAGGTCAAGCCGCAGGAGGTCACCGCCGACCGCGGCGCCCTCGCCAAGGCGCGCGACCTGAGCGCGCAGGCGGCGGTCGCCAGCCCCGACTACCCGCCGGCCGCCTGGGTCCCGGCCAGCACCAGCAACTACCGCGTCTCCAGCCGGGAGACCAGCTACAACATCGACCGGGTGGTCATCCACGTCACCCAGGGCTCGTACGCCGGGACGATCTCCTGGTTCCAGAACCCCAGCGCCCAGGTCTCCTCGCACTACGTGGTCAAGTCCTCCAGCGGCGCCATCACCCAGATGGTGCGCGACAAGGACGTCGCCTGGCACGCCGGGAACTCGACCTACAACAACCGGTCCATCGGCATCGAGCACGAGGGCTTCGTCAGCGACGCCTCGTGGTTCACCGACGCCATGTACCGGGCCTCGGCCGCCCTGACGCGCGCCCTGTGCGACAAGTACGGCATCCCCAAGACCCGGACCGGCATCATCGGCCACAACGAGGTCCCCGGCGCGACCCACACCGACCCGGGCCCGCACTGGAACTGGACCACGTACATGAACTACGTGACCGGTGGCGGCACCCCGACGTGGAGCACCACGGTCGACAACGCCACGGCCGGCCAGTTCACCGCCGGCGCCAACTGGGGCACCTCCACCTACTCCAGCCAGCGCCACGGTGCCGACTACCGCTTCGCCGACCCGGTCGCGGCCAGTGACCCGGCCTGGTTCTCGGCCACGATCCCCAGCGCGGGGACGTACCAGGTCGAGGTCTGGTATCCGGCCGATCCCGGGTACAACAGCTCGGCGCCGTACATCGTGGCGACGTCGAGCGGCAACCAGACCGTCTACGTCGACCAGCGCTCCGGCGGTGGAGCCTGGCGCAGCATCGGCACGTTCGCCCTCAACGCGGGCACGTACAACGTGGTCGGCGTGAGCCGGTGGACCTCGGGCACCGGCTACGTCATCGCCGACGCGGTGCGCATCAGCAGGTAGCCCATCCCCCACGACGGCCCGCGCCCGACCCCCCTCCCGGGCGCGGGCCGTCCGCTGCGCCGTAGGTGGTACGTGCGGCGTCCCGCCACGGGTTCGATCCGATGCCGACCGGGACGCGTCCCCCTTCCACGCGGCCCGCGGACCCTACGCTCTGGCCACAAGGCGATCCCCACTGCGCTGGAGGCCTCCATGTCCGAGGCGGTGTTACCGGCGGACACCCGCCACGACGACGCCATGGCCGCCGGACAGCGGTCCGGGGTGCTCCGGCCGGCCTACGCGACCGCGGCGCGGCACCTGATCCGGCTCGTGGCCCCCGCCCTGCTGGTGTTCGTGCCGGTCGGCCTGCTGTCCCTGCTGGGGCTGGCGCTCGTCGTGGACGGGTCGGCGGCGCTGGTCAACGGCGCGTTCGAGCTGATCGGCGCGCCGGGCCGGCCGCTGGCGGTGTGGACGGCGGGCACGTTGCTCGCCTCGCTGGCAGCGCAGGCCGTCGTCATGCCCGCCACCGTCGTGCTCGCCGCCGGGCTGCTGGCCGGCCGGCCCGTCAGCACGTCCGCGGCGCTGCGGGCCGCGGTCCGGTGCCTGCCCGCGATCCTGGGGCTCACGCTGCTGGGCGTCGTGGTGTTCGCGGCGATCGTGGCGGCCGGGGCGGCCACGCTGCTGTGGGACGGGGAACTGCTGGGGTCGTTCGCCGTGATGGTCCCGCTGACGCTGCTCGCGATCCCGTGCCTGCTGGCGGTGCCGATCGTGGCCCTGGAGGGCCGGCCCGCGGGAGGCGCGCTCAAGCGTGCGTACGTGCTGGCGTGCGCGCGCGGGCACGGGACGGGCGGTTTCTGGTCGAGCGCGGTCACGCTGGCCTTCGGCGTGCTGGTCCTCCCCGCCCTGGTCCAGCAGGGCGCGCAGTGGGCGGCGTCCGGGAACCAGCTCGCGCGGGGCCTGGCGGGCTCCGTCCTGGGGCTGGTCGTCCCCGCGTTCCAGGCGACGGTGATCGCCCGCCTGTTCCTGCACCGCCTGGCGCTCCGGGGCGGGACCGCCGAGTACGGGCAGGTCGTCGAGGGCCTGCCCGGGAGCGGGCCGGGCCCGGCCAGGCCGGCCTCGGTGCTGGGGGCGCTGCTGGTGCCCGGCCTGCTCTACGGCGGCACGATGCTGGTCAACCCGCTCGGCTGGCTGGAGACCATCGAAACGGTCGTCACCGCCACCTGGAGCCGCGACCGGGGCCCGGAGATCCAGGCGGACGGCCGGCCGCGACCGACTCTCGGCGGATGGGACCTGCAGGCCGTGCACGCGGGCGAGGGCGCGCGCACGGTCATGCTCATGGACTCATCCGCCGAGGCCAAACTGCTCACGTGCGCCGACAGCACCTGTGACCGTACCCGGTACGCCTGGGCCGAGCCGGCCGGCGTCGACGGGGACCCGCGGGCGGCCGTCGCCCGGCTGGTCGGCGGGCGGCTCGTCGTGGCGACGTGGGCGCAGGAGGGGAACAAGCTCGAGGACGACGACTGGCGCGCCCGGCTCGGGCTGCTGATGTGCGACGCGGCCGGCTGCGTCCCGGCTCCTGGCGGCAAGCCCCTCGCGGAGGCGACGCACGCCACGGACGACCGGCTCGTGGCGCTGGCGCCGGGGCGCTACGGCGGCCTGGTGGTCGCCCACGTGCGCGGGCTGCCGTGGCGGGAGGGCGAGGAGGACCAGGAGGTGCTCTCCATCACCACCTGCGAGGACCCGGCCTGCACCAGCCCGCGCACGAAGGAGGTCGCCAGGCTCCCCTCCCGCACCTCGGTCTACCAGGACCGCGGCCTCGCCGTCGCCGCCGGCCCGCTCGACCGCCCCTCCGTCGTCCGCTTCGACGGCGACACCGGCTCGATCACCGTGATCACCTGCGCGGACTCCGACTGCGCGCGGCCCCGTGTGGAGCGGCCCGTCCACGGCGGCCGGCCCTGGCGCCGCGACGACCACGACAACCAGTCGGGCGCGACCATGCTCCTCCGGGAGGACACCCGGCCGCTGATCGCCTACCGGGACTCGGCCGACGGATCGATCAGGCTGCTCGACTGCCGCAACCCGGAGTGCTCGCAGGCCGACACCGTCGTGCTGTCCGCGCCCGGCCTGGATCACGCGGCGCCGGCCATGGTGCTGGACCGGGACGGGCGGGCCCTGGTGGCCTACCAGGACCTCGACCGCGAGCGGCTCGTCGTCGCCGCCTGCACGGGCACGCGCTGCACGCACACCCCGGTGGCGAAGATGCGCCATTACGCGGGCCACGGCCTGGCCATGGCGCTGAACGGCGAGGGGCGTCCGGTGATCGCGTGGATGGACGGCAGCCCGTACGGGGGCGAATGGCACCTCGTCGTGACCACCCCGCTCAACCTCCCTTCATGACGTGCGCCGCAGTAGGGTTTCGCGGACACAGAGGAGGACGGCTTGTCGCGATCAGCCCTGGTTGCCTGGTCAGGTGCCCTTGGTGCCGCTGCCTACCCGACGTGGGCGGCGTGGAGGGACGGGCCGGGATACGGGTGGTTCTCCTACTGCCCGGCGTCGGTCCTCCAGCCGCTCGGCGTGTGGGACCGGATCATGGAGCCGCTCCTCCTGCCGCTGCGCGCGGATGCGTTCGCGGTGGTGTGGCTGTCGCTGATCGCGGCCGTCCCCGTGTTCGTGGTGCTGATGGCGCCGGCCTGGCGGCGGTCGGGGACGACGGGGCGGCGCTCGGCGGCGATCCTCGCGTCGCTCGCCGTGCTCCTGCCGCTCAGCCTGCCGTACTACGACGCTGAGGCCTGTGCCGAGGTGCGGGTGTTCAGCGGCAGGTGGTTCGCGGAAGTGGTGAGCCATCTCGGGACGGGCACGAGCGTGGCCCTCCTGGGTGCCGCCCTGCTGGTGCTGCTCGCCACCCGGACCACGGGCCCGGCCGAGGAGAGGCCCGCCGGGGTGGCGGTGCGGCGGGTGTCGGCCTTTCTCCTCTGCTACTGGACCGTTGCCGTGTTCCTGCTGGTCAGCGGCATCATGCCGATGGACTTCGTGAGCGCCGGCCTGCTGGCCTGGCTCAGCATGGTCTTCGGTCCCTGGCCGCTGTTCGGGCTGGTGGCGGTCCTCGCTCTCCTCGTGGCGGTGCTGCGTCGGCTGCGGGTGCCGCGCTGACGCGGGTCAGGCCGTGGCGCCGCCGTCGATCACGTGGTCGGCGCCGACGACGAAGCTCGACTCCGGCGACGACAGCCACAGCGCCGCGGCGGCGATCTCCTCCGGGGTGGCCACGCGGCCGATCGGCAGCGCGCCCCTCATGCGGTCGTCCCGGTCCTGCGGCGTCTCGCCGGGCCGCATGGACATGGGCGAGTCGATCGGGCCGGGGCTGATGGCGTTGACGCGGACGCCGTCGGCGATGTGGTCGCGGGCGGCCGTGCGGGTCAGGTGGCTCACCGCGGCCTTCGAGGCGGCGTACGCGCCCGCCCCCGCCAGGCGCCAGTGCGCCCCCAGGTTGGAGGCCACGTTGACGACGGCGCCGCCCCCGTGCGCCCGCATGTGGGCGATCTCGTGCTTCATCGACAGGAACACGCCCTTGAGGTTGACCGCGAGCACGTCGTCCCAGGTGTCCTCGTCGTAGTCGGCCAGCGGCGCCACCTGGCCGAAGATCCCGGCCGCGTTGAGCGCCACGTCGAGCCCGCCGTACCGGGAGACCGCCGCCTCGACCATGGCGGCGACCTCGGCCGAGCGGGTGATGTCCACGGTGAACGCGCTCACCCGCCCGCCGTTCTCCTCGGCCAGCTTCACGACCTCGGCCAGGCGGTGCGCGTCGCGCCCCGCGACGAGCACCGCCGCGCCTTCCCGCGCGTACGCCAGCGCCGCCGCCCGCCCCACGACCCCGCTCGCGCCCGTGACGAGCGCGACCTTGCCGGCAAAACGTCCAGTCATAATTCCATACCAATCGTTCTCAAATCACGACAGCTGTCATGGCCTGTTCGACCGCGTCCCGCAACCTGCGCGGGTCCGGGTCGGCCCGGCCGAGCACCCTGAGCCCCTGCAGCAGCACGAGCAGGAACCGGGCCAGCGCGTACGGGTCCTTGCCCGCCTGCAACTCCCCCTGGGCGCGCGCCCTGACCAGCGCCCCGGCCAGCGCCGTCTCCAGCCCCGCCCAGCTCTCCGTCACCTTGCGGGACACCTCCGCGTCGCGCGTGGCGAACTCCACGGCCGTGTTGACCACCATGCAGCCCCGCCGCAGCTCGTCGGCCAGGCATTCGGCCACGTAGGAGTCGAGGAAGGCGCGGATGGCGGGCAGCGCCGGGCCCGGCTGGGCCAGCGGCGCGACCACATCGCGCTGCTGGAGGTAACGCTCCAGCGCCTTCAGGTACAGCTCGCGCTTGCCGCCGAAGGTCGCGTAGATGCTCGCCCGCGCGATTCCGAGGCGCTCCACGAGGTCGGCCATCGACGTCGCCTCGTAGCCCTGCTCCCAGAACAGCTCCAGCGCCTGCTGCAGCGCCGCGTCCGGATCGAACTCCTTGGTCCTGGCCATGGTCGTGAACGCTAGCAGTATCGAGAACGATCGGTCAATAAAATTACTTCACGGCCCCGCGCAGCACGCCCGATATCACCCAGCGCTGGGCGAACAGGTAGACGAGCAGCGCCGGGGCCAGGGCCATCAGGTAGGAGGCGAAGGCCGTGGTGTAGTCGGTGCTGAACTGGCTCTGGAAGACGTACTGGACCAGCGGGAGGGTCCTGGCGCTCGGGCTGGACAGCACCACCAGCGGCAGCAGGAAGTCGTTCCACGCCCACAGGAACGTCAGGATGCCCACGGTGGCGTTCATGGGGGCGAGCAGCGGGAAGATCACCTTCCAGAAGACCGTCCACGTGCCCGCGCCGTCCGTGCGGGCCGCCTCCTCCAGGGCCCGCGGGATCGACTTGATGTACCCCACGTAGAGGAAGATGTTGAAGGCCAGGCCGTAGACGACGTACAGCAGGATCAGGCCTGCCTGGTTGTCCAGGCGCAGCAGCGAGGTCTGCTTGATGACCGGCAGCATGATGATCGGGAACGGCACGAACAGGGCCGAGACGAAGTAGAAGTACAGGCCCTTGAACAGGCGGCGGTGCAGGTTGCGGGCGATGGCGTAGGCCACCAGCGAGTTGGTCAGCAGCGTCAGGACCACGGCGCCGACGGTGACCAGGGCGCTGTTCAGGGCGGCCCGCGGGTAGTTCGTCAGGTGCCAGGCGTCGGCGAAGTTGCTCCAGCGGGGGTCGGCGGGCAGGCCGAAGCCCGCGCCCGCGAGTTCGGCCGGCTCCTTCAGCGCGGTGACCACGGTGAAGTACAGCGGGACGAGCACGGTCAGCGCGCAGGCCGCCATCAGGGCGGTCAGCCAGGGGTTGGTGTGTCGCATCAGGCGCTCATTTCGCGGCGTTGCAGGACGCGGAGCTGGAAGGCGGAGACGGCGACGATGACGAGGAAGTACACGATGGCGTTGGCCGTCTGGTACGCGTACTCGCCGCCCTCCAGGCCACCGCTGTAGATGAGCAGGGAGACCGACGTGGTCGCGGTGCCGGGGCCGCCGTTGGTGAGGGCCACGATGTGGTCGAAGACCTGCAGGAAGTTCTTCAGCGACAGCACCATGTTGATCGTGAAGAACGGCGCGATCAGCGGGAAGACGATCGACCTGAACTGCCGCCACGAGCCCGCGCCGTCGATCGTGGCGGCCTCCCGCACGTCGTCGGAGATCGTCTGCAGCCCGGCGAGATAGATGATGATGTTGAACGCGGCGGCCTGCCAGACGGCCACGGCGACGATGCCGAGCCAGGCCAGCCCGGGGTCGGCCAGGAGGTTCGTGCTCAGCGCATCGATGCCGAGCGCCTGGGCGACGGCCGGGATCGAGTTGGCGAACAGGTAGTTGAAGATGTAGCCGATGATGAGGATGGCCAGCACGTTCGGGATGAAGAAGATCCCGCGCAGCGCGGTGCGGAAGCGGATGCGCGCGTTGAGCCCGAGCGCGATGGCCAGGGCCAGGGCGTTGGTCAGCACGGTGGCCACGACGGCGAACCGGAAGGTGAACAGGTAGGCGTCGAGGATCCGGTCGTCCCTGAGGAGGTTCACGTAGTTGCGCAGGCCGACGAATCCGTACGTGCCGTACCCCGGGGAGTCGGTGAGGCTGTAGTAGAAGCCCTGGAGGACGGGCACGGTGTGGAAGACCAGGAACAGGACCAGGGCCGGCAGGACCATCCAGTAGTAGGCGCGGGAGGTCGTCATGAGGTGCTCCGGGCGGCGACCTTGTCCCACTCGCGGTCGAGGTCGCGTAACAGGCGGGCCTGGTCACCGTCGATCAGGAACTGCTGCAGGAGCTGCTCCAGCGGGATCGCCAGCGGGATGTGGTGGTCGGCGTAGCCGGTGAGCCGTCCCTCCTCGAAATACGGCATCAGCCCGGCCAGCGCGGGGTCGCCGGAGGCGGCGTCCTCGATCGGCGGCACGGCGCGCTGCTCCCGCGCGTAGGCGGTCATCACCTCCGGCCGCAGGAGGTGCTCGATGAAGGCCAGCGACTCCCGAGGGTGCTCCGGCTCGCGGGGCATGGTGAGCGCCACGTCCACGCCCGAGACCAGCCGGGTGGCCGCGGGGTCGCCGGTCGCGGGCAGGGCGAACGTGCCGATCTCGAAGCGGGGGCCGGAGGTGGCGATGGCCGGGAGGGCGAAGCTGCCCTGCAGGTACATGGCCGCCTTGCCCTGGGCGAAGGCGAGGTTGCCGTCCTCGTACGTCCGGGAGTGCCGGTCCGGCTGGGTGAACCCGAACAGCTCCCGTAACTTGGCCGCCACCGCCGGATACGCGGCGGCGAACGAGGTCCGCCCGGCCGCGCGCCGCGCGAAGAAGTCGGGCGGCGCCGCGTTCGCGGCCAGCGCGTTGAAGGCGGGCAGCACCGTCCACGCGTCCGCCAGCGTCCCGTAGAACGGCGTGACCCCGGCGGCCTGGAACGTCCTGGCCGCGGCGACCACCTCCGGCCAGGTGGTCGGCGGCCGCACGCCGTGCCGCTCGAACAGGTCCTTGTTGTAGATGACGCCGTTGCCGTTGGAGGCGAACGGCATCCCGTTGCGCTCCCCCGCCCGGTGCACGCCCAGGTCGTCGAGGATGCGCTGGATGGGCGGGGAGACGCGGGACGGGGTACCGGAGAAGTCGTAGAACACCCCGGCCGAGGCCAGCTCGCCGAAGACGCCGTTGCCGTTCAGCGCCATCACGTCGGGGACGTCGTCCTTGACCAGCCTGGCCCTGATGGCGCTCTCGGCCGTGGGCGTGTGGTTCTGCACGACGTGGATGCCGGGGTTCGCGGCCTCGAAGTCCCTGATGATCCGGTCGAAGGTCTCGATCGCTTCCGGCTTGAACTGGAAGAACTCCAGCGTGACCCGCGTGTCCGCGGGCTGCGCGGCACAGGCGGTGATGAGCAGCACCCCGGCCACGAAGAGGGCGGTCCGCTTCATGACCGGGTCGCTGCCCCGTCAACGCCCGGTCATGTCTCCCGGCCGCCATCCGGCTATCTGGGTGTGAGGACCCACCGCCAGGCGCCGTCCTTGTCGCTCTTACGGTTGGCGGCGAGCTGGGTCATCCTGGAGCCGTCCACGCTGACGAGCACCAGCCCGTTGTCGAACTCGTCCTCGCACTCGCCGGCGCAGCCCAGCGCGAGGACGTTGTCGTTGTCCGCCCAGGCGTGCAGTTGCAGCACCCGTTGCCGGCCGGCGACCCTGCCGGTCGCGACCTCGGTGATCTCCGTCGGCAGGCCGTCCCGGCCCAGGACCAGCCGGCCGTCGGGCGAGGTGGCCGAGATCCGCGAGTAACCGACGTACCGCTGGTCCTGGGGGGCCTCCCGCCGCCGGCCGTCGAGGGTGAGGAAGATCCGGTCCGGGTCGGTGTCCGTGGGCGTCCAGATCATCGTGCCGTCCAGGCTCCAGCCCAGGTCCTGGCGACCGTTCAGGTTGTAGGGCGGCAACGCGTGATAGTCGGCCGTCCCCGCCCGCACGTCGACGATGTAGTAGCCGATGCGCGGGCTCCCGCCCCGCGGTGGCGCCGCCTGGTCGCCCTTGCCTTCGAGGAGGTCGGGGTAGCGGGAGTAGGCGGTGGCCAGGATCCTGGTGCCGTCGGGGGACCAGGCCACGGACCCCACGGGGTGCTCCAGGTCGATCCAGGTGAGCATCCGGCGGGTGTTCAGGTCGAGCACGCCCAGCCGCCTGCTGATCAGGTCGCCTTCGAGCACGGCCGCCACCTGGAGCCCTGGGGCGACGTCCACCCAGGCGTACGGGGTCTCCTCGTAGCCGCCGGTGCGCGGGTCGTACAGGGACCAGGTCCGCCGTACGCGCTGCTCGGTCTCCGAGATCTCCTCTCGCCGGGTCACGTAGTACGCCGACACGGCCATGCCCCCCGCGGCGATCAGCTTGGCCGGCGGGCTGTTCCCGGTGTCGGTCCGCACGTCCGTCGGGGCGGGCGACGGCCGGGCCGGCAGCGTGATGCCGGTGGCCGGGACGACGACGCGCTCCGGCTCCCGCCGGCCGCCGACGAACACGGCGACGGCCACGATCATCACCGCCACCAGCACCGCCGCTCCCACGGGCTTCCAGGCACGCCTCCGTAGCGCCCGGTCGGCCAGGTCGTGCGGCACCCTGGCCTCGCCGGCCCATTCCTCCAGCGTGTCGCGCAGCAGTCGGGTCACCTGGCCACCTCCAGTGCCTGTGCCAGCTCGGGGGCGATCTCGCGCAGCCTGGCCAGGGACCGGTGCGCGGTGCTCCTGACCGTGCCGACGGAGCAGCCCAGCATCCGGGCGACCTCCTGCTCGGGCAGATCCTCGAAATACCGCAGCACCAGCACCGCGCGCTGGCGGGCGGTGAGCCTGGCCAGGGCGGCGCGCAGCACCATGCGCAGCTCGCTCTGGTGGTGCGCGTCGCGCTCCTCGCGCTCGGGCGGGCTCGCCTGCACCACCTCACCGCGCCGCACGCTCGCCCGCCACCAGCTGACCTGCTGCCGGTACATGATCTGCCGGGCGTACGCCTCCGGCGCCTGCACCCGCCGCCACTTGCTCACCAGCCTCGCCAGCGCGGTCTGCACCAGGTCTTCGGCCGCGTGCTGGTCACCACCGGTGAGCAGGAACCCGAGCCGCATGAGGGCAGGCGAACGCGCCGCGACGAACTCGCGGAACCGTTGCTCGTCCGCGGCGTCCACGGTCACCTCCAGGGGGATCGACATCACCCTCTCAGACGCCCCCCGCGGCTCCCGCTATGCGCCGCCTACCGCATCAGATCAGGATCGCCTTCGTCCGGCCCGGCCTGCCTGGGCACCTCCAGCAGCCCGAGGGTGTCCTGCTCGCCCCTCCGGGTGATCACCTCGTTGATCGCCTCGGTCAGCTCCTGCCTGTCGTAGGCGCCCTCGGGCAGCTCGTTGAGGTGCGTCAGCAGGTCGGCCGGCAGGCCCACGTGCCGCGAGACCTGCGAGTAGACCTCCCTCATCGCGACCCGCTCGCGCCCCTGGAACGCCTCGTCGATGGCCTGCTGCAACTCGTCGAGCACCGCATGATCCGTCATCGTCATCCTCCCCTAGGTCCGGTGAGCAGGTCTTCGGCCTGCTCCATCACCATGTCCACCGAGACGTCGCGTACCCATGACACGTCGTGCGGGCAGCGCTCGGCGCCCGGAGCCACGCCGCCGGCGCCGCAGCGCGGGCAGGCCGTGGTCCAGGAGATCAGCGGCCGGTGCGCGGTCCTGCTGAGCGGGCCGGCGTTGATCAGGTTGCCGCACCAGTAGACGGCGACGGTGGGGGTTCCGACGGCCGCGGCCAGGTGGCGCGGGCCGGTGTCGTTGGCGATCAGCAGGTCGCAGCGCTCGTACAGGGCGGCGAGGGCGCCGATGCCGAGCGTGCCGACGACGGGGATCGCCGGCCGGCGCATCGCGGCGATCACGCCTGTCACCAGGTGCTCCTCCTCGCGCGTACCGGTCACGGCCACGGGACGGCCCGTGCGGTCGGCCACCTCGGCGAAGCGCTCCACCGGCCAGCGCCGCCGGGGATCGGTCGCGCCCGGGTGCACGGCCACCAGCCCGCGCGGCGGCTCCCCGAGCGCGCGGGCCAGCTCGGCGCGGTCCTCGGCGGTGACCGCCACCCGCGCCTCCAGCCCGCCGCCCACCGCGCCGACCAGCGCGGCGACCTGGAGGAAGCGGAGGGTCTCGTGGTGATAGTCGGTGTACGGCACCCAGCGGTCCAGGCTCTCCGCCCCCGGGGCGCGCATCCCGGCGGTCACCCTGGCGCCCAGCCGGCGCATGAACGGGTTGGAGAACCGCCCGCCCCCGTGGATCTGCACGGCCAGGTCGAACCCGCGCCCCCGCAGCTCCTCGCACAGCCCGTCGGGCGCCGCATGCCCGGCCTCCGGCGTGGAGACGCCGGTGATCGGCGGCAGCGCCACCACGTCGTCCACCGGCCCCGGCCGTCCCGTGAGGAACTCGGCGTGCCAGGCGGTGCCCAGCAGCGTCAGGTGCGCGCCGGGGTAGGCCCGCTTGAGCGCCTCCAGCGCCGGCACGGCCATGAGGTAGTCGCCGAGCGCGTTGGCCCGCAGCACCGCGATCCGGCGTACGCCGCCGACCAGCGCCTCCAGGGCGGGACCGTCCCTGGCCGGCACGAGCACATCGAGATCTGAAGGGCCGCGCATAGCGGCCTGGCTACCCAGGGATCTCCTGTCCGTAACTTCCGCCATACCGGGTTTGAGCAGGTCTTTCGCAGGTACTCGCCTTCCATGGGCACAGACAGGGTGATCCGCGCCGTGGTCGTCGGCGACGTCATGCTCGACTCGTGGCTGCACGGCTCGGCCAAGCGTCTGGCCCAGGAGGCGCCGGTGCCCGTGATGAGCCTGGAGGCGACCGAGGACGCCCCGGGCGGCGCCGCCAACACCGCGGCCAACCTGGTGGCGCTCGGCGCGCGGGTGCACCTCGTCGGCATCGTGGGGGACGACGACTGCGGGGACAAGCTGGTGCAGTCGCTGCGCCTGCTCGGCGTCGGCACCGACCTGGTGACCGTGCCCGGGCGGCGGACGGCGCACAAGCGGCGGCTGGTCACCAGCGGCCAGCTCACCGCGCGCTACGACGAGGAGGACCTCGACGCCATCCCGGAGGAGGCCGAGCGGGAGCTGCTCGGCCGGCTGGCCGCGGCCGTGGCGGACGCCGACGTGGTGGTGGCGTGCGACTACGGCGGCGGGGTGTTCACCACCGCCGTGCGGCGGGCGCTGGCCGGGCTGCCGCTGCTGGTGGTGGACGCGCACGCGGTGGCGCCGTGGCGGGAGTGCGGGCCGGCCGCGGTCCTGCCGAACTACGCCGAGGTGGTGCGCCTGCTGGGCGACGGGACGGGCGGCTGGACCGGTGACCGGCCGGCGTACCTGATGGCCCGCTCGGACCGGCTGCTGGAGCTGACGGGCGCCGGGATCGTGGTGACCACGCTGGACGGGGAGGGCACGCTGCTGCACAGGAGCGGCCACCCGCCTTACCGGACCTACGCCTCGCCCGCGCCCCAGCACATGGCGACGGGCGCGGGCGACACCTACGCCGCCGCGTTCGCGCTCTGGCTGGCCGGCGGCGCGTCGCCGGAGGAGGCGGCGGAGGCGGGCCAGGCGGCGGCCGGCGTCGTCGTACGCCGCCAGGGCACCGCCATCTGCACCCGCTACGACCTGCTGCGCGCCCTGCGCCGCCAGGAGGGCACGGTGCAGACGGCCGAGCGCCTGGCCCAGCTCCTGGACGAGCACCGGCGCAGGGGCGAGCGGGTGGTGTTCACCAACGGCTGCTTCGACGTGCTGCACCGGGGCCACGTGACCTACCTGGAGCAGGCCGGCCAGCTCGGCGACGTGCTGGTGGTGGCGGTCAACAGCGACGCCAGCGTGGCCCGGCTGAAGGGACCGGGCCGGCCGGTCAACCCGTGCGAGGACCGGATGTCCGTGCTGGCCGCGCTGAACGACGTGGACTACGTGACCGAGTTCGACGAGGACACCCCGGAGCGGCTGCTCAGGATGATCCGGCCGGAGCTCTACGTGAAGGGCGGCGACTACACCGCCGAGATGCTCGCCGAGGCCCCGCTGGTCCGGTCGCTGGGCGGCGAGGTACGGGTGCTCGGCTACCTGCCGGACCGCTCGACCACCGCCATCATCGGCCGCATGCGCTCGCTCCCGTGAGGGTTTAACCGGGGTGCCGTTCGGTAGGCGCCACACCATGACACAGACCCTGCGGACCCCTCCTGACCTGGACGAAGGCGTACGGGAGCGGCGGGAGCGCAAGCCGGTCGCGCGTGCCGCCGCCCGTGGCGCGATCGCGTCCATGGCGATGTCGGGCCTGCGGCAGCTCACCACCGCGTTGGGGCTGGTCCCCACGACGCCGCCGGAGTCCGTCATCGAGCGGACCGCGCCCACGGCCTTCCACCGCATCCCGGTCGACCGCCGGCCGGCCGTGGTGGAGATGGTGCACTGGTTGTACGGCGCGGGCGGCGGCGCGTTCTTCGCCCTGCTGCCACGGGTGGCGCGCAGGCAGCCGTGGGCGGGCCCGGCCTACGGGGTGCTGGTCTGGGCCGCCTTCGAGATGGCCATCGCGCCCGCGCTCGGCCTGCACCGCCGGCACGGCGCCGCCGAGCGGCTCGCGCTGCTGGCCGACCACGTCCTGTACGGCACGGTGGTGGCCGCCTCGCCCTGGCCGCACGAGGACGACCGCTGAGGGCGCCTACTCCCGCAGCGCCCTGGTCAGCCACGGGCGCAGGATCGGCAGCACGGTGGCCGCCTGCATGGCTCCCATGTGGTCGAGCCCGTCCAGCACCTCGACGTCCCAGCCGAGCGCTTCGAGCTCCGCCCGGTGCCGCACCAGCGGTCCCCCGATGTCGACGACCACACCGCCCCACCGCTCGTCGTAGCTGATCGCGTCGGCGGACCCGGCGAAGCACAGCCGGGGGCAGGAGAGCCGGACCGCCCGGTCGTCGAAGCCCCGGAGGGCCTCGTACAGCGTGACGAACTGCTTGGCCTGCTCCTCGGTCGTGCTGACCGCGGCCGAGGACCAGTCGTAGGCGTCGTCGGAGCTCTTCAGGACGGGCGCGGGGTTGACGGCCTCGGCGTACGCGGCCTCGGTGACCCGCAACATCTCCGCGTACGGCCCGCCGTACGGCGGATACCCGCCCATGACCAGCGCGGCGAGCCGGTCGGTCCGGATCGCGAGCTGCAGCCCGCTCAGCCCCAGCCACGAGTACCCGTAGTACGCGAACCGCTCGGCCCCCACCGCGTCGGCCACGGCCAGCAGGTCGGCGGCCACGTTCTCGGGCGTGAGCGTGTCCGGCTTGGGGGTGCTCAGGCAGTGACCCGTGTAGTCGAAGGCCACGACCTGGAAGGCGTCGCTGAGCCCGTCTATCAGGGAGCGCCCGAGCGCCGGATCGGCACCCCACTTGCGCAGCTCCTCGGCCTGCTCGCCTTCCACAGGCTGTGGATCGACCGGCAGCAGCACGGCCGGGCCGGACCCGTGCACCTCCACCTCGATGGTGCTCCCGTCGTGCATCCTCGCTCGGCCCATCGTGCGCCCCCTAACTCAGTACGCCGTAAAGAATCGTCACCGCAAGGATAGCTTATGGCGTAAAGAGTCTCAACGGATTGGGGACGGGCACCCACCGCATGGCCGCGCCGTCGGCGTCCAGCCAGCGCAGCAGGAGGTTGGCCTTGGCGGGGATGTGGGCGGCGGCGAGCAGGTCCCGCAGTTCGGGCGGATCGCCGTACTCCTTGGCGGCGGCGGCGAACACGGCTCTGGCCCGCGCCCACAGCTCGTCGCCCAGCCGGGGACGGCGGGCCGTCACCGCACCGGCGATCTCGCACAGGTTGTTGGTCAGCAGGCAGTAGACCAGCCGCTCCCACGCCCGCACGCCGCCCAGCACGGGCGAGCCGAGCCGCGGGTGCCGCTCGGCGACGAGCTTGACGCCCTCGTGGTCGCGGAACAGCGCCTGCGCGGGCAGTCCCCGCTCGTCCACCGCGACCAGCACGTTCTGCAGGTGGCATTCGAGCACGACCCCATGGCGCAGGTACGCGTGCAGGACCGGCGGCACCACGTGCTCCAGGTACCGCTCCCACCACACGAGCGCCCCGTCCTCGTCCAGCCCGTCGAGCGGGTCGCCGGGGAAGCCCTCGCTGATCCCGGCCGCCTGCAGCGCGGTCAGCCCGGGCCGCACGTGCTCGCGCAGCCCGTCGCGGACGATCACCGCCAGCGCCTCGCCCCCGTCCCCGCCCAGCTCCGCGCTGCGGTAGCCGCGGTCGCGCAGCACGGCCGGGCGCGGGAGGTGCTCGGGAAAGTCGTCGAAGGCCGCGTCCACCAGGGCCACCACCGTCTGGAGGTGGCGCAGGTCGTGCAGCCACAGGCGGCGCACGTCGTTCGTGATCCGCACGTCCAGGCTGAACTTGCAGAACAGGTCCGCCTCCGGCAGGTACACCGTGCGGATGGACGCGGTGGGCACCGCCGTGGCCGCCGTGACCCCCAGGTGCCGCAGCCGGCCGTCCCGCAGGCCGCCGAGCAGCTCCACCTGCCAGGGGTGGGCGGGCAGCAGGACCAGGCCGTCGCCGGCCGGGCCGCCGAGCCGGTCCAGCGCGCCCGCGTCCCCCTCCTCCACCAGGTCCTCGGCGGGCACGCCGAGGAGCGTCAGGGGGAAGCTCGTGCGCGCCTCGGGCGAGTAGCGCAGCCACGCCTCGGGGCCCGACCCGCCGCGCGCCTTGGGCGCGGGATGGTAGCGGTGGCCCGCCACGAGGGCCTGCTCGGAGCGCAGGTACGGGTCCGCGGGCAGCACGGCGGTCCGCCTGGCCGCCAGCAGCGCGGCCGTGACGTCCCGGCTCTGGAGGATCTCGGCGGGCAGCACGTCGTTGCCGACCCCGGTGCTCGCCCGCAGCTCCGCGGCCGTCAAGGCGACCAGGTCCGCCAGCGGCAGCGGGCACCAGCCGTCCGGGGTGCGCAGGGCGGGGGCGGTGGGGAAACGCGTGCCACCAACGCGCAGCACTTGGCCGGTCGCGGGCAGCAGGTACGTGCCGGGGCCGTCGGGCCGGGCCACTTCCCGGATCAGGCAGTTGAGCAGCGCCGTCACCGCGAGGACCTCGGCCTCCGCAGCTGCCTCCCACCCCGGCCCGGAGGGTGGAGGAAGGACTTCAGTAGATGCCATGTCGACCCTACTCCTACCCTTTGTCCCGATTAGTGCCCACAGGGTAGCTACGCGGCATGTTTCTGGGAAAGGTGGGAAATATGAGGCCGTTGGAGGCGGACTTCGCCGCGGAGCTGGCCCTCGTGCGTCCCGACCTGTCCGCCGCGTACGCCGGGGCGCTCCCCGGCGCGCGCGCCGCCGTCCTGGGCCGCCTGTGGCGGGGGCTGCTGTACGAGCCGCTGCCCGGGCTGACGGCCTCCGGTCCCGCCTGCGTGCTGCTGGCCGACGGGCGCAGCCTCACGGGGCGGGCGCGGCGGCCGTACGACCTCGGGGTCGAGCCCGCGCTCTGGCTGGACGAGCGCCCCCACACGCACCCGGCCGAGTTGCTGGCCGCCCTCGGCCTGCCCGGCACGGACCGGCTGGTCGAGGACCTGGACAACAGCGTCGCCTCGCTGGCCCTCTCCCGCGCGGGCGCCTCCGCCCGGCCCGCCGCCACGCTTGAGGACTACGAGCAGAGCGTGGTGGACGGCCACCCCTATCACCCGGGCTGCCGCAACCGCCCGGGCGTCTCCGTGGCCGAGCAGCTCGCGTACATGCCGGAGCACCGCCCCACGGTCGCCCTCGACCTCCTGGCGCTGCCCGTACGGGACTGCCTGGTCACGGGTCCGTGGCCGGCCTCCCTCATGGACGGCGACCGGCTCCTGCTGCCCGTGCACCCCTGGCAGACCAGGCACGTCCTGCCCGCCCTGGGCCTGCGGCCGTACGCCACGGGGGTCATCAGGACCCGGCCGCTCATGTCCGTACGGACCCTCGCCCCGCTCGACGGCGGCCCGCATCTCAAGACGGCCTTCACCACGCGCATGACCTCGGGCGTCAGGGACATCTCCCCCGGCTCGGTACGCGACTGCGTCCCCCTGTCGCACCTGCTCACCACGCTGTCCGCGCGGTGCGGCGGCGGGCTGCGCATCGCCCGCTACCTGGCCGGGGCGGCGGGCTCGGTGCACGGCGAGCACAGCGCCGACCTGTCGGCCATGCTCCGCGAGCCCACGCACGAGGCCGGGACCGTGCTGCCCGTCGCCGCGGTCACCCGGGCGACGGCGCGCACCCCGGGCGCGTGGCTGGCCGCGTTCGCCCGCCTGGCCCTGACGAACGCGCTGGGCCTGCTGTCGCTCGGGGTGGCGCTGGAGGCGCACGGCCAGAACCTCGTGGTGGCGGTCGGCGGTGACGGCCTGCCGTACCGGCTGATCTACCGCGATCTGGCCGACGTCAGGATCAGCCCCGCCAGGCTGGCCCGCAACGGGATCGAGGTCCCGCCGGTCAGCGCCCGGCTCCTCACCGACGACCCCGCGGTCCTGCACGCCAAGCTGTTCGGGTCGCTGGTCGGCACCACGTTCGGCAGCCTGATCTCCCTGTTCGGGCAGGGCGACCGGGCGGTGGAGGCCCGGCTCTGGGACGTGGTGGCCGCCGCCGCCCGGCGGGCGTTCGAGGCGCTGCCCGGCACCCCGGACGTACGCGCCGACCACAACGCCCTGTTCGGGGCGCGGGTCGCGGTCAAGGCCCACCTGCTCTCGCGGCTGGAGGGCGCCCCGCCGGTCGACAGCTGGACGAGCCTGCCCAACCCCCTCGCCGCCCGCGTGGCCCTTTGATACCGAATCACCTGGCTCTTTCCGCCGCCGGGTAGGAGGATGGGCGGCGAGCCGGAAATCCGCCGGCGCGGCGGTCCCGATCGCGCGGTGGCGGGTGGGGAGGGGGGCTTGCGATGATGCAGCTGTCGGTGCGCCTTGTCCCGGTCGACGACGCCACCCTGGTGGTCGCCCTGACCGGAGAGCTGGACTCGACGACCAGGCCGGTGCTGGCCGCCTTCCTGGATCCGCTGCCGAGGTCGCCGGTGAAATACGTGCTCGTGGCGGCGGGAGACCTCTGGTTCTGCGACCTGAACGGCCTGGAGCAGTTCGCGTACACTCACGGCGTCCTGCAGGGCAAGGGCGGCCACCTGGCCATCGCCGAGGCCCAGCCGGCGCTGCGCCGCCTCATCGGGCTGATGGCCGCGCATGCCTGCGCGGCGATGCCGGTGTTCGCCAGCATGGCGGAGGCCCTCGCGGCCGCCGGAGTGGTGGAATACCAGACGCCGGCGTTGCTCCCTGCCGGCCACCGCCACCTGCCGCGCCTGCGCAGCGTGCCGCGCGTCCAGCCGTCCGTCCGCGACCGTCCCCGGCCCGCGCGCGAGCTGCCACCCGGCCGGTCGGAGACCGATCCGCCCAGGCCGCCCGCCGGCCCCGAAAACGGCCCACCCGAAAACGGCCCACCCGAAAACGGCTCACACGAAAACGGCTCACACGGGCACGGCTCACACGGGCACGGCTCACACGGAAACGGCTCGCTACCGGCGATCATCCATCAGTCGCGCACGCTCTGCGAGCAGGCCGTCCACCAGCAGCAGACCCTGGCCGACCAGCTGGCCGCGGCGGCCAGGGCCCGCATGCGGCTGATCACCGCCCGCGAGCGCTGCCACGACAGCCTGGGAGCCCTGCGCGCCAACCTCACGCATGCGCGCTGGGCCCTGGAGCCCCGCTGCGCGAGCTCGGCCGGGCCCCGATTTCCGCGTCCCGGTCCCTGATCTCCGGCCGAGGCGCATGTCCTCCCCATTCCTGGACAGGGGGAGGAGATGGCGACAGCGGTGCGCGACGTGGTCGTGGTCGCCGCGTCCGCGGGCGGTGTCGACCCGCTGCGGATCCTGCTGAGCGAGCTGCCCCCTGACCTGCCCGCCGCGGTGCTCGTGGTCCTGCACGTCGCGCCGCGGGGAGGCAGCGTACTGGCCGGCATCCTGGACCGGGCCGGACCGCTCAGGGCAGCTCCCGCCGTGGACGGCGAACCGGTGCGCCCAGGCCGCGTGTACGTCGCCCGTCCCGACTTCCACCTGCTCCTGAACGACGGCAAGGCGCGCCTTTCCCGGGGCCCGCGGCACAACGGGCACCGCCCGGCGGCCGACCCGCTGTTCATGAGCGCGGCACTGGACGCGGGACCGCGGGCGGCGGGCATGGTGCTGAGCGGCACGCTGGACGACGGGGCCAAGGGTTGCGAGGCGATCGACAGGCAGGGGGGCGCGGTGGCCGTCCAGGATCTCACGGAGTGCGCCTTTCCCGGCATGCCCAGCGCCGCCAGGACGGCGGTGCCGAGCGCCCAGGCGCTCCCCGTACGCGACCTCGCGAGGTGGATCCTGCGGCAGAGCCGTACCACTGTCGGCACGGAGGGCCAGGTGTACGACAACGAGATCGAGCAAGAGGTCGACCAGTTCCTGCGGGAGACACCGGCGCTGGCCGAGCCGGGGGGCGAGTTGATCGCCTTCAGCTGCCCCGAGTGCAATGGCCCTATATATGAGCAGAAGGTGGGCACGACGACGTCCCGATACGTCTGCCGGGTCGGCCACGCCTATACCGGCGACAGCATGATGAGCGCCCAGTCGGATGCGGTCGAGCGTGCCCTGTGGGTGGCGATCCAGCGGCTGGAGGAGCGGATACGGGTGCTGGAGCGGCTGCGGCACTCCGCCGGGGAACGGGGGCGGGAGCACTCGCTGCGGTACTTCCACGAGGAGGCGGAACGCAACCTCGAAGCCCTGAATACCATTCGCATGCTGCAATCCCGCATCGGCCGCAACGGCGGCACTCCACTGCCAAGTTGACCTCACGGGATCGGCGTAGTCTGCCGTTGTGGCATCAGAGGAAGAGCGTGAGTTCGACGACCTCCTCGTCCTCCTCAAGGAGACCCGCGGGTTCGATTTCACGGGATACAAACGCAACACCCTCATCCGGCGGATCGCCCGCCGGATGGAGACGCTGAAGCTGCGCGACTACGGCGAATACCGCGATCTGCTCGAGCTGGAGCCGGAGGAGTTCACGAGGCTCTTCGACAGCTTGCTGATCAACGTCACCGGCTTCTTCAGGGACACCTCGGCATGGCAGCGCCTGCGCGAGCTCGTCGTCCCCGCCCTGCTAGACCAGAAGCCCACCGGCCGGCCCATCCGCGTGTGGAGCGCCGGCTGCGCGACCGGCGAGGAGGTCTACACGATGGCCATGGTGCTGGCCGAGGAGATGGGCATCGACCAGTTCCGCGACCGGGTGAAGATCTACGGCACGGACCTGGACGACAAGGCGCTGCAGGTCGCCAGGACGGGCGTCTACGCCGACCGCACGCTCACCGACGTGCCGATCGACCTGCGCGAGACGTACTTCGAGCCGCTGGACAACGGCCACTCCTTCCGCCGCGACCTGCGCCGCCAGCTGATCTTCGGGCGCAACGACCTCACCCGCGACGCCCCCATCTCCCGCGTGGACCTGCTCCTGGCGCGCAACACGCTCATGTACTTCAACACGGAGATGCAGCTCAACATCGTCCGGCGCTTCCACTTCGCGCTGTCGGACCCCGGCTTCCTGTTCCTGGGCAAGGCGGAGATGCTGCTCAACCACAGCGACAAGTTCGTGCCGGTGGACCTGCGCATGCGCCTGTTCCGGAAGGTCAGGCCGGCTCACCACGACGACCGGGCGCCGTGGCCGGTCACCGGCACCGCCGACGATCTCGCCGCACGCCCGCCCACACTGGTGTCCGTGGCGCTGGCGGCCGGGCCCGTGGCCCAGATCGTCGTGGACGCCGCGGGCAACCTCGCGCTGGCCAACGCCAAGGCCGAGTCCCTGTTCAACCTCAACCCGCGCGACGTCGGCCGCCCCTTCCAGGATCTGGAGGTCTCCTACCGGCCCGTCGAGCTGCGCTCGGTCATCGAGCAGGCCCGCCACGACCTGGGGCCGGTCGAGCTGCGCGAGGTGATCTGGCACCGCGCCGGCCTGCCGGAAAGGGGCGTCTTCGACGTCTCCGTCGTTCCGATGCTCGCCTCGGGCACCCTCGTCGGCGTGGGCATCCACTTCTGCGACGTCACCCGCTACCGCACGCTCAGGACCGAGCTGGAGCTGGCCAACGGGCAGCTCGAACAGGCCTACGAGCAGCTGCAGTCGCTCAACGAGGAGCTGGAGACCACGAACGAGGAGCTCCAGTCCACCAACGAAGAACTCGAGACGACGAACGAGGAACTCCAGTCCACCAACGAGGAGCTGGAGACGATGAACGAGGAGCTCCAGTCCGCCAACGACGAGCTGCAGCACATCAACGACGCCCTGACGGCCCGCACGATCCAGCTCGACGAGGTCAACACGTTCGTGTCCTCGGTGGTGCGCAGCCTCGGCGACGCCGTGGTGGTGCTGGACGAGGAGCTGCGGGTGGCCGTCTGGAGCTCCGGGGCGGAGGAGCTGTGGGGCGTGCGGGCGGACGAGGCCATGGGCCAGGCGCTCGGCGGCCTCGACATCGGCCTGCCCCTCGACCCGCTGGTGCCGCGCCTGCGGGCCGCGCTGACCGACGGGTCCGATCCGCTCCAAGCGGTGGACGGCCTGGTGCTCGACGCGGTCAACCGCCGGGGGCGGCCGGCGCCGCTGACCGTGCACCTGTCCCACCTGCGTACGGAGGACGGCGCCGTCCACGGTCTCATCATGGTGATGAACGTGCTCACCTCTTAGGCCGGGGTCTCAGCCGGTGACCAGCTCCGCGAGCGGGATCCGGCGGAAGGCGATGGTCTCGTACGGGCCGAAGTTCCCGGTCTCGTACAGCAGGCCGACCGTGTCGCCGTCCACCCGCACCAGGTCGGAGTAGGCCGCGGGCAGCCCGGACACCGTGTGCGCCACCCGCCAGGTGACGCCGTGGTCGTCGCTGGCGCGTACCGTCATCAGCGCCCGCGCGTCGGGGGCGGCCGGGCCGGAGAACAGCAGCACGTCCGGCGAGTCGCACCACGACACGCTGCCCTCCACCACCGGGCCCACCAGCCCGGCCTGCGGGCGGAAGGGCAGCTCCAGCGTCTGGCCGCCGTCGGCCGAGTAGGCGTCGGCCCTGGTGCCGGGGGCGGTGGAGTCGGTGCGGGTGTTGAGGTAGACGCGCCCGCCGGGCAGCTCGGTGGCGGTGGTCTCGTTGACGTTGACGTACCCGTCCGGGTTGTCGTCGACGTACCCGATCCGCCAGGTCTGGCCGCCGTCGTCGCTCAGGAGCGCGTGGCCGCCGTTGTACTTGCCCTCGGTCCCGTTGTCCTGCCCGCTCGGCGGCAGCGAGTGGTTGGCGGGGACCACGAGGCGCCCGGCGTGCGGGCCCTGCCGCAGCACGAGCGCGTGGCCGGGCGTCGTCGCGTACCAGCGCCACTCGGCCCGCTTCACGCTGCCGGTGATCTCGCGCGGCTCCGACCACGTGACGCCGTCGTCCTCGCTGACCTGTACGAACACCCGCCGCCCGTCGGCCGCCGCCACCTGGCCGCGCCTGATCTTCTCCTCGGTCGCCGAAGGGCCCTGCCGGACGAAGACCAGCACGATCCGGCCGTCGTCCAGCACGACGGGTGCCGGGTTGCCGGCCGTGCCCCGGCGCGGCTCCGTGGCCACCACCTGAAGGGCGCCCCACGTCTGCCCGCCGTCCGTGGACCGCCTGAGCACCAGGTCGATGTGGCCGGAGTCGGAGGCGGAGCCGCGCCGCCCCTCGGCGAAGGCCAGCACCGTACCGGTCGTGGTCACCACGGCCGCCGGGATCCGGTAGGTGTGGTAGCCGTCCGTCTGCTGCCGGTACGGGACCGACGTCGGGTAACGATCCGCCATGCGAGCACGCTACGGCTCCCGGGTTAACGGACTTCGACGCCAGCCGTACGTGAAGACAAATGAGGCGAGCGGTGGAGTAGCGGTGTAAACGACAGAAGGGACGCCCGCATGACCGCCCCTCCAGAGGTGGACGATCCACCCAGACAGGCCGACGACGCGAGCGTGATGAGCGAGTCGTTACGCCGGCCGGAGCGGTTCGCGATCCTCTACGACCGCTACTTCGAGGAGATCTACCGCTACCTCGCCGCCAGGCTCGGCACCGAGGCCGCCGACGACCTCGCCGCGGAGACGTTCCTGATCGCCTTCCGCAAGCGGCACACGTACGACGCCGGGCTCGGGGCCGTACGGCCGTGGCTGTACGGCATCGCGACCAAGCTCGTCGCCGGCCACCGCAGGGGCGTGACCAGGATGCTGGCGGCGTTCCGCCGCGCGCGGCCGGCCGACCCGGTCGAGGCGGGCCCCGAGGACCGGGTGCCGAGCCGGGTGGACGCGGCGAGCGTGCGGGGGCCGCTCGCCGGGGCGCTGGCCGCGCTCTCCCCGGGCGACAGGGACGTGCTGCTGCTCGTGGCCGTGGCCGGGCTGAGCTACGAGGAGGTGGCCGAGTCGCTGGGCATCCCGCCGGGCACCGTCGGCTCCCGCCTCAACCGGGCGCGCAAGCGGGTCAGAGCCGCGCTCGGCGACGTCAATCCCATGATCGGAGACGCAGATGGATGACCTGTCCGCGGTGCGGGAGCAGCTCGCCGTGCCGGGGCCCACCACGGAGACGGTCGCCCTGGGGCGGGCCAGGCTCCTCCGGGAGATCGCCGCGGAGCGGCCGCCGAAGGCGAGGATCCGCGCGGCTCGCTGGACCACGTTCGGCCTGGGACTGGCCGGAGCGGCCACGGCGGCCGTCATGATCGCCTCCACGGTCGCGGCCCCCGAACCGGTCGCGCCACCCTCGGCGCGGCAGATCCTGCTGGCCGCCGCCACCTCCGTCGCCAAGCGGCCCGCGGAGGGCTCCTGGTGGGGCAACAAGCTGGTCAGAGGCGCCCGCTTCCACGATCCCACCGGCCGGTACGTCATCCAGACGGCCACCGCCGAGGAGACCTGGATCCAGGCCGGCGAGGTGACCAACCCCCACTGGATCGTGCAGCGCTACCTCGGGGCCAAGCCCGCCACGCCGCGGGACGAGGCCGCCTGGCGCGCCGCCGGCTCGCCGTCGTCCTGGGCCTACAGGACCGTCAACCCCTCCGACCTGGCCGGCAACCCGTTCGACGTCGAGGCCGCGCCCGGGGAGCCCGAGTCGTACGAGTCGCGGGACGTGGAGTGGCGCCTGCTCTTCACCGGCAAGACGCTGGCCGACATGGACCAGCTCCCCGCCACCCCGGAAGGGCTGCGCGCCCTGATGGAGCCCTCCTCCGGCGACATGGAGGGCCTGCTGCACAACCTGCAGAGCCTGATCGCGTACGTCCCCGTCCCGTCCGAGGTCCGGGCCGCGGCCTACCGGCTCATGGCCTCGCTGCCCGGGGTGATCGCCCAGGGACCGGCGACCGACCAGCTCGGCCGGACCGGACAGGCCGTCCTCTACCGCCAGCCCAGCCACACGCGGTCGGGCCGGCAGGTGCAGACCCGGCTGATCGTCGACTCGGCGACCGGCGAGCCACTGGCCGTCGAGACGCTCACACCGGACACGGGGGAGCTGATGTCGTTCGTGGCGATCGAGCAGAGCGTGTGGACCGACCAGAAGCCCGACTTCCCCAACCCGCAGCCGCGCGACTGACCAAGAGAGACCTTCATGCGAACCCTACTGACCACGGCCCTGACCACAGCGGCACTCGCGGCCCCGTCACCCGCCGCCCACACGCTCCAACCGCCGGCCCACTCGACCCCCGCCCTGACGTCCGGCCACCACGCACCAGCCACCACGGCCCGGACGGCCGAGACCCGCACACCGCCCAGCACCACCCTCACCGCCGCAACCCACACAACTGCCGCCACCACCCTCACTGCCGCCGGACACACGACAGCCGCTACCGCCGTCACTGCCGCCGGACACACGACAGCCGACGCCACCCTCACTGCTGCCGGCCACATGACTGCCGCTACCGCCCTCACTGGCGCGAGCCACACGACGTCCGCCGATGCCACCGGCCGGACCGGCGTCGGGACACGGGAGGCGGTCGCCGAGGGCAAGTACTGGCGCACCAGAACCCTGCAGGTCATGACCCACCCCCGCCAGGTCGGCCGGGGCGACAACAAGTACTGGCTGGTGGAGCGGCGGCTCAGCGAGACCTGGACCTTGCGCGACGGCCGGGCGTGGACGACCTTCCGGCGGCTGGGCGCGACACCCAAGTCCGCCGCCGACCGAGCCGCATGGAAGCGGGACGGATCCCCCAGGAAGTGGAGCTACCGCACCGAAGGCATGCTGCTGGAGCTGTCGATGGAGCCGCAGAAGGGCCGCGTGATCCCGCCCAGGCCCCCGCACGGCTGGTTCCTGGGATACACCCGATTGACGTTCGAGGAGCTGCAGGCCGCCCCCACGGACCCGAAGGAGTTGAAGACCTGGCTGCACAAGCTCTACAGCACCCCGGGCGAACCTCCGATCGACCCGAGCGCTGACCTCCCGTCCGCGTACGCAGACTTGATGCACCGCCTGCCCGCCCCCAAGGCCGTACGAATGGCCGCGTACCAGCTGCTGTCCCAGATGCCCGGCGCGACCGTCACCGACGCGGGCAAGGGCCGCAAGAAGGTCACCGAGCACTCGGAGCGTCCCAACACCAAGGCCCGGCACGCCCGGATCATCGACACAAGGGACCTGCTGCTGGTGGGGACGGAGCTCGACACCATCCACAACGGCAAGCAGCTGAACGCCAAGACGTGGACCACGGATGTGAAGTCCGGCTGGACCGACAACGAACCAGCCGCCTCCTGAGCCCACCCGCGGACACGCCCCTGCCGCCGTGGAGTCGCCTCCACGGCGGCAGCGTCCTGGGGTCCCAGCTCAACGGATGACCGGATCGCGGGGTGCCGGCCCGCACCGGTAAGCCCCTGAGGGACCGGGGCACCGACCCCACGACGGCACCCCGGGCCCCGCCTCAACGGTGACAGGACCCAGGGTGCCGACCCCGCATCGGCAGGCCCCGGGCCCACAGCACCACCGCCCTACGGCGGCAGGGCCCCGGACAACAGCCGGATCACCCGCTTCACCCGCTTCAGCCGGCGAACACGATCACGTTGTCGCGGTAGCTGCCGCGTGCACGGTCGAACGTCCCACCGCAGGTGATCAGCCTGAGCTGGGCACGGCCCCTGCCCGAACCGTAGACCTCCTTGTTCGGGATGCGGTCCTTGGCGTAGCGGGCCAGGCGGCCGACCACGAAGGTGGCCGTGCTGCCGTCGGCCCGATCGACGTGGACGCGGTCACCCTTGCGCAGCTGGGACAGGCGGTAGAACACGGCCGGTCCGGTCTTGGAGTCGACGTGACCGGCGATCACGGCGACCCCCTTCTCGCCCGGCTCGGGCCCCGCCTTGTTCCAGCCCACCCGGTCGAACCTGGTGGGGGCGATCAGACGGCCCTCGGCATCGAGCCGCAGCGGGGTCACCCGGGTGGAGACGTTGATGGCCGGGATGCGTAACCGTACGGGCTGGGCCACGTCCCCGGACCCACCTCTACGACTCCCTACGCTCAGCGCCGACCCCTCGCCAGCCCCGTTGGTCGTCCGTGCGTTGGCCCCACCCGCGCTGCCACCAACCGCAGGCCGCACCCCGTCGCCGGTCCCGACGGTCCCGTGGTGAGGGCCGCCGCCGAAAGTGTTTCCGGTGGTGCAGGCGCTGGTTGCGAGCAGGGCGCACGCGGTGGCAGCCAGGAGCGCGCGCATGGTCAGCCCCTCGCGAAGAAGGTGCGCCGCAGCCAGTAAGCGCCCACCGCGAACAGCCCGGCGCCCGCCAAGCTCAGCGGCACCAGCGGCACCGCCCCGCCCTCGTCGGTCGCACTGCTCCCCGCGGCCTCACGCACAGTGAGCTCACCGCTTGAGGACCCGCTTCCGTCAGACCCACCAGTGGCAGTCCCACCGCCGACGGTCCCATCGCTGGCGGTCCCACCGCTGGCGGTCCCGCCCATGCCGGTGTCCACGCCACCGCGAGGGGCGCCGTCGTCATCATCGTCGTCATCGCGCGACGCCGCCCCGCCGACACCGGTGTCCACGCCACCACGCGGCGCACCATCATCGTCATCGTCGTCGTCCCGCGACACCGCCCCACCGACGCCCGTGTCGACGCCACCGCGAGGGGCAGCGTCGTCGTCATCGTCGTCATCGCGCGACGCCGCCCCGCCGACACCGGTGTCCACGCCACCACGCGGCGCACCACCGTCGTCGTCACCGTCTCCATCGTCCCCGTCGTCCTCATCGTCGTCGTCGTCGGCCGAGGTGGTGACGTGGATGCTCGTCGGGGCGGTCGCCGCCTGGGCGGCTGTTGTGGTGAGGATGGCGCCGACGGCAGCCGGCAGGAGTGTGATCGTGATGGCGAGCAGCAGTCGCCGTAATGCCTGACCCATGGAAACCCTCCTGGATGGTGTCCCGCGGTGACTTCCGCGGGTGGTTTCAGGGTGTCGGGCGGCCGTTGGACCACGATGAGGTCGAGATGAAAGGACTCTCACGGCCGACGCCGGCAGTCGTCCGCTGCACCGGGGTTCGGCAGGTTTTCCGGCCCGGCGTGATAGGCCGCCGACCTGTCGTGAAACCATTTCAACGTAGCCGAGCGAGCACATGTGGAGGCTGGGGTGGCTGACGAATTCGACGTCATCGTGATCGGTGCGGGTCCCGCCGGTGAGAACGTCGTGGACAGGGCCGTGCGGGGTGGGTTGACGGCGGCGATCGTCGAGGAGCGGCTGGCCGGCGGCGAGTGCTCCTACTGGGCGTGCGTGCCGAGCAAGGCGTTGCTGCGGCCGATCGACCTGGCCGGCGAGGTGCGCCGGGTTCCCGGGCTCAAGCTCGGGGAGATCGACGTGGCCGCCGTGCTGGCCCGGCGCGACGAGGCCGTCTCCAACTACAGCGACGCCGGCCAGGTGCGCTGGGTCGAGAGTGTGCCCGCCGAGTTCGTACGCGGCCGCGGCCGCCTGGACGGCCCCAAGCGCGTACGCGTCACCACGGAGGACGGCGGCGAGCGCGTGCTGACCGCCCGCCAGGCCGTCGTGCTGGCCACCGGCAGCACCGCGGTCGTGCCGCCCGTGCCCGGCCTGGCCGAGGCGAAGCCCTGGACCAGCCACGAGGTGACGGCGACGAGCTCGATCCCCGAGCGGCTGGTCGTGCTCGGCGGCGGCGTGGTCGCCTGCGAGATGGCGCAGGCCATGCACGGTCTGGGCGCCCGGCAGACCACCGTGCTGGTACGCGGTGGCCAGTTGCTGAACCGCATGGAGCCGTTCGCCGGGGAGATGCTCGCCGAGTCGTTCGCCGAGGACGGCATCGACGTACGCTTCCACGCCGACATGGTCAGGGTCGAACGCCCCGAGCCCGGCGGCAAGGCGACCGTGCACCTGGCCGAGGGCCCGCCGCTGGAGGCCGACGAGCTGCTGGTGGCCACCGGCCGCCACGTCGCCACCCGCGACCTGGGCCTCGACACGGTGGGCCTGCCCGACGACGCGCCCGTCAAGGTGGACGACAGCATGCGGGCCACCGGGGTCCCCGACGGCTGGCTGTACGCCGTGGGCGACATCAACGGGCGGGTGCTCCTGACCCACATGGGCAAGTACCAGGCCAGGATCTGCGGCGACGTGATCGCCGCCCGCGCGCGGGGCGACGAGCTCCCCGCGATGCGGGACCTGGCCGACGGCTACGGGGCGCCCCAGGTCGTCTTCACCGACCCGCAGATCTGCGCCGTGGGCCGGACCGAGGAGGCGGCTCGCGCGGACGGCTTCCGGGTCCGCGCGGTGGACTACGACATGGGCGCGGTCACCGGGGCCTACCTGCTGGGCGACGGCTACCGCGGCCGGGCCAAGGCCGTCGTGGACGAGGACAGGAAGGTGCTGCTCGGCGTCACCTTCGTCGGGCCGGGCGCGGCCGAGTTGCTGCACGCCGCCACGATCGCGGTGACCGCCGAGGTGCCGCTCGACCGGCTCTGGCACGCGGTGCCGTCGTTCCCGACGGTGAGCGAGGTGTGGCTGCGGCTGCTGGAGGCGTACGGGCTGTAAGCAGGCGGGCCCGAAGGAAGGCGAGCTGCGAGAACGCGGGCCTTGAGAAAGGCGGCCTGTAAGAAGGCGGCTGTGAACGGCGGGCAGTAAGGGTAAAGGCGCGGGCGGGGTCGAGACCGGCTCAGAGCTCAGGCTCAGGCTCAGGGCTCAGGGCTCACGGCTCAGGCCGCGTCTCTCGGCGGGCCGCGCAGGATCGCGGTGGTGGGCTCAGGGGAGCGTCCTCCCGACCGCAGCATCAGCTCCGCCACCGTCTCCTCGACGCTGTCACGCAACTCCACGTGCGACAGCAGATCCGTCAGCCGCAACACCGAGAGCAGGTGGTCGGAGGGCCGCACCAGGATGATCCGGCCGTCGCCCTCCTCCTCCATCCGCTGCATCGCCATCGCCAGCACCCCGATGACCGACGAGTCGTAGAAGTCGAGGTCGGCCAGGTCCAGCACCAGAACAGGTCCCGCCGACCAGTTCCACACGGCGTTGATGCGAGCGCTGAAGCGGACCCTGCCGTCGTGATCGAGCACGCCGCTGGCGCGCATGACCGTGCAATGGAGATGCCGGGTCGTCTCGATGCGCAAACCGCTTCTGCCCACACAGACAAACTGCCCAGTGAGCGGCGTTATCACAGGTGATCGCTATTTTTCCGGACCTATTGGGCCCCGCCGTCCCCCCGATTACCGAGAGGACCGCTGACCAGCTTGCGCATGAGCACGGTGAGCGTCTCCATGTCCTCGCGGGTGAGGGGCGAGGCCAGGCGGGCCAGGTTCGCGGCGTGTTCGGTAAGCGCGTCGTCGACGATCCGCAGGCCCTCCTCGGTCAGCCGGACGCGGAAACTGCGCCGGTCGGCGGGGTCCAAATTGCGCTCCACCAGCCCGGCGGCCTCCAGCCGGTCGAGCCGGTTGGTCATGCCGGCCCGCGACATCATCAGCACCTCCGACAGCTCGGAGGGGATCAGCGTGTACGGCGCCCCAGCCCGGCGCAGCGCCGCCAGCACGTCGAACTCGCCCTGCCGGAGCCCGCGCTTGGTGAAGACCCGGTCCACCTGCGGCACCATGAGCCGCATGGCCTGGGCGAGCCGGCCGAAGACGTCCATGGCCGACAGGTCGAGATCGGGCCGCTCGCGCCGCCACTGCTCGAGGATCCCGTCGATAGCGTCGCCCATGAACCCGCATCTTATTCGAGCGAAAACTATTCGCGCCCGTAGCACCCGGTGCCGACGTCCGTCCTCGGCGCGGATCCCGGGGAGGAAGGCGCGGGTTCCCTGGAGGGAGGCCCGCGCGCCCTGACCGAAGGGAGTGCGGCCGGCGGTGGCCGGCCGGAGGCGAGTGGCGGACGGTGGTGGCCGGCCGGAGGCGAGTGGCGGACGGTGAGGCTAGTGCTGGGTGCCGGACTCCAGGGTCGGTACGGCGTCCGGGCACGGAGCCAGGACCACCAGCAGCGGCGAGTTCGACGGGCTGGGCAGCACCAGCTCGGTGATGTTGCCGCGCACGTTCTGCTCCGGCGCCCCCGCGTCCCCGTCCCTGACGCTGAGCACCCGCTCCACGGACGGCGCCGCAGAGTTCAGCAGCTTCCTGGTGGCGTGGCGCAGCCAGCGCAGCTCGCTGTTGACCCGCCGCCACGTCGCGGGGATCACGCTCACCGCCTCCGCCTTGGTGCCGAGCCGGAGCGTGATCAGGCCGCTGGACCCGAACCGGTCCTTGAGCACGGGGTTGACCACGAACATGCCCGAGCGCAGCGCGCGTACGCCCTGCCTGTTGAGGTTGGCCAGCCCGCCCGCGCTGATCAGCGAGTAGAGCTCGCACCGCGACCCGTCGAGCGTGTCGGGATCGTAGTCCACCGGCGGCGGCTCCTCGAACACGACCTTGTCCAGCCGCACCCCCGCCACGCCGTCCTCGGCGACGCGGCCCGACACGGCCCGGCGCACCTCCTCGCTGACGCCGTCGCCCTCGGTGATGTCCAGCGCCTCGATGCAGATCAGGCCGTCGTCGGGGATCTCCTCCGGCGACAGGTCGAAGGCCACCCGGGCGTGCGACTTCCGGCCGCGCAGCAGCACGCACTGGCGCAGCCGCCCCTGGGAGCGGATCTGGACGAACCGCGGCAGCGTGCTCGCCGGCTCGGTACGTCCCTCGTGCCAGCCGCTCACCGACCGTTCGTCGGTGGACAGCGCCACCTGCACCCGCAGCGGCCGCCCCTGCGCCGACACCTTGAAGCCGGCCAGCCCTGAGGTCTCGAACCTGCCGAGGATCTGGCGGCCGCGGTGCAACCGGTCGGTCACCTGCAAAGGAGCGGCCTTGCCGCTGGTCAGGTGTACGGGCGGGATGGCGGGAAGGATCACCTGGTCCAGGTCGGTGGCGGATCCTGAGCTGCTCATCTGGTGCTCCTCGAGGGGGTGAGTGTGGTGGCCAGCCCAATCGGGTCGTGGAAGTCGAATCGGGTGAGGACGGGTTCGCGCCGTTCCCACATGCGGGCGACCGCACCGTAGAGGGGGTCGCCGTCGTGCTCGACGTGCCGCAGGTTGACGGCGAGCGCCTGGGCGTAGTCGTCGCCGTGCTCCCAGTGGGGCACGAGCTGGCTGGGCACGTCGGCGCCGCAGCGGCGCAACCAGAGCCACAGCCGGGCGCGCTCGCGCTGCTCGGGCCCGAGGAGGGACTCCCCCTTGGCGTGCCTGGCGACGGCCTCCCCGAGCAGCAGCCGGTGTTCGGACGGCGAGCCCGGGACGTGGGTGGCCCCGCAGGCGGCGCCCTCCGACCAGCCGGCCTGGATGACGGGGATGCCGAAGGCGGGCAGATCGCTGTCCTCGAACGTGACGCCCACGTCCGCCATGCTCCACAGGAGGTTGGCGGACAGCCCGCCGGTCACGCCCCTCATGCGGGGATGGCCGGCGACGGGGGCGGGGTTGAGGAACAGCCAGTTCGCGGACTCGTCGGCGGCGGCGAACTCCGCCGTCGTCCCGAACAGCTCCGCGTCGCGATCCGGCGCGTGGCCGAACACGACGATGGTGGGCCGGTCGGGGTCGAGGCCCAGCCGGGCGCAGCCGTAGTAGCGGAGCTGGCGGCGCTCGGTGTCCGTACGGACCTGGTAGCCGCTCTTCGCCCGCCAGGCCACCCGCTCCGCGCCGGGCCTGATCAGCTCCCTGTGCGGCCAGACCTGCCGCTCGAAGAACGCGCCGACCCGGGCGGGCAGCTCGTCCTCGATCGAGCACGAGCCCTGGTCGGGGAACAGCGCGTACGCCTTCAGCGACCCCGTGCCGTGCACGTGCACGACGGGGACGTCCCTGCGCACGGCGCGGTCCGGCCGGCTCGTGACCAGCGCGCGGGGCGGCACGTCGGGCCGGATGTCCCCCGCGGCGCCGAACGCCTCGGCCAGCCGCCGCCACTCCGGCGCGGTCAGCGCGACCAGCCGCGCGGAGAGCAGGCCGCAGACCGCCCTGGCCACCAGCAGCGTACGCACCACGACCCGCAGGTCCTCGTCGTACGCCTCCGCCACGACGCATCCGTCGCCGCCGGCGGGCTCGCCCCAACAACTCCTGGCAGCGGCGAGCAGACGATCCACGTGCTCGCCATCCCCGACGCGACGCATAAGCCCCTCCACCAAGGCCAGGAAGAAATGCCCTGGTAGACGTTGCCAGATCGCGGCCGGGCCGCCCCGCCGCCAACACGCTTCTTTGCCGCCGGCTGGCAGAAACTAAAGTCTCCCGTCACAGCCAGCGCAGGAGCCCCAAGATGCCCGAACCCCTGGTTTGCGCCTGAATCCGGCGAAAAACCCCGCGTACGGCCGAACAATCGAGCCGCGGAAGGCGTCCAAGGTTTTACATGGAGCACGTCATGCCCGGGTTTAGGATGCACCCTAAATGCCACGAGGGGGAGGGTTTACCGTTATGGGTTCCCGTTTGTCGAGTGTCGCACGCCTGACGGCGGCCGCGGCGGCGGCCGGCGTCGTGGCCGCCGCCATCGCGCTGCCCGCGGTCGGGGGTACCGGAGCGATGTTCGTCTCGGCATCGGAGGATCTCGGCATCAAACCCGAGGAGCTCAAGGAACCCCCGCTGGCCGAGCGGACGACCGTGCTGGACGCCAAGGGCAACGAGATCGCCTACTTCTGGGAGGAGTACCGCGAGAGCATCGCGCTCGACCAGGTGGCCGACATCATGAAGACGGCCATCATCTCCATCGAGGACTTCCGCTTCTACGAGCACGGCGCGATCGACATCGAGGGCACGATCCGGGCCCTGGCCAAGAACTTCACCTCGGGCGGCATCGCCCAGGGCGGCTCGTCCATCACCCAGCAGTACGTCAAGCAGGTGCTGCTCAACTCGGCCACCACCGACAAGGAGCGGAACGCGGCCCTGGAGGCCAGCTACGCGCGCAAGCTCAAGGAGCTGCGCTACGCGATGGCGGTGGAGAACAAGTACACCAAGGACGAGATCCTGGAGAAGTACCTCAACATCGCCTACTTCGGCGCCGGCGCCAACGGGGTGGAGGCGGCGGCCAAGCGCTTCTTCGGGGTGAGCGCGTCGGAGCTGACGCTGGTGCAGGCCGCGACGCTGGCCGGCGCCGTGCAGGACCCCAACTCGACGGACCCGAACCTGGGCAAGGCACAGCAGAAGGCCCTGCTGGCGCGGCGCAACGTGGTGCTCGACCGGATGGCCGAGCTGAAGAAGATCACGCCCGAGCAGGCCGCCGAGGCCAAGGCCAAGAAGCTCGGTTACAAGGGCATCGACATCCCGGGCGGCTGCGGGGCCAGCGACTACCCGTACTTCTGCATGTACGTACGCAACGAGGTGCTCAGCAACCCGGTCTTCGGCAAGACGGCCAAGGCCAGGAGCCAGTTCCTCAACCGGGGCGGCCTGACGATCCAGACCACGCTGGACCCGAGGATGCAGAAGGCCGCCGACGCGGCGATCAGGAAGCACGTGTTCGCCTCGGACAACCCGGTCGCCTCCGAGGCCCTGGTGGAGCCGGGCACGGGCGCGATCAAGGCGATGGCCGCCAGCCGCAAGTACGGCAACAACAAGCGCAAGAAGGAGATGTCGTACAACGTGGTGGCGGACGCCGTGCACGGCGGCGGCGTCGGCTTCCAGGCGGGCTCGACGTTCAAGACGTTCACCCTGATCACCGCCCTCAAGGAGGGCATGAAGATCAACGACGGGTTCAGCGTCGGCAGCGGCTACCGCGCCCCCTACTACTCCACGTTCAAGAACTGCAAGGGCGAGAACATCGGCGACCCCAGCCACACCGTCACCAACGACGAGGGCGGCGGCGGCTTCAAGTCGCTGGCCACCGGCACCTGGGGCTCGGTGAACACCTTCTTCATGATGCTGGAGCAGAAGGTCGGCCTGTGTGACACCATCCAGACGGCCAAGTCGCTGGGGATCAAGCGCTCCGACGGCCTGGCGCTGACGGAGTACGAGACGTTCACGCTCGGCACCAACGAGATGGACCCGGTGACCGTCGCCAACGCGTACGCGGCCATCGGCGCGCGCGGCAAGTACTGCGCGCCCATGGCGATCACCAAGATCACCGACCGCTTCGGCAAGGTGAAGACCTACAACCCGAAGTGCAAGCAGGCCCTCGACCCCGAGGTGGCGGACGCCGCGGCGGACATCCTGTCCGGCGTGTTCACCAAGGGAACCATGCGCGGCGTCGGCGGCATCGGCCGTCCGGCGGCGGGCAAGACCGGCACCACGGACGCGCAGGCCACCGCCTGGTTCGCCGGGTTCACCCCGGACCTGGCGGGGGCGGTCAGCATCGGCGACCCGCGCGGCTCCCAGGACTACAAGCTCAACAACATCACCATCGGCGGCCGCTACTACGCCTCGGTCTTCGGCGCCTCGATCCCCGGGCCGATCTGGAAGGACACCATGATCGCCGCCCTGAAGGGCACCCCGGCGACCGACTTCACCCCGGTGAACACCTCCCGCTTCGGCGGCTGCGGCTCGGGGTGCCGACCGGTGGTCCAGCCGGAGCCGGACGAGGACCAGGAAGGCTTGATCGACGAAGGGGATCTGGCCGAGTTCGGAGAATGATCACGGGTAGGAGGGGTTTCCTGATTGTCGGATAAGACAAATCGGACACGTAAATATGCCGTGATCCACACCCGACACAGAAACCTCTGCCGGTTACCAGCGCCTCTAGCTGAGCAAATTCGGAGTGCGTCCGCACAGTGGGACGCACTCCCTGCAAAGGCCCTATTAACAGCGGCGAAACATTGGTAACGTGGGAGCGCTCCCAGGATCTTTCCGCGAGGTGCTCCATGACCGAGCAGCCCACACTGGCACAGGTGGCGGCCGCTGCAGGGGTTTCCCCCGCGACCGCATCTCGAGTCCTTACAGGCTCGGTGCGGGTCAGTACCTCGACCCGCCGCCAAGTCTACGACGCCGTGTCCCGCATGGGATACGTCCGACAACGCGCACCCCGGGGAACGGCCGCGAAAACCATGGCCGACGGAGTCACAGCGGTGATCTGTGACCACCTTCCCCGGCTCTTCTCCGAGCCCTACTACGCCAGGCTCCTGTCCGCCGCGGGCGCCGTGATAAACGAGCACGGCACCCACCTCATGGTGACCACCGTCACCCCCACCTCATCCACGCTGCCCGCCCTGTCCGGCGCGGTGCTCATCGTGGGCGCAAGAGAGCGTCATCCCCTGGCGATCAAGTTATCCACCTCGGGCATACCGGTGCGCAACATCGGCCGCCCGCCCCACGACCTCAAACTCCCGTTCGCCGACGTCGACAACCTCGACGGCGGCCGTCAGGCGGCCGAACACTTCCTGCTGTCGGGCCGCCGTAACGTCGCCGCCATCGGCGGCCCGCCGTCCTTACCCGGAGCCCGTGACAGGTTGGAGGGCCTCATACGCACCTTGCAGGCGGCCGGCGCACCCGACGTACCCGTGGCCTACGGGGACTTCACCGCCGCGTCGGGCACGCACGCGATGCAGTGGCTGTTACGCCACGCGCCCGGCCTGGACGCGGTCTTCGTGGCCTCCGACCTGATGGCGGCGGGCGCGATCCAGGCCCTGCGCAGGGCAGGACGCAAGGTGCCGGCGGACGTCGCGGTGATCGGGTTCGACGACGCCCCGGTCGCCAGGCACACCGTCCCGGCCCTGACCACCATCCGCCAGCCCGTCGAGGAGCTCGCCACCGTCGCCACCCGGCTGCTCCTGACGGGGGCCGCGGGAATCGACCCCGTACTCCCCACGGAACTGGTCATCCGTGAGTCGGCTTGAGCCTGGGGACGTGCTGGCCCGGCGGTATCTGTTGCTGGACCCGCTGGCCCGCGGGGGCATGTCGGTCATCTGGCGTGCCTTCGACCAGTCCCTGCACCGGATGATCGCGGTCAAGGTGCTCACGGCCTCGCTGCACACCGACCCGGGAGATCGGGTCAGCGTACGCAGCGAGGCCCGCGCCGCCGCGCGCTTCATCCATCCCGACTCCATCGAGATCTACGACTACGGCGAGACCGTCACCACGAGCGGCGGCGTCGCGGCCTACGTCGTGATGCCGCTGCTCGACGGCACGCCGCTGGCCGAGCGCATCGAGACGGGCCCGCTGCCGTGGCCGGACGCGGCGTCCATCGCGCTGCGGCTGGCGCGGGTGCTGATGGCCGGGCACGCCCGCGGCCTGGTGCACCGGGACGTCACGGCGGAGAACGTGCTGCTCACCGCCAACGGGCCCAAGCTGCTCGACTTCGGTATCGCGGCCTGGGCGGGCGACCCCGACGACGATCGCGGCACCCCTCCCTACGTCGCCCCCGAGCGGCTGCTCGGCGCGCCGACCCATCCGGCGGTCGACGTGTACGCCCTGGGCGTGCTGATGCACGCCATGCTCACGGGGCGGACGCCGTACCCGGAGACCACGTGGGAGGAGATCGAGGCGGCTCACCGCACCGAGCCCCCTCCCCGCGTCCCCGGCGTGCCGAACGCCGTCGCCTCGCTCTGCCAGCGCTGCCTGGCGCACGAGCCGGAGGAGCGGCCGACGGCGGCGCAGATCGTCTCCGCGCTGACCTCCGCGCTCGGCACGGTGACGCTGGGCCGGCACGTGCGGCGCGGCCTCACCGTGACGGGCTCGGCGGCCATCGCCCTGTCCGCCATGCTCTGGTTCCAGCAGCAGACGGGGCCGCCCCCGCAGCAGCAACAGCAGCAGCGAGTGGCCGAGCCGGCGCCGGGGCCGACGGCGCGGCTGATCGAGAGCTCGCCGTCCGCGACGATCACGGTGGAGCAGGCCGCGGCCGGCTTCAGGACCGTGCTGGAGGCCAGGACGCCGTGCGGCGCGACCGACGCCGACGTCGTGCTGGACCTCCGGCAGGTGCTGGACACCGCCGTGGCGCCGCGGCACGGCCCGGCGGAGTCCAGGACCGAGAGCCTGCGCCAGAAGCTCTCCGACCGCATGCGGGAGGGCCGGCTCACCCCTGCCTGCCTGAGCGAGCTGCAGGCCAGGCTGGACGACATCGACGCGGCGCTGCGGCACGACTGAGATTGATGAGGGGTACGGCAGCACCAGCCGTACCCCTCCGCGCGCGGGCTGGGCCCCTCGCAAAGCGATGCCCGCGCGAGCCTCATGCGCAGGTGTAGCCGCTGGGTACCTGCGTGTTCCCGGCCGGCCGCGTCGCCTGGTAGCCGAACGACGTGGTGGCGCCGGACGCCAGCGGGCCGTTGTGCGACAGGTTCCGGACCGTGACGGTGCCGCCGCTGACGGTGTAGCTCGCGTTCCACATGCCGGTGATCGTGTGCCCGGACGGCAGCGCGAACGTGACCGTCCAGCCGTCGAGCGCCGAGGTGCCCCGGTTGGTGACGGTGACCGGCTGGATGACGTAGCCGTTGTTCCAGGCGGTCTGGGTGGTGGCGGTGGCCGTGCAACCGCCGCCGGTCCCGCCGGTCTGGGTGGTCACCGTGACCGTCGCGGACTCGGGCGAGAGGTTGCCCGCGGCGTCTCTCGCCCTGATCCGGTAGCGGTAGGTGGTGGCGGGGCTCAGGCCGGTGTCGGTGTAGGAGGTGGTGCTGCTGGTGCCGACCCTGGTGAACGTGTCGCCGGTCGCGCGCAGCACCTCATAGCCGGTCACGCCCACGTTGTCGGTGGAGGCGGCCCAGGTGAGGGTGGCCCCGGACGAGGTGACGTTCGAGGCCGACGGCGTGCCGGGGGTGCTCGGCGGGGTCGGGTCGGTGGTGCCGCCGCCCGAGCCGAACGAGAAGGAGTTGACCGCCAGGCCGGTGCCGCCGATCCAGGGCTCGAACCCGGCCTGGACGCTGGTCAGATACCACGACCGCTGGCCGTAGCCGCGGTTGACCACGTCGGAGTAGAAGGTGTCGATGGTGAAGTCCAGCGAGGTGGCGGGCGAGGTGCGCACGTAGGAGATCACGTTCCAGCCGATGTTGCCGTACCAGACCTGCCAGGTCGCGCCGGCCAGGTTCACGGTGCCGACCTGGGAGCCGATCGGCTGGATCGAGCCCTGCCGGTTGAGCCAGATCATCAGCTCGGCGCCGGTGTTCTGGCCGTCGGTGCGGGGCGTGGGGTCGAACCAGAGGTCGTAGGAGGCGTTGTAGGTGCCGGAGCTCGGGTACGTCATGCTGACGCTGCTCCGGAGCCCGGCGAAACCGCCGGCGCTGGCCTGCATGGGCAGGTTGCTGCCGGTGGTGCAGTTGGCGTAGTGGCAGCCGGCGTAGATCGACGGGTAGCCGGCCGGCGCGCCGCTCGTGGAGTTGTTGTGGGCCGCCTGCGTGACGGTGAAGCCGCCGTTCTGGTTGACGTCGACGCACTGCGCGGTGCTCGCGCCCCAGACGTTGTTCTGCACGATGTAGCGGCCGTTCTGGATGCTCGCCGAGCCGTACTTCTCGCAGAGCACCGGAGCGGCCTGCGCCGGCGCGGCGAACAGGCCCATGGCGAGTAACGCCCCGATGATCAGGTGGATGTGCGCGTGCCTCATGGCGTGTTGCTCCCGCCTCTCTGACAGTGGAGTGTAGTGGGAGCGCTCCCAGCGTTCACCCTCTCCGGGGCCGTCCGGTACGGCAAGCAGCGGTGCCCGCGTGCGAGCAGGGGCGGGGCACCCACCAGGGGAAACCGTGACCAAGATCGGCTGAAAGTTTCACCGATCGTTGTCGAATCCGGAAAAAGCGTGATTCAATTCGCTCGCCGGGCGGGCAGGTCGTGGGCAGGTTTCCTCTGTCGTCAGCGCAAGGGAATCCCCATGAAGTTATTCAAGTCGGCGGCACTCACCGCCGTCCTGGTCCTGATCACAAGTGTTCTGATGGTGCCCACGCAGGCACAGGCCCACGGCGTGTCCATGTTCCCGGGCAGCCGTACGTTCCTGTGCTGGCAGGACGGCCTGCGGGACAACGGGCAGATCCTCCCCTACAACCCCGCATGCGCGGCCGCGGTCAACCAGAGCGGCGCGACCCCCCTGTACAACTGGTTCGCGGTGCTGCGCTCCGACGGCGCGGGCCGGACCACCGGATTCATCCCCGACGGGCAGATCTGCAGCGGCGGCACCGGCGGGCCCTACGACTTCTCGGCCTACAACGCGGTCCGCTCCGACTGGCCGCTGACCCACTTGACCTCCGGGGCCTCCATCCAGATGCGGCACAGCAACTGGGCGCAGCACCCCGGCGCGTTCAACTACTACGTCACCAAGAACGGCTGGAACCCCAACGGGCCGCTCAAGTGGTCCGACCTCGAGCCGTTCGGCAGCGTCACCAACCCGCCCGCCAGCGGCGGCGCCGGCGGGCTCAACTACTACTACTGGAACGCCCAGCTGCCGTCCGGCAAGAGCGGCCGGCACATCATCTTCACGCACTGGATCCGCTCGGACAGCAACGAGAACTTCTACAGCTGCTCCGACGTCGTCTTCGACGGCGGCAACGGCCAGGTGACCGGTGTCGGCCCCGGTGGCAGCAGCCCCGGCCCCAGCCCCACCGTCACGCCGACCGACCCCGCTCCGACGGGCGCCTGCACCGCCACGTGGAAGGCCACCGACACCGGCTGGGCCGGCCACTTCCAGGGTGAGGTGACCGTGAAGAACACCAGCACCAGCGCCATCAACGGCTGGACGGTCAAGTGGACGTACGCCGGCGGCCAGAGCTTCGACGGCTCACCGTGGAACGGCGTGCTGTCCACACAAGCGCCCAACGTGACGGTCAAGAACGCCACGTACAACGGGCAACTCGCACCGAACGCCTCCACCGCGTTCGGATTCAACGCCACCGGCTCGATCCCGAGCCCCGCACCGACCCTGACCTGCACCAGCCCGTGATCAAAACGCGTCGCGGGCTCGTCGCGGCAATCGTCACCCTGGCCGGCCTGACCCTGGCCGGGGTGACGTTCTTCGCTGCCAGGCAGCCGTCCTCCCAGCTCAACGCGGAGCTCGCCGCCCAGGTGACCCTGATACTCGAGCAGGCCTCGCCCGGCGAGCACCACGCCCACGGGCACAGCTTCGACTCCCGCGTCGTGTGCGCCGTGGAACCCTTCGGCACCGAACCCCGGAACGCCACCTCGCTCGTGGAGGTGACGTGGGTGTATGCCCGCCACATGTGCGCGATCACCGGGGAGAGCCCGGACTGGGCCGCCTCCGTACGCGCCTCGGGGCCGATCGCCGTCAAGATCAGCATCCCGCCCCAGGTCAGGGTGCCCGAATCGGGAGCCGGCTACCCGGACCGGGTCCGCCGGCTCATCCCCCGGCACTATCACGAGGAGGCGTTCGCCGAGTTCGCCGACGACACGGCGATCGAGGCGGCCCGCGAACGCTTCGCCCTGGCGACCTCGACCGCCAAATAGCCCCCCACCCGTGAGGAGGCCCGGCCCCCTGGCCGCGCCTCCTCACGGCCTTCAGGGGCCCGCCGAGGCGCTGACGCGGCGCCCGCGGAGGGGCTTGTGCCAGGGGGGGACGTCCGGAGCGGCACGCCACACACGCGGCGAGCCCGACGGCCACCGCGCCGCGGTCGAAGACGGCAGTCGGGCAGTGTCGTCGGCGTGCGACCTTTCGCGATCACGCCTCCAGCAGCGCAGCAGGCGCCGGCGAAGCAGCAGCGCGGCACGGCGAGCGCGGCGGCGGCGCGGCAGCGCGGTGGCGGCGCAGTGGCGCGACGGCGCGGGACTGCGAGCGCAGTGGCGCGACGGCGCGGGACTGCGAGCGCGGTGGCGCGGTGGCGCGGGACCGCAGGCCGGGCGGGAGCGGGAGCGGGGCCGAAGCGGGTGGGGAGAAAACGGACGCGGCCGAGTGGAGGTTTCGGCCGCGTCCGTCCCATCCGGGCGGGATGGTTTGTTGGGCAGGAATAGCTGGTTAGGGCCTCACCTCCTCATACGCACCCGGCTGCCGGGCAGTTCGGTTGGCGCACGTGTAACCGGACGGGATCGACGTGTTCCCGGCCCGCCGGCCGGCCAGGAGGCCGAAGGTGGTGCCGGCGAAGTCCGGCGCGGTGCGGAGCGCTCTCATGTGCCGCCTTTCCCTGAGCCGATGGAGCCGCCCCCGCCGCTACTGCGGCGGGGGCGGAGTCTCGGATCAGGCGGGGGTGCAGGTGATCGGGTCGGGAGCGGTGGAGGCGCCGTTGGCGATGAAGCCGAACGTGGTGGTGGCGCCCGGCGCGAGCGCGCCGTTCCACGCCTCGTTCTTCACCGTGACCGTGGAGCCGGACACGGTGTGCTTGCCGCCCCAGAGCTGGGTGATCGAGTTCTGGGAGTTCCAGGTGACCGTCCAGGCGCTGGTGGCCGACGTGCCGGCGTTCTTCACCGTCACCTCGGCCTGGTACGCGCCGCCCCACGTGTTGACCACCTTGTAGGTGGCCGTGCACCCGCCGGCCGCGGCGTCGGAGGTGGTGAACGCGGTGCCGTCCGAGGCCGCCGAGCTGTTGCCCGCCTCGTCCCGCGCCACCACGGTGACCGTGTAGCCGGTGGCGGGGGTGAGGCCGCTCAGGTCGAACGACGTGGTCGTGGCCGTGCCTGCCTTGGTGGACCCCAGGTAGACGTCATATCCGGCCACGCCCACGTTGTCCGTGGACGCCGCCCAGCTCACCCGCGCCGCCGAGGAGGTGATCCCGGACACCGTCGGCTTGCCGGGCTTGCTGGGCGGCGTCCCGTCCACCGTGTCTGACGTGGTGAACGCCGTGCCGTCGGACTGCACCGACGTGTTGCCTGCCGCGTCCCTGGCCACCACGTGGGCGGTGTAGGCCGTGGCAGGGGTGAGCCCGCTCAGGTCGAAGGACGTGGACGTGGCGGTTCCTACCTTGGTGGACCCCAGGTAGACGTCGTAACCGGTCACGCCCACGTTGTCGGTGGAGGCGGTCCAGCTCAGCCTCGCCGAGGAGCCCGAGATCGCGGAGACCGCGGGCTTGCCCGGCTTGCTGGGCGCCGTCGTGTCCACTTCCTCCGGACCCGGCGGGTCACCCCAGATCTTGGTGGCGCCGCTGTAGAGGGTGATGTTCCCGGTGCGCACCGGCGTCGTGCCGGGCGTGGTGGGGATGTTCCGGTACGACCAGTCGTTGGCCGGGTCCCACGTGCCCGCGCTGGCGATCCTGAACTGCACCTCCCTGCGGTGCTGCGACTGCCCGGCGGGCGCGATGGCCTGGCCCGAGCAGTCGATGTTCACGTAGTACGTGCTGCCGCTCGCCTGGTGCAGCGTCGGCGCCTTGCACTGCGTGTAGGCCGACGACACGCTGATCTGCGAGGCCGTCGTCGAGCCGTCGAGGGTGAAGTAGTAGCGGAACGAGCCGTCGGACAGGACCCTGGCGGGCCAGGCCGACTGGTTGCGGACGATGGCCTTGATCTCGGTGAACCCGGTCCCCGAGGCGTTCACGCCCGCCTCGACGAAGATCTCCGGGCCGTCCGGGGTCTCCTCGGCGGGGAAGCCGGCCGCCGGGGCGCCGCCGTACTCCTTGTACAGCCTGGCCACCGCGCTGGTGAAGCCGGCGTTGTAGTCGGTGGCGACCTCGTTCATGACGTAGTCGTCGCGCTTGTCGGTGTAGGCGTCGTTCGGGTCGGGCGGGCCGCCGACGAGCGCGCCGTACAGGGTGTGGCGGGTCTGCTCGGGGTTGGTGATCTGGTCGGTCCACGAGCCGTGCGCCGTGCGGTGGTGCGGGTTCTTCGGCGGGTTGGCGCCGAACCCGATCAGGTACGAGGAGTTGCGCGGGTTGTCGCCCAGCGTGTAGTTGATCTGCCGGACCGCGAAGTCGTGGTAGCGGGCCTTGCGCGTGGCGTCGGTGATCGAGTCACTGTGCACCAGCGCCGCGAACGAGGTGTTGGCCGCGTACCGCAGCGAGCCCCACCGGTCGAGCACGGCCTGCCCGCCCGGCGAGTACTTGACCTGCGACCCGTTCACGCCGACCGTCCACCAGTCGAGCCAGCGGTTGGCGTCGTCCAGGTACTGCTGCTTGCCGGTCAGCTTGTGCAGCAGCACGTACGCGCCGTACGACTTGTCGTCCCAGGCGATCGTCCACTTGTACGACTTGGTGCTGGTCTGGGGTTCGGTACCCAGGTTGGCGTAGCCGCTCTCAGCCTTGGCCAGGTAGGAGGCGTCGTTCGTGGCCCGGTAGAGCCAGATCGCGCCCCACACCAGCTCGTCGTTGAAGCCGCTCCACGAGTTGTAGAAGCTCGACGCGTCGGTGATGCACTCGCTGTACTTCTTCCTGACGGTGTCGGCGAAGGAGTAGAGCTGCTTGGCGTGCGTCACCAGCGTGTCGGCATAAGACGGATTTGTCGGGCGGAAGACGATCGACGATGCCGCCATCGCCGCCGCCGTCTCCCCCGCCAGGTCCGACCCGCCGCATGACGCGTCGATCTTGTACGCGGGCCGCGCCATCGACATCGCCTCGGCCGGGCCCCACCAGGCGTGGTCCGTTCCGCCGTTGCCGACCTGCCCGTAGAGCACGTTCGGCGACGGGTGGGCCTTGATGAAGTAGTCGTTGACGAACTTGAGATTGTTGAGCAGGTGGGTGAGCTGGCCGGAGCCCGCGTAGGCGTCGCGGTACTCGACCGCGCCCCAGGCCAGCATGGTGGCCGAGAACGCCATCGGGAAGCCGAACTTGACGTGGTCGCCCGCGTCGTACCAGCCGCCCGTGAGGTCCACGCCCACGTCCTTGCCGTCGTTCAGGCCCGAGTCGCCGCGCCAGGAGACGCGGTTCCAGTCGGGCAGCGCGCCCGACTGCTGGGCCTCGTAGAACCACAGCGACTTCTGCAGCGCCTCGCCGTAGGCGAAGGCGGGTGCGGCAGCGGCGGCGTGGGCCGCCGGCCCCGCCCCGAACAGGGGCAGGACCAGCGACGCCACGGCGATCAGTGTTGCCTTTTTCACGGGAAGAGCCGCCCGTACTCGGCGAGGGCGACGGCTACGTCCACCTGCGCCCAGAACCGGTGGTAGTTGAAGACGGGCGCCGGGCCCGTCCCCTTCAGGAAGGCGTCGACCTTCGGCCAGTCCGGGTCGTTCCGGTAGAAGGACCGGATCGAGATGAAGGTCGAGCTGGAGTTGATCGTGTCGCCGTTCGGCATCTCGCCGGTCCAGCCGGCGGGCACGTACACCGGGTCGTCGATGCGGTTGTAGTCGGCCTTGGTCTCCGGCACCGACACGCCCTTGGCGTCACGGTTCTCCCAGACGCCGTCGAGCAGCGCCTTGGCCGTGTCGCGCGCCTCGGCGTGGTTCGCCCTGGCCGCGTAGTACATGAGCACCTTGGCGTAGGAGCCGGCGACGCCCACGTCCTGCGTGTGGTCCACGACGGTCACGTGCAGGCCGGGGTTGGCCGGCGGCATGCCCGTCGTCGCGTTGAAGTTGCCGGCCGGCTGACCGGTCCAGCGCAGCGTGGACGGGATCTGGTAGCTGCCGTCGGAGCCGATCGTGGTGTTGTCCAGCGCCCACGTCACCCACTTGTCGAGCAGCGCCTTGGCGTCGGCGTTGCCGGTGGCGTAGTAGAGCTCCGCGACCCGCTCCATCGTCCACGCCTGGAAGCCGAACCACTGGTTCGACGGCGGGTCGTGGTAGACCGGCTGCCAGTCGTAGGTCATGCCGTGGAACTTCGGCAGCCCCGCCGGCGGCGTGGCGTAGTGGCCCTCCCAGCTGTTGGTCGCGCCACCGGCGATGGCGCCCTCGGCCGACTGCAGCCACGTGTAGAACTGCAGCTGGCGCGTCATGCTGGTGCTCCAGTCGGCGGCACCGGTCGAGCTCTTCGGCTTGAGCTCGGCCACGTTGGCCAGCGCCCAGGCCGCGAACGGGTTCTGGTAGCCGGAGTGGTTGTGGCTGGAGCCGATGCGCCAGGCCCAGCCGGCGCTGGAGTCGGTCGCGCCGCCCCATGCGTAATACCAGCTCAGCAGGTAGTTGGAGGCGTTCTTGCCGGTGCCGGCCGGGCACGAGGGGCTCGTGCAGCCGGGCTGCTTGAAGTACTTGTCGTACATCGCGTAGCGCAGGTAGTCGCCCATCTTGGCGGCCTTGGCCACCGTCGCGGAGATCTGCGACTCCTTGCCCTGCTCCTTGGCCCAGGTCTGCGCCCAGTACGCCACCTGCACCGCGCGGGCGTCGGCGTCGGGGGCGTTGGTGTACTTCCACTGCTTGGCGTACGAGGAGTCCTTGATGAACAGGTCCAGGTAGCCGTTGGTGCCGCCGTGGGCGAAGGTGTCGCAGGACGGCTGCGGGATCGTCTCGAAGACCGACTCCTCCGGGCCGCGCTGGTAGGTGTTGATGTAGGCGGGCCTGGTGGTGCCGTCGCCGCAGCGGCCGAAGCCGTAGGTGTTGTCGACGTCGAGCAGCCAGTGCATGCCGTAGATGTCGCGCGTGCCGTACGCGCTCTGCAGCTCACCGGCGATCGGATCGGTGCCCACGCTGACGCCGGAGTCGATCTGCGACGGGTAGCTGCTGATCGAGTTGTACTCGGCCGCGTACGTGGCGGGCTTCGAGGCGTTGTAGAACGAGTTCGTCGGCTGGTCGGCGGTGGCCGGGATGATGTACTTCTCCATCGAGGCCCACGCGTTGTTGAACTTCGTCCAGTCGCCGGTCACCTGCCCGTAGGTCGCCTCCAGCCACAGGTAGTAGCTGTAGGCCTCGGACGTGGTCTCGTGCCCGTGGTCCGGCGCCTCGACCAGGAACGTCTCGACCGAGTGGTACGGCACGCCCTCGGGCGAGAAGTAGCCGTTGGCCGGGTCGTGCAGCTCGTTGTAGAGCTCGACGAAGCGCTGGACGTACTCGTTGTCGCCGCCGACGTCGTCGTCCGCCTCGGAGGCCGCGACGTCCACCGGCGTGTACCCGGTGGCGCTCACCCTGATCACGGCAGAGCCGCTCGTCGTGTCGCCGTCGTTGGCCGCGGCCAGCGTGACGTTCTGCGCGGTGTTCCAGTTCGACGGGGTGAACGTGAGGCTTGCACCGGCCGACACCGTGACGTCGGCGTCACCGCTGGCGCGGGCCGTCGTGACCGTCACGTTCGACGAGGGAGCCTGCGACAGCTTCACGCCGAAGGTCGCCGTCCCCGCCTCGGGCACGGACAGCGTGGTCGGGCTGACCACGAGGGCCGGCCCGGTGTTCGGCGAGACCGTGATCCCGACCGGCGACGAGGTCGTGGTCAGGCCGGCGTTGTCGGTGGCCCTGGCCGTGATCGAGTAGCTGCCGGCCGCCACGTTCGTCCAGCTGTAGCTGTACGGCGAGGAGGTGTCGGTGCCCAGCAGCGTGGAGCCCTGGAAGAAGTCGACCTTGGCGACGGTGCCGTCGGAGTCGGCCGCGTTCGCCGCGATCGGCACGGTGGCCGGGGCGGTGAACGTCTGGCCGGCGGTCGGCGAGGTCAGCGACACGGTGGGCGCGGTGCCGGTGCCGGGGCCGCCGCAGGTGACCCCGTTCACGCTGAACGAGGTCGGGCTCGGGTTGCTGCCCGTCCACGTGCCGTTGAAGCCGATGTTGGTGGAGGCGCCGGTGGCCAGGGTGCCGTTCCACGGCATGTTCGTGGCCGTGACCCGGGTGCCCGACTGGGACCAGTTCGCACCCCAGCCGCTCGGGGTGTACCGCTGTCCGGTGGTCGGGAAGTCGAAGCCGAGCGACCAGGACGTCAGGGGGTCACCGGTGTTCTTCAGCGTGATGTTCGCCGTGAAACCGCCCGAGCCGGTGCCCCACTGGTTGGCCGCGTACGTCACGTCACACGCCACGGCCGCCTGGGCGGGACCGGCTGCCAAGGCCGTGGTCGTGCCCGCGACGAGGACGAGGGTCGTGGCCACGGCCAGCCGTCTCGATAAGCGCGTCAAAAGGGATGAAGGTCTGTACTTCACGGGGTCTCCATGGGAGTAGGGATGTGGGAGCGCTCCCAAAGTGGATTGTGGGTGCCCGGCGGCGTATGTCAACGGAATGGCGGTTCGGTAACCCCCGTGTTTCCTCTCACCAGGCTGCCAGGGATGAAAGTTTCATCCCCGTTCCGGGGTATTCAACGAGCATGCGGGGCGGCGGACACCTTCTCGACGGCCGCCCTCTGTACAGGGCTCCGAGCGCGGCTCACCATGGGAGCGCTCCCAGCCACCTAAGTACTGGAGATGATCGCTCGTGAGACTCCACCGCGGCCTCCGCAAATGGGCCGTGACCATGACCGCCGCGAGTGTCGCGGCCTTAGGACTCGTCGTCGGCCAGGGCACGGCCGCGAACGCCGCCGTCACCTGCGACGTGGCCTATACCGCCAACCAGTGGGGCACCGGCTCAGGCGGTTTCACCGCGAGCGTCACGCTGAAGAACACCGGTGATCCCCTGACGTCGTGGTCGCTGGCCTTCGACTTCCCGACCACCGGCCAGAGGTACACGCCGACCGGCTGGGGTGCGAACTGGTCCCAGTCGGGCACCCGGGTCACGGCCACGAACATGCCGTGGAACGGCACCCTGGCCACCGGCGCCTCCACCAACATCGGGTTCAACGGGACCTGGACCGGCACGAACCCGAACCCCACCTCGTTCAGCGTGAACGGGGTCACCTGCGGCGGCACCGGCCCGACCACCCCGTCCGTGGTGGCCTCGGCCAGCGCGGTCGCGGTCAACGAGGGCGGCACGGCCACCTTCACCGCCCGGCTCTCCTCCGCGCCCACCTCGAACGTGACCGTCACCACCGCGCGGACCAGTGGTGACACCGACCTGACCGTCAGCTCGGGCAGCTCGCTCACCTTCACCCCGTCCAACTGGAGCACCGCGCAGACGGTGACCCTGGCCGCCGCCCAGGACTCCGACACCGCCGCGGGCACCGCCGCCTTCAGCGTCGGCGGCACCGGCGTCACCGGCGCCTCGGTCACCGCGACCGAGGTGGACGACGACGCCACAGTGGAGCAGTCGATCATCGTGTCGCCGCCCGCGGTGACCGTGCCCGAGGGCTCGACCGGCACCTACACGGTCCGCCTGGCCGCGCAGCCGTCCTCGAACGTGACCGTCACCACGACGGCCGGCAGCGGTGACACCAACCTCACCGTCTCCTCCGGGGCCAGCCTGACCTTCACCCCGGCCAACTGGAGCACCCCGCAGACGGTGACCCTGGCCGCCGCCCAGGACTCCGACACGGCCAACGGCAGCCGCCCCTTCACCGTCGCCTCCACCGGCCTGACCTCGCGTACGGTCACCGCCACCGAGGCCGACGACGACGGCGGCACCAACCCGACCCACGTCGAGAACCCGTACGCGGGCGCCACCGGCTACGTGAACCCGAACTGGAGCGCCAGGGCCGCGGCCGAGCCCGGCGGCTCGGCGGTCGCCAACACCTCCACGGCCGTGTGGATGGACCGCATCGCGGCCATCGCCGGCTCCTCCTCGGCCATGGGCCTGCGCGCCCACCTGGACGAGGCCGTCCGGCAGGACGCCGCCAACGGCTCCGCGCCGCTGACGATCCAGGTCGTCATCTACAACCTGCCCAACCGCGACTGCTCGGCGCTGGCCTCCAACGGCGAGCTGCTCATCGCGCAGGACGGGTTCAACCGCTACAAGACCGAGTACATCGACCCGATCGCGGCCATCATGCGCGACTCGGCCTACGCCAACCTGCGCATCGTCACGATCATCGAGCCCGACTCGCTGCCGAACCTGGTCACCAACCTCAACTCCTTCGAGAAGTGCCGCGAGGCCAACGGCGCCGGCGGCTACCGCGACGGCGTCCGCTACGCGCTCAACCAGCTGCACGCCATCACGAACGTCTACACCTACATCGACGCCGCCCACCACGCGTGGCTCGGCTGGGACTCGAACTTCAACCCGTCCGTGAACCTCTTCTACGAGACCGTCGCCGCCACCACCGCCGGGGTGGACAGCGTGGACGGCTTCATCGTCAACACCGCCAACTACTCAGCCACGACCGAGCCGCACTTCACCATCAACACCATGGTGGGCAGCACCACGGTCAGGCAGTCCAAGTGGGTGGACTGGAACTACTACGTCGACGAGCAGAGCTTCGCCACAGCCCTGCGCAACGCGCTCATCAGCAAGGGCTTCCGGCAGGGGCTCGGCATGCTGATCGACACCTCCCGCAACGGCTGGGGCGGCAGCGCCCGCCCGAGCGGGCCGAGCACCTCGACCAACGTGGACGAGTTCGTCAACCAGTCCCGCATCGACCGGCGCATCCACGCCGGCAACTGGTGCAACCAGAGCGGCGCCGGCCTGGGCGCTCGGCCCACGGCCAGCCCGGCCACCGGCCTGGACGCCTACGTCTGGATCAAGCCTCCGGGCGAGTCCGACGGCGCCAGCCGGGACATCCCGAACGACGAGGGCAAGAAGTTCGACCGGATGTGCGACCCGACCTACACCGGCAACAGCCTCAACGGCAACAACATGTCGGGAGCCAAGGCCGACGCCCCGCTGTCCGGCCAGTGGTTCTCGGCCCAGTTCCGTGAGCTGCTGCAGAACGCCTACCCGCCCGTCAACTGAAGACCCGGCCGGCCGGGGGACCCGCCTGACCCGGGCCCCCGACCAGCCTGAGGGGCCCGCCTGACCCGGGCCCCTCAGCTGCCGGAAGGGGCTCGGGGGGCCACACCCCCGGGCCCCTTCCCAGGGTCAACGCCCCCGCCGCCACTCCGACACGATCTCGTCGGCGTCGAAGGGCATCAGGTTCAGCGGCGGCCCCGACAATCCGGTCCTGATCGCCTCCCGGATCCTGTGGTTGATCTCCTCGACGATCCGCCGGGCCTCGGCCTCGGAGCGAGCCCCACGCGCCGCGGCCAGCGCCTCCTCGGCCTCCTTGCGCAACGCCAGCGTGGGCGGCAGGGGCATCGACAGCCCCTCGCTCTCGACCTTCTGCTTGATCCACCACATCTCGTCGGGATGCCGATCGAGCCCCGGCAGCGGCTTGCCCTTGCCGGGCAGGTCGTCGAACTCGCCCCGCTCCTCCGCCTCACGGATCTGCCGGTCGATCCAGGTCTCGAAGGGAAGCCCGACGGGTTTGCGGTCGGTCACGTACGGATCTCCTCACGCGAGGTTGTGACTGGGTGCCACCGGACCGCGCCAGCCCAGCACGGCCTCGGTCATGCGCACGGACGCGACCGTCGCGGCCACGTCGTGCACGCGCAGGATGCGTGCGCCCTTGAGGACGGAGACGACGTTGACGGCGATCGTCCCCTCCTTCCGCTCCCCCTGGGGGCGGTCGATCGTCTCCCCGATGAAGTCCTTGTTGGACAGCGCCACCAGCGTCGGGTAGCCGATCGAGGTGATCTCCTCGAGCCGGCGCGTCAGCTCGAGCGAGTGGAAGGTGTTCTTGTTCAGGTCGTGCCCCGGATCGATGATGATCTTGTCGGGGGCGATCCCCGCCTTCAGTGCGAACGAGACCCGCTCCCGCAGGAAGTCCGCCACCTCGGAGACGACGTCTGAATAGCTCGGCCGGAAGACCCGGCGGCCGGGCCCGCCGAGGCTGTGGGTGACCACCACGCCGACCCCGGTCTCCGCCGCGACCTCGGCGAGGCCGGGCTCACGCAGGCCGTTGGTGTCGTTGATGACGTCGGCGCCGGCCTCGACGGCCGCCTTCGCCACCTCGGGGCGGTGGGTGTCGACGGAGATCACGGCGTCGGTGGCGGCCCTGACCCGGGCGATGACGGGGGCGACGCGGTCGATCTCCTCAGCCACCCCGATCTGCGCCTGGGCGGCGCTGAAGGCGAAGCCGCCGATGTCCACCCAGTCGGCCCCGGCCGCCACGGCCCGCGTCGCCGCCGCGACCGCGCCGTCGAGCTCGAAGGTGCGGCCCTGGTCGTGGAAGGAGTTGGGCGTCCTGTTGACGATGGCCATGATGGCGACCTGGCGCTCGAAATCGAACTCACGCCGCCCGATGCGCCGGACCGGAGAGATGATCCCGGGGAAAAGCATTTCGCCGCTCACGTAGTGATCCCTTTCCGTCCCCTCGAGCCTACCTGGCGCCCGGCCAGGTCAGATGGCCCGGGACGGCACCGGGATCAGGCGGTGAAGCGGCCGAACAGGCGTCCTCCGCACGCCGTGACCCTGATGCGCCGCATGCTCCTGTGGGTCCGGTGATCGGGGCCCCGCGGTAACCGCATGGTGAGCACGACCGTGGTGCCGGCGGGCCCGGTACGGAAGTCGGCCACGTCGCACAACCGGCGGATCAGGTAGATGCCCCGGCCCGTGTAGGAATGGTCGGACGGCCGCTTGCCGCCGTTGACGTACTCCTGGGGAATGCCCGAGCCCCGGTCGCTGGTCTCGGCGCGGATGACGCCGTCGACCGTCCACAGCTTGAAGCGCCCTGCCCCGCCCGCGTGCTCCACGGCGTTGACCACGCTCTCGTGCACGGCCAGGACGAAGTCGTCCAGCCGGGGACCGTGCAGGCCACAGCTCGCGGACTGCTCGGCCACCGCATGGCGCAGCTTGGTGATGTCTTGGAGGGTGAACCTCTCGGTCATCAAGGTGCGCATGTGCTCCTCCGTGTCTTTCCGACACGCAGGGCCACGCTTCAGGACCTCGCGTGGTGATTCCCTTTCCCCGACAGCCGGAATTTACACACAGTCAGCTCTTTACGGACGTCCGCCAATGCCGCCGGCGAGCTCGCGTACCCGGCCGATCGGGCCGCCGTCCGGGGCCAGCGGCGCGGTGTCCATGCCGGCACCCTCGCGCAACCCGTCGAACAGCTCCCGCATGGCGTCGAACGACGTGTGCCGCGGCTTCCAGCCGAGCACCTCTCTGGCGCGCTCCGTCTTCATGACCGGAATCCGCAGCGCCAGGTCCAGCAGGCCGGGCGCGGCGGGCACGAGCCGCAGGTGCCAGCCCGCGGACACGGCCGCCCTGGCCAGCCCCTGCGGGACCGGCACCGTCCGGGCGCCGAGCATCCTGGCCAGGTCGTGCGGGTCGAGCACGGGCTCGGCGGCGATGTTGAACGCGCCCCGCACGGGCTTGGTGACGGCCAGCCGGTACGCCTCGGCCGCGTCCTCGGCGTGCAGCACCTGCATCCGCAGCCCGGGGATGTCCGGCACGAACGGGATCCGCCCGGCCTTGATCAGCCGCCGCGGCACGAACGGCCCGGCGAACAGCCTGCGCTGCTCGGTCGCGGCCGCCCGCTGGAAGATGAAGCCGGGTCGCATCCGCACCACCCGGATGTTCGGGTGATCGTGCTCGAAGACGTCGAGCACCCGCTCGACGTACGCCTTCTCCCGCCCGTACGCGGCCCCCGGCCAGCCGTGCGTGGGCCAGCTCTCGTCCACCGGCCGGTCCTTGGGCCCCGGCGAGTACGCCCCCACCGAGGAGGCGTGGACCAGCGCGGGCACCCCCGCCTCCGCGGCGGCGCGGAAGACCCGCATGCTGCCCAGCACGTTCGCCCGCCAGGTGGTGGCGGGGTCCCTGGTCGGCTGGAACAGCCACGCGAGGTGCACCACCGCGTCCGCCCCGTCGAAGATCCGGGTCAGGTCGCCGGTCGCCACGTCGGCCTGCCGCCAGTCGGTGCGGTCTATCCGCCACCCGGGGAGCCGGCGGGCGACCCCCACGATCGAGGTCACGCCGCCGTCCGCGGCCAGCGCGCGCACCACGCTGGTGCCGACGTTCCCGGTTGCTCCCACCACCACGACTCTCATGGATGCTCCGCTGCCCGCCTCCCGGGCCGCGAAACCCCTCTGAGCTGGCAGGTCACGGCTGGAGCAGGATCTTCACCGCGCCGTCGGCCTTCTTCTGGAACATCTCGTACGCATGGGGCGCATCCTCCAGCGGCAGCCGGTGGGTGGTCAGGTCCATCACGCCGAGCGGGTCGGAGTCGTCGGTCAGCAGCGGCATCAGCGCGCTGACCCACTTCCTGACGTGGGCCTGGCCCATGCGCAACGTGATGCCCTTGTCGAACATGCGCAGCATGGGCAGCGGGTCGGTCATGCCGCCGTAGACGCCGATGACCGAGATGACGCCGCCGCGGCGGACGGAGTCGATGGCCTGGTTGAGCGCGGCCAGCCGGTCCACGCCGGCGTTCGACATGAGCGGCGCGGCCACCGCGTCGGGCAGCAGCCCGGTGAGCGTCTGGGCGATCTTGGCGGCGGTGGAGCCGTGGGCCTCCATGCCGACGGCGTCGATGACCGAGTCCGTGCCGCGTCCGGAGGTGCGCTGGCGGATCTCCTCGGGGACGTTGTGCACCTCGCTGGCGTCGATGACCTCGACACCGTGACGGCGGGCCATCTCCAGGCGGGTGGTGATGCCGTCCACGCCGATCACGCGGTGGCCGAGGTGGCGGGCGATGCGGGCGCACATCTGGCCGATGGGCCCGAGCCCGAAGACGGTGACGCTGCCGCCGTCGGGGATCTCCGCGTACGCGACGGCCTGCCAGGAGGTCGGCAGCACGTCGGACAGGTACAGGAACCGCTCGTCCGGCGGCCCCTCCGGGACCTTGATGGGCCCGAACTGCGCCTCGGGCACCCGCAGGTACTGGGCCTGACCGCCGGGCACCTGCCCGTAGAGCCTCGTGTAGCCGAACAGGGCGGCGCCCATGCCCTGCTCGCGGACCTGGGTCGTCTCGCACTGCGCGTAGAGCTCCATCCCGCACATGTGGCAGTGGCCGCAGGCGATGTTGAACGGGATGACCACCCGGTCTCCGGGCTTGATGTTGTCGATGGCGGAGCCGACCTCCTCGACCACGCCCATGGGTTCGTGCCCGAGGATGTCGCCCTCGGCCATGAACGGCCCGAGCACCTCGTACAGGTGCAGGTCGGAGCCGCAGATGCCGCTGCTGGTGACCCTGATGACAGCGTCGTTGGGCTCCTTGATCGCCGGGTCGGGGACCTCTTCGACCCGTACGTCGCGCTTGCCGTGCCAGGTGACTGCTTTCATGCTCGTCTCCTCATTGCCGGGGCACAAATGCCGCATACCCCCACATAGCTCATCAAACAGCCTCCAGGCCCCGCAGCGCGCCTAGACTGCGCGCATGGCACCCACACCGCTCACACCCGACGAGGCCGCCAGATTCCGCGTCACCATGTCCGAGTGGCTCGCCAAGGAGCTCCTGGACAACGGCTCGGTACGCCTGTCCGCCGTGGACGACCCCGACCTCCAGCGCAACTTCCAGGAGGTGGTGCACCGGACGAGCGAGCTGCTCCGGCGACCGGTGATCAGCATTGCCGGCAGCCGCGGCATGACGTTCGAGCTCGGCGACGAACAACTGCCTGGCCAGGAGCGCTCCCCCATAACACCGTGATAGGGGCCATTTGCCACGACCGCTCCTCGTATCCGGTCCCGTACGGTGACGGCACCCCCCAGTACGAGGAGAGTCACCAATGCTCCCCAGAAAGACCCGGACGGCGGGCATCGCGTTAGCCGTCACCCTCATCGCCGTCCCGGCCGTCGCCCTCGCCGCGAAGGGCGCCTCGGCCCAGGACGACAACCTCTACGAGATGGCCAGGACGAGCGCGTCCATCGCGGCCGACCCCCCTCCCGGCCTCGTGGACGCGCTCGCCCGCGACCTCGGCGTCACCGGCGAGCAGGCCGAGGCGCGCCTGGTGAACGAGGCCGCAGCGGCCGGCGTGGAGCCCAGGCTCAGGGCCCTGCTCGGCCCGTCGTACGCCGGCACCTGGGTCACCGGCCCCACCGCCACCCCCGTCGCCGCCACCACCGACCCGTCGAAGACCGCGGCGATCGCGGCGGCCGGCGTCGCGGCCCGCGTGGTCAGCCGCTCGCTCGACCGGCTCGACCAGGTCAAGGCCACCCTCGACCAGGCGTCGGCCACCGCCCCGGGGACCGCGCCGGTCTGGTACGTGGACGTCGTCGAGAACACCGTGGTCGTCCTGACCTCCACGCCCGCCAGGGCCGCCGCCTGGGTGCGCGCCAGCGGCGCCGACGTCTCCGCCGTCCGCGTCGTACGCTCCGACGAGCGGCCGGAGCCGTACTACGACGTGCGTGGCGGTGACGCGTACTACATCGGCTCGGGCTCGCGCTGCTCGGTCGGGTTCTCGGTGACGAGGGCCGGCTCGCAGGGCGGCTTCGTGACCGCCGGCCACTGCGGCTCCACGGGCGCGACCACCACGGGCGTCAACCGGGTGGCGCAGGGCACGTTCCGCGGCTCCTCCTTCCCCGGCAACGACTACGCCTGGGTCGAGGTCAACACGCAGTGGACCCCGGTCGGGGTCGTGAACGGCTACAGCGCGGGCATCCTGCCGGTGCGCGGCTCGGCCGTGGCCCAGCCCGGCTCGTCGATCTGCCGCTCCGGCTCGACCACCCAGTGGCGCTGCGGCTCGGTCCAGCAGCTCAACACCAGCGTCACCTACCCGCAGGGCACGGTCAGCGGCGTGACCAGGACCAGCGTCTGCGCCGAGCCCGGCGACTCGGGCGGCTCGTTCATCTCGGGCGACCAGGCCCAGGGCGTCACCTCAGGCGGCTCGGGCAACTGCGGCTCGGGCGGGACGACGTACTTCCAGCCGGTCAACGAGATCCTGGCCACGTACGGGCTGACCCTGGCCACCCAGGGCGGCGGCCCGACCGGCTCGCCGACCGTCACGCCGACCGACCCGGGCGGCACCTGGGCGCCGAACACGGCGTACGCGACGGGCGCCACCGTCACCTACGGCGGGGCCACCTACCGCTGCCTGCAGGGCCACACCTCGCAGGCGGGCTGGGAACCGCCCAACGTGCCCGCGCTCTGGCAGCGCGTCTAGCGGAAGCTCCAGGCCGGGGAGCCCCCTCCCCGGCCTGGGCCTATCCCCGCTCCCGCTCCTCGGCGATGCGCATGGCCTCCTCGACCAGCGTCTCCACGATCAGCGACTCGGGGACGGTCTTGACCACCTCGCCCTTGACGAAGATCTGCCCCTTGCCGTTGCCGGAGGCCACACCCAGGTCGGCCTCGCGCGCCTCGCCCGGTCCGTTGACCACGCATCCCATGACCGCCACCCGCAGCGGGTGCGGGAACCCCTCGAGCGCGGCCGTCACCCGGTCGGTCAGCGTGTAGACGTCCACCTGGGCCCGCCCGCAGGACGGACAGGAGACGATCTCCAGCCTCCGCTGCCGCAACCCCAGCGACTCCAGGATGCCGATGCCGACCTTGACCTCCTCCACGGGCGGCGCGGACAGCGACACCCTGATCGTGTCGCCGATCCCCTCGTCGAGCAGCACCCCGAAGGCCACCGCCGACTTGACCGTGCCCTGCATGAGCGGCCCGGCCTCGGTCACCCCCAGGTGCAGCGGGTAGTCGCAGCTCCTGGCCAGCAGCCGGTACGCGGCCACCATCACCTGCGGATCGTGGTGCTTGACCGAGATCTTGATGTCGCGGAACCCGTGCTCCTCGAACAGCGAGCACTCCCACAGCGCCGACTCCACCAGCGCCTCCGGCGTCGCCTTGCCGTGCTTCGTGAGCAGCCTGGGGTCGAGCGAGCCGGCGTTGACGCCGATGCGGATCGGCACGCCCCGGTCGGCCGCCGCCCGGGCGATCTCGCCCACCTTGTCATCAAATTTCTTGATGTTGCCGGGGTTGACCCGCACGGCCGCGCAACCGGCGTCGATGGCGGCGAACACGTACTTCGGCTGGAAGTGGATGTCGGCGATGACCGGGATCTGCGACTTGCGCGCGATCTCCGGCAGCGCGTCGGCGTCGTCCTGCGACGGCACCGCCACCCGGACGATCTGGCAGCCGGCCGCGGTCAGCTCGGCGATCTGCTGCAGGGTGGCGTTGACGTCGGCCGTGACCGTGGTGGTCATCGACTGCACCGAGACGGGCGCGTCGCCGCCGACCGGCACGTCACCCACCATGACCGTCCGCGAGGCCCGCCGGGGCCGGCGGGCCGAAGGTATCCCGAGATCTACAGCGGCCACCTGTTCAGCTCCTTCCTGATGGCGTACGCGATGCCCTGGCCGGTCAGCCCGGCCTCGGCCAGCAGCTCGGACCGGCTGCCCTGGCCGACGAACTCGCACGGCAGCCCGAGGTTGAGCACGTGCCGGCCGGGCTCGCACGCCTGCCGCAGCAGAGCGCCGGCCCCGGAGGCGGCGATGCCGTCCTCGACCGTGACGACCAGCCGGCTGGCGCAGGCCGCCTTGCGCAGGTCGTCGGAGACCGGGATGACCCAGCGCGGATCGACCACGGTCACGCCGACGCCCGCCGCCGACAACGTCGCGGCGGCGCTCAGGCACGGCTCGGCCATCGGCCCGACGGCCACGAGCAGCACGTCCTGGCCGCTGGACGACAGCACGTCCACCTCGCCGATGCTGCCGGCGGGCGGGATCTCCGCCTCGACCGCGGCCTTGGGGAAGCGCAGCGCCGTGGGGCCGTCGTGCTCCACGGCCTCCTCCAGCAGCTCGCACAGGCGCACCACGTCACGCGGCGCGGCCACCCGCATGCCCGGCACGATGGACAGCGCCGCAAGGTCCCACATGCCGTGATGGCTGGGCCCGTCGGGACCGGTGATCCCGGCCCGGTCGAGCACCAGCGTGACGGGCAGCCGGTGCAGCGCGATGTCCATCAGCACCTGGTCGAGGGCGCGGTTGAGGAACGTGGCGTAGATCGCGACCACCGGGTGCAGGCCGCTCATGGCCAGGCCCGCGGCCGAGGCCATGGCCTGCTGCTCGGCGATGCCGACGTCGAACATGCGGTCGGGGAAGCGCCGGCCGAACGCCGCCAACCCGGTCGGGCCCGGCATGGCCGCGGTGATGGCGACCAGGTCGTGGCGCCGCTCGCCCAGCGCGCACAGGTGGTGGGAGAAGGCGTGCGTCCAGGTGCTCCCGCCCGTCGAGCGGGGCCGCCCGGTGGCGGGGTCGGTGACCGGGATCGCGTGCAGGTGCTCGTCGAGGTCCTGCTCGGCGGGCTCGTAGCCGCGGCCCTTGCGGGTGACGCAGTGGATGACGACCGGCTCCCGCAGCTCGCGGGCCGTACGCATGACCTGCTCCAGCGCCTCGATGTCGTGCCCGTCGACGGGCCCGAGGTAACGCAGGCCGAGGTTCTCGAAGACGGTCACGCCGGGGGCGGCGCGCAACCGGCCGAGGTGCTCGGCGCAGCCCCCGAACGTCGGCGCGTAGGAACGGCCGTTGTCGTTGAGCACCACGATCACGGGCCGGTGCCGGGCGGCGCCCAGGTTGTTGAGCGCCTCCCAGGCCACCCCGCCGGTGAGCGCGCCGTCGCCCACCACCGCCACCACGGCCCTGGTGTCGCCGCCGGCGATCCGGCGGGCCTTGGCCATGCCGTCGGCGTAGGCCAGCGCGGTGGAGGCGTGGGAGCTGTCCATGTGGTCGTGCGCCGACTCCTGCCGGCACGGGTAGCCGCTCAGGCCGCCCCGGCAGCGCAGCGCGTCGAAGCCCTCGCGGCGGCCGGTGAGGATCTTGTGCACGTATGCCTGGTGGCCCGTGTCGAACACGATCACGTCGTCGGGCGAGTCGAACACCCGGTGCAGCGCGATCGTGAGCTCCACGACGCCGAGGTTCGAGCCGAGGTGGCCGCCCCTCGCGCTCACCTTGTCGATCAGGAAGTCGCGAATCTCGCCGGCCAGCCCCGGAAGCAGCTCGGCGGGCAGGGCTCGAAGGTCGTCAGGGGTCGAAACGTAGGGCAGCAGGGTCTTCATGAGATCCCCAGACCTTGTAACTGCTGTGGCAAAAGAAGGGTTGAGCTACTAAAGACACTTTACACGCTCCGTATTCAATGAGTAACTATTGGTAGTGACGGACTGACAGAAGGAGCCGCGCGCATGCCGGTGAGCTTCACTCAGCACTCCCTTGGTTCAAGAATTGACCGGCGCCTGAGCGGTTTCCTGGAAACCTGGCGCACCCCGGTTTCCGACCCAGGTGTCGAAGCCGCCTACGGCCTGCTGGCCGACTTCATCCTCGGCGGCGGCAAGCGCGTGCGGCCGCAGCTGTGCTACTGGGGCTGGCGCGGCGCCGGTGGTGACGATTGCGAAGAGATCATCAGCGCGGCCGCGTCCCTTGAGCTGTGTCACGCGGGCCTGCTGATCCACGACGACATCATGGACGGCAGCGAGCTGCGCCGCGGCCAGGCCACCGTGCACCGGAACCTGGCGGGGCTGCACGACGGCCCGGGCGCGGAGGCGTTCGGGCGGGCGGGCGGCATCCTGCTCGGCACGCTCAGCCTGGCCTGGTCCGACGCGCTGCTGTCGTCGTGCGGGGTGGAACCGTCCCGGTTGCGGGCCGCGCACCACGTGTTCGACGCCATGCGGACCGAGGTCATCAGCGGCCAGTACCTCGACGTGCTCGCCCAGCTCCGCTCGGGCGCGACCGAGGCCGAGGCGCTGACGGTGATCCGCTACAAGAGCGCCAAGTACACCGTCGAGCGGCCGCTGCAGATCGGCGGCGCGCTGGCCGGCGCCTCGCCGGAGCTGCTGGACGCCTACTCGCGGTTCGGCGTGCCGCTCGGCGAGGCGTTCCAGCTGCGCGACGACGTGCTCGGCACGTTCGGCTCGTCGTCACAGACCGGCAAGTCGGCGCTGGACGACCTGCGGGAGGGCAAGCAGACGGTGATGTACGCGCACGCCGTCCAGCACGCCTCACCCGCCCAGCTCGGCCACCTCAGGACCTGGCACGGCAACCCCGCGCTGACCGAGGAGCGCGCCGCCGAGGTGCGGCAGATCCTGGTCGACACCGGGGCGCTGGCCAGGGTCGAGCAAATGATCGAAGAACGCGTGCGCGAGGCCGTGTCGGTCCTGGCCGAGGCGCAGATCAAGCCCGAGGCCGCCACCGTGCTGGCCCTGATGGCCGATCAGCTCGCGCACCGCATCAAGTAAGGAGATCCCCCATGGGACGGGTACTTCTCGCGGCTCCGCGCGGCTACTGCGCGGGCGTCGAACGCGCGATCATCACCGTGGAAGAGGCGCTGAGACGCTTCGGGCCACCCGTGTACGTGCGAAAGCAGATCGTGCACAACACCTTCGTCGTCGACGACCTCACCCGGCGCGGCGCCGTCTTCGTCGAGGAGCTCGACGAGGTCCCCGACGGCTCGCTGGTCGTCTTCTCGGCCCACGGCGTCTCGCCGGCGGTGAAGGGGGCGGCGGCACGGCGCGGGCTGCGGACGATCGACGCCACCTGCCCGCTGGTCACGAAGGTGCACAAAGAGGCCGTACGGATGGCCGAGGCCGGCTACGAGATCGTGCTGATCGGCCACGCCGAGCACGAGGAGGTCGAGGGCACGCTCGGCGAGGCCCCCGAACGCATCCACGTCATGGACCCGGCCAGGCCCGACGACCTGACGGCCGACGGCTCCCGGCCGATGAGCTGGCTGTCGCAGACCACGCTCGCCGTGGACGAGACCATGCGGGCGGTCACGGAGTTGCGCCGGCGCTTCCCCGACCTGGCCGACCCGCCCAGCGACGACATCTGCTACGCCAGCCAGAACCGCCAGGAGGCGATCACCAGGATCGCGCCCGAGTGCGAGCTGGTCATCGTGGTCGGCTCGGCCAACTCCTCCAACTCCCAGCGGCTGGTGGAGGTGGCGCTGAACGCGGGCGCGGACGCGGCCTACTTGGTCGACCGGGCCGCGCACGCCGAGGAGGAGTGGCTCGACGGGGTGCGGACCGTCGGCGTCAGCTCCGGCGCCTCCGTCCCCGAAGGGCTGGTCGTGGAATTACTCGACTGGCTCGCGAACCGCGGATACGCCGACGTGGAGCCGGTGACCCTGACCGAGGAGACCCTCACGTTCTCCCTGCCGCTCGAACTCCGATCGACCCGCAACCCCGGCTAGGCCCCGAGATTGGTGGTGCAGCACGATGACCGAAACGACTCATTCCTCCGCTCCCGAGAACGGCAACGGACAGCTCAGCCTCAGCACCGATGCCGCCAAACAACTCGCGACGACGACCAAGACGCCGCCGCAGATGCAGGAGATCACCTCCCGCTGGCTGCTGCGGCTGCTGCCCTGGGTGCAGTGCTCCGGCGGCGTGTTCAGGGTGAACCGGCGACTGACGTACACGCTGGGAGACGGCCGGATCACCTTCAGCAACACCGGTTCCGAGGCGCGGGTCATCCCGGCCGAGCTCACCGAGCTGCCCATGTTGCGCGGATTCGACGACATGGAGGTGCTCGAAGCGCTGGCGGGTCGCTTCACCCAGCGTGAGGTCGCGGCCAACGAGGAGATCGTCTCCGAGGGCGGCCCGGTGGACCGGCTCGTGCTGATCGTCCACGGCCGCGTGGCCAAGGTCGGGCGCGGCTCGTACGGTGACGAGCAGAACCTCGGCGTGCTGGCCGACGGTGACTATCTCGGCGAGCAGACCCTGATCGAGGGCGGCCAGTTCGAGTTCAGTGCCCGGGCCAAGACGGCCACCACCCTGCTCACGCTCTCCCGGCAGGACTTCGAGCAGCTCGCCGAGCAGGCTCCCGCGCTGCGCGAGCACGTGGAGCGCTGGCGGACGAGCGGCGACCACGACACGAACGACTACGGCGAGGCCGCGATCAACATGTCGGCCGGCCACGTCGGCGAGGCCGTGCTGCCCGGCACGTTCGTGGACTACGAGCTGAGCCCGCGCGAGTACGAGCTGAGCGTGGCCCAGACGGTCCTGCGCGTGCACAGCCGGGTCTCCGACCTGTACAACCAGCCGATGAGCCAGCTCGACCAGCAGCTCCGCCTCACGGTCGAGGCCCTGCGCGAGCGCCAGGAGAACGAGCTGATCAACAACAGGGAGTTCGGCCTGCTCCACAACGCCGACTTCAGCCAGCGCATCCGCACCCGCTCGGGCCCGCCCACCCCCGACGACCTCGACGACCTGCTGTCCACGGTCTGGAAGGAACCGTCGTTCTTCCTGGCGCACCCGCAGGCCATCGCCGCCTTCGGCCGGGAGTGCAGCAAGCGCGGCATCTACCCGCAGTCCAGCGAGGTCAGCGGGCATCGCGTGCCGGCCTGGCGGGGCGTGCCGATCTTCCCGTGCAACAAGATCCCGGTCTCCTCGACGCGGACGACGTCGTTCCTGCTCATGCGGACCGGCCAGGAGAACCAGGGCGTCGTCGGCCTGCACCAGACCGGCATCCCCGACGAGTACCAGCCGAGCCTGTCGGTCCGCTTCATGAGCATCAACGAGAAGGCCGTCATCTCCTACCTGGTCAGCGCCTACTACTCGGCCGCGGTCCTGGTGCCGGACGCGCTCGGCGTGCTGGAGGACGTCGAGCTCGGCAGGAACGGCTAGCCGGGCCCCCTACCTCGTCCGTCCGGTCCACAGAGATTGGTGGTGTTCATGTCAACGCAGCCCGACCAGGGCCCCGACCAGCGGCTGAGCCTCGACACCGCGGCGGCGCGCAATCTCGCCACGACGACCAAGACGCCCCCGCAGATGCGGGAGATCTCTCCCCGCTGGCTGCTGCGGGTGCTCCCGTGGGTGGACGTCACGGGCGGGGTCTACCGGGTGAACCGGCGGCTCACGTACGCGGTCGGCGGCGGCCGGGTGAGCTTCTCGAACACCGGGTCCCGCGTCCGGGTCGTCCCGCCGAGCCTGACCGAGCTGCCGCCGCTGCACGGGCTCGACGACGACCGCGTGCTCGACATCCTCGCGGGGCTGTTCGAGCAGCGGGAGTTCGAGCGCGGCGACACGATCGTGCGGGCCGGACGGCCGGCGGACGAGCTGGTCCTCATCGCGCGCGGCAAGGCGACCAAGCTCCAGGCGGGCCGGTACGGCGACCGCGTCGTCCTCGGCTCGCTGGCCGGCGGCGACCATGCCGGCTCCGACCGGGCTGGCTCCGACCGGGCCGGCTCCGATCTGCAAGCCGGGGGCGCGGTCTGGGAGTACACGCTGGAGGCCGGCACCGCGTGCACGGTGCTGGCCCTGCCGTGGGAGGAGTTCCACGCGGTGGCAAGCCAGTCGCCGGCGCTGCGCGAACACCTCGCCCGCCACCGCGCCCGGCGGGCCGCCCCGCAGAACAGGTGGGGCGAGGCCGAGATCGTCACGGCCGCCGGGCACCGGGGCGAGACCACGCTGCCCGGCACGTTCGCCGACTACGACCCCGGACCGCGCGAGTACGAGCTGAGCGTGTCGCAGACCGTGCTGCGCGTCCACACCCGGGTGTCGGACCTGTACAACCAGCCGATGGACCAGCAGGAGCAGCAGCTCCGGCTGACCATCCAGGCGGTGCGCGAGTCCCAGGAGCGCGAGCTGGTCAACAACCCCGACTTCGGGCTGCTGCACCAGGCCCACCCCGGGCAGCGCGTCTACACCCGTACCGGCCCGCCGGGTCCCGACGACCTGGACGAGCTGCTCTGCCGCAGGAAGAAGTCGCGCTTCTTCCTGGCCCACCCGCGCGCCATCGCCGCCTTCCACCGGGAGTGCAGCGCCAGGGGCGTCTATCCCGACAGCGCCGAGGTCGAGGGCTCCTGGGTGACCGCCTGGCGCGGGGTGCCCATCCTGCCCTGCGACAAGATCCCGATCACCCGGGCGGGCACCAGCTCGATCCTCGTCCTGCGTACGGGCGAGGAGGACCAGGGCGTCGTCGGGCTCTTCCAGAAGGGCGTCCCCGGCGAGCGGGAGCCGGGCCTCAGCGTGAAGTTCACCGGGATCGACGCGCGGGCCGTCGCGTCGTACCAGGTCAGCGCCTACTACTCGGTCGCGGTCCTGGTGCCGGACGCGCTCGGGGTGCTGGAGGACGTCGAGGTGGCGCGCTGACCGTCCACATGAAGGAGTGACGATGACCCAGCCGTTCGAACTGCCGGACTTCTACATGCCGTACCCGGCCCGGCTCAATCCCCATCTTGAAGAGGCTCGCGTGCACTCCAAACAGTGGGCGCGCGACATGGGCATGCTCGAAGGCTCGGGCGTATGGGAGGAGGCCGATCTCGACGCGCACGACTATCCGCTGATGTGCGCCTACACCCATCCCGACTGCGACGGCGCCGAGCTCAGCCTGATCACCGACTGGTACGTCTGGGTCTTCTTCTTCGACGACCACTTCCTGGAGGTCTTCAAGCGCACCGGCGACCTGGCGGGCGGCAAGAAATACCTCAACCGGCTGGCCCGGTTCATGCCGATGGGCGGGGACCTGGCCGTGCCGGAGCCGGCCAACCCGGTCGAGGCGGGGCTGGCCGACCTGTGGCCGCGTACGGTGCCGAGCATGTCGCCGGCCTGGCGGGCGCGCTTCGCGGAGAGCACCCGCAACCTGCTCGACGAGTCGCTCTGGGAGCTGGCCAACATCAACCGTGGCCGGGTGTCCAACCCGGTCGAGTACATCGAGATGCGGCGCAAGGTCGGCGGCGCGCCCTGGTCGGCCGGCCTGGTCGAGCACGCCGTGGGGGCCGAGGTGCCGGAGCGGATCGCGGCGTCACGGCCGATGCGGGTGCTGCGGGACTCCTTCTCCGACGCCGTGCACCTGCGCAACGACCTGTTCTCCTACCAGCGGGAGGTCGGGGACGAGGGCGAGCTGAGCAACGGCGTGCTGGTGCTGGAGCAGTTCCTGGGCTGTGACACGCAGGCGGCCGCCGACGCGGTCAACGACCTGCTGACCTCGCGGATGCAGCAGTTCGAGCACACGGCGGTCTTCGAGCTGGGGCCGCTGTTCGTGGAGCACGCCATCGACCCGCTCAGCGCGGCCGGGGTGCTGGCGTACGTCAAGGGGTTGCAGGACTGGCAGTCGGGCGGGCACGAGTGGCACATGCGCTCCAGCCGGTACATGAACGCGCGGGCCAGGGCGAGCCGGCCGCTGGGCATGTCGTCGATGGTCGACCTGCTGGGGGCCAAGCGGCTGCGCAACTTCGCGCACGTGCCGTACCGGCGGGTGGGGCCCTCGCAGATCCCCGACCTGTACGTGCCGTTCGAGCTCAGGCTGTCGCCGCACCTCGACGCCTCCCGGCGGGACACCGTGGCCTGGTGCCGCGCGATGGGCATGCTCGAGGCCCAGCCGGGAGTGTCCGGCTCGGCCGTGTGGGACGAGCAGAAGCTGATCGACAACGACCTGCCGCTGTGCGCGGCGGGCCTGCATCCCGACGCCACGCCCGAGGAGCTGAACCTGGCGTCGTTCTGGCTGGCGTGGGGCACGTACGGGGACGACTACTTCCCCGTCGTCTTCGGCCGGTCGCGCAACCTGGCGGCGGCCAGGGTGACGGTGGCCAGGTTCGGGGCGTTCATGCCGCTCGACGGCTCGGCCCCGCCACCACCGGCCAGCGCGCTCGAACGCGGGCTGGCCGACCTGTGGGCGCGCACGACCGCGCCGATGCCGCCCGCGGACCGGCGCAAGCTGCGCACGGCGGTCGAGCACATGTGCGAGGGCTGGTTGTGGGAGCTGGCCAACGAGATCGCCCACCACGTCCCCGACCCGGTGGACTACCTGGAGATGCGCCGGCTGACCTTCGGCTCCGAGCTGACGATGAGCCTGTGCCGGCTGCGGCACTCGAAGGGGATCCCGGAGGAGTTCTACGCCGGCGGCACGATGGTGGCGCTGGAGAACGCGATGATGGACGCCGGGCTGCTGGTCAACGACATCTTCTCGTACCAGAAGGAGATCGAGTTCGAGGGCGAGGTGCACAACTGCATCCTGGTGGTGCAGAGCTTCTTCGACTGCGACTACCCGACGGCGCTGGCCATCGTGAACGACCTGCTGGCCTCGCGGGTGCGGCAGTTCGAGCACATCGTGGACCACGAGCTGCCGATCGTCTGCGACGACTTCGGCCTCGACGCCGAGGCGCGGCGGGATCTCGACGCGTTCGTGGTGGAGCTGCACAACTGGCTGGTGGGCATCCTCAACTGGCACCGCGGCTGCTTCCGCTATGACGAGCCGTCGCTCCTGCGCCACAACCGGCCGCCGACGTGGCGGCTGGGCGGGCCGACCGGGTTCGGCACCTCGGCCGCGACCGTCAGCCCTACAGGGGCACGTGGTGGACCCTGGGCTGGTAGAACCACCCCATCATGCGCAGCAACCGCCGCTGGTACGGCGTGACGTTGTGCAGGCGGATCCAGCGCTCCGAAGGCGGCACCGTGGGCATGACGAGCACGCGCAGCCCGGAGACGTCGATGAAGGTCAGCTCGCCGGTGTCGACGACGATGTAGGTGCCCTGACGGCAACTCGCCAGGGCGCCGGCCAGCGCGGAGCTGTTGGTGGCGTCGATCTCACCGATCAGCGTGACGGCCGGAACCCCTGGCGCCGTCGCCACCGTGATCCTCAGCTGCTGGTCCTGATAGAGCAGCCGTTCCTGGACGCTCACGCTCCCCGCACCCCCCAACACGCGCTCTGGGGGTCGTCTTGCCGGACTGCCACTGGCAGGGGATGACCGCCTTGACCGCTGGCGATTAACCCGAATCCAGGCTACACGAGGTATGTAACGCTATGTAATTTTCGCCGTGAAATGACCGAATTACGGGGAAATCATGGCGGGCAGCGCTTTCCGAACAGGCCGGCCGTACCCGCGCCGGCTGCGGGCTTGACGAGCACCGGCCTGTTCGGAATCGCGATCTACCGTCGGTGGGGCTCGCCGCGCCCGCGCCCGGGCACGCGACCGGCCTCGAAGTCTCTCCGGCAAGGTGCCGCCACGAGGGGCCGTGGCTGCCGGAGCGCCTTCATGCCGGGCGTGCGGACGTGGGCCTGAGCCGCCGCCACCCGGGACGGATCAGTTGTTGTCGCCCGTGCCCTTCTCGTTGTTGAGCACATCGAGGTCGATGTCTTGCAGGTGCAGGGCCGTGAGAACGTCGATGTACTTCACCGAGTCGTTGAGGACGTCGTTGAGCACGGTCGCGTCGTCCAGGATGCTGAGCTGGCTCAGGATCTGCTTGTCTTTGTTGAACGCGTTGGGGCCGACGTCGGCCGAAGCGCTCGTGGCCGAGAACCCGAACAGGCAGCCCGCGATCGCTGCACCGGCAAGAACGCGACGCATCATTTCTGTACTTCTCCTTCGTCGGAATCGGCGCGGGATGCGCGTCATCGTAAATCACTCGCAAGGGCTGCGAGATTCCACGGGTAACAATCTCGCGGGCCGTCGACGGGTCGCAACCTGGCCGTGCTAAGTCAAAGTCAAATGCGCACCCCAATTCCTTGGCCGTAAATCACAACTAGTTCGGATATGTCCGAGTGGCCCTCATTTGTCCGGGGTGGCTTGCAGGGCAATTTTTCATCTTATGGCCATACGCGCGTACCGCATGGCCAAAGGGCGTTTTATCCGCATAGGGAAGGAGGAATGCTAGCGGAGGAACGACCTGGTGCGCGCCACGGCAGGGTTCGGCGCCAACGAGTCAGGGAGCGCTGAATATGCCATGAAAGGACTACGGGCGCTGCTGCTAATTGCGGTGGCGCACACGATTCCGGGCGGGCCGGTTCTGCCGGCCGCGGCGGCGGTCAATGGCTGTCCCACGCACATTTGCCGACCCCACTCGGCTCCGACCGTGCGGTCCGGGGCCGGGGCGATCGCGGTGCGGGCGGCGATGGAGATGATCGGCGTCCCGTACTCGTGGGGTGGCGGCGGGATCCGGGGGCCCGGGTTCGGGATCGGGAAAGGGGCCAAGGTCTGGGGGTTCGACTGCTCGGGGCTGACCGAGTACGCGTGGGCGCGGGCGGGGGTGCCGATCGGCTCGACCACGCAGGAGCAGTGGCGCTCGGGGATCAGGCTCACGAAGGAGCAGGTGGAGCCGGGGGACCTGGTCTTCTACGACAACGACCCGGGAAGCGCGGGGCCCGAGCACGTCGGGCTGGCGGTGGACGCGACCCGCATGGTGCACGCCCCGTACACGGGGCAGTTCGTCCGGGTGGATCCGCTCGACCGGCGGACCTTCATGGGAGTGGTACGGCCGACGGAGAGCGCGGCCAACCTCGATCCGCCGGTCGATTCGGCGGACGAGGTCTGAACGCGACCGCGCGGCCCAGGTCGTCCTGCAGTGATCGACCTGGGCCGCGCGGCGCTGAGAGCTCGGTGCGCACCAAGCCCGTGCCGTGGCTTCGCGAATTTCCACGGCCCGTACATCGGTACCTCAAGGCACCAGGAAGTCAATCTTGGCCGGGCGGGCCCCCGCCATTGCCCGGGAGCCGCCGATCAGCTTCCTGCCTACGCCACGTGAGGAGCCGTCAGTTGTTGTCGCCCGTGTCTTCCTCGTTGTTCAGGATGTCGGCGTCGATGTCGTTCAGGTGCAGCAGCGTGAGAATGTCGACGTACTTCACCGAGTCGTTGAGGACGTCGTTCAGTGCGGTCAGGTCGTCGAGGATGCTGAGCTGGCTCAGGATGCTCTGCCCGCTGTTGTTCGGGTTGGGGCCGACACTGGCCGAGGCCGCGGTGGCGGAGAAGCCCAGGGCGGCGGCCGCGATTGCTGCACCGGCCAGAATGCGACGGATCATGTTTGGTTTCCTCCATGGATCGGCGCGGAAAACCCGACGCCATAGTCGTTTGTGCAGGGCTGTGAGGTGCCGCCAATAACAATCGCGGCAGGCAGCGAGAACCGCAACTCAGAATGCCCTCATGAAGGTCAAGGAGGCGCCTCGATTTCTTGGCACTCGGTTTTCCCGCTCATCGACGGCGCTCGGTATATTGCGTGTACCGGCAGGCCGTCGAACGAGATTTGTTTTGGCCGCCCCCGAGAATGCCCGCGCAATCGTTCACCGCCGGTTAGGCAACGATCACCCGAAACTTGAGAATCTCCCGCACGCCGATCGGCGAATGGAGCCGGCGGCCGGACGGCATTGATCACCGGCCCTCATAGAAAACGACCATGAATTCCGGACGCCGGAGCTCGTCATCGCGGCCGGGGGTACGCCCCCGGGCGGGTCAGGAGGGGTCGCTCAGGTGGTCGAGGGCCGCCGAGAGCCGCTGGACGGCCTCCAGGCACTCGCGCGCCCCCTCGACCCCCAGCTTCCCCACCAGCCGGTCGGCGAACGCCTGGTGGGCGGGGACGATCTTGGCGATGGCCTCCCGCCCGGCCGCCGTGGGCTGGAGCAGCTTGGCCCGCCGGTGCGCCGGATTGGGCCGGTATTCGGCCAGCTCCCGCTCCACCAGCAGATCCGCGATCCGCTGCACCCCCTGCCGGGTCATCCCCATGGCCCGGGCGATGCCGGCGACGGGCAGCGGCTCGCGCAGGACGGCCCCGAGCACCTGCCACCACGCGGCCGTCATCCCCACCGGCCGCGCCAGACCCTCCGCCACGTGCAGGAACTGGCCGTAGAGCCGGAAGGAGCCCAGGGCCAGCCCGGACAGCAGGTCACCGCTCTCGCTCATGCCGCCATCAGCACCTCGTAGGCCGTGGCGTCGCTCCTGGAGAACAGCCGGAACCAGGCGTCCAGCACCTCGGGCCGGTAGACGTCGAGCCGCCGGAAGATCTCCCTGGCGAACGCCACCGGCTCCGTCGGCCCGGCCGTGACGAGGTCACCTCCGAGCACCGCGTCCCGGTCGAGGTAGTGCTTGGAGCCCGCGTATCCCGCCTGCGCCTCCAGATACTGCACCACGGCGCTGGTGTGGTCGCGGTCGTCCAGCAGCCCCTCGCGGGCCAGCCCGGCCGTGGCGCCGCAGATGGCCGCCACCGGCACCCCGGCGTCGAGGAACTCCCCGGCCTTGCGCGCGAACGGCGCCAGCTCCGCGCCCGCGTCCCACAGATCGGCCCCCGGCAGGATGAGCAGCGCGCTGTCGGCCGGGGAGAGCTCTTCGAGCGCGAGGTCCGGCGTGATCCGCAGGCCCCCCATGGTGACGATCGGATCGGTGGTCGGGCCGACGGTGACGATCTCGTAGCCGCCGGGCTCCCGCATGTAGCGCCCGTTGCGCAGGTGGGCGGTGGCGTGACCGGTTTCCCAGTCGGCGAGCGTGTCGTAAACGGCGTGGTGAACGATTCCCTTCATGACAGCATCTTGTCATTTCGACATCATGTTGTCAATCGATTCCCGTGCGAGGATAGGCGGCATGGCAGAGATCGTCGGCGGAGGACGTCCGGTCAACGACGCCGAACGGCGCGTGATCGCATATCTGCGAGACCACGCGCCCGCCGACTGGCTGCTGCTGCACAACGTCGAGGTCCCGCGCGGCCATGACGTCTTCGAGGTGGACCTGATCGTGCTGACCGGCCACTCGCTCGTGGTCGTCGACGTCAAGGGCACCCGGGGGCGCATCGAGGTGTCGGGCACGCGCTGGTTCCCGCCGCGCAGGGAGGCGTTCGGGTCTCCGGTGGCCAAGCTGCGGGGCACGGCGAAGGCGCTCAAGGGCCTGCTGGTCTCCAGGGCCACCCAGCTCGAACGCGTCTACGTCGACAGCCTGGTCGTGCTGACCTCGCCCGACGCCGAGCTGATCGACCCGGCCGGGCGCGACGCGGTCAACGTCGCCGACCTGCCCGGCCTGCTGGCCACGCTGAGCGACGTCTCGCGGGTCAGGCGCGGGTGCAGCCCCGACGCGAAGCCGTACATGACGGCGATCCTCGACGCACTCAACCAGACCGTGCGCCGCAGCACCGCCCCGCCCAGGTTCGGCAACTGGGAGGTGGAGGAGCAGCTCGGCGGCGACACCAAGGTCACCGAATATCGCGCGTTCAACGCCACGCTGCCGGGCAGCGAGACCGTGCTGCTGCGGGTCTACCAGGCCGACCCGCTGGCCGACCACACGGCGCGGGCGGCCGAGCGGCAGCGCATCGCCAACGCCTACCAGACGCTGGCCCGCATCCCGCCGCACCCGTGCGTGGTGCGCTCGCGCGACTTCTTCGCCATCGACGACGAGAGCCGCTTCGTGCTGGTGCTCGACGACGTGCACGGCGAGGCGCTGCACCTGGCGCTGGGCAAGGGCGCCCCGCTGGGCGTGATCCAGGACCTGATGCGCGGGCTGGCGCACGCGCACGCCAACGGCGTGGTCCACCGCGCGCTGACCCCGGCCGCCGTGCTCGTCACCGACGACGGGCGCGCGGTGCTGACGGGGTTCGACTACGCCAAGCCGGGGCCGCGCAACTACACCGTCGCCCACGAGCTGGGCAACGTGCTCGACGCCCACTACGTGGCGCCGGAGTGCCAGGAGCGGCCCGACCGCATGACGACCGCCTCCGACGTGTACGCGGCCGGGGTCATCGCCCACCAGCTCCTCACCGGCCTGCTCCCGACCAGCGCCGACGCCCAGGGCCCCGAGGTGCCCGAGGTGGTGCGCCGGATGCTCGACCACTCGCCGGCCAAGCGGCCCACGGCGGCCGAGGCGCTGCAGGCCCTGGAGAGCGCGCCGGCCGCCCCGGAGTCGAGGCTCAAACGGCTCGTACGCCGCATAGTGTCCCGCTCATGACGATCAACCTGCGCCCTGTGGAAGAGGACGACCTGCCCTTCGTCCACAGGCTCACCAGCGACCCGCACAGCACCGGCGAGTTCCAGTGGTACGGCTTCCAGAGCCCCCACCGCCTGCGCGACCGCTGGAGCAGCGGCTCCTCGTGCGCTACCTGTTCGACCACTCCACGGCCAACCGGATCGAGGCGTCCACCGAGCTCACGAACGTGGCCGAGCAGCGGGCGCTGGAGAAGGCCGGCTTCACCCGTGACGGAGTGCTCAGGGGCGCCGGGTTCCGGGCGGGTCAGTGGCGTGACGGCGTGCTCTACAGCGTGATCCGCTCCGACCTGGGTCAGAGGCTGGCGCGCAGGGCGCTGGCGTGCCGGAGATAGTCGAGCGCCAGCCCCGTGCGCCCGGCCGAGCGGTGCAGCTCCCCCAGGAGCTGGGTGGTGGACGCCTCGCCGCTGCGGTCCCCCAGCTCCTGGAAGATCTCCAGCGACCGTTCGAGCCCGGCCGAGGCCGGGGCCAGCTCGCCGCGGGCCGCCTGCAACCCGGCCAGGCTCTGCAGCGCGTACGCCCCGCAGTGCCGGTCCCCCAGCGACTCGAAGATCTCCAACGCGTGCCGGTGGAACGACATCGCCTGGTGCAGGTGGCCCATCTGGAGGCACACGCAGCCCTCCCGGTGGGCGTCCCCGAGCTCCTGGGCCAGCCGCATGGCCTGGCCGAGTGACTCCGACGCCTGCGCCAGGTCCCCCGACTTCAGGCACACGCGGCCGATGGCCTGGCGGGCGAAGGCCTCGCCGTGCCGGTCGCCGGTGGCCAGGAAGATCGCCAGGGCGTGCCGGAAGTGGCCGAGGGAGCGCGCGTGGCGGCCGCGGAACTGGCTGACCGCTCCGAGGCCGCAGATGGAGGTGGCTTCGGCCCTTCTGTCTCCTAATTCATGAAATATCCGGCGGGAGCGGGTGAAGCCCTCGGCGGACTCGTCGTACCGGTCCTGGTAGAGGCTCACCTGCGCCAGGCCCCTCAGCATGGCGGCCTCGCCGTACCTGTCGCCGGCCGCGCGGGCGGCGGCCAGGGCGGCGGCGTGTGTGCGCCGCCACGTCTCCAGGTGGCAGTGCAGGTCGAGGTAGGGCACCATCGCGGCGGCCAGCCCCCACGCGGACTCGGCCAGCCCGAGCCCGGCCGCCACCTCCACCGCCCCGGCCAGGGCCTCGTGCTCGGCCTCGAACCAGGTGACCGGGTCGGAGGCCAGCCGTTCGAGCGTGTGCTCGGGCAGCCGCCAGCGCGGCGCCCTGGCGGCGGTGAGGCTGAAGACGGTGGTAGGCAGCCGCGCCATGGCGTGCTCGGTGGTCGCGGTCCACGCCGCCAGCACCCGCCCGACCGCGTCCAGGCCGTCCCCGCGCTGCAGGGCGTGGCGGGCGATGAGGCCGGGCACCCGGTAGCGCGGCTGGCCCATCGGGTCGGTGCCGACCAGGTCCAGCAGGTTGACGTCCACCAGCAGGTCAGTGACGTCGTGTGCGCCGTGCCGGCCGAGGGCCGCGTCGACCACCCAGCCGGGCTGGGCGGGCGCGCCGAGCAGGCCCAGCGTGCCCAGAGTACGGGCGGCCTCCCGCGGCAGGCGCTCGTAGCCGTGGTCCAGGGTCGCCCGCACGTCCCGCAGCTCGCCCAGCCAGTCGTCCTCCAGCCGCTGCCGCAGCACCGACAGCGACCATCCGGGCCGCGCGGCCAGCCGCGTGCCCGCGTTCCGCACGGCCAGCGGGAGCCCGCCGCAGGCGGCCACGATGGCGCGGGCGGCCTCCCGCTCGCGCGCCACCCGCTCCGCGCCCGCGATCTGCCCGAGCAGCGACAGCGCCTCCTCGGGGGCCAGCTCGCCGAGCTGGATGCGGACCGCGCCGGGTAACTCGGCGATCCGGCGGCGGCTGGTGACGATCACCGCGCTGCCGGTGCCGGGCAGCAGCGGCCGTACCTGCCCGGCGTCGCGGGCGTCGTCGAGCAGCACCAGCATGGGCCGCTCGGCCAGCAGCGAGCGCAGCAGCGCCGAGCGCTCGGGCAGGGTCGGCGGCGCGGCGTCCACGCCGAGCGCCCTGAGCGCCTCGGCCAGCAGGCCGGCCGGCTCCCTGCCGCCCAGCTCCAGGTAGAGCTGCCCGGCCGGGTACGCCTCGCGCAGGGCGTGCGCCGCGTGCACGGCCAGCGCCGACTTGCCCGCCCCCGGCGGCCCGGAGATCACCGCGACGGCGAACGGCCGGCCCAGCTCGGCCACCGCGTCGGCCCGGCCGGTGAAGTCGGGCAGGTCGGGCGGGAGCTGGCGGGGCGCCGCCCGGAATACCCCGGCGGCGGTCCGGCGGCGCGGCGACGCCTCGCCCGCGCGGGTCGGGGCCTCGTCCGCCAGGATCAGCTCGTACGCGCCGCGCAGCCCGGCCCCAGGCTCGACCCCGAGCTCGTCCACGAACTGGTCGCGGACGCTTGCGTAGACCCGCAGGGCCTCGGCCTTCCTGCCGTCCTCGTGCAGGGTCAGCAGCAGGCGCCCCCACAGGTCCTCCCGGTAGGGGTGCTCGGCCAGCAGCCCGCGCAGCTCGGTGATGGCCCCGTCGCGGTCACCGCGCTCGATCCGCCGCTCGACCATCGCCTCGGCGGCGCGCAGGCGCAGCTGGTGCAGGGGTTCGAGGCGGCGGTCCCAGACGGGGCTGCCGGGCAGGTCGCACAGCGGCGCGCCACGCCACAGGGCCAGCGCCCCGGCGTGATCGCCCCGGTCGACCAGGTCCTCGAACGCCAGCAGATCGAGCGCGCCGCGGTCCACGTCGATCGCGTAGCCGCTGCCGTCGGCCCGCAGCCACTCGGGGCCCAGGTCAGTGCGGAGGTCGGAGCGGAGCGAGCTGACGTACGTACGCAGGTTGGCCTGGGCGGAGCGGGGCGGGCGGTGCGGCCAGAGCACCTCGGCCAGCCGGTCGGCGCCGACCACCCGCCCCGCGTCCAGCAGCAGCGTGGCCAGCAACAGTCGTGGCTTCCTGCCGGAGATCCGGACGGGACGCCCGTCGGAGCGGACCTCGAGTGGCCCGAGCACGTGGAAGGTGACCGTCATCCGCATCAGCTCCTCTACGGAGGCCTGACAGCTCTTTGTATCGGTTCTGGACGATTCTTGTGCGGCCTGTGCGGACCCTGGTCTCAGAGATCCCACGGGAAAGGATCACCTCATGAAGCTCAGCGGAGCAATGGTCGCGGGCCTCGCCTTGTTATTCGGTCTGGGTACGACCTCCGCCGCCGCGGCCGACCCGGAGCCGGAATCGCCGCAGGCGCAGATACTCGCAACGAACTTCCAGCTGCCGTTCCCCTGCGGCCAGAGCTGGACGGGCAACTCCAGCGCCAGCAGCGCGCACCAGTCGTGGGAGATCGACTTCAACCGGGGCAGCACCGCCGGCGCCGACCTCGGCGACCCCGTGGTGGCCGCCGCCTCGGGGACGGTGGCGATCTCGGCCCACCAGGGCTCGACCAACGGGTTCGGGAACCTCGTCAAGATCGACCACGGGGGCGGCTGGGCCACGTACTACGCCCATCTGAACGTCCGCTCGGTCAGCGCCGGCCAGGCCGTCTCGCAGGGCCAGCAGATCGGGACGGTCGGCAACACCAGCAAGCCGGGCAACAACATCTCGCCTCACCTCCACTACGAGGTACGGCTGGGAACCAGCTACCCGTCCAACATCCAGAAGGCCGTTTTCAACGGCGTCACGTTCGGGTACCCGCAGCAGACGCTGACCTCGAGGAACTGCGGCGGCTCGACCAACCCGTACACCCCGCAGGAGGTCTGCGGCTCGGGCTACAGCGTGATCGACTCGGCCGCGCTCGGCAGCGACGGCACCGTCTACCTGCTCTACAACAGCGGCAACGGCAACAACTGCGTCGCCACGCTGAAGTCGAGGTCCCTCGGCACGGCCACCGCCACCAGCGCCTACCTGGAGGTACAGGGCAGCACGAGGAAGACCGACTCGGGCAACTACGGCTACTACGCGGGACCGGTCATCGCCTCGGCGGCCGGCACGTGCGTCAGGTGGGGCGGCAAGGCCGGCGCGTCGGCCTACGACAGCCCGTTCGAGCACTGCGACTGACCTGACCCGAGCAGGCCGGGCGGAATTCCGCCCGGCCTGCTCGGCGGTGCCTATTCGGGAGTGATGGTGTCGAGCACGTCGATGACGTAGAGCATGGGCCGCTCCCCCGGGGACGGCACGGCCACCCGGCTGCCGACCCGCTGCCCGGCCAGCGCGTCCACCCAGGCGGCCGGCACGGCCCCCTCCTCCAGCGTGAACGCGCTGGGCCCGCCCCGCCGGTACGAGGAATCAACGACGGTCCTCGACGGCCAGGACGCGGCCACGTACTGGATGACCACCTTCGACCCCGCCACGACCTCCCGTCCCGACCCGTCGATGACGGTACGCGGCGGCGCGGCCGGCGTGAGGTCGGCCGGGATCACCGGCAGCGTGCGCCCGACGAGCCGCGCGTCCGGCGGGTAGCCGCCCAGGATGTCGAAGACGAACACCAGCGTGTCCGTCGGCGAGACGCCGGTCAGCGGCACGTTCGGGCCGAGGGCCTCGCCCGCCGAGCTGACCAGCATGACCCTGGTGCCCGCCGGCCGGCCGATGAGCGACTGCCGCCAGGTCTCCGACACCTGCCTGCCGTCGAAGACGACCGTGGTGGGCTGGTTGCCGTCGTAGGTGCTCATGTACGGCCGGTTGCCGGACCAGCGCCGGATGTCCACGTCGGCGAGCACCACGTCACCGGGCACCGTACGCCGCCCGCTGCCCACCGACAGCACCGTGATCCGCGGCATGCGCCCCGGCTGGCCCTTGGGTATGGAGACGATCGGCTTGCTGCCGAACCGCCCGGTGACGACGGGTTGCGTGCCCTCCTCGGCCAGGCCACACGACGTGGCGAGCATGAGGAGGGCAGGCCAGAACAGACGCACGATTTCCTCCCGGACCAGATCCGAAGGAGTTACTTGCCGCAAGTGCCAAAAGGAAAGCTTCGGGACGCGCCATCTCACGACAAACTTGTCCCGTGAGCGAGCGAGTCATCGGATGCGGCAGTCTGCTCTCGGGGGAGGAGTCGCTGTGAGCAAGCCCAACTTGGCGCGGCGGGTGGCGGAGGCGGCCGAGATCGCGCTGACCACCCGCAAATACGTGACGTTCATCGACGTCGTGACCGGCCTGCGCTGGCTGCACTCCAGGCACGTGGACACCTGGCGGCAGGGCCGGGCGGCCACGCTGGCCGAGCTGGCGGCGGTCGACGAGGAGCGCCTGGTCACCACGGCCGCCCTGCTGCGCGACTGGGCGCGCGCCAAGGGGCTCAGGCCGGTGGACACGCCCTACGTCGCCGGCACCCGCGACCGCCGCGAGCTGCGCTTCACCGCGCGGCACCCGCAGGAGCCGTTCCGGGTGCACTGGCTGTCCCCCGACCTCAGCGAGGCCAGGGTGCGGCGGCTCACCGAGACGCAGAGCAAGGCGCCCGACCTGGTGGCGGTGGCCCCGCTCGACGCCTGGACGTGCGCGTCCTGCGCCGACACCGGCCCCTACCTGATCATGGAGGACGACCGGCCCCACTGCCTGACCTGCGCGGACATGGACCACCTGGTGTTCCTGCCGGCCGGGAACGCGGCGCTCAGCCGCCGCGCCAAGCAGGAGAGCGGCCTGTCGGCCGTGGTCGTCCAGTACAACCGGCGGCGCAAGGTCTACCAGCGCCTGGGCCTGCTGGTGGAGGACGCCGCGCTGGCCGCCGCCGAGGACCGGTGCCTGGCCGACGAGGAGGTGCGCCTGCGCCGGCGCGAGCGCGACCGCGTACGCCGGGCGGAGCAGGACGTCGACTTCCAGGCCCGGATGGCCGCCGAGATCGCCCGGCTGTTCCCCGGCTGCCCCGAGCCGCGGGCGCGGGAGATCGCCGAGCACGCCGGCCAGCGCGGCAGCGGCCGGGTGGGCAGGTCGGCGGCGGCCAGAGCCCTCGACGAGAACGCGATCACCCTCGCCGTGATCGCCTCGATCCGGCACCTCGACACCGACTACGACCGCCTGCTGATGGCGGGCGTGCCCCGGATGGAGGCCCGGGAGCAGATCAGGGACCGCATCGAGCGCAAGCTCGATGAGTTCCGCGGGCCGCGCTAGTGTCGAAAACATGAGCGACTGGCACGACACACGGGAACAGCTCCGCGCGTTCGCACTCGGGCTGCCCGAGGCTCACGAGGACCACCCCTGGGGTGACACGGTCATCAAGGTCAACAAGAAGGTGTTCCTCTTCCTCGGCGTCGACGAGGAGACCGAGAAGTGGGGTCCCGCGTTCGGCGTGAAGCTGCTGTCGGAGGCCCACGGCCACGCGCTGACCGTCGAGGGCGCCCAGCCGAGCGGCTACGGCCTGGGCAAGGCGGGCTGGGTGACCGTGCCCTTCCTGTCGGCGCTGCCGGAGACCGAGATCCTGCTCGACTGGGTGGAGGAGAGCTACCGCGCGATCGCCCCCAAGCGCGCGATCAAGGAGCTCGACCTCAGGTGACGGCCAGCCGCGTGGCGTACCTCTCGTCCCGCCAGAGCTCCTTGTCCAGCACCTCCAGCAGCGTGGTGGCGGCGTCGTAGGTGTCGGCGTAGCCGATGTAGAGGGGCGCGAAGCCGAACCTGAGGATGTCGGGGGCGCGGAAGTCGCCGTGCACGCCCTGGTCGATCAGCGCCCGCATGACCGGGTAGCCGTCGGGGTGGCGCAGGCTCACCTGGCTGCCCCGCGCGGCGGGGTCGGCCGGTGAGGCCAGCTCCAGCCGGTCGCCGACCAGGTCGACGAAGAGCGAGGTCAGGGCCATGCTCTTGGCTCGCACCTGGTCCATCGGCACCCGCTCCCACACGTCGAGCGCCGCCTCCAGCGCCGCGAACGACAACACGTGCGGGGTGCTCACCGCGAAGCGCCTGATGCCCTCGGCGGGCCGGAAGCCGGTCTCGAACGCGAACGGCTCGGCGTGGCCGTGCCAGCCGGACAGCACGTTCTCGGCGGTGGCGTGGTGGCGGGGGTTCACGTAGAGGAACGCGGGCGCGCCCGGACCGGCGTTGAGGTACTTGTACGTGCAGCCGACCGCGAAGTCGGCCTCCGAGACGTCCACCTCCATGGCGCCCACGCTGTGGCACACGTCCCAGACGATCAGCGCCCCGGCCGCGTGCGCCTCGGCGGTGACCGACGGCACGTCGTGGCGGGCGCCGGTGCGGTAGTCCACCTCCGACAGCAGCACCACGGCGGCGTCGTCGAAGCGCCCCTCGGCCAGGTCGCGCAGCTCGTAACCGCCGCCGAGCAGTTTGGCCAGGCCCTGCACCATGTAGTGGTCGGTGGGGAAGTTCCGCACGTCGGAGACGATCACCCGGCGCTCCGGGCGCAGCCTCAGCGCCGCCGCCACCGCCTGGAAGATCGCGATCGAGGTCGCGTTGCCCACCACGACCTGCCCGGGGCCCGCGCCGATCAACGGGGCCAGCCGGTCGCCGGCGCTGAGCGGCTGCGCGTACCAGCCGGCGTGGTTCCAGCCTCCGACGAGCTGCCTGCCCCATTCGTCCTCGACGGTCCGCCGCACCCGCTCCGCGGTACGGCGGGGCAGCGCGCCCAGCGAGTTGCCGACGAGGTAGACGACCCCCTCGGGCAGGACGAACTCCTCCTTGAAGGCCCGCAGCGGATCCTCGGCGTCGAGGGCGAGGCACTGATCGCGATCCAAGTTCACTCCTGACGTGGGGGGATGGTGGCCAATACCCGGTTCACGCCATTCTGGTACTTCCGGACGTACCAGTTCTGCACCGGGTTGTGCCGCGCGTCCAGGCGGAACGTGCCGCGCGGCCCCGACAGCTCGCCCAGCTCCCCCAGCCGCCGCCCCAGATCGCCGCCCCTGGACAGCGCCGCGTCGATGAGGCGCATGGCGTCCCAGCTCTGCAGCGCCACCGCGGACGGGTTCTGGCCGGTCCTGGCCCGCCACCTGGCGACGAAGGCGGCGTTGTCCGGGTTGTCCAGCGCGGGCGAGTACATGCCGACGGTCGTGATGCCCTCGGCGTCCGGGCCGACGGCCCGCAGGACGTCCTCGTCCGTCAGGTTCATGCAGGCCAGCAGCTCGATCTTGGTGTCGTAGCCGAGCCGCTTGAACGCGGTGGTGAACGCGACCGCCTCGCCGCCGGCGTAGAAGGCGTACAGGAGCTTCGCCTCCGGCGGGATCTGCTCGAAGTACGGCTCCAGGTCGGTCAGCCGGCCGTACGGCGTCAGGATCTGCTTGAGCGGCTCGGCCCCGAAGCCCTCGGTGAAGCCCCTGAGCGTCTCGACGCCCGCCGAGTAGTCCGAGGCCATGACCACCACGCCCTGCCCGCCGTACCGCTCGGCGGCGTGGCGGCCGGCGGCGTGGCCGTGGTCGTGATTGGTGTAGGAGACGCGGAAGACGTTCGGGCCGGCCAGCTCGTCGGCGCCCGCGTTGGCGACCACCACCGGCGTACGGCCCGCCTGGCCGGCCACCGCCACGGCGACGGGCGAGGCGATCAGACCGGTGATCGCGTCCACGCCCTCCTCGTCGATGAGCTTCCTGGCCGCCTGCTGGCCCTGCTCCGGCGAGCCCCCGTCGTCGGCCACGACGAGCTCGGCCGGCCTGCCGCCCAGGCGCTCGCCGTGGTCGTCGAGATAGAGGCGCATGGCGGTCTCCATGTCGTCGCCGAGCACGGCGTACACGCCGGTTTGCGAGATGATCGCGCCGATCCTGACCGGGCGCTCGTCCTCATCGGGCGGCGGCACCGACCCGCCGCACCCGGCGGCCATCAGCACCGCCAGACCGACCGCGGGCAGCCCCAGCACGGGTACGCGCATGGGGTGGCTCCCTTCAGCCCAGGAACGCCTCGGCGTTGCCGGCGAGGAGCTTGGCGCGGGCCGCGCCGGACAGGAAGCCGGCGTTGCGGATCAGGTCACCCGAGGGTGACTCGCCCAGGGGATAGGGAAAGTCGCTGCCGAGCATCACATGGTCCTCCCCGAGGATGTCGACGAGCAGCCGCAGCGCGCGCTCGTCGAAGACGGCAGAGTCGACGCTGAACCTGCCGAGGTAGTGGGACGGCGGCCGTTCGGAGCCGCCGACCACGTCGTGCCTGCGGTGCCAGGCGTTCTCGACCCGGCCGAGCCAGAAGGCGAACGAGCCGCCGCCGTGCGCGAAGCAGATCCGCAACGTGTCCGGCACGCGGTCGAACACGCCGCCGAGGATCATCGCCAGGATGGACAGGTGGGTCTCCGCCGGCATGCCGACCAGCCACTGCGCCATCCAGCGCGCGACGCGCGGCCCCGTGGGCATGTCCCACGGGTGCACGAAGACGGGAACGTTCCGCCCGGCGCAGTGGCGCAGGAACTCCACGACCCCGGGGTCGTCGAGGTCGCGATCGCCGACGTGGTTGCCGATCTCCACGCCGCGGTGGCCGTTGTCCAGGCAGCGGTCGAGCTCCGCGCAGGCCAGCTCCGGGTCCTGCAGCGGCACCTGGCAGAACGGGATCAGCCGATCGCCGGCGCAGATCTCCAGGGCCAGGTCGTTGAAGACCTTCGCGATCCGTACGCCCTGCGCGGCCGGCCGGTCGTAGCCGAAGAAGACGGGCGTGGGCGAGACCACCTGCCGGTCCACGCCGTCCTTGTCCATCCGTTCCAGCCGGACCCGAGGATCCCAGCAGTCATCCTGAATTTTCCGGAATTGTCGGTCGTTGATGAGGATCGTCGCTTCGCGCTCCGACTCGATCCTCAGCCTGGGCGCCCCGGGCCAGCCCAGCTCGGGCCAGCCCTTGGGCACGTGGTGCGTGTGTACGTCAGTGACCATAGAGGACCATCTAGCCCTTGCCAGGGTGCAGCGCGCCGCATTGACCGCAGGTGCGGGCCTTCTCGTCGCCGTAGAACGCCTCGAAGACCGGCGGCAGGTCCTTGACGATGTCGCGGACCTGCAGCTCGACCTCGTGCACGAGGCCCCCGCACTCCATGCAGTACCACTGGAACTTCTCCAGCTCGCCCTCCGGCCGGATCCGCTCCACCACCAGTCCCACCGACCCGGCCTCGGGCCGCTGCGGGGAGTGCGGCACGCGCGGCGGCAGCAGCCACATCTGGCCCTCGCGGATGTGCACGGTCCCGGGGCCGTCCTCGGTGACGACGTTGACGTGCATGTTGCCGCGCACCTGGTAGAACAGCTCCTCGTACGGGTCCACGTGGAAGTCGGTCCTGGAGTTCGGCCCGCCGACCACCATCACGATGAAGTCGTTCGCCTTCTCGAAGACCACCTTGTTGCCGACCGGCGGCTTGAGCAGGTGGGCGTGCTCGTCGATCCACCTGGTGAAGTCAATGGGCGCAATCATGATCGCTCCTGCGGATGGTAGGCGACGGCTTGCATCTCGATGAGGAGATGGGGGTGCGGCAGCTGGTGCACCGCGACCGTGGTCCTGGTCGGCCCCTCCTCGTCGAAGAACTCGGCGTAGACCTCGTTGTATCCCCTGAAGTCGTTCATGTTCACCAGGTACGTGGTGATCTGCACCAGGTCGGCGAGCGAGCCGCCCGCCGCCTTGAGGATGTCGCCGACGTTCTCGATGACCGCTCTGGTCTGGGCGCGGATGTCCAGGTTCGTCGCCCCGTACTTGTCCACCTCCACGCCCACGAACGTGTCGTCGGGCCGCCGGCAGCTGGTGCCTGAGACGTACAGGAAGTCGCCGGCCCGTTTGACGTGCGGGAACCGCCCTCGGGGGGTGGCCTTGCCCGGCACCCGGATGGCCTTGGGCCTCACTTCCCGAACACCGCCCGCACGGAGCCGAGTCCCTCGATCCGCGCCTCGAACACGTCCTCGGGACCCACGGGCACCACCGGCCCCAGCGCACCGGTCAGCACCACGTCCCCGGCCCGCAGCGCGAAGTCGGTGCGGCCGAGCCGGGAGGCCAGCCAGACGGCGGCGTTGAGCGGGTTGCCCTGGCACCTCTCGCCGGCGCCGGTCGAGACCTCCTGCCCGCCGCGGCTCATCGTCATCCCGGCCGCGCGCAGGTCGAGCCCCGCCAGCGGCACGGGCGTGCAGCCCAGCACGAACGCGCCGCCCGAGGCGTTGTCCGCGATCGTGTCGGCCGCCGTGATGTCCCAGCCGGCGATCCGGGAGTCGGCGATCTCGATGGCGGGCAGCGCGAACTCCACCGCCCTGATCACGTCGGCCACCGTGAACGGCCCGCCCTCCAGGTCCCTGCCGAGCACCAGCGCGACCTCCGCCTCGGCACGGGGCTGCAGGAACCGCTCCACCGGGATCGGCAGCCCGTCGCCGTGGCACATGTCCGCGAAGAGCATGCCGAAGTCCGGCTGGTCGACGCCGAGCTGCTGCTGCACCACCGGGTTCGTGAGGCCGATCTTCCTGCCGACCAGCCGCCGCCCCGCGCCGAGCGCCCGCCTCGTGTTGATCTCCTGTACGGCGTACCCGTCGGCCGCCGTGCTGACCAGGTCCCTGATCGGTGCGCAGGGCTTGCCCGAGCGCGCCGCCTCCGCCAGCCGGTCGGCGGCCTGGGCGCGCGCGTCCACTGCCTGGGACCATTCGTCATGCATCGGGCTGCTCCAGTTTGATGGTGATCGTGGTGGGTTCGGAGTAGAAGTCGAGTGACCGGGTGCCGCCCTCCCGGCCGATGCCCGAGAGCTTCACCCCGCCGAACGGGGTCCGCAGATCGCGCAGATACCAGGTGTTGACCCAGACGAGCCCGGCCTCCAGGCGCTGGGCCACGCGGTGCGCGCGGTCGAGGTTGGTGGTCCACAGCGTGGCGGCCAGGCCGTAGTCGCTGCCGTTGGCCAGGTCGATCGCCTCGGCCTCGCTGTCGAAGGGGGCGACGTGGCACACGGGACCGAAGATCTCCTCCCTGTTGAACCTGGACCACTCCGACAAGCCTGTCACCACCGTCGGTTCCACGAAATACCCGGAATCGCGATGATCGCCGAATACAGGGACGCTGCCCCCCGTGAGCACCTTGGCTCCCTCCGAGCGGGCCAAGGCGTAGTAGGAGAGCACCTTGTCGCGATGTTCCGACGAGATCATCGGCTGGGGCTCCACCTCCTGGGCGCGAACGGCCAGCCGGGCGCAGAAGTCCTCGAAGATCGAGCGGTGGACGTACATCCGCTCGGTGCACAGGCAGACCTGGCCGCCGTTGGTGAAGACCGACTTCATGGTGCCCTCGACCGCCCGGTCGAGGTCGCAGTCCTCGAAGACCAGCCCGGCGTTCTTGCCGCCCAGCTCGAACGAGATCGGCTTGACCCGGTCGGCCGCCGTCTTCATGATCGCCGTGCCGGTGGCGGTGGACCCGGTGAACGTCACGGCGTCCACGCCCGGGTGCTCGACGAGCAGCTGGCCGGCCGGCCCGTGCCCGAAGATGATGTTGACCACGCCGGGCGGAAGCCCCGTCTCGGAGCAGATCTCGGCGAACACGGCGGCCGAGCCGGGCGTCTGCTCCGACGGCTTGACCACCACGGTGTTGCCCGCGACGAGGGCGGGCGCGAGCTTCCAGGTCATGAGCAGGAACGGCAGGTTCCACGGGACGATCACCGCGACCACGCCGTGCGGCCTGCGTACGGTGTAGCTGAGCGTCCCGGACAGGTGGAAGGCGTCGTCGGGACGCTGGGCGGCGATCTCGGCGAAGGCGCGGAAGTTCGCGATGCCGCGCGGGATGTCGAGCGTGCGCGTCTGGTCGAGCGGCTTGCCCGTGTCGGCGATCTCCGCCGCCACCAGGTCGTCGAACCGGGCCTCGATGCCCTCGGCCAGGCGCCGCATCCACCCGGCGCGCTCGCCGACGGGCATCCCCGCCCAGTCGCGCGCCGCCTCCCTGGCCGCGCGCACCGCCCGGTCGGCCACCTCGGGATCGGCCTCGTGGACCTGTCTGACCACCGCGCCCGTCACAGGGTCGTGGACGGGAAACGCCTTGCCCGCGGCCACCGGCTGGCCACCGATGAAATGGGTCAGCACAACAGTCTCCTCATCTCTCCCTCACTCCCCGGTATAGATCGCCGTGCGCTCCCTGGACAACAGGGTGTTCCGGGACACGGAACCCCCGATCGCATCGTCTCGCCGGAACGCGGCGCGCGCCATGCGCGATGCTGGTGGACATGCAGACCCGTACAGATCGAATCGCCGCCCACGACGGCTCCTTCGACGTCCGCGTGTGGCTTCCCGACTCCGGCACCGGCCCCGGGCTCCTCCTGGTGCAGGAGATCTACGGAGTGGGCCCGTACATCGAGAAGGTCGCCCTCGACCTGGCCTCCCGCGGTTACGTGGTGGCCGCGCCGGACCTGTTCTGGCGCCTGCGGCCACACTGGCAGGGCGAGCACACGCCCGAGGGCACGCAGGCCGCGATCGAGCTGAGCGCGGGCTTCGATCTCGCGCAGGGCGTGGCCGACTGCGCGCTCACGGTCGCCCACCTGGACGCGCGGCCCGAGGTGAGCGGCGGCGTCGGCGCGCTCGGCTTCTGCCTGGGCGGCTCGATCGGCTACATGCTGGCCACCCAGGTCGAGATGGCCGCGGTCCTGTCCTTCTACGGCTCGGCCGTCCCCGACGCGACCGGCCTGATGGAGCGCATCGAGGCGCCGCTGCTGCTGGTGTTCGGCGGCAGCGACCCCTACATCCCGCGCGAGCGGGTGGCGGTCGTCGAGAAGGCCGCCGAGTCCAGGCCGAACGTGGTCATGCACGTCGAGGAAGAGGCCGGGCACGCCTTCCACAACAGCGAGTCGCCGATGTTCCACCACCCGGAGGCCGCGGAGCGTGCCTGGCGGGTGGCGCTGGCCTTCCTTGAGGAGCATCTTCCCGCCCGATGAGACCTGTCCAGATGGACATCTTCCGGTACCCCTAGATCAATCGCCATCATGGTCGGATGGCGCGGACGTGGGAATTGTGGGGAAACGTCATTATTGCTGGTACGTTTGCGCTCCCCCTGGCCTTGCTAGCAATCTTGCTCCTCTCCCGCCACCGCGCCCGCGCCCGCCATCCGGCTGCCCTGCGCACCTCGATCGCCGACGTCGGCATCGCGGTCGGGACCGCTCCATGGATATGGATGATCCTCACGCCGTCGGACGGCCCGGCAGGGGTCGGCCTGGTCCCGTTCGCCGACCTCGCGGACCTGGCCGAGGCCCCGTGGGAGGCGGTGTCGGTGCAGGTCGGAGGCAACCTGCTGGTCTTCGCGGCGCTGGGCGCGCTGCTTCCCGTACGCAGCCGCGCCATGTCCTCGATCGCCCGCGTTGCGGCCATCGCGGCGGCATTTTCGGTCCTGGTCGAGGTGCTCCAGTATGTGCTGCGCCTGGGTCGTTTCTCGTCCGTGGACGACGTCATCCTCAACGCGGCAGGCGCTGCGATCTTCGCTTTGGTTACTCGCCGCTGGTGGGCCGATCGAATACCGGCCGGGACCGTTCCACGGTAACGGTCCGCTAAAACATCGCGGAATTCACCACACGGGCACGATCCGCTCAAAATCAGCCCGCGACCATCGCTTGCTTCTGTGCGATCGTGGACAAGACGGGGCAAGTTCTCTGGAGACGCCACAACCTGGTTGGTGACAGAGGGTGATCAAAGTTGTCTGAATCCCCGGTACCCCACGAGCCCCCTATCTATCGACGCATCGCCGACGGTCTCCGCGCCCGGATTCTGTCCGGCGAACTGCGCGACGGGGACCGACTACCGGGCGAGAACGCGCTCATGGCCGACTACGCAATCGCACGAGCCACCGCCAGGCAGGCGCTTGCCGTACTGATCAACGAAGGGCTGGCGGTGCCCAGACGAGGTTCGGGGGTTTACGTGCGGCTGTTCAAACCCATACGCAGGCACGGCTCGCGCCGTCTGTCACGAGAGCAGTGGGGCCAGGGGCGGGCCATCTGGGACGCGGACACGCGTGGCCGGCCTTTCACCGTGGACCGGGTGGAGGTGGCGTTGGAGCGAGCCACGGAGGAGGTGGCGGGCGTCCTGGAGAGCGGCGAGGTATGGGTACGGCGGCGCCGCTACTCGGTGGACACCAGACCCGTGCAACTGGCCACGTCCTACTTCCCCGCCCATCTGGTCGAGGGCAGCGCGATCACCCTCGCGGACACCGGCCCGGGCGGCGTCTATGCCAGGCTGAGCGACCTGGGCGTCCCGCCCGCCCACTTCACCGAGGAGGTTCGGGCCCGGATGCCGGGGCCGCGCGAGAGCGGGCTGCTCGACCTGCCGGGCGGCACCCCCGTCATCGTGATCTCGCGGACGGCGTACACGTCGGGCGGGTTGCCGATCGAGCTCAACGAGATGGTGCTGGACTCGGCGGCGTACGTACTCCAGTACGACTTCGACGCGTGATTCAAGCCGATCTGTCAAGCGATAGGTTGACCTGTCCGTCACGATCATTGAATTCTCTAGAGAGGTGCCGCATCTTCTAAGGAGATGGAAACCTCGCCTGGGGGCCCGGGAAAGGTGGACAGCGATGTCCTTTGATCGGCACCTTGCCGAAATCGCCCGGGAATACCCCCAGTGGACCATCTGGCGGAGCGATGCGGGCCGCTGGTGGGCCACGAGACACCATCCGCTCAGCGCGGCGCAGCGCGATGCCGGATGTGCGATGACCATCGACGCGGACGACCCGGACGGCCTGCGCGACCAGCTCCGGGACCAGGAGAGGCGGGCCGGCGAGCAGACCACGTGGCGGGCCGGCCCCGCACCTCCTTGACGCAGGTCGTGGAGCGTTCCGCGACCGGCGTACACAAGCAGCCCGGTGCCGGGTCCAGCGTCTCGGCGGCCCCGGTACCGGGCCCCCAAACAGGAGGGGCCACGAACGCGGAAGCCTCCGACCCTATCGGGGGCGGGGGCTTCCGCTCCCCACCCCCGTAGAGTCGTCGGCATGCTGTTCGAGCGGCGCCTGCGCGAGGGCATCCAGGATGGTTCGATCACCCTGGCCTTCAGGCGATGGAAACGTCCCCAGGTCACGGCCGGCGGGCGCTACCGCATGGGTCACGGGCTGATGGCGGAGGTCACCTCGGTGGCGGTGACCTCCGCCGAGGACGTGACGGAGGAGGAGGCCAGGGCGGCGGGCTATCCGGACCGCGCCGCCCTCCTCGCGGACCTCGCGGCGCGGGGCTCCGACCCCGTCCACCGCCTGGCGCTGCGCCTGGTGCGCGAGCCCGACCCGCGCGACGTGCTGGCCGCGAGCTCCACACTGGCCCAGGAGGAGGTGGCGGCACTCACCGCGCGGCTGGACCGGATGGGCCCCTGGGCGCTCCCCACGCTGCGGCTCATCGCCGCACGGCCCGGGGTGCGGGCCGGGGACCTGGCGCCGGAGGTGGGCCAGGACGTCGCCCGGTTCAAGCTCAACGTGCGCAAGCTGAAGGAGCTCGGCCTGACGATCAGCCTGGAGACCGGCTACCGCGTCTCACCACGGGGTGCGGCCTACCTGGCGGCCAGGCCCTGACCCCTGTCCCCACGGGGACAGGGGCGAGGCGGCCTGGTTACTTCTTCGCCTCCGACAGCCGGACGATGTGCACGTCCGTGTCGTCCGAGATGCCCTCTTCCTTGGGCTGCTGCTGCTCCTCGGGCTCGTCCTCCTCGACGATCACCCGCACGTCGTCCTGCGGGTTCTGCGGCGCCGGCGGCGTCGCGGCCTCGGGGACCAGCGGCCCGGCGTTCGACTCGCTGCGCATGAGGTCACCGAGCACCGAGCTGATCTCCGTCAGCCGCCGCACGACCTCGGTGTGCGTGTTGGACAGGTATTCGACCCGCCGCCCCGCCTGCTCGTCCAGCGCGGCGGTACGCTGCCGCGCGGCGGCCAGCATCGAGTCGGCCTCCCCGCGCGCTCCCGTCGTGAGCTGCTCGGCCTGCGCGGTCGCGGACTGCACCAGCTGCTCGGCCTGCGCGGTGGCGGACTGCACCAACTGCTCGGCCTGGGCGTGGGCGGACTGCAATGACTGCTCCGACTCGGACCGGGCCGAGGAGAGCAGCTGCTCGGCCTCGGACCGCGCCTCCCTCAGCGTCTCCTCGGCCTCCGTGCGGGCGGCGGTGAGCTGCTCCTCCGCGTCGCTGCCCGCCTGGGCCAGCATCCGCTCGGCGGCCTGCGTGGCCTCGCTCACCCGCCGCTCGGCCTCCGCCTGCGCGGAGGTGAGGATCTTGTCGGCGGTCTCGCGGGAGCTCGTGACGAGCCGGTCGGCCTCCGACTTGGCCGCGTCGCGCACGCTGGCGGCCTCGGCCTCGGCGTCCTCGCGCTTGGACGCGGCCTCCTCCTCTCCGAGCCGGAGGATCTGCGCGAGTCTGGGGCTGAGGTCCTCGTAGCTCTGAGGGGTCTCGACCATGCGCCGCCTGGCCTCGGCCAGCTCGATGCGGCCCTGTTCCGCCTGGTCGATCGCCCGTGCCAGCCTCTCCTCCAGATCCCGTATCTGGTTACGGGTACGGATCATGTAGTCGTGGACCTGGCGGCGGTTGTAGCCGCGCATCACGACTTCGAAGGTGTCCTCTTGCATCAGATCGGGAATGCTCTCGTGCTGGTGTGTCATGGGGGTTACCTAAGGGTGGTTTGCGTGAGGCGGGGGAAAACTGCGGGTTGTGAGGGTCTGGCGACGAGACGTCAGGAAACGACTTTCCTGCCATCTGCCCACGTCCGCAACCCGAACGCCATACCCCGACCTGGAATTACGATGTGTCGAATGTACATAGCAGCGTTGGACAACGGAGCAGTCCCAGACATACACCCTGAGGCGTACATAGCCCCCAGCGCCGTCGTGGTCGGCAACGTACGCGTGGGCCGGGCGTCCAGCATCTGGTACGGCTCCGTTCTCCGTGGGGACGACGAGCGGATCGAGATCGGCGCGGAGTGCAACGTCCAGGACCTGTGCTGCCTGCACTCCGACCCCGGCGAGCCCGCGATCCTGGAAGACCGCGTCAGCCTGGGTCACAAGGCGATGGTCCACGGCGCCCACGTGGAGTCCGGCGCGCTGATCGGCATCGGCGCGATCGTGCTGGGGGGCGCCCACGTGGGGGCGGGCACGCTGGTGGCCGCCGGAGCGCTGGTGGGCCCCGGCAAGAAGATCCCCGCGGGCGTGCTGGTCGCGGGCGTGCCGGGCAAGATCGTGCGTGAGCTCACCGACGACGACCGCGACTCTTTCGCGCGTACGCCGGACAACTACATGGCCAAGGCGCTCAGGCACCGGCAGGCGTCATCGCTTTGATCAGGACCTCGTCCGACACCGACGCGCTGTTGAGCGGGTCGGCATATTCCGGCAGCTCCGGCCTCAGGAAGCGGACGAAGTCGACCGTGACCTCGAGGTCGGGCGTGCCCTTGACCTGCGTGGCGTTGGCCTTGGCCGCGTCCTTCTTGAGCAGGCTGTAGCTGTCCCAGTCGGTGTAGGCCGTGATCCCCCACTGGAGCACGTCGGGCAGGGTCGACGGCCAGCGCCGGCCCACCTTCCACTTCCCGCCGTCCTCCTTGTACAGCGCGACGAAGACCCGGCCCACCCTGGCCAGCGAGAGCTCCACCCACCCGCTCTTGACGGCCAGCTCCTGCGGTTTGGAGCTGCCGTCCTGGGTGTACTTCACCTCGACCTGGCCGCTCTTCTCGCCGGTGCCGGTGGTGACCGACACCCAGTTGGGCTTGGCGTACGAGTTGGGCTGGCGGGCCATCAGCCCCCCGAGCGAGAACTTCCGCTTGGGCTGGCCGCCCTTCTTGCCCTCGACCTTGATCCGGGCGTGCATGACGATGTCCCCGGCGAGCTCCTGGTAGACGAAGGGGCCCCGGAAGCCGTCGAACCAGGCCGAGGTCTTGGGCTCCAGGTACAGCGAGCCCTTCACGGTCTTGTTCACGTCGTACTTGGCGATCCGGTCGATGTCCTTCTCGGTCTCGCTGAGCTTGGTCCACATCGTCAGGTCGGCGGCCTTGTCGAACTCCGTGGAGGCCGCGCCGACCTCCCCACCGGGCGCCGGGGGCGTGGCGTTCTGTAGCGTGAGTATGCCGGGACCGGTGGGCGTCGGCCGCGCCGACGTGGACGTACCGCAACCGGAGAGCACGCTTACGACTGCCAACATCCCTGCTACCTTCGCCCTCATAGCGGACATTCTGCCGTGAAATGCCGATGGATGATCCGAGTACTCCCAGTACGATGACCGCCGTGCCACCCTGGGACGCGTTCACCGCCACAGAGGCGGAGGTCCGCGCGATGGTCGCGGACCCGCGCTGGCAGGGCCTTTCCGTGCCCGACCGCGCCCACGTGCTCGCTGCCAGAATTCTTGTGACCCCAGCCGGCGACCGATGGATCTTCGGGGCCCACGCCCGCTGGCACCTGCTCGACCCCGCCGACGGCCGCTGGCACCTGGCCCCGCCGCCGAGGGGCACGCGGGTCCGCCAGGTGGGGCACCCGGCGGCGGCCCTGCCGGACGACGTGGTGCCGGCCGGCCACGACTTCCACGCCGAGCCCGGCTCCGTCCAGTCGTTCGTCGGCCCCGACGTGCCCGAGAGCCTCACCGAGCAGGTCCGCGTGCTGGTACGCGCCGGCGGGCGCAAGTCGGAGCTGGACTACCCGCTGACGGCGTTCGACGAGATCTTCGCCTCCGACGTGCCGAGCACCGTGGCGGCCGTCTGGGGCACGATCATGTGGTGCGCGTACGCGCCGGCCTTCGACGGCAACGAGCGGCTGATCACGGTGTTCGGCGAATACCTGCGCCGCCCGCTGCCCGGCGACGAGTGGGTGCGCTGGCTGCCCGCCCCGCCGCTCCTCGACCTCGTCACGCTCGTGGTCGAGCGGCTGCGGGCCGGGCGCTCGCGGGAGGCGCTCAGGCTGGCCGCCGTGATGGCGGACACGGCCCAGATCCTGCTGCTGGACACCCGCTTCAGGCCGCGGGCGCTGGCCCTGCTCACGATGGTGGAGCCCGTGCTGCGCCGGCCGGGGCTCGACGACGCGCACGACGCCGCCGAGCCGGTGCGCCGGGCGTGGCTGGGGCGCTGCCCGGCGCGGCTGTGCCGGGCCCTGCTCGTGGAGAACGACCCGGAGGCGCACTTCTCCCACGCCCTCTACGACCTCGTGGAGGCGCTGTCCTTCATGCCGGACCCGCGGGAGGCCGCGGCCGCGTTCCTGGCCGACCTGTCCGACTCCAGGGGGACGCTGCCGGGGCGGCTGGACCACCGGCTGCGGCTGGCGTACGAGGAGTTGCGGCGCGCGGGGCGCACCGGCACGTCCGCCGCCGAGTCGACGCAGCCGCAGGGCTTCCCGGTCCGTACGGGCGGGGTCTCGGTCGCGCCGGCCCCGGTGCTGGAGGTGGCGCCGCCGGACCGGGCGAGCGGGGCGGCGGTGCTCGGGGCCGCGTATGCCATGGGGCTCGCGTGGGGCCGGCTGACGGGGGCCAAGGTGCCGGAGCGGGGGCTGGCGGGGCAGGCGGCACTCGTCCGTAAGATCGTCCACGAACGCGACGATCACCACACCGGTCACGCCTAAACCACTAATACCGTTATTTCACCCTTACTCCCCCTATATCGTTCTAACACTTCTGATAACAGCAAATTCGCTGAATTGTGATCTCGGATTCGGGAAATGATCCTCCTGGGGGCCCCGCGGCGCGGAAAGGAATGACTCCGATGGGCCATGTCGCCGGAAGGGCCTCAGCCGTAACCTCGTAGAGGGTGTGGGCTGCGGAAGGAAGGACGACGCGGTGGGGCACGACGACCTGGACTCTCGGGTCCACGACCGTGTCGCGTTGGACGAGATTGCGCTCTACGCCGAGGTGCTCACGGCCGTGGCTGTCAGCGAGCGGCGGCTGACCTTGGACGAACTCGACGACGCGCTCGGATTGCGGACTTCGGCGAGCCGCTGAAGGACCAACACGATTACTAGCCCCGGGGACCTAGTTCCCGGCTCCAAAGGGGTCGGGAAGGCTGGTTTCCGGGGTTTCTCATAACTAGTCAATCCGCCGCCCGGTCCTCCGACTTACGGACGAGACGGCCACTCCTACGAGCGCACGAGGCGGGCGATCGCCGCCGAGGCCTCCTTCACCTTCGCCTCGGCCTCGGGCCCGCCGGTGTTGATCGCGTCGGTCACGCAGTGGGAGATGTGCTCCTCGAGCAGCCCCAGCGCCACCGCCTGCAGCGCCCGCGTCGCCGCGGAGACCTGGGTGAGCACGTCGATGCAGTAGGCATCGTCGTCGACCATGCGCTGCAGGCCCCTGATCTGCCCCTCGATCCGCCGCAGGCGCGTCAGATAGGCCTGCTTGTCCCCGCTGTACCCATGCATGGTTCTACGGTACCCGTAACAGGTATCCGCTAGCGGAGATCGGCGATGAGCTTCTCCCACTGCTCGGCCACCTCGTCGGCCGAGTGGCGCACCGCCGTGTCCCGCGCCCCCGCCGCGAGCGAGCGCCGCCTGCGCTCGTCGTCGATCAGCGCCAGCAGCGCCGCCGCGAACAGCTGCGGATCGCTGTCCGCCTCGGGCACCAGCACGCCGTTGTAGCCCGTCGCCACGAACTCCCTGGGCCCCCTGGCCCCCTCGAAGGCCACCACGGGCACCCCGCACCCCATGGCCTCCAGCACGGTCATGCCCAGGTCTTCACTGTGCGAGGTGTTGGCCACGATCGACGCCTTGGCGAACTCGCCCGCCAGATCCGGCGTGGTGCCCATGAAGTAGACGTGGTTGTGCAGGTTGAGGTCGCGCACCAGCGCTCGCAGCCGGCGCTCCTCGGGCCCGCCGCCGTAGAGCCGCAGCCGCCAGTCCGGCCGCTTGTCCGCCACGATCGCGAACGCCCGGATCAGCCGGTCGTAAGCCTTCATCGGCACCCACCGCCCGCCGGCGGCCACGATCCGGTTGTCCATCCGCGAGCGCGGCCACGGGCCGCTCGGGAGCGCGTCCAGCACGCTGTGCACGACGGGCCCGTCGCCGAGGAGCTTGGTCCACTCCTCCTGGGCCGACTCCGTGGCCGTCACGACGGCGCTCAGGCGCGGGTAGAAGCGTTGCACGGGACCCGGCACGGCCGGTCGGCCCCACTCCCGGGCGATCTTGATGGTCTCGCGCGGCGCGTGCCGGGCGGCCTGGACGCCGATCCCGGGCCGGGTCGTGATCAGGACGTCGGACCTGAGGTTGCGCAGCACCCGCCACAGCGCCACCTCAGTACGCACCTGGCCGCGCGGCAGCAGGTGCCTGACCCCCGGCCTGGCGTCGACCACGCTGCGCATGGTCACCTTCGGGCCGACGGGGAAGAACGGCTTCTCCTTCTGCCGCCTGATGCTGATCACCTCGACGTCGTGCCGCTCGGCGAGTGCGGTGGCGAGGTTCAGCGTGGCGCGGACGTCGCCCCGCATGGCGTACGCCGAGGCGAGGACCAGGCTGACCTTCATCCGCCGACCTCGATCCGCAGCTCGTCGTCCGCGGTGTAGCAGGGCTTGATGAGCACGCCGTCCACCCTGGCCGACGGGTAGTGCAGGCGGCGCCGCTTGCCGTCGACGTCGTCGAGCCGCGCGCCCAGCCGCAGCGGCGTCGGCACCCCGTCGACCTCCAGCGCGGGCTCCCAGGTGCCGGAGCTCGCCGCGCCGTCGGGGTCGGCGGCCAGCACGTCCACGAGGGAGACGGCGGCGTGGAAGCGCACGCCCTGCACCGTGGCCGTGGCCGACAGGTGGGCGCTGGTCTGCCGCCGGTCGAGCGTCAGGACGGCCTCGTGGCGGGAGTCGTCGTCCTCGAGCCCGGTGAAGGCCAGCAGGCCCATCACCTCGAAGCGGCCCTCCCTGAACCAGATGGAGCGCACCTCGGCCACCGGCTCGGCGTCGGAGATCTTCAGCGCCAGGAACCCGTTGCGGGTGCGGTAGGAGCGGTAGGCGAGGGACCGTTTGCACAGCGCGTACGCGTCGAGGTGGTCGAGCGAGAAGCCCGGATCCACGCTGCGCAGCCTGCTGCGCTTGCCGTCATTGCGCAGATAGGCGTCCCAGCGCCCGGTGCTGAGCTCCAGCGGCGCCAGCGAGACCGCCAGCGTGGCCTCACGCGCCCGCGCGCCTGGACTGCCGAGCAGCACGTCGCGTTCCACCCCCGTGGTGCGATGCCTGAGAACGAGTTCGGTGCCGTCTTCCAGTGGTTCGTCGATGGCTAGTCGCAGGGAGAGCACGTCGGCCAGGGTGACCTCGGCGTCCGTGACGACGACGCCCATCACGAGCCCCCTCCCCGTCGAATAGAGCCATGCGACGTTGAGGTTACCGTGATTTTCCCGTTATGTGGATGCCGGATTTCGCGCAGACACACCCGTTGACAGGCGAAACTCCTCCACACCAGGTGTGGAGGAGTCCGACATCTCGTGGTCAGGAAGCTCCCTTGACCGACTTGATCAACAGCTGGGCCACGTCCACGACTTCGAGCGACTCCTTGGCCTCGCCGTTGTTCTTCTTCTCGTTGATGGCGTCACCGAGCATCACCATGCAGAACGGGCAGGCGGTGGAGACGGTGTCGGGATTCGTGGTCAGCGCCTCGTCCACGCGCTCGGTGTTGATGCGCTTGCCGATGCGCTCCTCCATCCACACGCGCGCGCCGCCGGCGCCGCAGCAGAAGCCGCGGTCCTTGTGGCGGTGCATCTCCTGGGTCTGCACGCCGGGCACCTTCGACATGATGTCGCGGGGCTGGGAGTAGACCTTGTTGTGGCGGCCGAGGAAGCACGGGTCGTGGTAGGTGATCTTCTCCTCGATCGGCGTGACCGGGGTGAGCAGGCCCTCGTCGACCAGCTTGGACAGCAGCTGGGTGTGGTGCACGACCTCGTACGTGCCGCCGAGCTGCGGATATTCGTTGGCGAGGGTGTTGAAGCAGTGGGGGCAGGTGGCCACGATCTTCTTCACGCCCGCGTCGTTGAGCGTCTCGATGTTCTGCTGGGCGAGCATGTTGAACAGGTATTCCATGCCCAGCCGCCGGGCCGGGTCACCGGTGCACGCCTCCATCGGGCCGAGCACCGCGAACTTCACGCCCGCGATGTGCAGCAGCTCCGCGACGGCCTTGGTGGTCTTCTTGGCCCGGTCCTCCAGCGCGCCCGCGCAGCCCACCCAGAACAGGTATTCGGCGTCCTCGGGCATCTTCTCCTCGACGACCTCGACCTCGAAGTCGAGCTCCTCGATCCAGTCGGCCCGCTTCATCTCGGACATGCCCCACGGGTTGCCCTTGTTCTCCAGGTTCTTCACCATCACCCCCGCCTCGGACGGGAACGACGACTCCACCATCACCTGGTAGCGGCGCATGTCGAGGATGTGGTCGATGTGCTCGATGTCCACCGGGCACTGCTCGACGCAGGCGCCGCAGTTGGTGCAGGACCACAGCACGTCGGGGTGGATCACGCCGTCCTCGCCGACCAGCGGCTTCTCCAGCAGCGCCAGCACGTCGGTGTCCTTGTGCTCGACACCACCCGCGGCCGCCATCAGGTACGGTGCCACCTTGAAGGCGTGGTCACGCTGGTCGAGGATGAGCATCTTCGGCGACAGCGGCTTGTCGGTGTTCCACGCCGGGCACTGCGACTGGCAACGGCCGCACTCCGTACAGGAGTAGAAGTCGAGGAAGCCCTTCCACGTGGTGTCGCCGATCTTGCCGCGCCCGAGCCGCTCCGGGTCGAGGTCCTCGTCCTCGAAGTCGACCGGCTTGCCGTCCACGCGCATCTCCGGCGCGCCGCCCAGGCCGTCGGGGCGGCGCGAGAAGAGCACGTTGAGCGGGGCGGTGAAGATGTGCAGGTGCTTGGAGTTCACCACGATGACCAGGAACACCAGCATGAAGCCGATGTGCAGGAGCAGCGCGATCTCCTCCAGCAGCCCGCTCTGCGGCAGCACGTCACCGAGCGCGAGCGACACGAAGGCGCCCGAGGAGTAGGGGAAGTTGCCGTTGGCGGCGGCCGCGCCGCGGGCGAGGAAGAGCGTCCAGATGATGTTGAAGATCATGAACAGGACGAGCCACGCGCCGCCCAGGTGCGAGCCGGAGAAGCGGGAGTCGCGGCCGAGCGTCTTGGGCGAGTTCTTGATCCGGATGATCGCGAAGGCGACCAGGCCGAGCAGACACGCGACGGCGATGAAGTCCTGCAGGAAGCCGAGCACGCCCCAGGTCCCGATGAGCGGGATGTGGAAGTCGGGCCTGCCGGTGATCGCCCCCTGGATGATCGCGCCGTACGCCTCCACGTAGACGGTCAGCAGGATGAAGAACGCCCACATGACGAAGAAGTGGGCGGTGCCCGACGGCGTCCACTTGAGCAGCTTCTTCTGCCCGAACACCTCGACGAGCTGAGCCTTGAGCTCGTCGCCCACATGTGTCCTGGCATATTCGATGCGCTCGGGCGCGGGCGGTCCCACGGTCGCGAGCCTGTACAGGAACAGCGCCCTGCGGCCGGCCATTGCCACCGCCAGGACGGTCATGACGAGCCCGATGATGGCTACCCAGAGCACGGGGTCCTCCCACAGACGACGTTGGCTGTCAGCGTACGGTCACCCGCTGCGCAGGCATACGACCAGATCCTACCCACGAGTAACTTTACCGGTCTACGTGACATACCCTAAGGTCACCGACATATCCAGAACAATGCTCTAGGCGGTGAAGTACCTCTGGATGGTCGGCGCGAGCAGCTCGACCAGCTCGTCGTGACCGGCGCTGGCCAGCGGTTCCAGCTTGATGACGTAGCGGGCCATGATGACGCCGAGCATCTGCGCGAAGGCGGCCTCGACCCTCAGGTGCGGCACCCGCAGCCGGTCGGCCACCTGGAAGAGCAGGGCGTTCGTGATGAACTCCCGGAACATCGCGACCGCCTGGTCGTGGGTCACGGCCGAGCGGATCAGGGCCAGCAGCGGCTCCCTGGTCTCCTCGGAGGCGGTGACGCGCAGGATCATGCGTACGAGCCGCTCCCCGATCTCCTCGCGCGGCCCCTCCAGCAGCACCGGGAGGACGTCCTGCGGCGTGATCGGCAGGGCCATGGCCGCCGCGAACATACCGGCCTTGGTGTCGAAATAGTGGTGCACGAGGGCGGGATCGACCTGGGCCTCCCTGGCGATGCCGCGCACGGTGGCCTTGTCGAACCCCTTCTCGGCGAAGACCCTCCGCGCCGCGGTGAGGATCTCCCCCCGCGTGTCGGCCGACCCGGGCCTGCGCCCGGGACGCCGCTTCACCGTCACCGGCCCACCGCCAGGTAGACCCGCATCGGCACGGACAGCAGCCCCTCGGGGAACGCCTTGCGCAGCTCCACCCGCTGCCGCTCGACCAGCTCGTCGGCGCGCTCCTGCGACAGCGCCGCCATGTAGGAGTGGGAGCGCAGGTCGAGCAGGAAGTCCTCGATGCCGACCAGCCTGGTCCACGGGATCCAGCGCTCGGCGATCACCTCGAAGGCCGAGGCGATGGGCGGCACCGACCACTCCTCCACCGCGGGGCCCCAGTAGCTGGGAACCTCCTCCGCCAGGCGCGCCTCGTAGGCGGCCAGCCACTCGGCCTGCGCGGCGTGGTTGAGGTTCCAGCAGCCCGCGATCGCGCCCTCCGGCCGTAGCACCCGCCTGGCCTCGGCGATCGAGGCCACCGGGTCCAGCCAGTGCCACGACTGGGCGTACGTCACCAGGTCGGCCACCCCGTCGGCCAGCGGCAGCGCGTTGCCGTCCGCCAGCACGGCCGCGGCCGGGGCGCCCTCCTCGGCGCCGGTCCTGGACACCAGGCGCCGCAACATCGGCTCGCCCGGGTCCACCCCGATGACCCGCGCGCCGCGGGCCCTGAGCGCGCGCGTCATGATGCCGGTGCCCGCGCCGATGTCGACCGTGGTGGCGCCGTCCAGCTCGACGCCGGACACCTCGGTCAGCGCCCGGTAGAGCTCGTCGGGGTAGTGGGGCCGGCCTGCGTCGTAGGCGTCCGCCACGCGATCGAACGACCTGCCCAGATTCTTGATGGGACCTGTGTTCATGTGGATGCCGCCAGGTGCAGCCGGGCGAAGGCCAGCCCCTCCGCCAGGTCGTCGATCCGCTCGGTGCGGCTGGTCGCCTTACGGGTGTTGATCTCGAGGACCACCAGCCCGGAGTAGCCGTTGTTGGCCAGCCGCTCCAGCATCTGCGCGCACGGCTGGTTGCCCCTGCCGGGGACCAGGTGCTCGTCCTTGTTCGTCACGCCGATGCCGTCGGCCAGGTGCAGGTGCGCGAGCCGGTCGCCGAGCTTGACGGCCATCTCCATGGCGTCGGAGCCCGACACGGCGGTGTGCGAGAGGTCCAGCGTCACCTGCGGGAAGTCGTAGTCGATCGGGTTCCAGTCGGGCGAGTAGGGCACGACGTCGTTGCCCCTGGCCCGCAGCGGGAACATGTTCTCCACCGCGAACGTGACATCGGTCTCGTCCCGCATCCTGGCCAGCCCGGTCTCGAAGTCGCGGGCGTAGTCGCGCTGCCAGCGGAACGGCGGGTGGACGACGACCGTCGAGGCGCCCAGGCGTTCGGCCGCCTTCTGCGCCTTGACCAGCTTCGCCCATGGGTCACGGCCCCAGACCCGCTGCGTGACCAGCAGGCATGGCGCGTGAATGGCCAGGACGGGTATCTCGTAGTGCGCGGAAAGCCGCTCGATCACGTCGATGTCCTGGCTCACCGGGTCGGCGCCGACCATGATCTCGACGCCGTCGTAACCCAGGCGGGCGGCCAGCTCGAACGCGTCAGGAGTGCGTTCCGGATATACCGAAGCGGTGGACAATGCGATCTTCGCATTGGGCACGCGGATGACATCAGCCACGCTGCCAGCCTAAGCCGGAGAAGCCGATCTGGCGCGCGAGCCCCTGTGGTGAGGCGCGTTCCGGGTTACCGCTCCATCTACTGTTATGGCATGCCACGGATAGCGAAAGGTGCGATTCCCAGCCCGAACATCTGGAACACGCCCCAGGTCTACGAGCTGGAGAACCGCGCCGTCGATCCCGAGGGGGCGGCCGACGCGGCGATGCGCGCCCTGCGTCCCTGGGACGGCGCCACCGTGCTCGACATCGGCTGCGGCACCGGTTACCACCTGCCGGTCCTGGCCGCCCAGGCGGCGCGGGTGATCGGCGTGGAACCGCACGGCGACCTGGCCGCGCTGGCCCGCCGCCGCTGCGCGGGCCTGGCCAACGTGACCGTGCACGCCGCCGCCGCCCAGGACCTGCCGCTGCCGGACGCCGGGGTGGACGTGGCCATCGCGCGCTGGGCGTACTTCTTCGGTCCCGGCTGCGAGCCGGGGCTGCGCGAGCTGTCCCGGGTCGTACGCCGCGGCGGGGCGGCCTTCGTCGTGGACCTCGACGCCACGCGGGGGTCGTTCGGGCGCTGGTTCTCGCACACCGTGCCGACCTACTCCGCCCGCGAGGTCGAGGCGTTCTGGGATCTGCACGGCTGGCAGCGCCGGCCGCTCGACCTGCGGATGGCCTTCCAGCGGCGGGCGGACCTGGAGGCGGTGCTGCGCATCGAGTTCGCGCCAGAGGTGGCCGAGCAGGCCATCGCCGAGACGCCGGGCCTGGAGCTCCCCTACCCGAACGTTCTGCGCTGGCGCTACTTCTGAGGCTTGACCCTGACGCCGGTGTCAACGTTTACCGTGGTGGCATGCGCATCGGTGAGCTGGCGGAACGGACCGGAGTGAGCACCCGCTCGCTCCGCTACTACGAGCAGCACGGGCTGCTCAACGCCCGCCGCGGGTCCAACGGCTACCGCCACTACAGCGAGGACGACGTCAGGCTGGTGTCCGAGATCCGGGCCCTGCTCCAGATCGGTTTCACGCTGGAGGAGACGCGGCCGTTCGTGGACTGCCTGCGCCGGGGGCACAGCACCGGGGGGTCGTGCGCGGAGTCGGTCGAGGTCTACGAGCGCAAGCTCAGCGACATCGACCGGGAGATCCGCGTGCTGCTCGCCCGCCGCGCCGAGGTGGCCGCCCAGCTCGCCCAGTCGTGCCCAGGATGCTTTGTTAGGGGATGAAGATGATCACGTTGACCACGGACAACTTCGAGGAGCAGGTGCTCAAAAGCGACAAGCCGATGCTGGTCGACTTCTGGGCCGAGTGGTGCGGGCCGTGCCGGATGGTGGCGCCCGTGCTGGAGCAGATCGAGTCGGAGTACGGCCTGGCGATCGGCAAGCTGAACACCGACGAGAACCCCGAGATCATGGCCCGCTACGGGGTGATGGGCATCCCGACGATGATGTTGTTCGAGAACGGCGAGCCGGTCAGGCGGATCGTGGGCGCCAAGCCGAAGCGCATGCTGGTCTCGGAGCTGGGGCTGTCCCAGGAATAGTCGTGGATCGCCGGCGACTGTCGAAGATTGTCGGTGCCGGCCGCTAGCCTGCTCCGCATGGCCAAGACTGCCCAGAAGCCCGGATACCGCTGCGCGGAGTGCGGTTGGCGCACCACCAAGTGGGTCGGCAGGTGTGGAGAGTGCCAGGCTTGGGGCACGGTCGACGAGGAAGGCGCCCGCACCGGGGTCAACGTCGTCCAGGCGGGGGCCACCACCGCTCCGGCCCTGCCCATCGGCCAGGTCAAGGCGGAGATGGCGACCGCCCGCACGACCGGCGTGGCCGAGCTCGACCGGGTGCTGGGCGGCGGCCTGGTGCCGGGCGCGGTGGTGCTGCTGGCCGGCGAGCCGGGCATCGGCAAGTCCACGCTGCTGCTGGAGGCCGCGGCCCGCATCGCCGAGCGCACCACGGTCCTCTACGTGACGGGCGAGGAGTCGGCGGCCCAGGTGCGCCTGCGGGCCGACCGCATCGGCGCGATCCAGGACCAGCTCTACCTCGCCGCCGAGACCGAGCTGTCGGCCCTGGTGACCCACGTGGAGAAGGTCCAGCCCCAGCTGCTCGTGGTCGACTCGGTCCAGACGGTCGGCTCCGCGCAGGCCACCGGCGTGCCGGGCGGCGTGACGCAGGTGCGCGAGGTCGCGGCCAACCTGGTGCGCCTGGCGAAGGAGCGCAACATGGCCACCGTCCTGGTGGGTCATGTCACCAAGGAGGGCTCCATCGCCGGCCCCCGCACACTGGAGCACCTGGTGGACGTGGTGCTCAGCTTCGAGGGCGACCGCCACTCCAGGCTCCGCATGGTGCGAGCGATCAAAAACCGGTTCGGCCCCACCGACGAGATCGGCTGCTTCGACCTGCACGAGCGGGGCATCGAGGGCATCACCGACCCGAGCGGGCTGTTCGTCTCCCGGCGCAGCGAGCCGGTGCCCGGCACCTGCGTCACCGTCACGGTCGAGGGCACCCGCCCGCTGCCCGCCGAGGTCCAGGCCCTCGTCGCCCGCACCGAGGCGCAGCAGCCCCGGCGCTCGTCCTCCGGCCTCGACACCTACCGCGTGCAGATGATCCTCGCGGTCCTGGAGCGCCGGCTCAACGCCCGCCTCGGGGGCTGCGACGTGTTCACCGCGACGGTCGGCGGCATCAAGCTGGCCGACCCGGCCGTGGACCTCGCGCTCATGCTCGCCGTCGCCAGCGCCGCCGGTGACAAGCCGCTGCCACCCGGCCTGGTGGCGCTGGGCGAGGTGGGGCTGGCCGGCGAGCTGCGCCCGGTCAAGGACGTACGCAGGCGGCTGACCGAAGCGGCGCGACTCGGTTTCAAACGTGCCCTCGTGCCCGCGGGCTCCCTGGAGGAAGACACCCGCAGGCGCGGCAGCCAGCGCGCTCTGGTGCCCGTGGGGCCGGTGGCGTTCGCACCCGGGTTCGAGGTGGTCCAGGCGGAGAACGTCTGGGACGCTCTCACACACGTCACATAGCGCGGCTAAGCTGAGGTGACCGATCGACACGGGGGTCAGGTGGATAGGAGCTCGGACGACCGCCGTCGCGAAGCCCTGGCCGCTGTAGCGCCGGGCACACCTCTGCGCGACGGCCTGGAACGCATCCTGCGCGGGCAGACCGGCGGGCTGATCGTGCTCGGCTACAACAGGGTCGTCGAAGAGGTCTGCAGCGGCGGCTTCGAGCTCGACGTCGAGTTCTCGGCCACCAGGCTCCGCGAGCTGGCCAAGATGGACGGCGCCATCGTGGTGAGCGGCGACCAGAAGATCGTGCGGGCCGCCGTGCACCTCGTGCCCGACCCCTCCATCCCCACCGACGAGTCCGGCACCCGCCACCGCACCGCCCAGCGCGTGGCCAGGCAGACGGGCCTGCCGATCATCGCCATCAGCAAGTCGATGCGCATCATCGCCCTCTACCTCGACGGCATCCGCTACGTCCTGGAGGAGTCGGCGGCCATCCTGTCCAAGGCCAACCAGGCCCTGGCCACCCTAGAGCGCTACAAACACCGCCTCGACGAGGTCTCCGGCACCCTGTCGGCCCTGGAGATCGAAGACCTGGTCACCGTCCGTGACGTGTCGGCCGTGGCGCAGCGGCTGGAGATGGTCCGCCGCATCTCCGACGAGATCAAGGGCTACGTCGTCGAGCTCGGCACCGACGGCCGCCTCCTGTCCCTGCAGCTCGACGAGCTGGTGGCCGGCGTCGACTCCGAGCGCGAGCTGGTCATCCGCGACTACCTCCCGGCCCCCGCCGGCCGCCGCCAGCGACGCCTCCTGGAGGCTCTGCACGACCTCGACAAGCTGTCGGGCAGCGAACTCCTCGACCTCTCGGCCGTGTCCCGCGTCCTCGGCCACAACGGATCCGACCAGCTCGAAAGCCCGGTCAGCCCCCGTGGCTTCCGCCTCCTGGCCAAGGTGCCCCGCCTGCCCGCCACGGTGGTGGACCGGCTGGTCAACCACTTCGGCGGCCTGCAGAAGCTTCTCGCGGCCAGCATCGACGACCTTCAGGCGGTCGGGGGCGTCGGGGAGTCCCGGGCGCGCAGCGTCCGCGAGGGCCTGTCCCGCCTCGCCGAGTCCTCCATCCTCGAACGCTACGTCTGAGCTTCGCCGGAGGGCGGCAACCCCCATACGCCTCGGGCATGACCCGACGCTCGCCCCGCTGGACAAGGCGCCCATCACGCGCGCCGGGAAGAGCGGGCGCGACCGGGTCCCCGATCGGGCGGGACGTACGCGAAGCCGGGCTACCGGAGGTGGAAGACGCCCTTGGCGCTGCGCAGCTTGCCCATGCGGACCATGGCCACGTACGTCCCCGGCAGGGCCGCCGCCGGTGTGGCGCGGCAGTCGGAGCTGGAGCGCCGCCGGTCCCACTCCAGCGAACGCACGTACGGCACCCCCCGCTGCAGCTCCTTGACCTCGGCGCCCTCGCCGCTCACGCAGTCGGCGGTGGACCAGATGCGGTCCGCGCCCGAGGTGATGCGGACCTCCATGGCGCGCGGGCCCACGTCGGCCGTGCACATCACCGACCCCGTGTTCACCAGCGTGACCAGGAAGCCGGGCCGGGAGTCACCCGGGTAGATCTGCTCCTTGCCGCCCTGGAGGCTCAGCACCAGGTCCTCCTCGGCGCACGGCTCCCCGGCCCGCTTCGGACGCTGCGTGGGCGTCGCCTTCGGGGTCGTGGGGGTCGGGGACGGGCTGGCCGTGCCCATGGCGAGCGTACGGAGGCCCGCCAGCAGCGGATCGACGGCAGGGGTAGCACTCGTGCCCGCGCTCACGCTCGCGCTGGGTGAGGACTGCGCGCTGGACGAGCGTTCGGGGCCGCTGCCTCCGCTGGAGCACGCCCACGCCACAACGGCCACCACGACGAGCACCGCCACCAGCACGCTCATCCGGCGCCGCCAGTAGATGTCACCGCCGTCGCCACGCATCGTATCCGGATCCATACACCAAGGATGGTGAGCGGCCGACGACGCAGAGTGACGACACGCCGAGCTTGGCCATCTCGCAATACCCTTGACCGCGTGGTTGAGCCGAACCTCCTGCACGCGCCCGTTCTGGACTGGTACGAGGACAACGCCCGGGACCTCCCGTGGCGGGCGACCGACGCGACCCCGTGGGGCGTGCTGGTCAGCGAGATCATGCTCCAGCAGACCCCGGTCGTACGCGTCCTGCCCATCTGGCACGAGTGGATGGAACGCTGGCCCACGCCCAAGGCGCTGGCCGCCGAGCAACCCGGCGAGGCCGTACGCCACTGGGGCCGCCTCGGCTACCCCCGCCGCGCGCTGCGCCTGCACGCCTGCGCCCGGGCGATCACCGAGGAGCACGGCGGCGAGGTGCCGTCCGACCACGCGACCCTGCTGGCGCTGCCCGGCATCGGCGAGTACACCGCGGCCGCCGTCGCCAGCTTCGCCTACGGCGGCCGGCACGCCGTCCTCGACACCAACGTCCGGCGCGTCTTCGCCAGGGCGGTCCGCGCGGAGGAATACCCGCCCACCGCCACCTCGGCGGCCGAGCGGCGGCTGGCGGAGAGCCTGCTGCCCGAGCTGGGCGCCGCCCGCTGGGGAGTGGCGGTGATGGAGCTGGGCGCCCTGGTCTGCACGGCGCGCGCCCCGCGCTGCGCCGACTGCCCGATCACCCACCTGTGCGCCTGGCGCCTGGCGGGCAAGCCCCCGCACACCGGCCCCGCACGCAAGGGCCAGACGTACGCGGGCACCGACCGCCAGTGCCGGGGCCGCCTGCTGGAGGTGCTGCGCTCGGCCCACGGCCCGGTGCCCAAGGCCGCGCTGGACGCGGTGTGGGACGATGCGGTGCAGCGCGAGCGCGCCCTGGACGGCCTGGTCGCCGACGGCCTCGCCGAGGCCCTGGACGACGGCACCTACCGCCTCCCCCACGCCTGACAACCCTCCTGCACCCACCAGGCCGCCCTTCCTACCGGGCTCCCCAGCGCCCGGCAGACCACCGCTCCCACCACCTCACCGCCCCAGGCGCCCACCTCCTCTACCGGCCCCCGGCACCGGCCGGGTCGCCGCTCCTCCCGCGGCTCTCCGACACCAGGCGGGCCATCGTCCCCACCGGCTCCCCCACACCAGGCGGGCCGCCATCCCCCGGCTCCCCGGGCACCCGGCGGGCCGTCCCTCCTACCGCCGGCTCCCGTGCGCGGCCGGTGGTCGCCGGGCGGGGGAGCTCATCGCACCCAGGGCGGTACGAGGCGCTCGGCGTCCTTCGGGGCCAGGTCGCACGCGTCCGGCTCCGAGACCCCGCCGGGGTTGTACGCCTGAGCCCCCGCCGGGGCGACCACCACCGACACGAACCCGCGCTCGGCATCGGCGAACATCTGCCGGCTCACATCCGCCGGCAGCACCATCGTGTCGCCGGCGCCCACCTCGTACCGCTCGCCGCCCAGCTCCACCACGGCACCCCCGTCGAGCCACGTCCACACCAGCTCGGCATCGAACGCGTGCACCGGCCCGACCATGCCCGGCCTGGCGTCCACCCGCCAGACGGCCTGCCCCGCCTGTCCCTGCGTCGGGGAGGCGAGGGTGGTCATGACCCCGTTGGGCGTCTCGACCTTGCGGGACTCACCCGCGAGAACAACGGACATCGATCTCTCCTCACTCTCACGCGATCCACGGCGGAACGCCGTAGTCGGCACCGTCCGGGGCGAACGCGCGGGCACCGGCCGCGGCCGTGACGACGGCGGTGTACCCGGTGCCGGGATCGGCCAGGACACGCCGTACCGTACGGGCCGGCATGACGACCGTGTCCCCGGCGGCGACGGCGTACGTCTCCCCGCCCAGCTCGACGGTCGCCGCCCCGGCGACCCAGCTCCACACCTGCTCGCTGTCGAAGTCGTGCACCGGCCCCTCGGCGCCGGGCCGGGCATCGACCCTCCACAGGGCTCTGGAGGCCCCTCCCTGCGTCGGCGAGGCGAAGGTCGTCATGACCCCGCCAGGAGTCTCCGACCGCCTCGCCTCGGCATCACGTATGACGGACACGCCGCTTTACCCCCTAAGATAGGCAACCACGTTGTCCATATAGTTAACCAGGTTGTCTATCGTGTCAACATACGGCTTCGAACTCCCGCTACGCCTGCTGCTCGCGTTCCGCACGCTGATCGACGAGCTGCACGCCGAGCTCGCCCGGCAGGGCCATCCGGACATGCGGCCCATGCACGGATTCGTCATGCAGGCGATCGGCCCCGGCGGCACCACGGCCGTCGAGCTGGGCCGTACGCTGGGCGTCTCCAAACAGGCCGCGGGCAAGACCATCGACACCCTGGAGCGCGTCGGCTACGTCGAACGCACCACGGACCCCCACGACAGCAGACGCAAGATCGTCCGCCTGACCCCGTACGGGATGGACGCGCTCAACCGTTCGGCCCGCATCTTCGACGAGCTGCGCGCCCGCTGGGCCGGCGAGCTCGGCGAGGACCGCCTGAGCGCCCTGGAGTCCGACCTGCGCAGGATGACCCCGGGCAACCCCTGGCGCCTGGACACGCCGGGGTGGTTCGGCAACCTCTAGACAACCGGTCCTGAACGACCGGTCCTGAACGACCGGTCCTGGACGACCGACATTCTCCTGGCGGACGGTCCTGGAGGGCCGCCGGCAATCTCCCGGCGGACGGTGGTCCTACGCGGCCAGCTGCAGGCCCAGGCTGGTCAGGCTCGTACGCGCCCAGGCCAGCTCCTCGGCCAGCAGCGACACCAGCGCCCCCGGCCCCTTGGCCCGCCCGGGGACGGTCAGGTTGTGCGTCTCCACCTCGATGTGCGCGCTGCCGCTCACCGCGCCCGACAACATCGCCGTGAGCGTGTCGTGCAGCACGGCACCCGTGTTCGGCGTCTCGCCGGTGTGGTTGTGCACGTGGCCCAGCTTGACCACGGGCGCCCCGGCCTTGGCCAGCCCCTTCAGCGCCGCGCCCGGCTCCTCGTCACCGCAGGCGAGGTGGCAGGCGTCCAGGCACACGCCCAGGTGCTCGGAGTCGATGCCGCCCACCCGCTCGAGCGCCTGCTCGGTGGTCTCCAGCACGCACCCCGGCCACGGCTCGAACCCGACCCTGATCGTCTTGCCGGTCGTGCTGTAGATACCGCGCAGCTCACGCGCCAGCCGCTCGAGGCGACGGGTCGCGATGGAGTGCAGGTCGGCGGGCCAGTCGCGGCGCCAGCCGATCGGGATCGTGGAGATGCTGCCGAACCGTACGTCCTCCGGCAGCAGGAACGCCAGGATCTTGGCCAGCGCCATCGTGTAGCGGTAGCGCTCCGGCTTGGCCCAGTCGGGCCCCGGGACCTCCTGGTTGCGGCCGCCGGTGCCGTTGAGGCTGACGACCTCCAGCCCGCGCTCCTCCAGGGAGCGGCGCAGCCGTACGAGCTCGATGCGGTCGGCCGTGAGGTGGTCGGCGACGCTCGGGGACAGCCACAGCCCGATGCCCATCCGCTCCACACCCAGCCGCTTGCGCACCGGGACCGCGTATCGGGTCAGGTGCGCGATGAGGTTCTCCAGGTCCTCAGCGGGGTGGACGCCTGCGTTGTAGGCGAGGTGAACGAGCGTTCCGTCATCGTGACGCAGGCGCATCGGTTTCCTCCACGGCTTGCTTGTGTGTGTTCCCGTCGCCCGCATCGGACGTGCGAACCCTGCGAGCATGCCTGCTAGCTGATGTCTCGCGCGTCCGCCCTGAGTTGATTTCTCACTACTCCCCGGGGAGCAGCCCTCAACTTAGGAACACGATCTTGTGGCTCACTTGGATGAGACTTGGTGAAGCTCTACGCAGTGTAGTACTACTCGCGGTGGCGGTATACCCGCACACCCAACATTTACGCAACGACGGCAACCTTCTCACTTCTCCCAAATCCCGGAAGTGAGGATCGCCAAGACGCCGTACGTGCCGCCCATCGCCTCGTGCGGCGAACATCGGACATAGGGGGAGGGATTGCCCGGACACGTCCCTATAGGCCCCCAGGGACGATCTCAGACCCGCCGCGCCCCTCCCCCGCCACCGCCGACGGCCGGCCGTGACTCCCCTCCCCGCCACGGCCGACGGCCGACCATGGCCCGGAACGCCTGGACGCGCCTGGCAGGCCCGCCCAAGCCATCACTATCGAGCGGGCACGCTCACGCGCCCGGCGTCACCCGCGCGGCCACGTTGATCCGGTTCCAGGTGTTGATCATCGCGATGGCCACCACGAGCACCGCGAGCTGCTCCTCGCTGTAGTACTCGGCCGCCTGCTGCCACACCGCGTCCGGCACCGCCTCGCGGTCGGCCAGCCTGGTCGCCTCCTCCGTCAGCGCCAGCGCGGCCCGCTCCGCCGGCGTGAACACCGTGGCCTCGCGCCAGGCCGCCACCATCCAGAGCCGCTCGTCGCTCTCGCCGGCCTTCTTCATGTCCCGGCTGTGCATGTCCACGCAGTAGGCGCAGCCGTTGATCTGGCTGGCCCGCAGCTTGACCAGCTCAAGGGTGGCGGTGGGCAATCCGCTGTCGTGCAGCAGCTTCTCGACCGAGAAGAAATGGCGGTAGATCTCGGGAACGTGCTTGGCGACGTTGATCCGCTGAGTCATGGGAACCTCCGTAATTTCGTCGTACGCAGCTAGGACAGGACAGCCCGTCCCGCTGTGACAGCTCCCGGCGAAAAAGGTTCGCACCAGGGCCCCTTCCCCTGGCCTCGGCTCTCTCGGCCCCGCCCGACTCCACGGGCCCGCCCATCGCAGCAGCGCCACTTTCCCGGTTCCCGCCCCGACGCCGGCGCAGCGCGGCGCCCATGAGCGGTACGGCCGCCCCCCGTACGCCAATGGCGACGACGGCGGACAGACCCGGGTGGGACGACGGGACGATGGGCAGCCCCTTCGAGGTAGTAGCGGGCAGCCGAATTCGATATGCACCGCTCACGCGAAACCCTGTACGGGCACGCGAAAAGCCCCCGCGTGAGTTTCCTCACACGGGGGCTTCCGTCAGAACGTCGTCAGTTCTGGATCGGAGCGGCGATCGCGGCAGCCGAGTCCGGGATCTTCGAGGACGTCTCGCCCTTGAAGAGGAACTTGGCGTTGTCGCCCTCGCCCTCGATCGTCACCTTCACGACCTGCCCCGGCCGGAGCTCGCCGTAGAGGATCTTCTCCGACAGCGAGTCCTCCAGCTCGCGCTGGATGGTCCGGCGCAGCGGCCGGGCGCCCATGACGGGGTCGTAACCCCGGTCCGCCAGCAGCTGCTTGGCCTCGGGCGAGACCTCGAGCCCCATGTCGCGGTCCTTCAGCCTGGCGTCGACCTGAGCGAGCATCAGATCCACGATCTTGATGATCTCGGCCGGCGTGAGCTGGTGGAAGACCACGATGTCGTCGACACGGTTGAGGAACTCGGGCCGGAAGTGCTGCTTGAGCTCCTCCTGCACCTTCGCCTTCATCCGCTCGTAGTTGGACTCGGTGTCGTTGGACTTGGCGAACCCGACCCCGATGCCCTTGGAGATGTCGCGGGTGCCGAGGTTGGTGGTCATGATGATGACCGTGTTCTTGAAGTCCACCACCCGGCCCTGGGCGTCGGTCAGGCGACCGTCCTCCAGGATCTGCAGCAGCGAGTTGAAGATGTCGGGGTGGGCCTTCTCGATCTCGTCGAACAGCACCACCGAGAACGGCTTGCGCCGCACCTTCTCGGTGAGCTGGCCGCCCTCCTCGTAGCCGACGTAGCCGGGAGGCGAGCCGAACAGCCTGGAGACGGTGTGCTTCTCCATGAACTCCGACATGTCCAGGCTGATCAGAGCATCCTCGTCACCGAAGAGGAACTCCGCCAGCGCCTTGGACAGCTCGGTCTTACCGACCCCGGAGGGACCGGCGAAGATGAACGAGCCACCGGGACGGCGCGGGTCCTTCAGACCGGCGCGGGTGCGCCGGATGGAGCGCGACAGGCCCTTGATGGCGTCGTCCTGACCGATGATCCGCTTGTGCAGCTCGTCCTCCATGCGGAGCAGGCGCTGCGACTCCTCCTCGGTCAGCTTGAAGACCGGGATGCCGGTGGCGGTCGCCAGGACCTCGGCGATGAGCTCCTGAGTGACCTCGGCCACGACGTCCATGTCGCCGGCCTTCCACTCCTTCTCCCGCCGCTCGCGCTTGAGCTGGAGCTGCTTCTCCTGGTCACGGAGGGCAGCGGCCTTCTCGAAGTCCTGCGCGTCGATCGCGGACTCCTTGTCGCGGCGGACATTGGCGATCTTCTCGTCGTATTCGCGCAGGTCCGGCGGAGCGGTCATCCTGCGGATGCGCATCCGGGAACCGGCCTCGTCGATGAGGTCGATCGCCTTGTCGGGCAGGTAGCGGTCGCTGATGTAGCGGTCGGCCAGCTGCGCGGCGGCCACCAGGGCGTCGTCGGTGATCGACACGCGGTGGTGCGCCTCGTAGCGGTCGCGCAGACCCTTGAGGATCTCGATCGTGTGGCTGAGGCTGGGCTCGGCCACCTGGATCGGCTGGAAGCGCCGCTCCAGCGCCGCGTCCTTCTCCAGGTACTTGCGGTATTCGTCGAGCGTCGTCGCGCCGATCGTCTGCAGCTCGCCGCGGGCCAGCATCGGCTTGAGGATGCTGGCGGCGTCGATCGCGCCCTCGGCGGCGCCCGCACCCACGAGCGTGTGCAGCTCGTCGATGAACAGGATGATGTCGCCGCGCGTGCGGATCTCCTTGAGCACCTTCTTCAGGCGCTCCTCGAAGTCACCGCGGTAGCGCGAACCGGCGACCAGAGCACCGAGGTCAAGCGTGTAGAGCTGCTTGTCCTTCAGCGTCTCGGGCACCTCGCCCCTGACGATCTTCTGCGACAGGCCCTCCACGACGGCGGTCTTGCCGACGCCGGGCTCGCCGATGAGAACCGGGTTGTTCTTGGTCCTCCGGGAGAGGACCTGCATGACCCGCTCGATCTCCTTCTCACGGCCGATGACCGGATCCAGCTTGCCCTCGCGGGCGGCCTGGGTCAGGTTTCGGCCGAACTGGTCGAGCACCAGGGAGGTCGACGGGGCCGACTCCTGCGGCCCGCCCGCCGCGGCAGGCTCCTTGCCCTGGTAACCGTGCAGCAGCTGGATGACCTGCTGCCTGACACGGTTGAGATCAGCTCCAAGCTTGACCAGCACCTGGGCCGCCACACCCTCACCCTCGCGGATGAGCCCGAGCAGGATGTGCTCGGTGCCGATGTAGTTGTGACCCAGCTGCAAAGCCTCACGGAGCGACAGCTCGAGGACCTTCTTGGCCCGCGGGGTGAACGGAATGTGCCCCGACGGAGCCGACTGGCCCTGGCCGATGATCTCCTCGACCTGCTGGCGCACACCCTCAAGGCTGATGCCGAGGCTCTCCAGAGCCTTGGCGGCTACGCCCTCACCTTCATGGATCAAACCAAGAAGAATGTGCTCAGTGCCGATGTAGTTGTGGTTGAGCATCCTGGCCTCTTCTTGGGCCAAGACGACAACACGCCTCGCTCGGTCGGTGAACCTCTCGAACATCTCGTCGCTCCTCACAGAGCGGTCAGTCAGGCCGGTAAATCCGGTCCCGTCCTCCCGCATGCTAGCCCTGGCTCGGCGAACCGTGCCCACTCGCCGCTGACACGCTCTATAGCAGACACGTTCCCCGAGAGCAGGGCGTTCACCCTCCATCCAACTACTGTTCGGGGGTGACGTGTTCCCGATACGCCGCAAGCGAACGATGTTTAGGACCCTTCGCGGAAGCGGCTGTAAATTGCCGCCCGCGGCGTACGCGGATCCGCACGGGCCGGCCATCGGACGCCGGGGCGTGAAGCCGGCGCAGGGACGCCTCTACTCCCATGCATCTCAGATGCCGCGCCCGTATCTTGATACCTAATCATCCTATGTCCCACCGCAATGCTTGGCCAAGCGAGCGCGCTACGCCCTGAGCACAACACGGTACGGACCGCACATCCGTACGGCGGGACACATACGGTACACACGGTAATCGATAATCCGGCATCCGGTCAGCCCGGTTACCGGATCCATCCCGCATCATGAGACGCCATCCCCGGGCGGCGGCGGGATTCCGGCACTCTCCTCACTCTTGCAGTTGCGTGGCAATCGCACTCTGAGGGGCTGAAGATTGTGCACCGGTGCCCCGGGAAGCGACATTGTGCGAGGGATGCTCATACTTGCGGGTTATGCCCCGCTCCCGGCGGCCGTTATACCCAGCGCCCCCGCAACCCGCCGAGCGAGGCGACGCTTCCGCACAGAGCGGGGTTTGGGCGGCCGGACGCCCATGAAGATCTCGCGAAAAGCGTTACAGCGAGTGATGATCGCCACCGGGTTAACCGCGCCCGCGATTTTCGCGATGGCCCGTTCCACGGGCGCGGTTGGATGGGGGCGGCGCCCGCCCGCCGCGGCTGGCCAATGTCGCCGCCTCGTGGCAATGCACGGCGGGGAACGCCATGCCGCGCGTGCCGGGCGTTCGTTGAATGCGGCGTGGGCACACCACACGGCATTCGGCCGCGCAGAGCATGGCGCCATCACATATCTGGCACCGCCCGGTGAGGGCAGGAACGTGTGCCCAAAACGCCCGCATATGGGGCCCAGGAGATCAACATCCGGGGAGGATCCCGGTTTCGGGAACACCCCAGAAACGATCATGCGCTTATGGCGGCCGCCGGGGTCCAAGGCGAACATCATAAGCGCATGGTCGAGAGCCGGCTCCTTAGTGAGCAGCTTCGTACTTCTCCACGACGGTGGAGGCGATGCGGCCGCGCTCGCTGACCGGCAGGCCGTGAGCCTTGGCCCACTGCCGGATCTCCGAGCTCTTCTCGCGGCTCATCGCACGGTTGCCGCCGCGGCCACGGCGACGCGTGGGTACGGCGCCCGCCCTGCGCGCATGCTGCACGAAAGGCGTGAGAGCGTCCCTCAGCTTCTTCGCGTTAAGGTCGCTGAGGTCAATCTCATAGGAGGAGCCGTCAATAGCGAAGCTGACCGTCTCATTGGCCTCGCCCCCATCGAGGTCATCGATGAGAATCTCCTGGATCTGCTTGGCCATCTACGCAATCCTTTCGCGGAGCATTGTTTCATTCGCCTGCCCAAACATATACCCGGAAAGGCGTGGAGACAATTCAGCGCTACGGGGATTCGGCTGACTAGCCGATCAGTTCTGGCTCTCGGGCTGATCCTCGCGGTTTCGACGGCCTCCCAGGGCCTCCGACCGGACCAACTTCACTACGCCAAAGATGAAGGCGCCGCCCACCACCACAGGGGGGATGAGCGCTGACAATACGTCTGTAAGGGCTTCCATTCGTCCTCGCCTCCACGGCTAGCGGGGTTTCGGGGGCGCATTATGCGCTGGGAGCGCGGCCCGGTGAGCCCGGCTCCTCATGACAGCGCAGGCGACTACCGCCCGCACCCGACCATAGCGGCACACAGATGCCCTGCGCGTCGCAGGGGCGCCAACATCCGGCAACCCGGACGCCCCATAGCCTAATGCCAGTCTCTCCAGGCTCCTTACCGGATCAAGCGAAAATTTTGCGAAAAGGCACCCACCAGGCATCTGCCCAGGTACGGATGGCTCAGCGAAGATCTTTTACCACCCGCGTACCGGCCAGCCGGTCGTGCGGGCCCCGCTCCAGCGGCTTGTCGATCAGGATGAGCAGCCCGACGCCGAAGAGCAACATTCCCGCCAGCAGATTGGCGACCGGAATGCCCATCAGCATCACGGGGGCGGGATAGACCAGGGCCCGTTTGAGCAGTGCGCGGGACGGCAGGTCACCCGGCGCCAGGCGAATCCTCATGATCGCCTTACCGAACGTCCGCCCGTACCGGGAATGCGCCCACCAGTCGTAGCCCGCATAACCCAGCCCGGCCACCAGCCACGCGAACACGCCCGGGAGCCGCCCCTCGAACACCTCCATCATCCCGACAGTTCGGAAGATGCCCCACAGCGCGATGAACAGAATGTAATAGAAGACCCCGAAGACGAGTGCTTCAATCAACCGGGCGGCGAGCCGTTCCCACCATTCCGCGGGCGGCGCGTCCGGCCGCGGGACCGTCCCGGCCATAACTTCCCACCTCGCGTCATCGTCGGCTTGGATCTCCATTCTGGTACGGGCACGTGGACAAAACACAGGGGCCGGCGGGAAGCCGGCCCCTGTTTTGTGTGTGCGGAGGACTACTTGATCTTCACCACCACGGTCTTCGCGAACTTGTCCGCGAAGGTCAGGTGCAGCGGCTTGTCCCAGAGCTGCGATGCACCATTGAGGGCGTAGATCACAGCGGCGAGCAGGGGGCCGAGCAGAGGCACCCAGTAGAGGATGTAGCCGCCCACCGTCACGAGCGCCCGCTTGAGCGACACGTCGGTCGGCAGGCCCTCCGGCTGCACGTGCCCGCCGATCTGGACGACCTTGATGCCCATCACCATCTTGCCGACCGTCTGGCCCTTCATCTTGACCAGGAGGAAGTCGTAGGCGACGTAGATCAGGGTCGCGACGATCGAGACCACGAGGTAGTACAAAAGCCCGAAGGTGAGGCCGCTGGTGATCCCGGTGATGGAGCTGTAGGAGGGATAGAGCGGGGTGAGGACCAACTGCACCAGGAACAGCACGATGCCGAAGATGACACCGTCGATGATCCTGGCCACCAGCCGCTGCCACCACTCCGCCAGCGGCGCCGGCGCCCCGGGCGGCTGGACGCCGACCGGCTGGCCGTAGGGCTGGCCGTAACCGGGCTGCTGCCCGTAACCGCCCTGGCCGTAAGCCTGGGGCTGCTGCCCGTAGGCCTGGCCGTACTGCTGCTGGTCGCCGTACTGCTGCTGGCCGTAGCCGGGCTGGGCGTAGCCGGGTTGGGACTGCTGCTGCTGCCCGTAACCCTGCTGCTGACCGTAGTCAGGCTGGGACTGGGGCTGCTGGCCGTAGCCCTGCTGCTGACCGTAACCCTGCTGACCGTAGTCGGGCTGGGACGGCTGCTGCTGTCCATAGCCCTGCTGGCCGTAACCCTGCTGCTGACCGTACTGCGGCTGCTGGCCCGACTGCGGCTGCTGGCCGTAGCCCTGCTGCTGGCCGTAGTCAGGCTGGGACGGTTGCTGGCCGTAGCCCTGCTGGCCATAGTCGGGCTGGGACGGCTGGGACGGCTGGGACGGCTGTTGCTGCTGGCCGTAACCCTGCTGGCCGTAGTCGGGCTGGGACGGCTGCTGCTGCCCGTAGCCCTGCTGGCCGTAACCCTGCTGCTGACCGTACTGCGGCTGCTGGCCCGACTGCGGCTGCTGACCGTAGCCCTGCTGCTGGCCGTAGCCCTGCTGACCGTAGTCGGGCTGGGCCGGCTGTTGCTGCTGACCGTAGCCCTGCTGCTGGTCATAGCCCTGCTGGCCGTAGCCGGGCTGGGACGGCTGTTGCTGTCCGTAGCCCTGCTGGCCATATTGCGGCTGCTGCTGGCCGTAGCCCTGCTGCTGGCCGTACTGAGGTTGCTGGCCGTAGCCCTGCTGCTGGCCATAGCCTTGCTGGCCGTACTGGGGCTGCTGCCCGTAGGCATCGTCCGCCCGGTAGCCGACCACAGTGACGTCGGGATCGGGCTCGCCGGGGTGGCGGCCCGTGTTCTGCTGCCCGTAGGGGGTGGCAGGCGCAGAATTTTCGCCGGATTCGTCCTGTGGATACGGCGGCTGTCCGGTGCTCACCGTGTCACCTCGCTTCGAGTGCGCATGTGGCACGTGTCAGGACACATGCCTGTGCTGCCCAACGTATCGACATAGGTATCAACAATCACCTTTCCATCTGGTCAAGGTCCGCGTCACCCGATGTCAGATGGAGCAGCATGCGGGTGTTGCCCAGGGTGTTCGGTTTGACGTGTTCCAGGTCGAGGAACTCCGCCACACCCTCGTCGTACGAGGCCAGCAGTTCGGCGTACACCTCAGGGGAGACCGGTGTGCCCTGAATCGGGCGAAAGCCATGCCTCGCGAAGAAGTCGACCTCAAAAGTCAGGCAGAATACACGCCGCAGACCCAGATCCTTCGCCTGCTGTATGAGAGCTGAGACGATCCGATGGCCGACGCCCATCCCCCGGCACTCGGGGTCCACGGCAACGGTGCGGACCTCGGCGAGGTCCTCCCAGAGCACGTGGAGTGCGCCGCAGCCGACCACCTGTCCGCCCAGCTCGGCCACCCAGAACTCCTGTACGTCCTCGTACAGGGTCACCGTGGCCTTCTCCAGGAGCCGCGGTCCCGCGCCCGCGTAGGTGTCCACCAGGCGCCTGACCGTCCGCACGTCGGGCGTGCGGGCACGCCGGACCACCACCGCGGTCTCGGGCACTGTCAGTTCGGCCACCTGCTCCATGGCTCTCCAGAGTACAGATGTCATTACGGCTCAGCCCTAACTCCCATCTCTGGGCTCATCCTGTTACATCCCGTTGCCATGCGGGCACGCACCCCGCGGATCTCTGCATTCGGCCCCATCGACGGCAAACAGGACATAAAGTCGGTTCTGCACGAGCGTGCACGAGATCACCTTGTGACCCTTCGGTTGTGAAACCTCTACAGACTCGGCAGTTCTGGTTGAGCACGAACCCGGAGTGCATTAGTGTCCTGCGACGATGTTCCCCGCGTATCGCGACGAGGGGGACACGCCCAATCCCCGCGAGGGGAGCCGGGGACCCGCCGGTGGCGTCACCCGACGCCACCACTGGGGTGAATCCGAATCATTCGGTAGGGCTGCTCCGGCCCGAACCCGTCAGCTAACCCGGTAGGCGTCTATGAGAGGAGCTGGTTGGTGGAGCTCACGCTCAACCGTGGGGGGAAGGCGGCGGGCAAGCACGCCCGCCCTCCGGAACGGGCCCGGCGACCGCGCCGCTTCGGTGTGGTAAGTGTCACAATCGCCGCGCTGCTGATAGCCATCCCCGTCGGTTCGGCGTCCGCGGACCCCAAACCGTCGCTCCAGGACCTGGCCAAGCAGGTCGAGAAGATGCACACGGAGATCGAGACGCTGTCCGAGGAGTACAACGGCCAGCGGGAGAAGCTCAAGACCGCCAAGAAGGCCTCCGAGGCCGCGCAGAAGACGCTGGCGACCAGTGAGGCCGATCTCGAGGCCAAGCGCGCCAAGGCCGCCCTGCTAGCCGAGAACGCCTACATCACCGGCGGCCTGGGCAAGGCGCTGGCGTTCGCCACCTCCGAGGATCCCGACACCTTCCTCGACCGCGCCGCCACCACGTACGTGCTCGAACAGCAGCAGGGCGAGGAGGTCAACCAGGTCGCCAGGGCCAGGGAGGCCGCCGAGCGCGCCAGGGCCGGCGCCAAGACGCGCATCGAGGAGGTCCAGGAGCTCGTCTCCGAGCTCGACACCAAGCGCGACAAGATCACCAAGCTGGTCACCAAGGTCGAGAGCAACCTGTTCCAGCGGGCGCTGGGCGAGGCCGGCCGGCCCGGCACGCGGGCGGTGCGCGTGAACCTGCCGATCATCGGCGGCGGCAAGGCGGCGCAGGCCGCCCGGTGGGCGCTCACGCAGCAGCTCAAGCCGTACGTCTGGGGCGCAGAAGGCCCGAACTCCTACGACTGCTCGGGCCTGGTCATGGCGGCCTACCAGCAGGTGGGCATCTCCCTGCCGCACTACACGGGCAGCCAGTGGACCGCCGGCAGGCACATCTCCCGCGAGGAGCTGCGGCCGGGTGACCTGGTCTTCTTCTACAACGACCTGCACCACGTGGGCATCTACCTCGGCGGCGGCATGATGGTGCACGCGCCGCAGACCGGTGACGTCGTCCGCATCGCCTCGATCGCCCGGCGGCCGTTCGCCGGCGCCGTCCGCATCGCCGACTGAGCCCCGGGCACCGCCCGCCGCTAGATCAACTGGCGGCGGGCAGCCCAGGCCACCGCCTCGATCGCCGTGGCCACGCCGATGCGGTCGCAGATGCCCCGCAACCTCCGGCGTACCGTCCGCCCGCTGATATCCAGTCGTCTCCCCACCCGGTCGACCGTGACCCCCTTGGCCAGCTCCGCCAGCAACGCAAGGTCCGCATGGCTCAGCTCAACACCTTCAGTGAGCACATCCATCGGGAGCCCTCCCCCCCAACAGCAGAACTTGGACCGATCGACCCGGCCAAAGTTGCTCCTCGCAGACGGTAAACGCATCCTGGAAAGGTCGTCAAGCATGACAATCTCCACCCTTGACGAGCACTATTGACATGATCCGAAATATGTGACGTACTCGCGATATGTCGGCACCGATCGTCGCCCGATGAGTGATCTCGTCGAGCCTTCCCCAGCTCCGGATCCGGCGTCGATGAGCGCGGCGGACGTCCTGGGTTTCGACCCGTTCGACAAAGGGTTCCTGCGCGATCCGTACGCCCGTTATCGCGAGATGAGCGCGCGCGGGCCTCTCTTCCGCACGCGCGGCGGGCTGCTCGTCGCCACCACCCACGAGCTCTGTACGGTGCTGCTGCGCGACCCGCGTTTCGGCCGCGGCTCCGCCGAGGCGAACCGGAACAACCCAGGTCAGCCCGTCGAATCGTTCCTGTGGCTGGACCCGCCCGACCACACCAGGCTGCGTGCCCTGGTGAGCAGGGCCTTCACCCCGCGCATGCTGGAACGGCTGCGCCCGCGGATCGAGGCGATCACCGCCGAGCTGGTCGCCGGGTTGCCCGAGGAGGCCGATCTCGTGTCCGGCCTGGCGTACCCGCTGCCGGTCATGGTCATCAGCGAGATGCTCGGGGTGCCTCCGGAGGACGAGGAGCGCTTCCGCGGCTGGAGCGAGATCCTGGCTCGCGGCCTTGACCCGATGCTTACAGACGACCTCGTATCGGAAACCGGGCGCGCCAGAAGGGAGTTTCGCGACTACTTCCGCGAGCTCTCCGCGATCCGGCGCGAGCGCCCCGGGGACGACCTCCTGAGCGCCCTGACGCAAGTACGGGAGCTGACCGAGGGCGAGCTGCTGGCCACCTGCGTGCTGCTGCTCGTGGCCGGGCACGAGACCACCGTCAACCTCATCGGCAACGGGGTGCTGCACCTGGCCCGGCACGGCCTGCTGGCGCACGCCGCGGAGCGGCCCAAGCAGGTGGTCGAGGAGGTGCTCAGGTACGACCCGCCGGTCCAGCTCACCTCCAGGCTCGCGATGGAGGACGTGGAGCTGGCCGGCGTGCCGGTGCCCAAGGGCACCCTCGTGATGGCGGTGATAGGCGCGGCCAATCGCGACCCGGCGGCCTTTCCCGATCCCGACCGCTTCGACGTCACCCGGGAGCCCGGGCGGCACCTCGCGTTCGGGCTCGGCATCCACTTCTGCCTCGGCGCCACGCTGGCCAGGATGGAGGGCGAGATCGCGCTGTCCGCCCTGGCCGCGGCGGCGCCCAAGCTGGAGCTGGCCGACCCGGCGCCGCCGTACAAGGAGAACGTGGTGCTACGCGGCCTGGCCGCGCTGCCGGTGCGCCTGCCCCGGCCCTAGTGGGTGGGCTTGACCAGCGGGAACAGGATGGTCTCGCGGATGTTGCGGCCGGTGAAGGCCATGATCATCCGGTCGATGCCCGCCCCCATGCCACCCGTCGGCGGCATCGCGTATTCGAGCGACTGCAGGAAGTCCTCGTCGAGCTGCATCGCCTCCAGGTCGCCCCCGGCGGCCAGGAGGGACTGCTCGACCAGGCGGCGGCGCTGCTCGATCGGGTCGTTGAGCTCGGAGTAGCCGGTGCCCAGCTCGGTGCCGAAGCCGATGAGGTCCCACTTCTCCGTCAGCAGCGGGTCGTCGCGGTGGGTGCGGGCCAGCGGCGAGGTCTCCAGCGGGTAGTCCATGACGAACGTGGGCTGGACGAGCGTGTGCTCGACGAGCGCCTCGAACAGCTCCTGCACGAGCTTGCCCGAGCCCCACTTCGGGTCCCAGTGGATCTCGCGATGGTCGGCCAGCTTGCGGAGCTCCTCCAGGGTGGTGGAGGTGGTGATGTGCTCGCCCACGGCCTGCGAGACCGCGTCGTAGAGGGTGACGCGGGGCCACTCGGCGATGCCGAGGTCGATCTCGGTGCCCTCGTGCACGACCACAGAGGTGCCCAGGGCGGCCATGACGGCCTTCTGGTACATCCGCTGGGTCAGGTCCGCGATGCCGTTGTAGTCGAGGTAGGTGCCGTAGGCCTCGACCATGGTGAACTCGGGGTTGTGCGTGGAGTCCGCGCCCTCGTTACGGAAGTTGCGGTTGATCTCGAAGACCTTCTCGATGCCGCCGACCACGAGCCGCTTGAGGTAGAGCTCGATCGCGATGCGGAGGTAGAGCTCCATGTCGTAGGCGTTGATGTGGGTCTTGAACGGCCGGGCCGTGGCGCCGCCGTGGATCGGCTGCAGCATCGGCGTCTCGACCTCGAGGTAGCCCTCCTCGTGCCAGAAGTCGCGCACCGCGCGCACCGTGGCGCTGCGGACCCGCGCCATCTTCCTGGCCTCGTCGTTGACGATGAGGTCGACGTAACGCTGGCGCACTCGCGCCTCGGGGTCGGTGAGGCCGACGTGCTTCTCCGGCAGCGGGCGCAGGCACTTGGCGGTGATCTCCCAGCTCTCGGCCAGGATCGACAGCTCGCCCCGGCGGGAGGTGATGACCTCGCCGCGCACGCCCACGTGGTCGCCCAGGTCGACGTCGCGCTTCCAGCGGGCCAGGGACTCCTCGCCCACCTTGTCGAGCGAGATCATGACCTGCAGGTCGGCGCCGCCGTCGCGGAGCGTGGCGAAGCAGAGCTTGCCGCCCACGCGGTTGAGCATGACGCGCCCCGCGACCGCGACCGTGTCGCCGGTGGCGGTGTCGGGCTCCAGGCCCTGGTATTTCTCCCTGACCTCGGCGTTGGTCGCCGTGCGTGGGAAATTCACCGGGTAAGGATCGACGCCCTCGCTGCGAAGGCGGTCGAGCTTCTCCCTCCGGATGCGCATCTGCTCGGGAAGTTCGTCGCTCACAACATCAAAGGGTAGGGGATATGGCGAACTGCAAGGGCTCGTCGGTTCTCTGCAGGACCGCTGCAAGAGCCCTCGCCTATCAATATCTCACGAGCTCAGGGGGGAGCCGGCAGGGAGCCGGCCCAGGGGAGCTCAAGGAGAGAAGATGTTGAAGAAGATCGCGACCGGTTTCCTCGCTGTCGCCGCGACCACCGCCGTGGCCCTGTCGCTTCCGTCGGCCGCCAGCGCCACCACGTCGGACCACGACGACTACTCCGAGTACTGGGGCCCGGTCTACTCCAAGTACCACCTGGCCAAGGCCGAGGGCCGGGTCAGCGTCGACTGGGACCACCAGGGCGACTCCAACGAGGTCTCGGTCAGAGGCCGCCTGTACGACCTGGACAACCGCTCCTACGGCCAGGGTGGCAAGTGCGCCTTCGTGAAGTTCGAGGCCAGCGACTTCGACCACGACTGGTCCCCGGTCTACTACAAGAAGTACTGCGGCTACCCGGGCTACAAGAAGTTCTCCTTCCAGGAGCACGACGTCTACAGCCTGCGCGCCAAGGTGTGCCAGATCGGCCCGCACAGCAACTACCCCAGCAAGTGCGGCCCCTGGGAGTACCTCTACACCGCCGAGAGCGAGTGACGTCTGAAGACACGAGCGGCCCCCTGCCCGAGCGGGGGCCGCTCGTTCGCCTTGTCAGGTGGTGTTGCGGTGGTAGACCAGGCGCAGCCCGATGAGCGTGAGCCACGGCTCGTGCACGTCGATCGACCGCGACTCGCCCACGACCAGCGCCGCGTGCCCGCCGGTGGCCACCACGGTCACCTCGTCGGGGTCGTCGGCCAGCTCGGCCGCCATGCGCTCGACGATGCCGTCCACCTGGCCGGCGAAGCCGTAGATGATGCCGGCCTGCAGCGCCTCGACCGTGTTCTTGGCGATCACCGAGCGCGGCCGGACGAGCTCCACCTTGTGCAGCTGGGCCCCGGCGGCGGCCAGCGCGTCCACGGAGATCTCGATCCCGGGGGCGGTGACCGCGCCGACGTATTCACCCTTGGCCGACACCGCGTCGAACGAGGTCGCGGTGCCGAAGTCCACGATGACGCAGGGGCCGCCGTACTGGTCGATGGCGGCCAGCGCGTTCACGATGCGGTCGCTGCCGACCTCTTTGGGGTTGTCCATGCGTACGGGCACCCCGGTGCGGATGCCCGGCTCCACGATCACCGCGGTCACGTCGCCGTAGTAGCGGCGGCACATCTCGCGCATCTCGTTGAGCACGCTCGGCACGGTGGAGCAAATGGCGATGCCGTCGACGTCGGCCCCCTTGAGCAGCGGTGACTGGGTCAGCAACCCCTGCAGGACGACCGCGATCTCGTCGGCGGTGCGGCGGGCGTCCGTGGCCAGCCGCCAATGCTCGATGACGTCCTCGCCCTCGAACAGCCCCAGCACCGTGTGCGTGTTGCCGACGTCGATCGTGAGCAGCATCAATTACCCCCGCAAATCCAACGCGATGTCCAGGGCCGGCGCAGAGTGAGTCAGCGCGCCTACCGCAAGGTAGTCAACGCCAGTTTCCGCTACATCACGGGCCGATTCCAAGGTCAATCCCCCGCTCGCCTCAAGCGCAACCCTGTTTTTCGCCCGATTTTTCACGACATGTACCGCATGTGCGGTGTCCTCAACCGTGAAGTTGTCCAGCAAGATCAGCTCCGCGCCTTCCTCGAGAACGGGGCCGAGCTGGTCCAGCCGGTCGATCTCCACCTCGATCGGCAGGTCGGGGTAGCGCTCCCTGACCGCCCTGAACGCCTCGGCCACGCCACCGGCGGCCACCACGTGGTTGTCCTTGATCAGGGCCGCGTCCGACAGCGACATCCGGTGGTTGACGCCGCCGCCGCAGCGCACCGCGTACTTCTCCAGCGAGCGCAGCCCCGGCAGCGTCTTGCGGCTGTCGCGCACGCGCGCGCCCGTGCCGTCGATCGCCTCGACCCACCTGCCGGTCAGCGTGGCCACCCCGGACAGGTGCGTGAGCAGGTTGAGCGCGGTGCGCTCGGCCGTCAGCAGCGCGCGCACCGGGCCCTCGACCGTCATCAGCACGTCGCCGGCCCTGACCCGCTCGCCGTCCTTGGCCCGGCGCTCGGCGCGGGCCGCGCCCAGCCGCACGAACACCGCCTCGGCCACCGCCAGGCCGGCCACCACGCCGTCCTTGCGAGCCACCACGTCGGCCACCGAGCGCTGCTCGGCGGGGATGGTGGCCAGGCTCGTCACGTCGCCCGCCTCCTGCAGGTCCTCGGCCATCGCGCGGTCGATCAGCGCGTCCACCTCGGCCGGGTCCAGCCCGGCGGCGGTGAGCTCCTGCGCCAGGCGCGGCGGCATCGCGTCACCGTGGGGCGTGTACGTCATGAAGGGGCCCTCCTCTGCCAGGGTCACGTCCAGGTGGCCCAGCCATTCGTGATCGTCGCGCTCGTCGTGGTCCTCGCGCCAGTGTGAACCGCGCGTCTCCAGCCTGGCGGCCGCCGCGCCGGTGAGCACGGTGGCGACGGTGAGCAGGTTCGTGGTCTCCCAGGACTCGGTGCAGGCCGGCACCTCTACAGGGGTCCAGCGGGCGTCGCGCAGCGCCCGCGCGGTGGCGATCAGCGACTCGCGGCTGCGCAGCACGCTCGCCCCGGTGCTCATGTGGGCCTGGATCCTGGCCCTGACCCTCGGGTCCACCAGCCCCTCGGCGGCCTCGTTCGCGACCGGCTCGCCCGGCGCCGGGCGTACCTCGTGGATGTCCTCGGCGATGCGCTCGGCGAAGACGAGCCCTTCGAGCAGGGAGTTGGAGGCCAGCCGGTTCGCGCCGTGCACGCCCGTGCAGGCGACCTCGCCGCAGGCGTACAGGCCGTCGATGGAGGTACGGCCGCGCAGGTCCGTACGGACGCCGCCGCTGGCGTAGTGGGCGGCCGGCGAGACCGGGATCGGCTCGGTGGCCGGGTCGATGCCGTGCTCGCGGCAGACCGCGTAGATCGTCGGGAAGCGGGACTCCCACTTGTCGCGGCCGAAGTGGCGGCCGTCCAGGTACACGTGGTCGCGCCCGGTCAGGCGCATCGTCCGCATGATGGCCTTGGCGACGACGTCGCGCGGCGCCAGGTCGGCCAGCTCGTGCGCGCCCTCCATGAACCGGTTGCCCTCGTGGTCGATCAGGAAGGCGCCCTCGCCCCTGACCGCCTCGGAGATCAGCGGCTGCTGGCCGGTCGAGCCCTCGCCGAGCCAGAGCACGGTCGGGTGGAACTGGACGAACTCGATGTCGCGCACCACCGCCCCGGCCCGCAGGGCGAGCGCCACGCCGTCGCCGGTGGAGACCACGGGGTTGGTGGTGGCCGCGTAGACCTGGCCCATGCCGCCGGTGGCCAGCACCACCGCCCTGGCGCGCACCGCGCCCACCCCGTCGCGGGCGCCCTCGCCCATGACGTGCAGGGTCACGCCCCTGGCCCGGCCCCGGGCATCCTTGAGCAGGTCGAGCACCAGCGCGTGCTCGATCACCTCGATGGAGGCCGCGCGGACCGCCTCGATGAGGGCCCGCTGCACCTCCGCGCCCGTGGCGTCGCCGCCCGCGTGCACGATCCGGCGCCGGTGGTGCCCACCCTCCCTGGTGAGCTGGAGCTCGCCGTCGGGCGTACGGTCGAAGCGGGCGCCGCGCGCCATGAGCCGCCGCAGCGCGCCCGGCCCCTCCGTCACCAACGTGCGCACCGCCCGTACGTCGCACAGCCCCACCCCGGCGACCAGCGTGTCGTTCAGGTGCTCCTCGGGGGTGTCGCGCGGGTCGAGCACGGCGGCGATGCCGCCCTGGGCCCAGCGGGTGGAGCCCGACGACAGCACGTCCTTGGTGACGACCAGGACCTTGGCCGCCGGTTCCAGCTCGGCGTAGCGCAGGGCCACGGTCAGGCCCGCGATGCCCGAGCCCACGACGACCACGTCCGCCTCTACGGTCCAGCCGGGTGCGGGAGCGGTCAGACGCAGGGGAATCGCCGGTGCACTCATTGGGGGTCTCCTCACTGAGGCGATTTCGTCACTATGACGATAACGCCTGGCGTGGCGTGAGCATGCCCCGGGGGGCTCAGAGACCCTCGGTCTTCTTGATGAAGGCCTCGTACTCGGCGAACGGCTCCAGCCCCATGGCCCTGCGGCGCTCGTCGAGCAGGCCGGGGTCCTCGATCGGCATGGGTTCCAGACCGTCGCCGCCGTCGTGGAACTGGGTGCCGTAGAGCTGGGGCCGGCCGGAGCGCACGCGTACGCGGTCCTCCAGGTACGCGAAGTCGTGCGCCGAGGCCTCGTCCGACTCCACGGCGTCGGCCATCACGTAGTGGAACAGGCGCTGCACCTCGGGCGAGGTGGCGTGCTGCGCCAGGAGCCAGGCCGCCCGCGCCGCCCGCTCCCCCACCTGGGAGATCAGCGGCCAGCCGCGGTTGGCGACCACGGAATAGAGCCAGGCGGTGTTGCCCTCGTCGAGCCTCTGGAGGCGCGCGAGCCGCTTGTCCCCGGGAAAGCCCTTGGCCGGGTCGCGCATCGCCTGGTCCATCTCCATGCGCCGGAGCAGCTCGGCCCGTAACTCCTCGTCCGTCATGCTCCCGACGGTAATCCGCCTCAGGCGGGATTCAAGGTGAGGGTGACGTTGTCGATCAGCCGGGTGCTGCCCACGCGGGCGGCCACCGCCAGCACGGCCATGCCCTGGTAGGAATCGCTCACTTCGACGAACGTGGCCGGGTCGACCAGCGCCAGGTAGTCCACGTCGAGCTCGGGGCCGGCCTCGTCGAGCACCGCCCGCGCCGACGCCCGGATCTCGCCCGGCGTCAGCTGGGCCGCGCCCGCCCGCAGGGCCCGCGAGAGCGCCAGCGCCATCCGCCGGTCGTCCTCCGACAGGTAGCGGTTGCGGCTGGACAGGGCCAGGCCGTCCGGCTCGCGTACGGTCGGCGCGCCCAGGATCTCGATGGGCAGGTCGAGGTCGGCGACCATGCGGCGGATGAGGGCGAGCTGCTGGGCGTCCTTCTGGCCGAAGACCGCCAGGTCGGGCTGGACCAGGTTGAACAGCTTGAGCACAACCGTGAGCATGCCGTCGAAGTGGCCCGGCCTGAAGGCGCCCTCGACGATCCGGCCCATCTCGCCGGAGGAGACGCTGATCTGCCGGTCGGGGGCGTACATGTCCTCGACGGCCGGGTGGAACACGACGTCCACGCCCTCGCCCCGGCACACATCCAGGTCGGCATCAAATGTACGGGGATAGCGTGAAAAATCCTCGTTAGGAGAAAATTGCAGAGGATTGACGAAAATGCTGACCACAACCTGATCGGCGCGCACCCGAGCCTGCCTGATCAGCGACCTGTGGCCCTCATGGAGCGCGCCCATGGTGGGGACCAGCGCCACCGGCCCATTGCGGCGCGCCTTGACCAGGTCTTCCCGGCTCCTGGCGACGATCAGCTCCATAACTGCCCTCCGAACGCGACGGTCAGGTCCATATATTGCCCCCCAGCGCGTCGAGCAGCCGCTCCGCCTCCTCCGGTTTGAGCAACCCCGCAGCCAGCGCCCGGTCCGCCGTGAGCCGGGCCAGCGCGATGTAGGCGTCGGCCGCCTCGGGAGCCGCCAGGATCAGCGCGTCGACGTGCTTGCGCACCGTGCCGGCGTCACCGCGCACGACGGGGCCGGTCAGCCCGGCGATGCCCAGCCGCAGCACGTTGTCGAGCGCGGCGCCGAGCAGCGGGCCCAGCATCCGCCCCGGGTGCTCGACGCCGATGCCCCGCAACAGGTCGGACGACTCCGCGATGAGCGTGACCATGTGGTTGGCCGCCCCGGCCAGGGCCGCGTGGTAGAGCGGGCGGTCGGCGTCGGCGATCCACACCGGCTCGCCGCCCATCTCGATCACCAGGGCCTCGGCGACCGGGCGCAGCATCTCCGGGGCGGTGACGCCGTAGGAGATGCCGGTGAGCTTGTTGAGGTCGTCGTCGCGGCCCGTGAACGTCATCACGGGATGCAGCGCGAGCGGCAGCGCCCCGGCCCGGGCCGCCGGGTCGAGCACCGACAGGCCGTACGCCCCGCTGGTGTGCACCAGCATCTTGCCCTGGAGGTCGGCCCCGGTGGCGGCCAGCCCGTTGACGAGGTCGGGCAGCGCGTCGTCGGGCACGGTGAGCAGGACGAGCTGGGCCGCCGCCACCACCTCGTCGGGACGGCACGGCGTCACGCCGAGCCGGTCCGCTGCCCACCGCTGCGAGTTGTCCGACACTCCGCTGGCGGCCACCACCCGGTGTCCCGCCTGCGCCAACGCGGCGCCGAGGGCCGAACCGACCTTGCCTGCCCCGAGCACGCCGACGGTCAGCCGTGCCGGGCGATCACCTGCGTCCATGACGTCTCACCCCTGTCGACCGTGATGGCACTGCCGACCAGCGTAACGGCCTCTCAGGAGTGAGAGCGTGACCGGTGCTTTGCCGCGCGTTGAGTTAACGACAAAAGCGACAAGGGCATACAAAACGTGCACCCCCTGTCGGAAGAGATGAGGAGAGGGGTTCATCGCATGGCAGCGGGCGCCGAGGCCCCGGATCGGGACCTGACGCCCGCACGATGCGACCTCTTGGAGGTGCGCCGGCTGGTCACCCGCCGAATGACCAGCGGGGAGACGAGCCCGGGGCGGCCTGCGCCGACCCGGGCTCTTTCCCTGCTCAGTGGTGACTGGGCGCGTAAGCGTTCGCGCCACCCTTGCAGCCCGCGACCGCGAGGCCGATGACAGCCACCGCGTTGCCGCAGACGTTGATCGGCGCGACGATCGGGATGTGCACTTGGTTGCCGGAGATCACGCCGCCGGTGCCGTTGGTGATGTCGGCGTGCGCCGGAACGGCCAGCGACATCATGGCAACGGCTCCGGTGACGACCATGACCTTCTTCAGCACGAGGGCTCCTCTCAGTTTCGCGGCCTGCGCCGCAGGTGCTTGCTCGAGAGTGAAGTGCTCCGCCACTTGGGGGTTGGCGCAACGCAATCACTCGATGACAATGGGTAAACGTTATCGCAAGTTGGCGACTTTGAGTAGTCATTCGATGACGATGCGTATCATCGGCCAGTCATGAGATAGTCCAGACATGTGGCTCACCTGGCGCGTCGCAACGGAGCGCGCGCTGTACGGCGAGGAGGGCTTCTACCTCCGCGAACGCCCGTCAGGCCACTTCCGCACCTCGGTCAGCGCCTCGGCGGCCTTCGCCGGGGCGGTGCTGGCGCTGCTGGCGGAAGTGGACGCCGAACTGGGCGAACCCGACGTGCTCGACCTGGTGGACATCGGCGCGGGGGAGGGCGTGCTGGTCACCCAGGTGCTCGACGCCGCCGAGCCACGGCTGCGCGACCGGCTGCGCGTCACGGCCGTGGACCTGTCCCCCCGGCCGGAGGGGCTGCCCGAGCGGGTCGAGTGGTCCAGCAGCCTGCCCTCCGACATCACCGGGCTGGCCATCGCCAACGAGTGGCTGGACAACGTGCCGCTCGACGTGGTGGAGCAGACTCCCGACGGGCCGCGGCTCGTCATGGTCGACGTGCACACGGGCGAGGAGCGGCTCGGCGGGCCGCTGCGACCGGCCGACCGCGTCTGGCTCGAGCGGTGGTGGCCGCTGACCCGCGTGGGGGCGCGCGCGGAGATCGGCCGCCCGCGCGACGAGGCGTGGGCCTCGGTCCTCGTCCGCCTCACCAGCGGCCGGGCGATCGCCATCGATTATGCACACCCTGTGGACAACCGGCCGCTGCACGGAACGCTGACTGGATACCGCGACGGGGCGGTCGTCGCCCCCGTACCCGACGGGACCTGCGACATCACGGCTCACGTCGCGCTCGACGCGTGCGCGGAGGCCGGGCGGCGGGCCGGCGCGATATCCACAACCTTGTCCACACAGCGCGCGGCGCTGCGGGACCTGGGGCTCACCGGCACGCGTCCGCCGCTCGACCTGGCCCGCACCGATCCGCGCGGCTACCTCCGGGCCCTGGCGAGGGCCTCGGAGGAGGGCGAGCTGATCGACGCGTCGGGGCTCGGCGGCTTCGGCTGGCTCAGCCAGCGCCGCTGAGCTCCGCCTCGGCCGGCGCGACTGAGCTCCGTCTCGGCCGGCGCGACTGAGCTCCGTCTCAGGCGGTGGCGCTGAGCTCCAGGGATTCGAGTCCGCGGATGATGTAACCGGGCTTCCAGGCCGGCTCCTGCCGCAGCTCCAGCTTGGGGGCCCGGTCCAGCAGCGCGCCGAACGACTCCACCAGCTCGATGCGGGCCAGCGGCGCGCCCAGGCAGAAGTGGATCCCGGCGCCGAAGGAGATGTGCGGGTTGTCGGCGCGGCCCACGTCGAGCCGGTCCGGGTCCTCGAACACCGCCGGGTCCCGGTTGGCCGAGCCGAACAGCAGCGCCACCTCCGAGCCGCGCGGGATCCGTACGCCGTGGACCTCGATGTCCTCCAGCACCCAGCGCTCGAACATCTGCAGCGGCGTGTCCCAGCGCATCAGCTCCTCGACGGCCGTGGGCAGCAGCGAGCGGTCCTCGCGCAGCCGGGCCAGCTCGCCGGGGTTCCTGAACAGCGACCACCAGCCGTTGCCCGTCACGTTCACGGTGGCCTCGTGGCCGGCGTTGAGCAGCAGGACGCAGGTGCCGACCAGCTCGTCGTCGGTCAGCTCGTCGATCTGGGCGAGGGCGCTGATGAGGTCGTCGCCGGGGTCGGCCCGGCGCTCGGCGGCCAGGGACTTGAGGTAGCCGGCGAACTCCGACGCCGCGCGTACCGCGGTGTGCTGGGCCTCGGGGGCGGGGTTGAGCTCGTACATGCCGCAGATGTCGGCCGACCAGGGGCGCAGCAGGTGGCGGTCCTGGTCGGGGATGCCGAGCATCTCCGCGATCACGGTGACCGGGAGCGGCTCGGCGACCTCGGCGATCAGGTCGCCGCCGCCCTTGTCCACGTACGCGTCCACCAGGCCCCCGGCGATGGCCCGGACCCGGGGGCGCAGCGACTCGACCATGCGCGGCGTGAACGCCCTGGAGACCAGCCGGCGCAGCCTGGTGTGCACCGGCGGCTCCACGTCGAGCATGCCCGCCCTGATCACCCGCCAGAACGGCTCCTGGAACTCCGGCTCCGGCTCCCTGCCGAACTCCTCGTGGGTGGCCACGTGCAGGTAGGAACGGCCCAGCCGGCGGTCTCTGAGCAGCGTGTTCACGTCGGCGTGCCGCGCGATGAGCCACTGGCCCGTCGGCTCGAAGTAGCTGACGGGCGCCTCGCGTCTCAGCTGGTCATAGACCCGGTACGGGTAAGCGACAAAATCCGGATTCCAAGGATCAAAGCCCACTATTGCATCTTAGGAGCGGGGTCCTCCTGCTTCGCATGCCTGCCGCGCATCCGGATGTTGAGCAGCTCCACGATGACCGAGAACGCCATCGCGAAGTAGATGTAGCCCTTGGGGATGTGCTGGTCGAGACCCTCGGCGACGAGCACCACGCCGATCAGCACCAGGAACGCCAGCGCCAGCATCTTGATGCTCGGGTGCGCGTCCACGAACCGGCTGATGGGCCCGGAGGCGAACAACATCACCAGCACCGCCACCACGACGGCCGCGATCATCACGCCGAGCTCGTCCACCATGCCGACGGCGGTGATGACGGAGTCCAGCGAGAACACGATGTCCAGGATCATGATCTGCACGATCACCGAGGTGAAGGAGATGGCGGCGGCCTGCTTGCCGTCCTTGCCGGGGCCGGGCTCCATGCTGTGGTGGATCTCGGTGACGCTCTTGCCCAGCAGGAACAGGCCGCCGAGCAGCAGGATCAGATCGCGTCCCGATATCTCCTGGCCGAGGACCGTGAACAGCGGCTCGGTGAGCTGGACCACCCATGACAGGCCGAGCAGCAGGAGCAGGCGGCTGATCAGGGCCGCGGCCAGACCGAGCACGCGGGCCCGGTCCCGTTGTTCCGGTGGGAGTTTCCCGGCCAGGATGGAGATGAAGATGATGTTGTCGATCCCCAGCACGATCTCCAGGGCGACCAGGGTGAAGAAGCCGATCCAGATCTGTGGGTCGGCCACCCATTCCAGCATCTGCGTACCTCCATGACTCATGGCTGACGGGGGTTTCCGGTAGCAACGAGTCAGGGGCCGGATTAGTTCGCGGCTTGCGATTCCTACCCTGGTGTCGGTTATAGTGCCGAACGTAGGTCATGAGTGCCAGCGACAAGCCCCGGCTAGCTGGCCGGCAACCCTCGCGTCCGCGGCGGGGTGCCCCGGGTGAAGACCTGGTCCGTCACGAGGTGTGGCGGGCAAGCGCGGGCTCCGTGGCTGCTCCCAGGGGTCCGACGACCCTGAGGAGGTTCGCCGTGTCCACTCTGACGATCTTCAGCTCCACCCCTGCCGCCGGGACGACGGCTCCCCCGGCCGCCACCGGCCGGACCATCCCCGCCGTGCTCGGCGCCGACCTCGAGGTGCCGGTCAAGGGCGGCCGGCTGGTGGGGTACGCCAACCTGGACTACGCCGCCAGCGCCCCCTGTCTGGAGCCGGTCAGCGCCGCCGTCGCCGCCGCGCTCCCGGCCTACTCCAGCGTCCACCGCGGCGCCGGCTACGCCTCGCAGCTCACCACCGCCAGGTACGAGCAGGCCCGCCACACGGTCAGGGCGTTCGTCGGCGCCCGCCCGGACGACGCCGTGATCTTCACCCGCAACACCACCGACGCCACGAACCTGCTGGCCGGCTGCCTGCCTGCCGGGACCACCACCGTGGTCTTCGACACCGAGCACCACGCCTCCCTGCTGCCCTGGCAGCGGTCCGTCCGGCTGGCGCCGCCCGCCTTCCCCGGCGAGGCCGTGCGCGCCGCCGACGAGGCGCTGGCCGGGATCGACGGGCCGAAGCTGCTCGTGGTCACCGCCGCCTCGAACGTCACCGGCGAGCTGTGGCCGATCGCCGCCCTGGCCCACATCGCGCACCGCCACGGGGCCCGCATCCTGGTGGACGCGGCGCAGCTGGTGCCGCACCGGCGGCTCAACCTCACCGCGCTCGACCTGGACTACGTGGCCTTCTCGGGGCACAAGCTGTACGCGCCCTTCGGTGCCGGCGTGCTGGTCGGGCGGCGGGACTGGCTGGCCGACGGGGAGCCGTACCTCAAGGGCGGGGGTGCGGTTCGCTCGGTCGGGGAGAGCGCCGAGTGGCACGACGACCCGGAGCCGCGCCACGAGGCGGGCACCCCGAACGTGCTGGGCGCCATCGCCCTGGCCGCCGCCTGCGACGCGCTGACCGCCACCGGCTGGACGGCCCTGGTGCGCGAGGAGGAGCGGCTGATCGCCCGGCTGCGCTCGGGGCTGGCCTCGATCGACGGCGTGCGGGAGCTGTCGCTGTGGGGGGACGATCACCCGCGGGTCGGCATCGTGTCGTTCACCGCGGCCGGCTACTCGGCCCGTGAGGTGGCCGAGGTGCTGTCCAGCGAGTACGGCATCGGGGTGCGCGACGGCAAGTTCTGCGCGCATCCCTTTGTCCGGCACCTGCTGGGTACGGCCGACGGCGGGTGCGAGGACGACACGGCCTCCGCGGTGCGGGCCTCGATCGGCATCGGCAGCACGCAGGAGCACGTGGACCGGCTGATCGAGGCGGTGCGCGACCTGGTCACCCGCTGACGCTCAGCGGTTCGGCGGCTTGCGGTGCTGCGGCGGCTCGTCCGAGACCAGGGCGTCGATGTCCCTCATGTCCTCGTCGTTGAGCCTGCCGGAGGTGGGTGCGGCCGGCTGCCTGGGCACGTCCGGCTGCTCCCGGGTCGTCTCCGCGGGCGTCGTGGGCCCGCCGACGTGGCCGGTGGGCGTCGTGCCCGTGGTCCTGCCCGGGGTGTAGGCGGCGAGGTCGTCCTCGGCCGCGCGCCGCTCCGAGCGCCGGCGGAACATCGCGTTGAAGATGCCGTCCAGCCCGATCCGGCCGCCGCCCAGCGCCAGGAACAGCAGGCACAGCGCGCCCAGCGCCCCCGGCAGCTCCCAGCCGCCGCCCTCGGTCAGGATGCCCCTGCCCCCGTGCACGAACGCGATCGCGCCGAGCATGTTGAGCAGCAACAGCAGCGCCACCGGGCGCACCAGCAGGCCGAGGATCAGCAGGATGCCGCCCACGGTCTCGACGAACATCGCGTACCCGGCGGCCAGCTCGGGCATCGGGATCTGCATGTCCCTGAAGCCCTGCGTGGTGGCGCCGTGGCCGCTTGCCCACTTCTGCCACCCGTGGGCCACGAAGATCACGCCGGTGGCGATTCGCGCGATCAGTGCCGCCACATCAAAAAGAACTCTCTTCATGGTGATTTCTCCCCCCGTTCCCGATATTCCTCCCCATGTCCGGCTTCGGGATGCATTTCCATACCATGTCTTGACCAACCCCCCTGCTGGATCACCAGCGGCGACGGTGGCAGCATGGCCGTATGACGGAACGTGTGGTCGGAATCGGCGCGGGCGCGAAAGAGCTGGCCACCGAGGACATGATTCTCAACATCGGCCCTCAGCACCCGTCCACGCACGGGGTGCTGCGGCTCCGGCTGACGCTCGACGGCGAGCGCATCGCCACCGCCGAGCCGATCATCGGCTACATGCACCGGGGCGCGGAGAAGCTGTTCGAGGTACGCGACTACCGTCAGATCATCATGCTGGCCAACCGGCACGACTGGCTGTCGGGCTTCGCCAACGAGCTCGGCGTGGTGCTCGCCGCCGAACGCCTGCTGGGCATGGAGCCGCCGGTCAGGGCCGTGTGGGCGCGCACGCTGCTGGCCGAGCTCAACCGGGTGCTCAACCACCTGATGTTCCTCGGCTCCTACCCTCTCGAGCTGGGCGCGATGACGCCGCTGTTCTACTCCTTCAACGAGCGCGAGCGCATCCAGGCCGTCATGGAGGAGATTTCCGGCGGGCGCATGCACTACATGTTCAACCGGGTCGGCGGGCTCAAGGAGGACCTGCCGCTCGGCTGGCTCGACCGGGTGGCCGAAGCCGTCGCGGAGACCCGGCGCCGCGTGCCCGACATCGAGAACCTCATCCTGCACAACGAGATCTTCGTCGCCCGGACCAAGGGGGTGGGGGTGCTGACGCGGGAGCAGATCATGCAGTACGGCGTCAGCGGCCCCGTCTCCCGCGCCTCCGGGGTGGACTTCGACCTGCGCCGCGACGAGCCGTACCTGGCCTATCCCGAGCTGCCGGTGAAGGTCGTCACGCGGAGCGGGGGCGACTGCCACGCCCGGTTCGAGGTCCTGCTCGAACAGCTCAAGGTCTCGCTCGACCTGGCCGAGGCGTGCGTCGAGCGGCTGCGCTCGCTGCCGCCCGGGCCGATCAACCAGCGGCTGCCGAAGGTGCTCAAGGTGCCGGAGGGGCACACGTACGCGTGGACGGAGAACCCGCTCGGCATCAACGGCTACTACCTGGTCTCCAAGGGGGACAAGACGCCGTGGCGGCTCAAGCTGCGCTCGGCCTCCTACAGCAACATCCAGGTGCTGCGCGAGATGCTGCCCGGTCACCTCGTGGCCGACATGGTGGCGATTCTCGGCTCCATGTTCTTCGTGGTGGGTGACATCGACAAGTGAAGGCCGCCGACGCCACCGACCGCGACAAATACGTCGACTGGCTGCGGGCGCTCAGCCTGATCGTCGTGGTGGTGTGGCACTGGGCGTTCACGATCCTGCAGTGGAAGCCGCACGGGCCCGAGCCCACCAGCCCGCTGGGCTTCACCTCGGGTCTGTGGATCCTCACCTGGCTGCTGCAGGTACTGCCGCTGTTCTTCTACGTCGGCGGGCATGTCCACCTGCTGTCCTGGCGCCGGGCCCAGACGCGGGGCGTGGGCATCGGCTCGTTCGTCTGGCGGCGCATCCGCGCGCTCGCCTTACCGGCGCTGTTCCTGTCCGGGGTGTGGGTCGTCATCGGGGCGGTGGTGACGTACACGTTCGGGGTGGACTGGATGTGGCGGGTGGTGCTGCTGGTGCTCAGCCCGCTGTGGTTCCTCGGCGTCTACCTGGTGCTCATCGCGCTGCTGCCGGTGTCGCTCTGGCTGCACCGGCGCTACGACGTGCTGACCCTGATCTGGCTCGGCGGCGCGGCACTGGTGGTGGACGTGCTGCGCTTCCGGTACGGGATCGACGGGGTGGGCTGGCTCAACATGGTCATCGTCTGGGGGCTGGCGCACCAGGCCGGGTTCTTCTACGACCGGGTGGTGGTCCTGCCCAGGCGCTATGACGTGGCCCTGCTGTGGACGGGGCTGTTCGCGCTGTTCGGGCTGGTCTACTCGGGCATCTACCCCGGCTCGATGGTGGGCGTGCCGGGTGACAAGTGGTCGAACATGGCGCCGCCCACGTTCGTGATCGTGGCGCTGCTGCTGTTCCAGATCGGGCTGGTCGAGGTGCTGCGGCCGGCCATGGAACGCGTGCTGGAGCGCCCGGGCTGGCAGCGGGTCAACGACTTCATCAACCGGTACTCGCTGCCGCTGTTCCTGTTCCACACCACCGGGATGGCCATCTCGCTGGGGCTGTCGTGGTGGTTGTTCGGCAGCCTCGGCGACCGGATCCCGCCGGACGTGGTGTGGTGGCTGGAGCGGCCGATCGCCGTCCTCGGCCCCCTCATCTGCACGGCCCCGGTCATATACCTCTTCGGCCGCCGCCGCACCCCGGTCAGGCAAATGCAGGACAAGGGTGTCGGCGGGTCCATAAGCTCTGAGCATGGCTGACATCGCCTTCCGGGCCAACGCCGAAGACGAGCGGATCATCCGCGCCGCCCTGCGGGAAGGTGAGCGGCCCAGCGACGTCCTGCGCCGCGCATTGCGCCTGCTCCAACGCGAGATGTGGCGCGACCGGCTGACCACCGGCGCCCGCCCGGCCGTCGAAGGGCTGGGCGAGCACAACTAAGAGCTGTTTCTCAGTCCCGCTTCTGGTCGTCCGGCTCCTTGGGGACGCGGCAGGCGTGCTCCAGGTAGAGGGCGGCGCAGATCAGCACGACACAGGACACGAACGACGCCGTAGCGACGAAGAACTCGCCCCGTGGCGTGTCCCGCTCGAGGATCCGGACCGTGTAGAGGGCGAACCCGGCGAACACGCCGCCGAACACCGCCCCCGCGTACGCCGACGCCTTCGCCAGCGCCGCCAGCCGGGCCACGGCCAGCGGCTCCACCGGCTTGGTGCCCGGTTTCCGGTCGATCCTGGCCTTGGTCGCCCAGGCGGTGTAGCCCTCGCCCAAGGCCAGCAGCAGCACCGTGGGGATCGCGGTCCACGGCATGAGGGGCAGCTCGGAGTAGAACGGGCTGATCGCCGCCATCGTGAGCAGGGCCACGACGACGACGATGCCGACCAGGTGGCCGGGGTGGGTGGGCTTCAGCTTCAATCGGGCCTCTGCAGCTTCAGGTCTTCGCGCAGGCGTACACCCTGCCTGTCGACCCCCTCCAGCAGCTCCGCCACCCGGCCGTGGCCGGGCAACCGGCCCTCGGGGTCGGCCTTCGACCAGGGCACGAGCACGAACGCGCGCTCGTGTGCCCGCGGGTGCGGCAACGTGAGGTCGGGGTCGTGGCAGACGGTCTCGCCCACGACGATCAGGTCGAGGTCGAGCGTGCGCGGCCCCCAGCGCTCCGCGCGTACGCGGCCGAAGGCGTTCTCCACGCCCTGCGCCCGCTCCAGCAACGTGCGCGGCTCCAGCGTGGTCTCCGCGATCACGATCGCGTTGAGGTACGGGCGCTGCCCGCCGGGCCCCCCGACGGGGTCGGTCTCGTAGACGGGCGACGCCTTGACGAACTCCAGCCCCGGGGCGTCGAACAGCGTGTCCACGGCACCCTGCAACGTCTGGAACCGGTGTCCCAGGTTGCTGCCGAGAGAGAGCACGACCTTCATGCGCGGCTCCGCTCGATGGTCACGATCACGTCGTCGAACGGCAGCGGGATCGGCGCCGCCGGTTTGTGCACGCTCACCTCGACCTTGTGCACCAGCTCGCTGGCCAGGCACACGTCGGCCAGGCGCTGCGCGAGCGTCTCGATCAGCTCGACCGGCTCGCCCGCCACCACCTCGACCAGCGCCTGCGCCAGCTCCCCGTAGTGGACGGTCTTGGTGAGGTCGTCGCCGGCCGCCGCCGGCGCGGTGTCGAGGAACAGCGTCGCGTCCACCACGAACTCCTGCCCGAGCTCCCGCTCGGCAGCGAGCACGCCGTGCCTCCCCCGGGCCCGCAGGCCCCTGAGAGCGATGCGATCAGCGCTCAAGCTCGCCTTCCTCCTCCTCGTCGTCGTCTCCCTGGAGCACCGGCGAGCCGTGGTGCATCCACAGCCGCCAGCCCTGCGAGGTGCGGATGTAGACGTTGCTCGCCACCACCTTGCCCGCGGCGAAGCTGGCCTCACCCTCCTCCCCGGCGGTCAGGATGTTCTCCACGCAGGTGAGGACGGCGACGTCACCCAGCACGGTCGTGTTGACGTCGGTCAGCACGAACTGGATGTAGGTGGTGTTCGCCATGATCAGGGCCCATGACCGCAGCACCTCCGAGCGGCCCGTCAGCAGGGTCCAGCCCGGGTGCACGCAGCTCACCTGGTCGTCGGTGGAGTCCTCGGCCCAGATCTCGGTCATCTTGTCGAGATCGGCGCTCTCGATCGCGGCGTAGAACTCCTGGTTGACCGTCTCGATGGCGGCGGTGTCGACGCTCATGTGTTGGCTCCGGCTCTCTTCCATGCGGCGGCCACGCGCACGGCATCGGCATTGGGACCTACCTCGTGCACGCGTACGCACCAGGCGCCCGCGTCCGCGGCCAGCGCGGTCACGGCCAGCGTGGCGTCGTCGCTGCGACTGAACGGCCGGGGCGTGCCGTCGGGACCCGCCAGCAGCCGCCCCAGGAATCGCTTGCGCGACGCCCCGATGAGCAGCGGGTAGCCCAGCTCGGCCAGCCGCGGGATCCCGGCCAGCAGCGCCCAGTTGTGCTCGGCGTTCTTGGCGAAGCCGAGGCCCGGGTCGAGCACGATCTGCTCCTCCGTGACGCCCTCGGCCAGCACCAGATCGACGCGCTTGCTCAGCTCCTCGCGCACCTCCGTGACCACGTCGGTGTAGACGGCGCGGGTGTCCATGTCATGGCTGTGACCGCGCCAGTGCATCACCACGTAGGCGACTCCGGTCGCGGCCACCACGCGCGCCATCTCCGGGTCGGCCAGCCCGCCGCTCACGTCGTTGACGAGCTGCGCGCCCGCCTCGACCGCGGCCCTGGCCACCTCGGCCCGCATCGTGTCGACGCTGACCGGAACTCCCTCGGCGCGCAACGCCCTGATCACCGGGACGACCCTGGCCAGCTCTTCCTCCAGGGGCACCCGGGCGGCACCCGGGCGGGTGGACTCGCCACCCACATCGACGATGTCGGCGCCCTCCTGGACCAGGTCAAGGCCGTGCCGGATGGCGGCCGCCTCGTCGAACCACATGCCGCCGTCGGAGAACGAATCGGGCGTCACATTGACCACACCCATGACGAGGCACCGCTCCGCACCTCCCGGCACGCTGATGGGCACGCTAGTCATGGGCCAAGCCTAGGCGCTTCCCCACACCTGGTGACATCGTGGGTACCCCGTTCGGTCTTCAGCGGCCCAGGATGAGCGCCATGGCCTCGGATCGGGTGCTGTCACTGGTGCGGAAGCTGCCGCGGACGGCCGAGGTGACGGTCTTGGCGCCCGGCTTGCGCACGCCACGCATCGTCATGCACAGGTGCTCGGCCTCGACCACCACGATGACCCCGCGCGGCTCCAGCACCCGCATCAGCGAGTCGGCGATCTGGGAGGTCATGCGCTCCTGGACCTGGGGCCGGCGGGCGAACACGTCGACCAGGCGAGCCAGCTTCGACAGGCCCGTGACCTGGCCCTTCTCGTTGGGGATGTAGCCCACGTGGGCCAGCCCGTGGAACGGGACGAGGTGGTGCTCGCAGGTCGAGTAGACCTCGATGTCACGGACGAGCACCATCTCGTCGTGGTCGACGTCGAAGACCTTGTTGAGCACCTCTTCGGGCGTCTGGCCGAGCCCCGAATACTGCTCGGCCATGGCGCGGGCGACCCGGGACGGAGTCTCGAGCAGGCCGTCGCGATCGGGATCCTCGCCGATGGCGTAGAGGATCTCGCGAACGGCCTTCTCGATCCGCCCCAGGTCGACGTGGTCCTGCGTCACGCACTGTCCCCTGACGGCAGGGCGTCCTGGTGCCCCGTGGTGAGCGAGCCGTTGGCCGACTGCTCCTTCGGGGTCAGGATCGGCGGGCGGTCGGACGGGAGCCGCTTGCCGTAGCCCGCGTAGGACGGACGGTGCTCCTTCACCACCACCGGCGCGAAGATCTGCAGCACCATGTCGCGGGAGAGGGTCTCCTTCTCCATGAGCTGCAGCACCAGGTTGTCGAGCACGTCGCGGTATTCGACCAGGATGTCCCACGCCTGGTCGTGCGCCGTCTCGATCATCCGGCGGACCTCCTCGTCGATCGTGGAGGCGATCTTCTCGGAGTAGTCGCGCTCGTGGCCCATCTCGCGGCCCAGGAAGACCTCGGCCTGGCCGGTGCCGAACTTGCGGGCGCCGAGCTGCTCGCTCATGCCGTATTCGGTGACCATCCGGCGGGCGACGGCGGTGGCCTTCTCGATGTCGTTGGAGGCGCCGGTGGTGGGCTCGTGGAAGACGAGCTCCTCCGCCGCGCGGCCGCCGAGCAGCATCGCGAGCTGGTCCATCATCTCCGACCGGGTGGCCAGGAACTTGTCCTCCATCGGCAGCGTCATCGTGTAGCCGAGCGCGCGGCCGCGGGACAGGATCGTGATCTTGTGCACCGGGTCGGAGTTGGGCAGCGCGTGCGCCACCAGCGCGTGACCGCCCTCGTGGTAGGCGATCATCTTCTTTTCCTTGTCGGACATGACCCGCGTCTTGCGCTCGGGCCCTGCCATGACACGGTCGATCGACTCCTCGAGGACGTCCATCGAGATCAGCTTCTGGTCGGCCCGCGCGGTGAGCAGGGCCGCCTCGTTGATCACGTTGGCCAGGTCGGCGCCGGTGAACCCGGGGGTGCGGCGCGCGATGACGTCGAGGTCGACGTCGGGCGCGAACGGCTTGCCGCGGCCGTGGACCTTGAGGATGCCCTTGCGGCCCTCGAGGTCGGGGCGGTCGACGGTGACCTGCCGGTCGAACCGGCCGGGACGCAGCAGCGCCGGGTCGAGGATGTCGGGCCGGTTGGTGGCGGCGATGAGGATCACGCCACCCTTGACGTCGAAGCCGTCCATCTCGACGAGCAGCTGGTTGAGCGTCTGCTCGCGCTCGTCGTGACCGCCGCCCAGGCCGGCGCCGCGGTGGCGGCCGACGGCGTCGATCTCGTCGATGAAGATGATCGCCGGGGCGTTGGCCTTCGCCTGCTCGAACAGGTCGCGAACACGCGAGGCACCGACACCGACGAACATCTCGACGAAGTCGGAGCCGGAGATGGAGTAGAACGGCACACCGGCCTCGCCGGCGACGGCGCGGGCCAGCAGCGTCTTACCGGTGCCGGGCGGGCCGTACAGGAGCACGCCCTTGGGGATCTTGGCGCCGATCGCCTGGAACTTGGCCGGGGCCTGCAGGAACTCCTTGATCTCCTGGAGCTCCTCGATGGCCTCGTCGGCACCCGCGACGTCGGCGAACGTGGTCTTGGGGGTGTCCTTGGTGATGAGTTTGGCCTTCGACTTCCCGAAGTTCATCACCCGCGAGCCGCCGCCCTGCATCTGGTTCATGACGAACAGGAAGATCAGCACGATGATGACGATCGGCAGGAAGCTCACCAGGATGCTGACGAGGAAGTTTTCCTGCGGCACGTCGGTGGTGAAGCTCTTGGTCTTCTTCGCGGCGACCTGAGCTTCCAGCTCGTCGGTCAGCTTGGCGCCATAACCGGTGACCCAGTAGGACTGGATGAGTTTGGTCGGGGTGTCGCCCTGCTTGACCACGATCGGGCTGTTCAACGTCAGCTCGATGCGCTGGTCCTTGTCGACGATCTTGGCGTTGCTGACGTTTCCGGCGCGAATCTGCTGAAGAACCGTGGACGTGTCCGCCTGCTTGAAACTACCGCCGCCACTCCAGAGCTGGGTGACGAGCAGGAGCAGCACGACGATGCCCAGGATCCACAGCAGTGGCCCACGTGTAAATCGCTTGAGATCCATCCGATGCGGAACCCCTTGCGGGCCCGTCCCTTCCTGACCATGGCCTGGAACCCCGGGCATGCCCGGGGCCGCGGCATCCGACACCGCGACTTCTGACTACCCGAAGGGGACGCACGGTCACCCTTCCGGAGTCTGAAGGTACACCGGCAGAGCGCACGGAGGGACCCGCCGCTACACCGGCCTTGCCCTATCAACGTACGTCACGTTGCGCGATGTTCCCGGCCATGGCGGAGAGTGCTACTTATAAACGTGTGGTGCCAGAGTTCCGATGAACGGCAGGTTCCGGTATCTCTCGGCGTAGTCGAGCCCATAACCGATGACGAACTCGTTGGGAATGTCGAAGCCCACATATTTGACGTCGATCGGCACCTTCACGGCATCGGGTTTGCGCAGCGCGGCGCAGATCTCCAACGAGGCCGGATTGCGCGACTTCAGGTTTTCCAGCAGCCAGTGCAGGGTCAGGCCGGAGTCGATGATGTCCTCGACGATCAGCACATGACGGTTCAAGATGTCGGTGTCGAGGTCTTTCAGCACGCGCACGACGCCGGAGGACTTGGTGCCCGCACCGTACGACGACACCGCCATCCAGTCCATCTGCACCGGGACGTGCAACGCTCTGGCCAGGTCGGCCATCACCATGACGGCGCCCTTCAACACGCCCACGAGCAGGATGTCCTGACCCGCGTAATCCTCGTCGATCCGCCCGGCAAGCTCTTTGATCTTCGCCTGGAGCTCGTCCTCGGGAATGAGGACCTTTTCCAGGTCATTGCCCATGTCGGCAGCGTCCACCTGTGGTTCCTTACGGGATGGGACTGATGGCGAATATCAGGGTGCCATACCGCCGTGCGGCGGCCAGACCCCCGGGTAGGTCCACGGCCTTCTGCCCGCGCCACCGCGTGATCAGCCGGTCCACGGCGAGCACATGGGTGGCGGACAGGGCTCCGGACGGGGCGCCCGCGGCGAGTGCCGCCTTCCGCAACACCCTTCGCCTGACGGCATCGGGCAGCTTCTCCAACTCCGCCACCGCGAGCTTTATCGACACGCCGATATCGCTAAGAGCGCAATTCTGGTACGCCGTCTCGGCCCATTGATCGAGCGCGTCCGCGTCCTCGCGCGCCATCCCGGCAGTCCTGGCGAGCGCCTCGGCCACCCCCGGACCGAGCTCCGCCTCCAGCACGGGCAGCACCTTCCGGCGGACGCGGACCCTCGTGTAGCGGGGGTCCTCGTTGTGCGGGTCGTCCCAGGGGTCGAGACCCAGGGCCCGGCAGGCGGCGACGGTGGTGGATCTGGGGAGGTGGAGCAGGGGGCGGCGGTAACGGCCGGCCGTGGCGGCCATGCCGGACAGCGAACGGGGCCCGCTGCCCCTGGCCAGGCCCAGGAGGACCGTCTCGGCCTGGTCGTCCCTGGTGTGGCCGAGCAGCACGACCTCCGCTCCCAGGCGGTCGGCGGCCTCCGCCAGGGCCGCGTACCGGGCCTCCCTGGCCGCCGCCTCCGGGCCGCCCGCCGTGCCCACCGTCACGGTGAGCACCTCGGCCGGGGTCAGGCCCAGCCGGTCGCGGGCCAGGTCCGCCACCGTCCTGGCGCGCTCGGCGGAGCCGGGCTGGAGCTGATGGTCGACGGTGAGCAGGCCGGCGCGCAGGTGCATGCGGGGCGCGACGAACGCGAGGGCGGCGGCCAGGGCCAGGGAGTCGGCTCCGCCGCTGCACGCGGCGAGGATCAGCGCGCCTTGCCGTACGTCGGCCAGCGCCTCACGCACTGCCCGGCGGACGTCGGCTACGGCTGGTTGTGGGCCCACGGCTGCCATTGTCCCGGCTCCCCACCCACCACCGCGCCACCCACCCGCCCTGGACGGCCGGTCACGGTGAAGGGGCGCCGACCGCCGCGGCGCTGCGCACGCGCGCCCGACCCGCCGATACGCCCCGCGCGGGCACCGTGAACGGGCGCCGGGCGCCGCCGCACCGCCACCCGCCGGTGCGGGGCGGCTTACGCGGCCCGGCCCGCCGAAGACGCCCGGGTGGGGACCATGAACGGGCGCCCAGCTCCACCGCGCCGACCCTCCGACGCGGCGTACGCGCGCGGCCTGCGCGGCGAGCGGTCAGGCGGGTCAGGCGGGTCAGGCGGAGGGGTCGGCGGGCGATGGGTGGACGGGTCAGGCCGGGAGGGCCGGGGTGCCGATCACGCGGCTGATCCAGGCGTCGGGGTCGGCGATCTCCTGGGTCGTCGGGAGGGTCTCCGGGGACGTCCAGACCTTGTTGAAGCCGTCCATCCCCACCTGGCCGACCACCTTGCGGACGAAGGCCGAGCCCTCCGCGTACTGCTTCATCTTGACCTCGATCCCCAGCAGCCGCCGCACCGTGCGGTCCAGGCGGGAGCCGCCCTCGCGGCGCTGGGCGAACTTGGCGCGGATGTCGGCCACCGAGGGCACCACTGAGGGCCCCACCGCGTCCATGACGTAGTCTCCGTGGCCTTCCACGAGGGTCATCACGGCGGTCAGGCGGTCGAGGATCTCCTTCTGGCCGGGCGACTGGATGGCGTCGATCAGGTTGCCCTCCCCGCCGCGCACCACGTCGGCCACCGTGTCGGCGGCGTTGCGGAGGCGTTCGAGGAGTGTGGGCAGGTCGAGGTCGGAGGCGAGCAGGAACTCGGTCATCTGCGAGCGCACGTATTCGCGCAGCCAGGTCACCCCGGTGAACTGCACCCGGTGCGTCTCCTCGTGGAGGCAGACCCACAGGCGGAAGTCGTGCGGGTTGACGTTCATCTCACGCTCGGCGTGGACGATGTTGGGGGCGACGAGCGTCAGGCGGCCGGCGGCCTCCTGGCCCGTGGGGTCGGGCGGGAGGAACAGCTCGTACTGTCCGAGGACGCGCGAGGCGAGGAAGGCCAGCACGGCCCCGACCTCGACGCCCGTGATGCGGGAGCCGACGGCCGTGACGATGGCCGGCGGCGCGTTGGAGCCGTTGCTCATGCGCTGCGTCAGCGGTTCGAGCACCACGCGGAAGCCCTCGACGTTCGCCTTGATCCAGCCGGGCCGGTCCACGATGGTCGCGGGCTGCGGCGCGGTCTCTGTGTGGATCTTGGTGAACTCGCGCACGTGGCCCTCGGCCTCGCGTGACAGGGTGCGGAGCTCGGTGACGGCCTGCCTGGCCTCCTCCCGGCTCACCTGAGGACCGGGGCGCACCAGGCGCGTGCCGGTCGTGACGGCCAGATCCCAGTCGATCACCTGCATAACGTCCACCGTACGTGGTTCTCCTCGACGCTGCGAAGGACCGCCGTCACGAACGTGCGACGGTCGCCGCCAGCCGGTCGAGCACGGGCTCGGCGTTCACCGGCACCTGGTCGGCCATGAACGCGAACGTGACCAGCCGCCCGTCCTTGGTCGTCGCCATCCCCGCCAGCGTGTTGATGTTGTTGAGCGTGCCGGTCTTGGCGCGTACGAGGCCCACCTGCCCCTTGCTGTCCTTCCCCGTGAACCGGCGGCCGTTGCCCAGCGTGCCGGTGAAACCCGCGATCGGCATGCCGGAGGCGATGGCGTGCAGGTCGGGGTGGCTCGCGGCGCCGGCCAGGGCGAGGGCCTTGGCCAGGGCGTTCGGGCTGATGCGGTTGCGGATGGACAGGCCGCTGCCGTCGTCGAGGGAGACGTTCTGGGCCACGCCGAGGCGCTGGAGCACGGCGACCACGGCCTTGGCGCCGCCCGCGAAGGACGCCGGCTGGCCCTCCTTGAGCGCGACGTGCCGCATCAGGGCCTCGGCGAGGTCGTTGTCGCTGCGGGTGAGGGTGTGCTCGACGAGGGAGTAGAGGGGGGCCGAGTCCACCTTGCCCAGTTCGGGGGCGTTGGCCGGGGCCTTGGCCGGGCGTACGGACTTCGCGACCGAGATGCCCTGCTTGGTGAGGAGCTTGGCGAAGGCGGCGGCGGCGTATTGGGGCGGGTTGGGCACGCGCGGGCTGCGGAAGCGGGGGTCCTGGCGGCCCTCGTCCATGGTGAGGGCGTAGACGGGGGCCACCTCGCCGTCGGGGATGTAGTTGGGCTTCCAGCCGGGGGCCTTCGGGGTGCCGGTGAACAGGGTGGTGTCGTACGACAGGGTGACCTTGCGGATGCCCTGGGACTTGAGGGTGGCGGCGGTACGGGCGGCGAGCGTCGCCAGGCCGGCCTGCTTCGGGTAGGTCGGCTTGGCCGAGGGGCCGGCGAGGAGGGGGTCGCCGCCGCCGACGAGGACGACGGTGCCCGGCTTGGGGCCCTGGACGGCCCTGGTGGACAGGCGGGTGTCGGGGCCGAGGGAGGCCAGGGCGGCGGCGCAGGTGACGATCTTGGTGGTGGAGGCCGGGGTGACCGCCATGTCGGGGTTGGCGGCGAAGAGCTGCTCGCCGGTCACCGTGTCGATGACGACCGCACCCACCCGGCCGCCGAGCGCTTTGTCACCCAGGGCGCTGGTGAGCTGCCGCGTCAAAGTACCCTTAGTCGGGAGAGGTCCGTCTCCTGACCTCGCCGACAGCTGGGCCAGCACAGGCCCGGAGGTGACCACGGGGACGGGGGGAGTGCCTTCCGCCGGTGACGCCGTCGGCTTGGTCGGTGAAGACCCGCTCGTCAGCGCGCCAAGGCTGAACTCGGTGGTCATCGCGTAAACGCCGGTGACGATCGTCAGGGCCTGGAGCACGGCGAGAGTGGTCAGCATCACCCACCGGTCGCGCCGCGCCACGTCGCCTGCCCTCTCTCCTGTGTTCGCTTACGAGACATTAACGCCCAGCCGGGGGTGCCCGGGGGCCTGAGCGGAGGAACCGCGGTGGAGTTCGACGTTGTCGTTGAGATTCCCAAGGGGCAACGGAACAAGTACGAAGTGGACCACGAGACCGGGAAGATCAGGCTGGACCGGCTCCTGTTCACCTCCACGCAGTACCCCGCCGACTACGGCTTCATCGAGCACACCCTCGGTGAGGACGGCGACCCGCTGGACGCGCTGGTGCTGCTGCAGGAGCCGACGTTCCCCGGCTGCTACATCACGTGCCGGGCGGTGGGGATGTTCCGCATGACCGACGAGAAGGGCGGTGACGACAAGGTGCTCTGCGTGCCGTCCACCGACCCCCGGATGCATCACATCCAGGACATCCATCACGTGTCGGAGTTCGACCGCCTGGAGATCCAGCACTTCTTCGAGGTCTACAAGGACCTCGAGCCCGGCAAGTCCGTCGAGGGCGCCAACTGGGTCGGCCGCATCGAGGCCGAGGCCGAGATCGAGCGCTCGTTCCGGCGGGCCAAGGAGGAGGGGCACCACTAGAGCCCCCTCAGCGGGGCCTGGTGGCGCCCACCAGGTCCCCGCGCCAGATCGAGGCGACCCGCACCACGTCGCCGGTCTGCGGAGCGTGCACCATCTGGTCGCGCCCGACGTAGATCCCGACGTGGTGGATGGTCGATGGGTCGCCGGTGTGGGCGAAGAAGAGCAGGTCGCCGCGGCGCAGCTGGTCCAGCGGCACGTGCGGGCCGGAGGTCCATTGCGTGCCGGTCCAGTGGTCCAGCCGCACGCCCGCCTTCTCCCATGCCCGCATCGACAGGCCCGAGCAGTCGTAGGTCTCCGGGCCGTCGGCCGCCCACACGTACGGCTTGCCGAGCTGGGTGAGCGCCCAGTTCGCGGCCGCGTCGCCCATGGTCGACCCGCCGGCCACCAGCCCGGCCAGGGCCGCCGCGCGCCGCCTGGCCAGCAGCTCCGCGCGGCTGCGGGCGGCGTCCACCTGGCGCTGCAGGCTCTCCTTGCGCGCCGTGAGCTCCTTGGTGTCGCGCCGCTGCGCGGCCACCGCGGTCTCGGCGGCGATCTTGGCCTGCCGGGCGCGCTCGGCGGCCGCCTGCCGAGCCGCGTACGCGCCCTCGGCCTGGGCCCGCAGGATCGCCGCGACCTCCTGGGCGTCGCGCATCCGGCCCAGGATCGCGGACCGCTCACCTCTGAGGTGGCCGAGCACTCCCGCCCGGTGCAGGAACCCGTCCGTGCCGCCCTGGTCGAGGAGCATGCCCACGACCGGCTTCATCAGCCCCAGCCCGCCGTAGCTCTCCGCCGCCAGCAGGGCCACGTCCCGACGGGCCAGCTCCACCTCGGCGTCGGCCGCCGTCAGGCGCGCCCTGGCCTGCGCGTACGCCTGCTCGGCCTGCCGGAGCCGGACGACCTCCCCGTTGTACGCCTCGACCAGCCGCTCCACCTGGGCGGCCAGCTCGTCCAGCCGAGACTGCGCGGTGACCAGCTCGGCGGTCGTCCGGCTGAGGTCCTGGGACCGGTCGCGGACGGCCTGCCGGGCCTTCTTGACGTCGCGCGAGGAGGGGCCGGGCTCGGCCTCGACGGGCGGGCACAGGGCGACCAGCAGGCAGCCCGCGAGGAGCCCGGCCCGAAATGCGCGCATAGGTCCCCCTGACCACGGATGGTTACTCTATGCACACAGTTCCCGGCCATTCACTCACGTAACGTAAAGACTCCTCACGTCAGCTCGTCGTCTCCGACGGGGTGACCGACGGCTCCTCGGTGGGCGTGGGGGTGGCCGTCTCCGTCGGCGTGGCGGTCGGGGTCGGGGTCTGGGTGGGAGTCGGGGTGGGGGTGGGCGTCGGGGTCGGGCAGGGCGTCCGCGTGCCGGGGCCGGACGGTTGCGGCTCCTCGGGCGCGTCGGTCGGCGGGGCCTTCGTCGGGGGCTCCTCCGGCGGCCGGCTCGGCTCGGGCCCGGGATCGGAGCCTGGGTCGGGCTCGCCCGGAGGCGACGACGGGGGCGGGCCGCTGGTGGGCGAGGACTGGACGTACGACGGCACCGCGGCCGGCGGCCCTGGCGTCGGCGACCCGGTCACCCCGAGGGGCTGCGTCGAGGTGCTGTCGAGGATGGGCACCACGGTCAGCGGCGCGTCCTGGGGATCGGCCCGCCAGGGCAATCGGATCCCGGGCGGCTCGCCCGTCGCCGGGAACGCGGCCGTCGCGACACCTGTCACCCCACCGTTCTCCCTCCCGATCTGATCGAAGATCACCGCTATCGCCACCACGGCCGCGACCGCCGCCAGCGCGCCCGCCAGCGCCTGAGGCCACTTCCGGCCCTGCCTGCCCGCGGAAACGGGAAACCCGGCGGCGCCCAGCACACCGCTGCGCCTGGCGACATAGCGGCGGTAGGGCAGCAGCTCGGGATCGACGAAGCAGCTCATCACCCTGATGCGCAGCGAGTCGGGCAGGACGGCCCCGGGCAGCAGCTCGTAGACCTTCGCCGCCGAGATCTCGCGCGCGCGGTGCGGCGCGCAGACCTCGCAGCGCGGAAGGTGCCTGACGAGGTGCTCGCGCATCTCCTGGGTCAGCTCGCCGGAGAACCCGGCCAGGATGCGAGCGCGCCGCGGGCAGTCGTACGGGCCCTTCCTGGCCAGGATCTCGGCGGTGATCGCGTCGCGCAGGCGCTCGCGGGCCTCCGCCAGGAGCAACTCCACCTGGCGCGGCGGCAGGCCGAGCACCTGGGACAGCTCGGCGGCGGGCAGCTCGTGCCGGTGGACGAGCTCCAGCGCCTCCCGTTCGGCCAGGGGCAGGCTCTGCACGGCGTTCCACGCCATGACGCGCAGGTCGGCGTCGGCCGGATCATCCAGTGGGGGCGCCTCGGCCAGCGCCTCCGCCGCGCCGGGCGGCGCGGCGGCCCTGCGGCGCAGGCACTCGACGCGGGCCAGCGCGTAGAGCCAGGCGGCCAGCCGGTCGGGGTCGGCCAGGGCACCGGCGTGCGCCTCGGCGGCGATCAGCGTGTCGCGGAGCGCCACCTGGGCGCTGTCGGCGCTCAGGAGCAGGGACCAGCAGTAGCGGTAGACGCTCTCCGCGTACGCGTCATAGAGCGCGGTCAGTGCTCCTGGATCACGGGCGCGGAGTGCTTCGACCAGGACGCGGTCATTCATGTAACCGAAGGTAATGGATCGGTAACTAGTAGTTCTACCGGTTCCACGCCGATGGCATCGCTTGTCGGGCAGGACGCCCGAATTCCGTGCTGATAATTCGGGCTATCGCGCTATAAAAGCGATTTACTGCTTGTGCTCGGAAACTACCTGTGTGCTCCGGTCCACCACGAACGGCTCGCTCGTCGGCTTGACCGTGTGCATGGGCACGGCCCCGGAAAGGGCCAGGTCCTCGTACGGGCGGCCGGTGGATCCCCAGGTCCTGGCGGCGATCTCGGTCTTGGCCACCTCGGTGCCCTTCGGCAGGCCGGTCACGGTGAGAATGAAGCGCGGCGGGCTGCCGGCCTCCACCTCGTCCACGAACGTGCTGCCGCCACCGAGCAGTTTGCCCGACTTGTCGCGCAGCAACGCGTTCACGACGAGCGTGGTCGCCGAGATTTTATAAGGATTTCCGACATATCCCGTAATAAGGTATGAGCCATCTTTCTGGCGCATAGTCTGAACACGCGAGATCGGGAACCGCTGGAAGGCCGAGGCGATCCGCGCCGCCGGCCGCCACTGCGCGGGGCGGTACTGGATCGTCACCTTGGCCGGCTTCTGCGTGGCGCTGGCCTGGCCGGTGAAGGCCAGCGACCCGCCCGGCGGCACGGCGTCGAGCGGCTGGTCCATCTTGAGCACCTCGGCGCCCTTGGCGTCGTGCCCGACGATCGTGGCCACCACGTGCTCGCCAAAATGCCACGGGTTGGCGTTGCTGAGCACGCCGGCCCAGTTGACGGCGTACCCGTCGGCGGACTTCACGATATTCGAGACCTGCTCCTTGAGAGCGAGCGGCTTGAGCTGTTGTACGGGCTGTTCCTCACTCGCGCACCCGGAGAGGCAGAACGCCCCGAGTGCGAGGAGGCTGACGGTTCGGCTACGCGGGATCACTTTGCCGTGATAACCCGAGCATGGGTACGGCTGGCAGTGGACACGCGCCAGCCGTACCAAGTCTTTAACGCTGGCGGACCACTCTGGCCTCGTCCCAGACCGGTTCGGAGGATTCGTAGACGTTGCCGTCGGAGCCGAAGACCAGGTAGCGATCGAAGTCGGCGGCGAACCAGCGGTCGTGGGTGACCGCCAGGACCGTGCCGTCGAACGCGTCCAGGCCCGCCTGCAGCGCCTCCGCGCTGGCCAGGTCGAGGTTGTCGGTCGGCTCGTCGAGCAGCAGCAACGTGGCCCCGGACAGTTCGAGCAGCAGGATCTGCAGGCGCGCCTGCTGCCCGCCGGACAGCGTGTCGAAGCGCTGCTCGGCGATCAGCCCGGCCAGCTCGTAGCGGGCCAGGGCCTTCATGGCCTCGTTCTTCAGCTTGGCGTGCTCGGCCATGACGATCTCGACCGGGGTGCGGCCGAGCAGGTCGGGCCGGGCGTGGGTCTGGGCGAAGTGGCCCGGCACCACGCGGGCGCCCAGCCTGGCCGCCCCCTCGTGGGCGATCTGCTCCCCAGCCAGCAGGCGCAGGAAGTGGGACTTGCCCGAGCCGTTGGAGCCGAGCACCGCGACGCGCTCGGAGTACCACACCTCCAGGTCGAACGGCCGCATGAGACCCGAGAGCTCCAGCCCCTCGCAGATGACCGCGCGCTTGCCGGTGCGGCCGCCGCGCAGGCGCATCTTGATGTTCTGGTCGCTCGGCGCCACCTCCGGCGGCCCGGCCTCCTCGAACTTGCGCAGCCGCGTCTGGGCCGCGTGGTAGGCGGCGGCCATGCCGTCGTTGTAGCGCGCCTTGTTCTTGAGCATGTTGACCAGGGCCTTGAGCTTGGCGTGCTCCTCGTCCCAGCGCCTGCGCAGCTCGTCGAGGCGCTCGTTGCGGGCCTTGCGGGCCGCGGCGTACGTGGTGAAGCCGCCGCCATGAATCCAGATATTTCCGGACTCGACGGTGATGATGCGGCCGACCGCGTTCGCCAGGAGCTGGCGGTCGTGGCTGACCAGCAGCACGGTCTTGGGCGTCTCCTTGAGCTGCTGCTCCAGCCACTCCTTGCCGGGGACGTCGAGGTAGTTGTCGGGCTCGTCCAGCAGCAGCGTCTGGTCGGGCCCGCGCAGCAGCGCCTCCAGGACCAGGCGCTTCTGCTCCCCGCCCGACAGCGTCGACACGTCCCGATATTTCACCCGGTCGAAGGGCACGCCGAGCGCGGCCACCGTACAGGTGTCCCAGAGCACCTCGATGTCGTAGCCGCCGGCGTCGGTGTAGTCGCTGATGGCCTGCGCGTAGCGCATCTGCGTCTTCTCGTCGTCGCGCTCCATCATGGCCAGCTCGGCCGCGTCGAGCCGGTCGGCCGCCTGCCGCACGGCGGGTGGCGCGACGCTCAGCAGCAGGTCGCGCACGCTGCTCCCGTCGCGCACGCTGCCGATGAACTGCCGCATCACGCCCAGCCCGCCGGAGCTGGTCACGCTGCCCTCCACCGGCTGCGCGTCGCCGGCGATCAGGCGCATGAGAGTGGTCTTGCCCGCGCCGTTGGGCCCGACGAGCGCCGCCTTGACGCCTTCGCCGATCCTGAAGGACACGTCGTTGAGCAGGGGCCGCCCATCGGGCAGCACGTATGTCAAATGTCCTACTTCAACGTGGCCCATCCTGGCAGGGTAGCCGCCGCCCGCCACGCGGTCACCCGGATTTCCGCTCGCTCACACAGGCCCTAGACAGTAAGTGATCTAATGACTAGAACTGTAGGGAACCCCCTCCCCTAGGACAAGTGATGACGCGATTCCGCACTGCCCTCGCACCCCTCGCCATCGCGTTGCTCGGCCTCACGGCCGTACCGCAGCAAGCCTGGGCCGCCCCGCCCAAACCCGTACCGACCGTGCAGGGGAAGCAGGCCGCCACGGCCGCCTCCCCCTGCGCGCCCACGGTCACAGGGGCCACCACGAACGCCCGGCTGACCAGCCTGTTCACCACCCACGGCAACGACAACAGCAGCCTGAACGACTGGACCGGCGCCGACGGGACCTACTCGCTCAGGCTGCCGAGCGGGCGGGAGCTGTGGGTGTTCTCCGACACCTTCCTCGGCCGGGTCGACCCCGACGGCTCGCGGCCCCCGGTGGTCGAGGAGGGCGGTACGACGGTCTTCCTCAACAACTCCTTCGCCGTCGAGCGGGACGGCCGGCTGTCCACCATCCATGACGGCACGGCCGCGAAGCCGGAGGCCGTCATGCCGCCGCGCGACAAGAACCACTGGTACTGGGCCGGTGACGCGACGCTGGCCGGCGGGATCGTGGAGGTCACCTACCAGGAGTACGAGCGCTACGGCCCCGGGGCGTGGGACTGGCGCTGGCACCGGAACGTGCTGGCCAGGTTCGCCCCCGGGCGGCTCCAGCAGCCGATCAGCGTGCACGACCTGCCGTCGGGGCACGGCGTCTCCTGGGCCTCCGGGACCCTCAAGGACGGGGGTTACACCTACGTCTACGGGGTGGAGGACCTCGGCTCGCCCAAGTACATGCACATCGCCCGGGTCAAGGGGCAGAGCCTGCTCGGCGCCTGGGAGTACCTCAAGGCCGACGGCACCTGGTCGGCGAGCGAGGCCGACTCGGCGCGCGTGATGAGCGGGGTGGCGAACGAGTACAGCGTCAGCCGCGTCGGCTCCGGATACGTGCTGATCACGCATGACACGACCGAGGCGCTGAGCGCGAACATCGTGGCCTACTCCGCGTGCTCCCCCTTCGGCCCGTTCACCGGCAGGCAGCACGTCTACACCACGCCCGAGACCGGCGGGAACATCTTCACCTACAACGCCCACGCCCATCCCGAGATCGCCGGCGGCGGGCTCGTGGTGTCGTACAACGTCAACAGCTTCGTCAACACCGACCACTACCGCGACGTCTCCATCTACCGGCCCCGGTTCCTGGATGTGACGTTCGGGTGAGACGCAACTGGGCGGCGCGCCTGCGGCTCGGCACCATCGCCGGGCTGCGGGCGGTCACGCTGGAGAACGAGCGGCTGCGCGTGACCGTCCTGCCCGGCAAGGGCGGCGACGTGGTGGAGTTCCTGCACAAGCCCACGGACACGGACTTCGTCTGGCTCTCGCCGCAGGGTCTGCGCGACCCGCACGACCACCTCCGGGGCGCGGCCGACGACGTCGCCCAGTTCGTCGACCACTACGAGGGCGGCTGGCAGGAGGTCTTCCCCAACGGCGGCGCGCCGAGCGAGTACCGCGGCGCGCGGCTGGCGCAGCACGGCGAGGTGTCCGGGCTGCCGTGGGAGTGCGCGGTCGTGGCCGACTCCCCCGAGGAGGTCGCGGTACGGCTGAGCGTGCGGACGCGGCGGCTGCCGTACCGGGTGGAGAAGGTCTTCCGGCTGCGGTCGGGCACGGCGGCGCTGGAGATCGAGGGGCGGGCCACCAACGAGTCGGACCTGCCGCTGCATGCCATGTGGGGGCAGCACATCGTGTACGGCCTGCCGTTCCTGCGCCCGGGGGCCCGGATCCGGCTGCCGGAGGGTGTGCGCGTGATCCCGCACGAGAGCGCGATCAACCCGGCGGCCGGGCGCAGGGTCCGGGCCGGCGGGCCGTGGGAGTGGCCGGTCGTGCCGGCCGACGGCGGCGGCGAGACGGACCTGAGCGTGGTGCCGGGGCCGGGCGGGCCGAGCGACATCGTGTACCTGACAGGCTTCGACGAGGGTTGGTACGAAATTTCGGGGGATATCGGTATGCGGGTGGAGTGGGAGGCGGCGCTGCTGCCGTACCTGTGGATGTGGCAGGAGCTCGGCGCGTCCACGGGCTACCCGTGGTGGGGGCGGGCCTACACGGTCGGGCTGGAGCCGTTCTCCAGCATGCCGACCGACGGCCTGGCCGCCGCCGTGGCCAACGGCACGGCGCTGGCCCTGGACCCGCAGGAGACGAAGGTGCTGAGGTTGCGCGCGGAGGTGCTGGCATGAACGAGTTCGGCGGCAAGGTGGCGCTGGTCACGGGCGGTTCGATGGGGATCGGGCGGGCGGTGGTGGACCGGCTGGCCGACGGCGGGGCGTCCGTGGTCTTCTGCGGGGTCGACAAGGACGCGGAGCTGGACAGCGAGCACGTCACCGGCAGGATCGCCGACGTGCGCCGGGCCGGCGAGATGCGCGACCTGGTGGACCTGGCCGTGACCAGGTACGGCGGGCTCGACATCGTGGTGACCTGCGCGGGCGTGCAGCGCTACGGCACCGTCGAGGACACCCCGGAGGACGTCTGGGACGAGGTGCTGGACATCAACCTCAAGGGCGTCTACCTCGCGTGCAAGGCCGCCGTCCCCCGGATGCGCGAGCGCGGCGGCGGCTCGATCGTGATCATGTCGTCGGTGCAGGCGTTCTCCTCGCAGGCGCAGGTGGCGGCGTACACGGCGAGCAAGGCCGCGCTCAACGGCCTGACCAGGGCCATGGCGCTCGACCACGCGGCCGACGGCATCAGGGTGAACGTGGTCTGCCCCGGCTCGGTGGACACCCCCATGCTGCGCTGGGCGGCGGACCTGTGGCGGGGCGAGCTGTCGCAGGAGGAGCAGGTGGCGCAGTGGGGCCGCGCCCACCCGCTGGGCCGCGTGGGCCGGCCGGAGGAGGTGGCGGAGCTGGTGGCGTTCCTGGCGGGGCCGCGCTCGTCGTTCATCACGGGGGCCGAGCACCGCGTGGACGGCGGCCTGCTGGCGCAGAATCCGGCGGCGCTGCCGGAATAGCCGCACCGATCGCCGCGCGAACAGCGTCACGAATGGCTTCCGAATAGGTCTTGCGCAGCCCACGGGTTCCTCCGGTCGCACACCCGAGCTGGCAAGAGTTGCGTCAATGCGACGAAGTCTCCGGTCATACCCCTGATACGAGTGGGTCTGGCGGGCCTGGGCACGCGACCCCTTTCCCGGGGCGCGCAGCCCTTATGGAATCGGCGAGTCACGACGGCTCGTATTCGATTCGGCACGCTAAGTTACGAGGTCGAAACGACTCACCCATGAGGAGAGACCTGTGAGGCTATCCAAGAAGGCCGCCGGCTTCGTCGCCGCGGCCGCTATCTTCGCGGCGGTCGTCCCCGCTGCCGCCGCGGTGGCAAGCCCCCGCTCGACCTGCTACGGCGGTCGTGTCTGCCTGTACGCCGGCTTCGACTACAACCGCGGACAGGTCGACCACTGGCGGGACTTCGTCAAGGACGATTCCAACTTCGCCGACAACAACTGGCTGAACTGGGACTTCAGCAACTCCTGGCACAGCATGAACAACGAGACCAGCTCCGTCAGGAACCGCATCGGCTGCAGCGCCACTCTCTGGCAGCACCCGGGTTACACGGGCGCCCACAGCACGTTCACGCACAACTCGAACGACGGTTTCCTGGCGAACAACGCCATCGGCAACAACCGCACCAGCGCGATCGACATCTGGTGCCACTGAGCAATAAGGGGAGTGCCGGTTTCCGGGCTTGGCCGCCGGAAACCGGCTGCCGCGGTCTCCTCGCCAGCGCGCTGTTGCTGGTGACGACCACCGCGGCCTGCGGCGCCGACGAGCCCGCGCCACCGACGCCCGTGCGGGGCGTCACCAAGGTGTCGCAGCTGGTGCTGCCGTTCGACGCCTACAAGACCACTCCCGAGCAGCGGGCCGTCCTGGGCAACGCCCACAACCACCTCGTCGTCCGATGCATGCGCAAGCAGGGCATCAGCGTCGCCCCACCGGCCGAGGACCCGGCCGAACTCGCCGCCGTGGACCCCGGCAACTCCCGCCGCTACGGCGTCACCGACACCGAGGCCGCCAAGCGTCACGGTTACCACCTGGCCAGGCCGCCCTCTCCCGACACGACCGGCGCCTGGGCCACCAAGCTGCCGAAGCGGACCCGGCACCGCCTGTACGGCACCGCGGCGGACCGCGGCTGCCTGGACCGCGCGACGCTCACCCTGGACAAGGGGGCGCGCAAGGCGGACTGGCCGTGGCTGTCCCTGCAGGACTCGCTCACGCTGGAGCAGGCCGCCAAGCACCCGTCGGTGACGGCGGCGATCAAGCGCTGGCAGTCGTGCATGAGCCAGGCCGGCCACTCCTACCCCGCTCCCGAGGCGGCCATCGCCGACGGCCGCTGGAACCTCGACGAGGCCGCGGTGAGCGAGGAGGAGCGGCAGACCGCGACCGCCGACACCACGTGCAAGTGGTCGTCGGGCCTGGTCGCCGCCTGGTACGCGGCCGACGCCGAGTTGCAGCGGACCGTCATCCGCGACAACCCGGGCCGCTTCGCCGCCCTGCGCGCCAACCTCAGGCAGCGCCTGAGCCGGGCCTCACGCCTGCTCGCCGAGCACGAAGGCGGCCAGGTCCGCTGACTGGGCGAGCCTGCTGGGCTCGTGGACGTACATCATGTGGCCGGCCTCGTAGTACCTGAACTCCACGTTGCCGGCCAGCTCGGCGGGCACGGGCAGGTGGGCGAAGGTGTGCTCGGCGGCGAAGTACGGGGTCGCGCCGTCGTGGTACCCGCAGGCCACGTGCACGCGCAGGTGCGGGTTGGCCCGCATGGCGGCGGCCAGGCGCGAGGCCACCTGCACGTGCGCGTTCTCGAACTCCTTGTACGACCAGGGCCGCACGCGCGAGGTGAGCACCTCGTACGGCAGGTCGTTGGCGTAGCCCAGCTCCGAGCGAAGGTAGTGGTTGAGGGCCGCGCTGTAGGGACCCATGATCGCGTCCATGCTGGGGTCGGCGGTGAAGTGCTCGCGACCGGAGTCGGGGTCCCAGCCGGTGAAGCGGCCGTCGAGCCGCCCCACGATCTGCCGCCGGGAGCGCAGCACCTCCGTGAAGTACCGGATGTGCTCGATGCGCAGGTTCACCCGGTCCACGTAGTCCTCGCTCAGCCCGGTGAGCGCGGCCACCCTGGCGACCGCGGCCGCACGCTCCTCGGGCGTCAGGCGGTTGCCGCGGGTCAGCGCCCACAGGTAGTCGCCGCCCGCGTACTCCTCGGCCTCGCGCAACACCTCGGCCAGCGGCCGGTCCCCGTGCAGCCCGTGGTAGTGCGCGATGGCCGCGTAGGTCGACAGGTAGAGGGCGTAGGCCAGGTCGTTGCCCTCGTTGAACTCGCCCGTGATGAAGTCGAGCACCGAGGAGATCAGCATCACGCCGTTGAGGTACATGCCGTAACGCGACTGCAGGTGGTCGGCCAGCCCGGCGGCCCGCACGGTGCCGTACGACTCCCCGGCCAGGAACTTCGGCGACATCCACCGCCCGTTCCTGGTGGTCCACAACCTGATGACCTCGCCGACGGACTCCAGGTCGCCGGTGAACCCGTGGTACGGCTCCGCCTTCTCCCCCTCGGCCGCCCGCGAGAACCCGGTGGAGACCGGGTCGATGAAGACCAGGTCGCTCACCCGCAGCAGGCTCTCCTCGTTGTCGGCCAGCCCGTACGGGGGCGGCAGCAGCGCCCCGGCGTCCCCCATCACGACCCGGCGCGGCCCGAGCACCCCCAGGTGCAGCCACACGCTGGACGACCCGGGCCCGCCGTTGAACGCGAACGTGACCGGCCGGCTCAGCGGCTCGGCCCCGTCCAGCGTGTACGCGGTGACGAACACCTCGGCCTTCGGTCGCAGACCCTCGAACTTGCCGTCGGTGATCACCTCCTCGCGCAGCACCATGGTGCCGGTGGTGGCGGTGTAGGACTGGCCGGACGGCAGCGTGTGGGAGGTGGCGACGAGGTTGTCGGCAGGCGCGGCAGGCTTTGACTCTTCAGACATATCGCCCCATTATGGTGCGATTTCCCGATGCGGGTCCGCGAAGCGCTCGTTGGGCACCGTGGCGTACCAGCCGGGCCGCCCGGGGTCCCGGTCGTACGGGTAGCCGCCCAGCTCCCGGTAGAGCTCCGCGTAGCGGGCCACCCGCTCCCGGTCCAGCCGCACGCCCAGCCCCGGCCCCGGCGGCACGGCGATGGCGCCCTCCGAGTACGCCATCTTGCCGCCCTCGATCACGTCGTCCCTGAGCTGGTGGTAGTGCGCGTCGGCGGCGTAGGTGAGGTTCGGCAGCACCGCGCCCAGGTGCAGCATGGTCGCGAGCTGGATGCCCAGCTCCCCCGACGAGTGCACGGCCACCCCGAGCTGGAACGTCTCGCACACCCCGGCCGCCTTCACGCACGGCCTGATGCCGCCCCAGAAGGTCGTGTCCAGCAGCACCACGTCGGCGCCCCTGCGCAGGACGTTCGAGGCCAGCTGCTCGAAGTTGACCACGACGGTGTTGGTGGCCAGCGGCACCCGGACCTGCTCGCGTACGAGCCTGAGCCCTTCGAGCCCCCAGACCGGGTCTTCCAGGTAGTCGTTGTTCAGCCCCTCGATGGCCCGGCCGAAGCGCAGCCCCTCGGCCACCGAGAGCACGGCGTTCGGGTCGTAGCGCAGCCGGTCGCCGGGGAACGCCGCGGCCAGCGCCCGGTAGCACTCCAGCTCGTAGTCCGGCGGGAAGACCCCGCCCTTGAGCTTGTGCACGGTGAACCCGTGGGCCTCCTTGAGCGCGGCGGTGTGCGCGACGAGCTGGTCGGGGGTGCGGATCTCGGCGTGGCCGTCGGCGGCGTACCGGAAGAACAGGTAGGAGGCGAACGGCACCTCGTCGCGTACGCGCCCGCCGAGCAGGTCGTGGGCGGGCACGCCGAGATGCTGGCCGACGAGGTCGATGCAGGCGAACTCGATGGCGGCCAGCAGCTGCGTGCGGTTGTTGTAGAGCGAGGCCGTCGGGTTGGCGATCTTGAAGCGCAGCGCCTCCAGCTGGAAGGGGTTGTGGCCCTTCAGGTACGGCATCAGCGCACGGAAGGCCGACTCGGCGCTCTCCCCGCCACCTCCCATCTCCCCCAGGCCGATCAGCCCGTTGTCGGCCTCGACCTCGACGATCGTGCGGACGAACCGGCCCCAGTGGGCGCCGTTGCTGTGCCGCAGCGGCGCCTCCAGCGGCACGGCGACCGTCGTGGCCCTGATGTCAACGATCTTCACTGGCGCGTCCCCCTGACGACGGCCACCCCGCAGGCGGGCAGCCGTACCTCGACCGTCTGTTGCCCCGGCATCGACACCCTGACCTCGACCGGCTCGGCGGCCAGCGACTGCAGCCGCACGCCGTCCCAGCCCAGGGACGTGACCAGCACGTCGGGATGGTCCACGGACACGTACGTCTCGGAGACGTCGGGGCTGTCGGTGATCAATGCGCCCACGAACGGCTCGCACAGCCCGGAGGCCGCCGCCGCGCCGAGCCGCCTGCCCTGGACGCCCGCTTCCGAGGTCACCGCGTAGCGGAACGTGGTCTCGCCCTGCTGCTGCGCCGGGAAGTTGGTGTCCCAGATGTTGTTGAGCGCCCAGGAGTAGACCGTGCCGTCCTCCTGGTCGAGCGTGGGCGGGAACGGCGCGTACGGCATGTGGATGGTGCCGAGCTGCACGAGCGGCGCCTCCAGCGTGGCCCAGGCGACGGTCAGCTCGGGGTCCTCGAAGGCGATCCAGTGCCTGATCGGCAGCATGTACTCGGCCGAGCCGGGCACCCGGGGCACCTCCGGGCCGCCCACCCCGCCGGTCAGCTCCCAGGCGGTGGGCCGGCCGGCGGCGAACGGGAAGGCCAGGAAGACCGCCTCCTTGGCCGGGGTGCCCTGCTTGGCCAGCTGGTAGGTGAGGTCGAGGCGGGGCACGCCGTGGTACAGCTCGATCGTGGTGCGGATCCAGTCGACGCCCTTGCCACTCAGCTCCACGACCAGCTTCTCGCCCACGGCCGTCCGCTTGGCCTCGGTGATGGTGGCGTGCCTGCCGATGGCGCGGTCGCCGAGCAGCGTGCGGTCGTGCGCGCCGACGTGCCCGGACAGGTGGTTGAAGTGCGGGGCGGTGGCGTACTGGTCGTAGACGTACTGGCCGAAGCCGGCCGCCGCGTCGCCGTTGACCAGCTCCCGGCCCGCGCGCTTGTCGAAGATCGAGCTGAGGTAGCCCTCGCGCACGTCGTACGCCACCCGGTAGAACTCGTTCTCGATCACCCCGCTCAGGTCCAGCTCGACCGGCTCGGGGGCCTGGCTCTCACCCGGCACCACGTCGACGCGGGCGTAGCCGAACCCGGCGACGTCCGGGACGACCGCGTGGACGTGCCGCCCGATCGGCCGGGTCGGCCAGTCCACCGGGTCCACGAACTCCTCGTGGTGCGGCAGCGTCCGGCCGGTCCGCGAGTCCACCAGCGCGATCGGCACGTCCACGCCCACCACGTCCCTCGGCAGGAACGCGCGCACGATGTCGGTCCGCGTCCAGGTGCCGGGGTTGAAGACGGCGAAGGAGGCCAGGGCGCCGCCCTCGGTGCCCGACTCCGACAGGGCGGCGGCGAACCTGCGGGTGGCCGCGTGCAGCAGGTCGGCCGCGTCGTCCTGGGCCGAGTACGCGCCGGAGGACTTGCGCGTCCACTGCAGCCCGCCCGAGTCGCCCGCCTCCTCGGCGTCCTCCCACGGGTTGGCCGCGCCCCAGGTGTGCTCGTTGAACAGCGCGACCTTGTCGTAGGCGGCGTCGATCTGCTCGGTGGCGTCCACGCCGGCGATGGTGTGCAGCGTCTCGGCGACGCGCAGGGCCGACTGCGCCCGGCGTACGTACCCGAGGGGGCGCGCGCCGGAGCCGAGCCCGTCGGCCCACCAGTCGGTCCAGTCGCCCTCGTGCACCGCCAGCCGGTCGTGGTAGCGCTCCTCGACGTGCTCGAAGAAGTCGCTGTTCACCGCACTTCTGAGGCGGGGGTAGGCCCACTGCTCGTTCCACCGGCGCGCGATCGACGCGGGCACGATCGACGGCCCGGCGTTGTCGGCGTGCGCGCCCTGCACCCGCAGGTGCAGCACGTCCAGCTCGTACGGCTCCTTCGGCGCGTCCGGCCCCTGCCACCCGAACGTCCCCGGCCCGTACGGGTAACCCCGCGTGGCCAGCGCCGACAGGTAGCGCGGCAGCAGGTCGTCGGCCAGCTCGTAGGAGTCGGTCAGCCCGACCGTGTTGCCCTCCATGTACGCCATCCCGTGCGGCGTGTCGGTGAACCACACGATGATCTCGTTCCCGCTCGGCGCCCGCCACCGGAACGGCCTGGTGAGCTTGTCCCCGCCGTGCAGGTAGGGCACCGACCGCCCGGCCCAGTTGTGGGCGGCGGCCAGATAGCGCACGCCCGCCGAGCTGAGCGCGTCCACCAGCCCCACGACCGCTCCCGGCACGTCGGTGTGCATGGCCGACCTGGTCGCGAAGCCGTACTGCCGCTCCAGCTGGGCGGTGAAGCGCAGCTGGCGGTACAGCTCCTCGGTCGAGCACGCCTCGGTGTGCAGCTGGAACGGCAGCGCCGTCACCTCGATCACGCCGGCCCTGGCCAGCGCGGCGAACGAGTCGACCATCTCCTTGGGCCGGGCGTCGAGCCACTTCAGTGCCGGCATCGACGACTCGACCGTCCACCTGAACTTCGCGTCGTCCGGCCAGGACGCGGTCTCCTCGGCCAGCCGCAGCGCCGCGTCGAGGTAGTCGAGGTGGTGGCGCAGCACCGTGCCCTGCGGGTCGGTGTAGCCGATGTCCAGGTGCGAGTGGTGCACCACGAACACGCTCCACTTGCGCTGGGGGGTCACCGTGACCTGCGCGGTGCCGACCACCCCGGCGTCGTCGCGGCACTCCAGGGTCAGCTCGCGCGGCGCGTCCACCTCGGGCACCAGCAGCGTCACGTCGGTGCCGGACGCGCTGTCCACGCCGACCAGCACGTGCGTGAGCGGCTCGGTGCTGGAGACCCGGACCGCCTGGCGGCCGTCGTGGGTGAACAGCGGCAGCACCGCGACCCGTACCTCCAGCCCGCGCACGCTGATGACGGGCGTCGAGGTGTCGTCGCGCAGCGCCTGCCTGATCCCGTCGTAGTCGGGGCTCCCCAGGCTGCGCTGGAGCAACCGGCTGGTCATTGAACACTCCCTAGAGACAGGCCCCTGGCGAAGAGGCGCTGGGTGGCGAGGAACAGCACGACGGTCGGCAGCGAGACCACGAGCCCGGCGGCCAGGCCGACGGGGACGGGGGTGCCGGCGTACACGTCGGTCATGAGGCCCGCGATGGCGGTCATCACCGGCCGCACGTCCTCGGTCTGCGTGAGGGTCAGGCCGAAGATGAGGTCGTTCCAGATGAAGGTGAACTCGAGGATGAACACGGCCATCAGCGCGGTGAACGAGATCGGCAGGTAGATCCGCCAGAAGATGCGCCAGGTGGTGGCGCCGTCCATCCGGGCGGCCTCGAAGATCGAGAAGGCCACGCCGGTGTAGAAGTTGCGCAGGACGAACGCGGCCAGCGGCACGTTGATGGCCGTGTAGATGAGGATCATGCCGACGCGGCTGTCGTACAGGCCGGCGTCGCTGTAGCCGACGAAGAGGGGCACGAGCAGCATCTGGGAGGGGAACACGGTGCCGCCGAAGATCAGCAGGAACCACCAGAAGCCGTGCCTGAGCCGCAACACCACGATCACATACCCGGCCAGCGCCCCGATGATCACGCCGAGCAGCGGCGAGACGAGGCTGTAGAGCGCGGTGCTGGCCAGGCTCTGCGTGAGGTTCGCGCCCTCCAGGGCCCGGCCGAAGTTCTCCAGCAGCGCGAAGTCGCCGGACGGCACCCACGCCCGGCCCGGATCGTACGACTCCGCCGGCCGGGAGGCGTTCACGAGCAGCAGGTACGTCGGCCCGAGCCAGATCAGCCCGAGCACGACCAGCACGACCCGCCTGATCATGCGGCCGTCACCTGCCTCCGGAGGTACAGGTAGGACGCCAGCCCCGTGACGACGGTCAGCATCACCGCCACCGCCGAGCCGTAGCCGTAGTCGCTGGCCACGAACGTCTCCTTGTACATGGTCACCGCCAGCGTCTCGGAGTTGCGCCCGGGGCCGCCCTGCGTCAGCACCCACACGATGTCGAACGTCTTCAGGCTGGCCACCAGCGCGAGCCCGACCACGACCGCCGTCAGCGGCCGCATGAGAGGCCAGATCACGTGCCGGAACAGCCCCCACCCCGACGCACCGTCGAGCCGGGCCGCCTCGATCGGCTCCTTGGGGATGGACTGCAGCCCGACCACGAACAGCAACGTGTTCACGCCGAGCTGCTGCCACGTCCAGACCGCGAGCATCGCGAACGTGTTGGCCGGCGACTCCTGCAGGAACGCGGTGTCCACGCCCAGCAGCAGGTTGGCCACGCCGTCATGCGACAGGATCGGGCTCCACACCATGGCCAGGCCCGCGCCGCTCAGCGCGTACGGCAGCATGAACGGCACCCGGAACCACGCGCCGCCCTTGATGTCGTAGGACAGCACCGCGACCAGCAGCCCGAGCCCGACCGGCAGCACCATGGTGCCGATCACCCAGATCAGCGTGTTGCGGGTCGAGGTGAGCAGCGCCGCGTCGTCGAACAGCTTGGCGAAGTTGGCCAGGCCGATCCACTGCGGCGGCTCCAGGCCGTCGTACCGGGTCAGGCTCAGGTAGGCCGTCCACAGGAACGGCGCGTACAGCAGCCCCGCGACCAGCAGGGCCGCCGGCGCCACGTAACCGTGCCGGAACCGCCCGAGCATTGGGCGTGCACTCACTGATGCGTGCTCCAGTACTCGTCGGCGGCCTTCTGGATCGTGTCCAGGACCTCCTTGTAGGTGTCCGGCTCGGTGACGAACTTGGAGAAGCCGTCCAGCGCGGCCGTCAGGATGGGCGGCGGCGTGGCCTCGAAGTAGCGGTTGACCAGGCGGTACTTGCCGCCGCCCGCGTCCTTGGTGACGGTTCCGAGCACCTTGTCGTCGATCGTCACCTTGGGGTTGGCGCTCACGTCACCCCGGCTCGTCGCCCACTTCTCCTGGGCCTGCGAGGTCGTCCACCACTTGAGGTACTTCATACTGGCGTCGGGGTCGGCCGCCTTGGTCAGCGAGCACAGCGGCCCGCTCTCGAAGATCATCGAGGTCTTGGGGAGCGACGGGTTGACGTTCGGGATGACGAAGAAGTCGTAGTCGGTGCCGGCCTTCATGCTCCGCTGGGTCATGCTGGTGTTGAACCAGGTGCCGAAGGAGACCATCGCGGCCTTGCCGTTCTTCATCACGTCGCCGGGGTCCGTCTTGTCACCCGGGTTGATGAAATATCCGGCGTCGATGAGCTGCTTCCACTTCTCCATCACCTGGACCACGCCGGGGTCGGTGTACTTCGCCTTGCCGGTGGACAGGCGGTCGTACAGGTCGGGGTCGGTGCCGGCCATGAGCTGCTCGAACCAGACGAAGGAGAACAGCACGCTGGTGTGGTAGAAGGCCTTGACGCCGTTCTTCTTGAGCGTCTCGGCGGTGGCGACCAGGTCCTCCCACGTCTCCGGGGGCTTGAGACCGTACTTGTCGAAGATCTTCTTGTTGTAGAACATGCCCCAGTACGCGACGTTCATCGGCACGCAGTACTGCTTGCCGCCGATCGTGTAGTAGGGGACGAGGTCCTGCGACAGGTCACCGGCCTTGATCGCCTCCTGCCAGACGGCCGTGGTGTCGGCCACCTGCTTCTGCTTGACGATCTCCTCCAGCATCCCCCCGGTCTGCCAGGTGAACAGGTCGGGCTTGACGTTCGTCCGGAACGACGCCTTGATGAACGCCTGGTACTGGGCCGAGTCGGTGTATCCCGTCGGCTTCATGCCCAGGCCGATGCTCTGCTTGGACAGCGCGCCCATCTGGTCGAAGTACTTCGTCCACGCGCCCTTGTCGTTGTACAGCGTCAGTTCGGTCTTCTTCTGCGGCGCCGCGGCGCCGTTGCCACCGCAGGCGGTCAGGACGAGCGCCGCCACGCCGAGCGTGGCCACACGTGACCGGAACATGGGCCGGCCTCCTTGGTTCTTATCGGGGGGTTCGCAACCTTTGCTCTACAACCGTCTTCACGTCGACCAGGTGGGCCCGCATGCGCGCCTCGGCCTGCGCCGCATCGCCTGCTTCGATGGCCTCCAGGATCGCCAGGTGCTCGTCGTAGTCACGGCGCCGGTCGTCGAAGATCTGCAGGATCTCGCGCTGCTCCGGCCCGTGGACGGTGAGCAGCGAGTCGACGACCTCGTGCAGCACGCTGTTGCCCGCCATCCGGGCGGTCGCCCGGTGGAAGGTCATGTTCGCGTCGTGCAGCTCGGCGTCCTCGCCGCGCAGGTGCCTGCCCGCCTCGTCGAGCACCCGCCTGAGCGCCGCCAGCTCCTCGCGGCCGACGTGCTCGGCGGCCATCGCGGCCAGCGGCGGCTCGATCACGATGCGCGCGCCGAGCAGCTCCAGGAGCTGGGCGGCGTGGATCTCGCGCATGTTCGGGTTGGGCAGGACCAGCCGTTCGATGTCGGCCCCGACGTAGATGCCGGAGCCGTGCCGCATCTCGATGGCCCCGGTGGCCTCGAGCCTGCGTAGCGCCTCGCGCAGCGTCGGGGTGGTGACGGCGAAGCGCTGGGAGAGCTCCCTGGTCGAGGGCAGCCTGTCGCCGGGCCGGTGCCCTCCCGTACGGATGAGCTCCAGCATGCGCTCGGTCAGAGCGTCGGAAAGCGTGGGCCGCGCAACCTCGGACATATCAAGTGATCTAATCACTTCTGGCGATCGGCGTCTATGAGGAAAGTGTTTTTCGCCCCAGGAGACGGGTGATGGTGCGGATCGCGGCCGTCCTACTTCTTGATCAGGTTCATCATGATGTCGATCTGGCCCTTGCGGGAGCTCTGCACCTGGGCCGCCCACCGCTGGACCTCGGGGTTGGCGCCGCCCGACACCTCGGCGGCGGCCATCTGAACGGCGTCGTCCTGGTGCGCGATCAGCAGGTTGCACAGGTCGTACTCGAAGTTCTTCGACTTCTTCAGCGCCTGGACCTGCTTGACGTCGGTCTCCGGCATGCCGCCGTGGTGATCGTGGGCGCTTGTGGCCGGGGCGAGCGGCTGGTCCCAGGAGTGCAACCAGCGCAGCATCATCTCGACCTCGCCCTGCTGCGTGCTCTCGATGGCCGCGGTCAGCGTCTTCAGCTCGGGAGTGGTGGCGCGGGACGTGCCCACCTTGGCGATCTCGATGCCCTGCCGGTGGTGCTGCACCATCATCTGGACGAACATCACGTCCTCGGCGTTCACCTGCGGCTCGGGCTCGCCCTGACCGCACGCGGCGGCCAGCAGGAGGCACAGGGCCGCTAAGACCTGCCTTACGCGCACTGGTGACTCCTCTAACTGATAGGAAACCTTCCTAAGAGTTGACGATTTCCACCAGGCGCGCAAGGCCCGGCACATCCGCACCGTAACCGTACACAAGGGGTTACGTCATGTCCGCAGGAAGCCGAGCGCCTCCTCCGTGTGCTGCCGGGCGATGCCCAGCATGAACTCCCGGTCGGGGAAGTCCCCGTCGAGCAGCCGCAGCGGCCCCGCGACCAGCGACAGGTGCTGGGCCAGGCGATAGAACCGCAGCCTGCGCTCGTCCAGCCCGTCGACGCGCAGCGCCGCGTAGTGGTCGTGGAAGCGGATGCGCAGGAAGACGTGCTCCCATTCGACGTCGAAGAACATGGTGCCCTCGATGTCGATGAGCACCGGCTCGTCGTGCTCGTCCATCAGCACGTGGTCGGGCCCCAGCTCGCCGTGGATGAGACCGTGGTCGGAGCGCGGCTCCACCCTCGCGGCCAGCTCCCGCGCCTTCTCCTCCAGCGCCTCCCGGGCCCGCCCGATCGTCACGACCCGCGACGCGGCCTCGGCCAGGTCCCGCAACGCCCACTCCAGCACCAGCTCGGGGCAGGACCGCCGCAGACCCTGGCCGCTCTCGACCAGCGCGACCCGCCCGAGCTCCGGCGACCGGCACCCGGCCATCGCCCGCAGGCTGCCCGCGAGCCGGTCCAGCGCCTTCGGGTCCCTGCCGAGCCGCTCCTCCAGCGTGCCGCCGCGGACGTCCTCGATCAGGGCGACGTCGGCCGGGTAGTGCTCGTGGCCGGCGTCGGCGAAATGCAGGCGCGGAACGCGTACGCCGAGGGAGCTCAGGCGCGCGTGCGCGGCCTCGAAGAGCCGCAACCCGGACGGCTCCGTATCCCTTGCCGCGGTGTCCCAGAAGTTCTCCTCCTCGGACCAGACGTAGAGGACGACGCTCGGGCCGCTGTCGAAGGAGAGCCGATAGACCCCCTTGCTGCTGCCCCCTCGGAGCCGGTCCACCCCGGCGAGCCGGCGGCCGGGCCCGAAGACCTCGCGCACCAGACCGCCGAGCCGCTCCCGATCCGCGAACCTACGCGGCCCCCTGCCGCACCGATCCCCCACGGCCGGTGCCGCGTCGCTCATGTCCCCCGCTCCAGCCGGGGCCGCGCCGGTCATGTCCCCCGCTCCAGCCGGGGCGGCGCCGGTCATGTCCCCCGCCCCAGTCGGGCCCGCGTCTGCCTGCTCGCTCACAGCCCCTGCTCCAGCCAGTGCCGCATCGGCGCGAAGCCCAGGCCGTCCTCGAAGAACGCCAGCGCCGTCTTGTTGACGGCCCACACGTCCGTGACCAGGCTCGTGCAGCCCACCTCCCTGGCCGCGACGCGAACCGCCTCGACCAGCGCCGAGCCGGCGCCGCCCCTGACCGCCGCCGGATCCACCGCTATGTGCTCGATGGCCGCGAAGTTCCTGGGCCGCGTCAGCACGTCGCCGGCACGTCGGTGGACGGTGGCCGTGACGTAGCCGATCGCACCCCCGCGCGACTCGGCCAGGACGGTGGCGTCTTCCTGTGTGGCGGGTCGCACCCGTATTCGGTCGTCTGTCATGGAGGGATCGTGGACCTCGATCATCGGGCGGCGCCACGGGTTTTCCCGGCCGGTCCACGATTGACATCAACTTCGCTTGAGGTTGCACCGTGTCGGCATGGGACTCTTCGAGATCGGCGTCATTCTGCCCGGGGTAGCCGTACAGCGCAGGGACGGCCTCACGCTGCAGGATGCCGCCCGGCACGCCGAGGACGCGGGGCTGGACGGCATCTGGCACGGCGACCACCTGGCCGTCGGCGGGCCGACGCTGGACGCGCCGATCGCCCTGGCCACCGCCGCCGCCGTCACGAGCCGGATCCGGATCGGCACCAGCGTGTTCATCCCGGCCATCCGCCCCCTGGCCTGGGCCGCCAAGCAGATCGCGACCCTCGCGTACGTGTCCGGCGACCGCCTCGTGCTCGGGGTGGGGTCCGGGGGCGGCGCTGGGCAGTGGGCGGCGGCCGGGGTTCCGTACGGGGAACGCGGGCGGCGTACGGACCTCGCGCTGGAGCTGCTCCCCCGGCTGCTGGCAGGCGACCCGGTCACCCTGCCGACCGACCACACCCCACCCGGACCCACCCCTGACCAGCCACCCACACCCGACCCCGCCACCCCCGCGCCCGGCCGGCCGCGCCTCCCGTCCGAGACCGGACACCGGCAGAAGCCGGGGCCGGTTTCAGCGGCCGGGCAGCGGCAAGGGCCGGGCGGTGCCGGGGCGAGCGTCCAGTTGGCGCCTGCCGTGGCGATGCCGCAGGTGTGGGTCGGGAACGCCTCGGCGGCGGCGATCCGGCGGGCGGCCCGCCTCGGCGACGGCTGGTTCCCTTCCCTGATCTCACCCCACGAGGTCGCCTCGGGCCGGGCCCGTCTGGCGGAGCTGGCCGCCGGGCACGACCGCCCGGCGCCGCTCATCGCGATCGGCGGCACCGCAGCCCTGGGCACCGGCCCCGGCCTCCCCTCCCGCGAGGAGATCGCCTCGAACATCGCCACCGGCTACGGCCGCCCCCTCCAGGACGTCATCGACCTCCCGCTCACCGGCCACCCGAAGGCGGCCGCCGAACGGCTGGCCGAGTACCGCGAGGCCGGCGCGACCCACGCGGTCATCGGCATCTCGGGCGGCGACTGGCGCGCCCAGGTGGACCTGCTGGCCGAGGTCAGAAGCCTGCTGGGCTAGCGGCTCCCCAGGGATCGGCGACCCGCGGGGGTCAACCGCTCCCCAGGCGTCTGCCCTTCGGCGCGCGCGTCAGCCGAGCCGCGAGGCGGCGGTCCAGCAGTCCTCGGCGCCCGGCTGCCCGCACCCCCTCAGCCGATCGAGCACCCTGCCCAGATCGGCGGTCCTGGCATGGTCCGGGTCGTTGGACTCCTGCCCCGGATCCCGCACGGTGTCGTAGTACTCGGGCCTCGGATCCCCTTCGTACTCCACGTACAGCTCCCCGGCCGTCCGCACGGCCGCGTAGCTCGGCGGCCCCGGGTTGCCCGGCTGCGGTTCCTCGGCATCCGGGTCCGGCTCCCCGGGCGCGGCCGGATCCGGCTTGACGTGCTCGATCAGCGCGGCCTGCCGCCAGTCCGTCACCTTGCGCCCCTGGACGAGCGGCAACAGGCTGCGCCCGTCGCGGTTCTCCGCCGTCACCCCCGCCATGTCGAGGAAGGTCGCGAAGAGGTCCACGTTCTGGGTCAGTGCCGCGCTCACCAGATCACCCCGCCGCCCGGCGGCCGGCCGCTTGACCAGCAGCGGCACCCGTACGTCGTGGTCATAGGCGGTGGACTTGCCGCGTACGAGCCGATGCTGCCCCAGGTGGAACCCGTTGTCGCTGGTGAAGACCACATAGGTGGCCCGGCGCTCGGCCTCGGTCAGCGTGGCCAGCACCCGCTCCACCATGTCGTCCACCGACTGCACCATCCGGATCCGGTCCCGGAAGTCCTTGCGCAGCTCCTTGACCAGGCTGGGCCCGATGGGCGCCCGCCGGACCCAGGACGGCTTGTCGGCCGTGTCCTCGTCGAACGCGGGCAACGCGGCCACGTCGATGGTGGCGCAGTCGGGCCCGCCGCAGTCCCCGTGCGGAAACTCGCCGGCGGGAAACTGGTTCTTCGGCCGGTCGCGCCGCGCGGGCGGGAAACGCGGCTCCTTGTCACCCGGCTGGGCCCCGATCCTGGCATGCGGCGCGAACGGCGAGACCTGGAGGAAGAACGGCTCCCCCGGCGCGTGCCGCCGAGACCGCTCGATGAAGTCCACGGCGCGCTGCCCGAGCTCGTCCACCAGATAGGTGCCGCCGGAGGGGTCGATCGGCTTGTCCCCGGCCGTCTCCTCCTTGATGTAGCGGGTGAGCTGGTACTTGAACTCGCTGTATCCACCGCCCGCCGACACGTGCCACTCGTCCCACCCGACCGGCACGTGATAGTCGTCGGCCACCGGATATTCGTTGATGTACTTGCCGAGGTAACCCGTCCGATAGCCGGCCTGGTCCAGCGCGACGGCATACGTACGCCCCTCGTGTGGCGCGAACGCCCGGTAACCGCCACCGTCCGACCCCGTGTTCGTGGCGACCCCCGTGTTGTGCGGGAACTGGCCGGTGAACATGGAGGCCCGCGACGGGCAGCAGAGCGAGTTGGACACGTAGTAGTCGGTGAACGTCGTGCCGTCGTGGGCCAGGCCGCGCACGGCGTCCATGTACTGGAGCAACTCGGCCGACATGTCATCGACCAGGAAGAAGATGATGTTCGGCCGTCTGGGCGCGGCCGACGACGTCCCGGCCCCCGCCTGCGTGGCCACGGTCATGGCCAGCACGACGGCCAGCGCCACCGCCAGGCCTCTCCTGATGTTCCCCGCCACGGACATGACTGCCCCTCTGACAGACGATGGAGATCGGCGTCGACGCTAATCCCGGACGAAACCTCCGGGCAACCGATCCGCCCTCCAAATCTCCTGGGAAACCGCGAAGTTGCCGCCGGCCGGCGAAGTCCAGCAGGATTGTCGGCACACTTTCCACGAAGGCGGCCTGGTGGATTTCACCGTTCAGTACGACCCCACTCCCGACGAAGTCGTGCGGGCTTTCGAGCAGGGCGCGAAACGCCAGCTCAGGTTCTTCTACCGGCTGCTCCCGTCAATCCTGGTGATCGCGGGCGTCGTATGCGTCCTGACGGGCGGGCGCGCCCTGGGCGTCGGCATGTTCGCCGGAGCGGTCGCGTTCCCCTTCGTCCTGAACTGGTCGATCCGCCGGATGTCCAGGCGCCAGGTCGCCTACCTCTGCGTGCCCACCACGCTCCACCTGACCGGCGACGGGTACGAATGCCGCACGGAACAGATCACCACCACCATGCGCTGGTCCTTCTTCACCGAAGTGGTGACGGGCCCGGAATTCTGGCTGCTCATCGTGAACAAGCAACCCGCGGCCTTCCTCCCCAGGCGCGCCTTCACCCCGGAGCAGCAGGCCGAACTGGAGGCGGTCCTGTCGGCGACGGGAAAGACGGGGGCCGCCTGAGGCACGGCTCACACGGCCTCGCTCTGACGCCTCCCCGGCCGGCCCTTGGCCTCGCGGTTCTTGCGCCCGTTCCTCCTGCGCTGCTCCACCACGAAGAGCAGGAACGGAAAGATCAGCGAAAGGGCGAACTCCTTCATGCCCAGGCCTCCCAGCCCCACGGCGAGGCCGCCGGCGCCCACGGAGACCACGACCAGCCCCGACGGCCAGTGACGGGTCAGCCTGGAGCGCAGCACGACCTTGCGGTGATGGGCGCGCAGGATGGCGGCCGGCGAGCGGTCCCGCGCGCTGCCGCGCTGCACGACGACGGCCTCCCGCGACCAGGTCGTGATGTCCCCGGCCCGCAGCAACGGCACGCGCTTCAGGTCGAGGAGGGCCTGCATGCAGGGCCAGGTGCTCCAGAGCGTCGGCTGCTTGCTGGTGTACTGGCCCGGCCAGTAGCCGGAGAAGCGCCTGTCGTCGTCCTCGGTGATCTGCGAGCGGATGATGGTGTTGGCGGCCCTGGTGACGAGACCCGCGGGCGGGCCGTCGGGGTGGCGCAGGAGCGCCGACAGCGCGATGGGCAGGGCGTGATGGTAAATGACCTGATCCCATCCCTGGTCGCGGTCCCGGTCGTCATTTCTGGAATTCGGGTACGGGCTCACGTGATATGACTCGATGGACCCGTCGATAATGGTCGGATCGACATTCTCGCAGAGCCAGGAATAAGCCCGCAGCAAACGCTGGTCCCGCCATGTCGCGTTGATCTCCGAGAGGGTGAGGAGCACGAAAGACGTGTGCGGCACCGTGGTCTGCTCCCCGGCATTGGCGCTCCATCCGAAATTGCCCTCGTCCTGTTGCCGCAGGAGCCAGTTGACCCCGTCCGCGACGGCCTTGTGCCGGGGGTGGAGGCAGTTCAGCGCGCGCAGGCCCAGGCAGGTCAGCCACACGCGCGATCGGCATCCGCGATGCGACCCCCAGCCGCCGTCGTCGTTCTGGTTGTTGATCAGCCACGAGAGCGCGCGCCCCACGTCCGGCCCGCCCTCCGCATGGTGCAGCCGGGCGTGTCCCAGGAACCTCGCCACCCAGCCCGTCGCCTCCATCAGCGGGACCCGGGCCTGCGTCTCGGTCCACCAGCCGCCGTCCTGGAGGGGGTCGTCGGACGCCACCTGGCTGGCCCGCAGGAACGACAGGCCGGCATCGAAATTCGCGAACCCCACCTGTTGCTCATGGAACGCGGTCAGGGCGATGGCGGTCGCGGTCGCCGCCGGCTTGGGGTCGGCCAGCCTGTGGTGCCACCCGCCCCCGTGGGGTGTGGCGGTGTAGGTGGCCTTGAGGAGGCCGAGCGCAGCTTTCAGACACTCATCGACGTGCATTACGTCAATCGCTTGCGCCATACGGAATGCCGATCTACCTGAGGGGTTGTCTAGAGAGATACCCGGCATTCATGCACATATCACCTTGCGTACTTTATGAGCACTATGCGGCTGGAGTAACACAAGGGATTGCATGCAATACTGACTTGGGTGTCATCTCGCAAACACTCACTCGGGCATTTTGTATCATTCCTCCCAAAATGGGGAGATGTGGTCATGATAGGCGGCCACCACGATGATGCGGCACAATTGATGGCAGATGGGCGATATGTAGCCCATCATGCGCAGTGGTCGGGATCGAATTCGCCGGGGCACCCGCGCTCGCTGAGACGCGCCCCTCTCGGCGACTCCAAGCTCCCCTACCCGGCCGCCGCCTTCGCCGGCGCCTGGCTCCACGTCGAAGCGGACACCCCCAACCCGGAGAAGCTGCTCGGCGAGATGGCCCGTACGGTGCGTGCCGAAGGCGTGATCGGCGTGCACACGGCGGACGCGACCGACCTGCACGACTCGATGCTCGCCGAGGCCGACCGCCTCGGGCTGCGCCCGCGACCCGGCGGAGCGGGCCAGTCGTTCGTGGCCACCGCCCCGGACCTCGCGGACGGCGCCCACGGCGACGAGCACTGCGTCTTCTGCCACCCGCTCCGGTTCCGGATGAACAGCGTCGCGGGCCTGCCCGGCGCGGCCGGGGTGCTGTGGGGCGACGACAACGTCTTCGTCATGCCCGACCTCGCGCCCGTCGCGCCCGGGCATCTCCTCATCGTCACCACCGAGCACCTCACCGCGCTGGCGAGCGCCGACCCGGGCCTCATCGACGTCGTCGAATCGGCGAAGAACCGCGTACGAGAGCTGTTCCGGGCCGCCTACGACGGCTCCGACACGGTCTTCGTCGAGCACGGCCCGGCCCAGCCGTCCGGCGGCGGCAACTGCGTCGACCACGCGCACCTGCACTGCCTGCCGGCCGCGCTGGTCGGCTCCATCGGCGACGAGCTGGACGCGTTCCTGGCGGAAGGCCGACTTCCGGTGAGCCGGACCCGGGTCACCTCCCCGCACGACGTGCGAGCGCCGTACATTTATCTGGAGGAGGCCGGAACAGCCCAGGTGGCACACCTGGGACCGGTGGTCACGAGCCAGCTGCTGCGCCAGATCGCGTTGCGGACGACCGGCGACACCGGGCCCTTCCGGTGGCAGGAACGCTTCGTGCGACACGACAGTGTGCGACTCCACCATGACACACTCGGCTCCCTACTACCCTTCCTTGGCCCGTGAAATGAACCTGCGTCCCGGCGCGACCCTCGCACAGTACGGCGAGCGCGCCATCCTCGAAGACGTCGTCCTGCCCCGCTTCGGCATCCAGTCCGACGACTGCGCCACGCTCGCGCCCGTCCCCGCCGGTCACGACATCGTCATGACCATGGACCCGTGCCCGACCCCCGTCGTCTGCCTCCTCGAACAGCACCTCGACGGGAAACCCGTCGACTACTGGCACTACGGCCGGCTCACCGTGCTCATCAACGTGAGCGACCTGGCGGCGATGGGCGCCAGGCCCGCCGGTCTGCTGGTCTCGACGGTGATGCCGGCCGACATGCCGATGACCGACTACAACCGGTTCCTCGACGGGCTCGAGGAGGCCGGCGAGGAGTGGGGCTGCCCCGTCCTCGGCGGCAACATCAAGGACGGCGACGTCTTCACGGCGACGGGCACCGCCGTGGGCACCGTCCCTCGCGGGACCGCGCTCGCCAGGACGGGCGCGAGCACCGGCGACCTGGTGTGCGTCCTCGGGGACATGGGCCTCTTCTGGTCCGCCGTGCTCGCCCGGCTGCGCGACGTACGGCTCGACGGTCTCGACCCCCAGCATTCACGTGCCCTCGACCAGGCCCTCTACCGGCCCTCCGCCAAGGTGGAGATCGGCATGGCGCTGGCGGCCGAGGGGCTGGTCACGGCCTGCATGGACGCCTCCGACGGTGTGAGCGGCTGCCTGGTGGAGCTGGCCCGCCGCAACGGCGGGTCCGTCCACCTCGACCAGGCGCTGCTGACCCCGTCGGCGCCCGTCGCGTACGTGGCCGAGGCGCTGCGTGTCGACCCCCGCAGCCTCATGCTGGCGTGGGGCAACTGGGAGCTCGTCGTCACCACGCCACCCGGCCGGCTCGACGCGCTGATGGCCCTGGCCGCCCGGCACGGCACCACCTGCCGACAGATCGGCGAGCTGCGGGACCCCAAGGATCATCTGGTCCTGCTCGACGGGGAAGAGGTGACGGACTTCTCCTCCGAGCGCTTCACGAACCGCTCCTACTTCACGCACGGCCTGAACGCGTACGCGGACTGGCTGCTCAAGCAGACCTTCACCGTCCCGCCCGCGGCAGAGGAGGGCCTCTAGGCTCTCATCACCCCGCCATGCCCCGGCCACCTTCCGCCCGGGGCATGGCACCGCCGACCGGTCAGAGCGTGAGGCAGCCCACGAGCGGGACCTCGGGCGGGACGGTCACGGCGGCGACGGGATCCGCGGCGCCGCCGGTCGTGCAGTTGGTCATCAGGATGGGATCCACCTTGCTGGCCGACTCCAGGACCTGGACCTTCGCGGGATCGACGACGGCGTGGGCGGCTGTGGCGGGCAGGGTCATGCCACCGGCGACGGCGATCAGCGCGGCTACCTTACGGGGCGATACACGCATCCGAAACCTCCTCGATGTGTATGCGAACAACTATCGTTCGTTACGGATAGTAGTTAAGACCTAACGCCTTGTACATGACAGGTACATGAGAAACGCGCCGCCGTTGCGCTCCCGTATCGGTCAGGGGGTCAGGACGGTCTTGCCGGCCAGCCGTCCGGCCGCGGCCTCGTCGTGCACGGCGGGCAGGTCGGCCAGCGTCCGTCGCCCGGCGACGTCGATCCTCAGATCCCCGGCGTCGACCCGGGCGACGAGCTCGGCGAGCTGGGCGGCATCGCTGCGCACGAAGACCCGCACCGTACGCACCCTCCGTCCGGCGTCCTCGGGCCCCGGGGTGGTGGTGCTGACGAAGACCCCGCCGTCAGCGACCAGCTCCACCAGCGCCGCCGTCTCCTCCGGGCCGGTGGACACCAGGTTCAGCACCGCGTCGAACCGCTGCCCGGCCACCGCCTGCGGCAGCGGGGTGGCCGTGTAGTCGACGATGCGATCGGCACGATAGGAGCGCACGCGGTCGAGGCTGCGCGGGCCGGCCGTGGCGGTCACGGTCGCACCGGCCTGCTTGGCCAGCTGGACGGCGTACCCGCCGACGGCACCGCCCGCGCCGTTGATCAGAATCGTCTGCCCGGCCTCCAGACCGGCGTGCTCGAACAACGACTGCCACGCCGTCAGCCCGGCCGCGGGCAGGGCGGCGGCGTCGGCCAGGTCACCGGTACGGGGGGCGGCGGCCAGCGTCCCGGCGGGCGCGGCGACGTACTCGGCGGCGGCGCCGGGCGCGGTCATCGGCAGGAACGCCACCACCGCGTCCCCGGCCTTCCAGCCGGTCACCCCCTCGCCGACCTCGGCGACGACCCCGGCCACGTCGAAGTTCGGCACGTGCGGGAGAGCCAGCGGGAACACCTCCCGCAGATAACCGGCCCGGATCGCGACGTCCACCGGATTGAACGAGGTGCCGGCCACCTTCACCACGACCTCCCCCGCACCGGCCACCGGACGGTCGGCCTCCTCGTGGACCAGGACGTCGCTGTCGCCGTAGGAGTGGTAACGCACTGCCTTCATGATCTCTCCTCCGCTTGGTGCTTCGAATTTGAAGCGCATGATGACGGTAACGTGCTTCGAGTTCAAAGCAATACCTTTGAGAGGGGTGACACTCGTCACAGTGCTACGAATTCAAAACAGATACGATGGAAGAGTGATCCAACAGGCCGATGACGCCGGCGCCGATGACGTCCAGCCGCTCGACCCCCAGCAGCTGGGGGCCTACTTCGTGCTGAGAGAGGCCGTCAGCCTCCTTGAGCACCAGGTCGAGCAGCAGCTACGCGCCGACGGCGACATCAGCTACGTGCAGTTCACGCTCCTGGCCCGCCTCCACCACGCCGACGGCCCCCTGACCATGACGCAACTGGCCGACGGCGTCGTCTACAGCCGCAGCGGCCTGACCTACCAAGCCGGCCTGCTGGAGAAGGCCGGCCTCATCACCCGCGGCGCCACCCCGGAGGACGAACGCGCCACCCTGGTCACCATCACCGACGAGGGCCGCGCCCTGCTCGAACGCGTCCTGCCGGGTCACGTCCAGCTCTCCCGCCGCCTGCTGTTCGACCCCCTGACCGACGACGACGTACGCCGGCTCGGCGACATCATGACCCGCGTACGCGACCACATGCGCGCCCAGCCACCCCGCTCCGCCGCCCCCCGCAAGCGCCGCTCCAGCCCCAAACAGGACTGACCCCCGACTTGGGCTCAGCGCGCATGCCTCGAGATGGCCGTACCGACACCTAACCGGCGCGCCCCGACAGTTCACCCCGCACCCGGTACCGGTAGCGCAGCGGCGACACCCCCACCTCCCGCTTGAACGCGGTGCTGAAGGCACTCTCCGACGCGTACCCCAGCTCGGCCGCCAGCGACCCGACGCGGACATCGCCGTCACGAAGAGCCCGCTGCGCCAGCAGCATCCGCCAGCGGTTGAGATAGGTCAGCGGCGGTACGCCCGCCACGGTCCGGAAGCGTTCGGCGAACGACGTCCGCGACATCGCCGCGGCCCGCGCCAGTTCCTCCAGACCCCAGTGCCTTCCGGGTTCGGCGTGCATGAGGCCGAGCGCCGGGCGCAACCGCTCGTCGGTCAGCACCCGTAGCCATCCCGGGGGCAGCTCGGCCTGGTCGACGTACGCGCGCAGCACCTCGAGCAGCAGGAGCTGGCCGTACTGCCGGATCGCGAACGCCGAACCCATCCGGTTCGCGATCACCTCCTCGAACAGCCGGTCGAGCGTGCCGCGCAGACTCGACGCCGCGGCAGCCGATGCCCGGACCACCCCCACCGGCGGAAGCGCCTGCAGGAGCAGGGTCCGACCGGCCGGGTTGAGGTCGACGCGCCCGCCGATGACGACGTCGTCGGTACCGCAGTCGGCGCCGACGAAGCGGGTGAAGGAAAAGCCCTCCTCAGGCACGATCTCGCGGGGCGGCCCGTCGCCCGTGCCGCCCTCGAGCCGCAGCCACGACCGGTTGTTCAGGATGGCGACGTCGCCCGGTCCGAGCTCGACCGGCCCCTCGATGCCGTCGGCGGTCAGCCGCCCGCGCCCGCACACCACCGCGAGGAGCTTCAGCGGATCCTCGACGGCGGTACGCGACACCCAGGGCCCCCGCGCCGCGAAACCACCCGACAGCAGACCACGGACCTCGACGAGGTCGAACACCTCGGACAGCTGATCGACGACCATTTCCGTACTATCGCGCAAGAAAACCGGACCGTCAAAGATTCAAAGTACGAGCGACCACGCGCAGAGTGGTGACATGACCAAGAACCAGTACCCCATCGGATCCGGCTTCACCGCGGCATCGACAGCTGACGAGGTGCTCAAGGGCATCGACCTTTCCGGCCGGAACGTCGTCATCACCGGCGGCCACGTCGGGCTCGGCCTGGAGACCACGCGTGCGCTCAGCAAGGCCGGCGCGTCCGTCACCGTGGGGTCGCGGAACCCGGACCGTGCCGCCCCCGCGCTGGCCGGGATCGAGCGCGTCGAGGTCGGCCGGCTGGACCTCCTCGACCCGACGTCGATCGACGCCTTCGCCACCCGCTACCTCGATTCCGCTCGTCCGCTCCACATCCTGATCAACAACGCCGGCATCATGGCCGTCCCGCTGGTCCGAGACGCGCGCGGCTACGAATCACAGTTCGCGACCAACCATCTCGGCCACTTCCAGCTGACCCTGGGCCTGCTCCCCGCCCTGCGCGCCGCTCACGGCGCCCGAGTCGTCAACGTGACGTCCGGCGGCCACCGGCTCTCCGACATCCGCTGGGACGACCCGCACTTCACCACCGGCTACGACGGCATGCTCGGCTACGGCCAGTCGAAGACCGCCAACGTCCTGTTCGCCGTCGAGCTGGACCGCCGATGGGCCGCGGACGGAATCCGCGGCTACGCCGTCCACCCGGGCATCGTCGTCGGCACGAACCTGGCCCCGTCGATAACCGAGGACGCGCTGCGCGCCATGGGCCTGATCGACGCCGCCGGCCGGCCGATCATCGACCCCGACCGCGAGAAGAAGACACCCCAGCAGGGCGCCAGTACCAGCGTCTTCGCCGCCACCAGCCCACTGCTCGCCGACATCGGCGGTGTCTACCTGAAGGACAACGACATCTCCCCACTGGACACCCCGAGACCCATCAACTTCGGCACCGAGGACGACATCCCGTCCGACGTCGTACCGCACGCCGTCGACCCGGACTCGGCACGACGGCTGTGGGAGCTGAGCGAGCAACTCCTCAAGGCGTAACGCCCTCGATCACCGAAGTGGCCGCCGACGCCCACGCAAAAGGCCCTCCCGGATCATCCGGGAGGGCCTTCGAACTGTGAGCCGCCTTGGGGATTCGAACCCCAGACCCCTTCATTACGAGTGAAGTGCTCTGGCCGACTGAGCTAAGGCGGCATCTGCCGTGCAGCGTGAAAGAGTCTACAGGAGCCCGGGGGGTTCTCGCTCCCACCGATCATCCGATGCCAGGACAGATCGCCTCGCCCTCCGGCGCCACCCCCGCCACCAGGTGTCGGCCACACACCGCGACCCGTTGAGGTACGCGGTGTGCCCGTCGCCTCCGTACCTCAGCAGCACACCCGACCCCAGTTCGCCGGCCAACCCCCGGCCCACTTGTAAGGCGTGGCCGGATCGCGCTCGGTGCCGATGACCAGCATCGGCCCGGCCCCCTTCGCGGTCAGGGAACGGTTGTGGAGCAGGAGCGGCCCGTCCCCCTGAACGCCCGCCAAAGGATCTCGGTCAGCAACGGCCGCCGGTCCGCACGCCGAAGCAGAGCACCCACCTCTCCCCGACCCGCCGCTGACGGTACGGCTCCGTCGCCACGTTCGGCGTCATCGTTCATGAGGAGCCTGCTGGCGCGCTAACTGTTGGTGTCCAACAGCGCGCGACCGAGTCCGGTCAGGCGATGCAGCGTCCGGTTGAAGTCGCGATGGCTGGAGATCAATCCGGACTGCCGCAGGACGGTGGTGTGCTCGCTGGCCGAGGCCGGGGAGATGCTCAAGTGGCGGGCCAGCGCAGTTGTGCTCATCCCCTCGCGCATGCCGATGGCATCCAGCACCGCAGCCCGGGTCGATCCGATCAGCGCTCCGAGCGCGGCTGACACCATCGAGGTGCGCGACGGCAAGGCGTCCGGCCCGCGCACGACAGGGTAGATCAACACCGGCGGCAGATCGGGATCGAACATCGTCAGTGGTCCGCTGACGCAGAAGTACGACGGGATGAGCAGCAATCCTCGGCCGCGAAGGTGAAGCTCCTGGTGGCGGTGTCCGGGGATGCGGAGTTCGCCGGCTGACCAGGTCATCATCGGGCGCAGGCCGGCCAGCATTCCTTCCACACCGCCGGTGGCCAGGGCGGAGGTACGGATCCGGCGGTCTTTCTCCAGGGCGGCGTCGATACTGCGCCGGTAGGGCATGACGATCAGGTCGTAGCAGGTACGCATGGCCTCGGTCAGGTCGGCAATCACGGCAGGTTCGCCGGTGGCCAGGCGCCACGCACTGTCGGGTAGCCGACGCGTGGCGGCGAGGCGGCCGACGTCCCGCTTGAGCATCGGGATGGGAGTGGTGCGAAGCGCCTCAATACCGTGATCCAGACCGTGTATCGCCTGGATGGGGTTCAAGAAGTCCGGGAAATAGCCCACGTTCGGGGTCAAGGTCAGCAGCAGGCCCCGTACCTTTCCGAGCTTTGCGTGCCGTACCGCCTTGCATGCCTCCTGGCGCCATGCGGTGAACAGCAGGTCGCCTCGCTGCGGTCTGAGCATCTGCAGGCTCAGGACCAGTTCCCACAGCGGGTCCGCCCCGGCGGCGATCCTGGTCCGCGCGATGTCCTCGCTCGTGAAATAGATCCTGAGCATGAGCGGCCATCCATGGGTGGGTGACGAACCCTCTGACTGTTTCGTTGGAGAATTGCTATTCAATAGCATTTTCAATGAAGTTCGCCATTCAGGCCGTCGGCATACCTGGTACGGCGCCCTATGCCGGCCTTACGGCGCCGTAAGTACGCCGCGTTGGCGCGTTCCTGGCTCTGACCTGCCCGGAGCTGGGTCTTTCGGCCACAACCGAAAGACATGGACAAGGGCGCGGCCCCCGTGGACGATCCCAGGAAGAACGGGGTTCACGATCTACGAGGGGATGAGAATGCGTTCGATCATTCGGCTCGTGTTAGCGGCATGTGTCGCGTTGCCTGTCTTCGGAAGCAGCCCAGCCGCCGCATTCACCGCCGCCGACTCCTGGCACCGGGATTCAATCCCGTACACGCTTCACGCAGGCTACGTAAATGGCGTGTGGCGGAACGTCGCCCGCCTCGGCGAAGGCGAACTGTACTGGACCGACTACGGCGCGCGAGTCACCGTCTCGTTCTGGCTCAAGGACTTCGCCACGGACGGATACTGTGCAGCAGGCTGGGTCGACGAGTTCGGCTACGAACCTGTGCAGACGCACACGCGTCTGGAGTGCAACGGCGTGGACAAGTGGGTTTCGGTAAGCCTCCCGTCCACCGGGCAACGTATCTGTCAGATCACCGTTCGAGTGGGGCGTCAGAAGAGCAGCGGAGCTCTTCCACCCGAAAGCGCTGGACCCTGGTGGACGACAGTGGGTAGCTGGAACAACCGCGACGGGTGCTGAAAACAGCCTGAGCACGGCATTAGTCCGGCCCTCGATGGACCCGCGCGCAAACCGTCGAGGGCCTTGACGTTTCCGTACCAAGGCCCGCAGCCCCGGGCTCCCCATCGCCGTAGCGCGTCCCGCATCCCTGCCCGCGGGAAAACGAGCCTCCCTCCGCCTCGCTTCACATGACAACGGGCCGGCGGCGCTCGTAGATCAACGAACCGCCTCGCGCCGACAACGCTGCCCTCAGCCCTCACCGGAGGGGTGCTGACCGGTCGAATCCTGCTCCTTGCCGTACATCGTCTCGTGCTGGATGCGCGGCGAGCACACCGACGCTGAGGGGCACGCACAGCGCCGTCCACCGTCGTCGAGGCGCACCGTCACCGTGTCCGACGGCACGTTGTGCCCCACCACGGTCCCGTCCCCTACAGGGGTGCTCACGCGGCTTCCGGCCCTGGGCATTCTGTTGCGGGTCTCGACGTACAACGGGTGCTCGTACTTCAGGCAGCACATGAGCCGCCCGCACGCTCCCGCGATCCGCAGCGGGTTGACCGGGAGGTCCTGGTCCTTGGCCATGCGTACGGAAACGGGCTCGAAGTCCTTCAGGAACGTGGCGCAGCACAGGTCACGGCCGCAGGGGCCGATGCCGCCCTGGAGCCGCGCCTCGTCCCTGGGCCCGATCTGCCGCAGCTCGACCCTGGCCCGGAGGTTGCGGGCCAGGTCGCGCACCAAGGCACGGAAATCCACCCGATGCGGCGCCGAGAAGTAGACCGTGTAGACGTTGTCCTCGTCGAGGTAGTCGATGCCGACGACCTTCATCGGCAGCGTGTGCCGCTTGATCAACCGTTTGGACACGCTGCGTGCCTCGGCCCTGCGGCGCTTGTTGGTCTCGTCGCGGCCCAGGTGCTCCTCTCCCGCCAAACCTGCGCACACCGGCAAACCGTCGATGTCCTCGCTCGTGTATTGCGGCGCCCACACACACTCCGCCACCTCGGGACCTGAGTCCGTCGGCACGAGCACCTTGTCGCCCACTTTGGGGCTGTGCTCGCCGGGATCGAGGTAGTAGAGCCTCCCGTAGCGGGTGAAGCTCACGGCCATGATCATTCCCATGGGCTCGAGCTCGCCTCCTGACGGCCTAGGGGTAACTGGCTGCCTTCCTTGCCACATTACGTGTGTCCGTGGGCCGGCGGTCAGGGGTGCCGGCCCGGATCTTCGGTGATCACTTCCCGGCGGGGCACACCTTGCTGTCAGGAAGGAGCAGGCCGAAGTTGTCGGCCAGCGCCAGCCGGTCGTCCGTGCACGGCTGGTAGAGCACCTGGGCCACCCCCGGTTGCCGCTTCAGCTCACTGACCAGGTCCTGCCCGTCGAACGCCGCTGTGAGCCTGATCCTGAACCTCTCCGGCATGTCCTCCACCTTGGTCGCCTTGATCAACGCCTCGTTGTCCTCGAACGCCTGCTGGAAGTTCTTGAACGCCGACGCCTGATCCTCGAAGAGGACCTCCTCCACCCCGGGCATGCTCTCGATCAACTTCTGGATCGCCGTCTTCTGGGCCACCGTCGCGCCCTTTCCCTCCTTGGTGACCACCGGCTCGCCGTTCTTTCCGTTCACGCTCTCCCCGCCGCACGACGGCAGGCTCGCCCCCTTCGAGCACAGGAAGACACTGATCTGCCAACTCCGGCCGGCCTCGGTCTGCGGGCGGACGTCGGACTCGGCCTGGTCGGCGACGTGCTGGATCCCGCCGAGCCCCCGGAGCGACTCCTTCACCTGCCGCCGGTCGCCATCGTGCCTGGTCTTCAATCTGAACGCGGCCGGCAGGTCGGTGACCTTGATCTCACCCGTCAGTGACGTGTTGTGCGCGAAGGTCTTCTTGAAGTTCTCGTAGGCCGTCGCCTGGTCCACGAAGAACACGCTGTCGACCTGCTGCGACTGGTGCAACGCGCGCTCGATCGCGCTGACCTGCTCACGGCTGGCGGCGCGGCCCTGGCAGGGCGACTCCTTCGGCGCCGACTTCGTACACAGGAAGACGGTCATCTCCGTCCCGCCGCTCTGGGCCGGCGGGTCCGCCGCCACCGCGCGGTCCTCGGCCCCTGGGCCACCGCGCAGCACCACGGCGGTGGCCGCCCCCGCGAGCACCACGGCCACCGCCACGGTCACCAACCGGAAGTCCACCCGGGACCTGCGCCGCTCCGGCACCCGCAGCGGCCGCAGCGTGCCGATGTCCACCGTCGCCCCGGCCTCGACGAGGGCCTCCCGCAGTCGGTCTTCCACAGGGCTGTTCATGAATCCTCCCCAAGCGCTCGGCCGAGAGCCGCCAGCCCCCGCGCGATCGTGGACCTGGCCGTGCTCGCGCTGATCCCCATCGTCTCCGCGATCTCCTGATCCGGGAGATCGAAGTAGTAGCGCAACGTCAGCGCCTCCCGCTGCCTCCGCGGCAGCCGGCGCAGCGCCAGCATGACCTCCCGCCGCTCCTCGCCCATCAGCGCGGCACTCTCCGCCGACCAGACAGGCGGTTCGTACGGCACCGCCCGCCGGAACACCGTCGCCCGCCTGCGCAGCACCGACCGGCACCCGTTGAGCACCGCGGAACGCACATAAGCGAGGGCCTTGTCGCCATCGCGCAACCTCGCCCGGCCGGCGTGGGTGCGCGCGAACGCCTCCTGCACGACGTCTTCCGCAGTCGCCTGATCGCCGACCATGATGAGGGCCAGCCGCACGAGGCCGACGTGGTGCTCGGCGAAGATCGACGCCACATCGACCCGCCGCCGCGCCAGGTCTTCTTGTTGGGTGAGCAGTTCGACTTCCACATAACAGAGACGCCTGTCGGCCTCATCTGCTGCTCGGGTCACACGGTTATCTTCGGCCTCTCACCGCACCGGGCCGTCCCGATGAGCGCACCCTGTGGACGGGAGCCATGCCCACCCACACCGCGTACGCGCGGCCCTGGCCGGGGGTGCCGGGTCGCCGCTTACCGCTGCTTCTGCGCCCACACGCCCGGAAGTGGCGTCCGCAAGCCGATCCCGTACGCCACGCTCAGCTTCGTCCGGCCGGCCCGGCCGCCGCTGCTGACGTACAACGCGGTGGGAAGGCTGCTGGGATCAGTCTTCACGAACCACGCGCTCATACCGCGGCCGCTCAGGACTTACTCGTCTGGCTCAGGGCCGCAGTGCCAGCATCATCGCCTCGACGGCCATCTGCGGATTGACGTTCGCCGCCAACCGCTCCCTGCACTGCATGATCGCGTCGATCCGCCGCAACGTCTCTTCGGGCGTGGACGACTTGGCCAGCTGATCCAGGTCGAAGCGGATGTCGTCGTTGGCCAGCTCCACCCCGGCCGCCCCGAACTGCATCGTCAGCACGTCCCGATAGAACGACACCAGCTCCAGCAACGCCGCGTCCAGCGAGTCACGCTTGATCCGCGTGGCCCGCGACTTCTGCCGGTCCTCCAGCTCCTTCAGCGCCCCGGCCCCGCCGCGCACCAACCCCCGGTTGAGCCCCTTGCCCGTGGACCCCTCCCCGTACAGCTTGCGCAGCTCCGACGTCTCGCTGTCGTTGAGCAGGGCCGTGGCGGCGGCGGCCTCCTCCTCGGCCGTCTTCACCAGCCGCTCCGCGGCGGTGACGCACTCACCGACGCCGGTCAGCGAGCGCGGGATGCTCAGCACCGCCTCCCGCCGCGCCCTGACGCCCTCGTCCAGCGCGAGGGCGCGCGCGCGGCTGATGTGCCCCTGGGCGGCCCGCGCGGCGAACCTGGCGGTGTCCCAGGGCACGCTGTCGCGGGTGGCCAGCACGTGGGCGACGGCCTCCGTGGCGGGGGTGGTCAGGTTGACCATGCGGCAGCGCGACCGGATGGTGATCATCAGGTCGTCGGGGGCGGGCGCGCACAGCAGCCAGACCGTCCGCGGCGGCGGCTCCTCGATGGCCTTGAGCAGGGCGTTCGCGGCCGACTCCGTGGCCCGGTCGGCGTCCTCGAACAGGATGACCCGCCACCGCCCCTGCGTCGGCGCCCCGGCCGCGCGCAGGATCAGCTCCCTGGTCTGCTTGACGCTGTAGGAGAGCCCTTCGGGGCGTACGGACTCCAGGTCGGGATGCGAGCCGATGAGCACCTGGTGGCACTGGTCGCAGTGGCCGCAGCCGCCGTCGCGACACATGAGCGCCGCGGCGAAGGCGCGGGCGGCGTCCTCCCGGCCCGAGCCCGGCGGGCCGGTGAACAGCCAGGCGTGCGTCATGCCGGCGCCGCGCCCCCCGGCGACGACCTCGCCGGCCGCCGTCGCGGCACGCGACAGCACGGCTGTCGCCTGGTCCTGTCCTACGAGGTCATCGAAAACCGTCACGACGTAAGGCTAGTTGCACTTCACCTTACGAGGGGACGAGTGGCGGCTAGTCGCGGATGGCGGGCATCGTGCCGGTGATGTCCTCCGACTCGCGCGGCACCGGGTCGGGCAGGATCTCCCTGATCCGGTCCTGGATCTGCCGGGTGATCACATCCTGCGGCAGCGTGCCGTCCACGACGAGGTAACGCTCGGGCGCCGCCGCCGCCAGCGACCTGAACTCCTTGCGCACCCGCTCGTGGAACTCCAGCGGCTCGGACTCGATCCGGTCGGCCGCCCCGCCCAGCCGGGTCAGCCCCACCTCGGGCGGGGTGTCGATGAGCACGGTCAGGTGCGGCACCAGCCCGCCGGTCGCCCAGGCATTGATCTTCGACACGTCCTTGGGGTCGAGCGCCCGCCCCGCGCCCTGGTAGGCCAGCGAGGAGTCGACGTAGCGGTCGGTGACCACGAGCGAGCCCCGGTAGAGGGCCGGCCTGATCACCTTCTCCACGTGCTCGGCCCGGTCGGCGGCGTACAGGAGGGCCTCGGAACGCGCCGACAGCCCCCGCTCGGCCGCGTCGAGCAGGATGGCGCGCAACCGCATGCCCACCTTGGTGGAGCCCGGCTCGCGCGTCTGCACGACGTCGAAGCCCTGGTCGCGCAGCCAGATGGCGATCAGCCGCGACTGGGTGGTCTTGCCCGACCCCTCGCCGCCCTCGAACGCCACGAACAGCCCGGGCACGTGCTCGGCCGCCTCGGTGGGGAAGCGCTCGCCGCGCACCGCCGCGATCAGGTCGGCCGACAGGGAGACGCCCTTCCTGTCGTCCATGTGCCGCAGCGCCAGCACGCCGACACCCATCGCGAGCACGCCGCCGATCACCAGCACCAGGTTGGTCCCGTCGAACCGGTAGCTGAACTCGCCCAGCCCCAGCACGTGCACCCCGAAGAGCGCGCCCAGCGGGTTGGCCACGGAGACCACGAACAGCAGGGTCACCCGCGCGGTGGACTGCAGGAACGAGAACGTACGGCCCCGCAGCGAGTCCTCGACCTCGAGCCCGATCAGCGTGTAGCCGATGATCCAGGCGATCCCCGCGCACGCCCCCAGCACCACGGTCAGCATGACCACGATCACCAGGTTGTGCACCAGCGCGATCGCCACCAGCACCAGGCCCGCGACGGTGATGGCCAGCCCGAACAGCCGCCGCCGGGACAGCTCGCGCAGCAGCCTGAGCCCGAAGAACATGCCCAGCGCCATGCCGACGAAGACCGCCCCGAACACCACGCCGTAGGCCGCGTCACCGCCGCCGAGCGCCACCACGTAGACCTTCGCCACACCCACCACGGCCCCGCCCGCGGCGAACGCCCCGAGCATGCCGATGACCAGGCCGCGCACCAGCCGGTTGCCGCCCACGAACCGCCAGCCCTCGACCACCTGCTTCAGCACGGAGGGCGTGGAGATCGCGCCGTCGCGCTTGGGGATGTCCCGCAGGGTGAAGATCAGGAACGCCGACACGAGGTACGCGCACGCGTTGACGACCAGCGCCAGCCCGGTGGCGTCGCGGCCGGCCAGGAACGGCACCATGCCGGTGACCAGGTCGCCCGCCACCGACAGCGCGGCGAACAGCATGGCCGCGATCGGCGCGGTGCCGTACGTGACCAGCAGGTTGAGCTGGTTGGCCGCCTCGAGTTGCGCCTTGGGCACCAGGTTGGGCACCGTCGCGTCCTTGGCCGGCACCCAGAACAGGTTGACGCACTCGACCAGGACGGTCGCGATGATGACCCACTGGTAGCTGTTGACGAACGGGATCGACAGCACCACCGCGAACCTGGCCAGGTCGGCCGTGAACATCGTCAGCCGCCGGTCGAACCGGTCGGCGAACACGCCGGCGAGCGGCCCGAGCAGCACCGCCGGCAACATCTTGGCGACGAACACGCCGCCGACGGCCAGCGACTGCACGCGGTAGTCGCCCTGAGTGAGGTTTCCGGCCAGGGCCGTGAGCGCCAGGAGGTTGAGCCAGTCACCCAGACTGCACACCGACATGGCCGTCCAGAGCCGTCGGAACGGCGCATTGGCCAGCACGTGGGTGGGGCGGCTTCGGCCAAGGGCAGTCATGATTTCAGCGTATCCAGGTGTTGGCCGGAGTGGGGCAGACAAGAGAGGAGCCGGATATTCCCGGCTGCTCGTGGCTGAGGGTATTACGTGATCGGGCTCGGGCGCAGGTTACACACCTGGAATAGGCCCCCAAAAACATCATCAATTCATAACTCCGGCCTCATGTCGCGCCTCTTCTACCAAAGGCCCCCACTCGGCGCGGATCTCCTCGGGAAGCACGAGCTCGTCCCACAGGTCGATCAGCAGCACGCCGTCCACGTGATCGAGCAGCTCATCGGGCCCGCCCTCGCACAGCAGCGCGGTGTAGGCCGCCCGCCGCTCGTCCCGGTCGGCCAGGTCGTAGGCCCGGCCCGCCACCCGCACGACCCCCAGCGCGGCCGCCACCGGCAGCCGCGGCAGACGGCTGGGCACGTGGAACTTCCGCCCGTCGCCGGTCACCCGCGCCGCGCACTCGACCTTCGCCTCCAGCACCAGCCGGAACCCGGCCGCGTCGAGGATGCGCCCCGCGGTCTCGAGCGTCGGCGACTTCCTGCCGTGCTCGTAGGCCGACAACGTCGTCCGGGACGTGCCGCTCACGCTGGCCAGGGCCTTCTGGTTGAGGCTCGCGGCATTCCTGGCCTGCTTGAACAGCAGACCGCCCCGCCTGGCCCAGATGGCGACGTCCTGCCCCAGCACCCGCTCCATCGGCGAGGAGACCATGCCCTACCTCCGAAAAGTATCCGGTCGGATACTCTACGCCATCATGGCGCCGGGTGACTACCGCATCACGAAAAGTCAACTCCGGAGTTCCAGGATCGTGATCTCGGGCGGAGCCCCGACACGCACTGGCGGTCCCCAGAAGCCGGCGCCCCTGGTGACGTACACCTGTACGCCGTCCACCGTGGCCAGCCCCGACACCACCGGCTGCTGCAGCCCCACCACCAGGTTGAACGGCGCGATCTGCCCGCCGTGCGTGTGCCCGGACAGCTGCAGGTCGACGCCGTGCCGCGCGGCCTCGTCCACCTGGACGGGCTGGTGCGCGAGCAGCACCGTGGAGCGGCCGGTGTCGCGCCCGCCGAGCGCCTTGGCGAAGTCGGGGCCGTCACCGCCGGCGGCGCCGCCGACGTCGTTGACGCCGGCCAGGTCGAGCACGGCACCCTGGTGTCTGATCTCGACCCGCTCGTTTCGCAGAGAGCGTACGCCGAGCTCCCCGAGCTCCTCGATCCACTCGCCGGGTCCCCCGGGGGAGAAGTACTCGTGGTTACCGGTCACGAAATATGCCCCGTAGCGGGACTCAAGGTTCTTCAACGGCCGGGCCAGCGCCCCGAGCTGGGCCACCGACCCGTCCACCAGGTCGCCCACGATCGCCACCACGTCGGGCTGGAGGCCGTTGATCATCCGGACGATCCGCTCGGTGTGCCCGATGCCCGTGAGCGGCCCCAGGTGGATGTCGCTCACCACGGCGAAGCGCAGGCCGCCCAGCCGCGGATCCAGCTTCGGCAGCGTGACCTTGACCGGCTCGATCACGGGGTCGCCCAGCGCGCTCGTCATGCCGTACCCGACCGTCCCCATCGCGCTCACCCCGGCGATCGCCGCGGTGGTCCGCTCCAGGAAGATCCGCCTGCTCATGGGAGCGACCGCCGGGGCCTCGACCTCCGGCGCGGCGGGCTCGAAAGCGGCAGAGCCCGAAACGGCAGGCCCCGAAACGGCAGGCCCCGAACCAGCCGACCCGGAAGCGGCCGACCCGGAAGCGGCGGGCTCCTCCGACGGCGCCGCGCCCGCCGGCACCGCGACGGGCGTGGCCACGGGCTCGGGCGCCCGCTCCCGCCGCTCTGCCCTGCGCAGGAACCCCAAGGCCACGGCCCGCGGGATCTCCAGCACGGCGAGGATCACGACCAGGTAGAACATCAACGCCAGCCAGATGTAGCCCGGCCAGGCCACCCAGCTCTCCAGGCCCATCCTCGTGCCCACGAAGGTCGTCACGAGAATCGCGAGCAACGCGACCAGGCTCCAGGTCAGGGTCTTGCGGACCCACCCGGGACCGGTCGTGCGACGCACCAGGCGATTCCACAGGTACCAGTGCGCGAGCAGGACCGCGGCCACGAAAACCAAGACGAACACACGAACGATGCTACTTCCGGCGGCCATACCCCGTTGACCGCCGGAATGTGATCTATGACTTGGTGGCCGGCTTCTTCGCGGGAGTCTTCTTCGCCGGGGCCTTCCGCGTGGTCGTCTTCTTGGGCGCCGGGGCCCGCTCACGCCGCTCGGCCAGCAGCTCGGCCGCCCGCTCGATCGTGATGTCCTCGACCGTGTCACCCTTGCGCAGCGACGCGTTCGTCTCGCCGTCGGTCACGTAGGGCCCGAACCGCCCCTCCTTGACCACCACGGGCTTCTTGGAGTTGGGGTCGTCGCCCAGCTCCCGCAGCGGCGCCGCGGCCGCGGCGCGGCCCCGTCCACGCTGCTTGGGCTGCGCGAACAGCTCCTTCGCCTGGTCGATGGTGACCGTCAGCAGGGCGTCCTCGGAGGCCAGCGAGCGGGAGTCGGTCCCCTTCTTCAGGTAGGGGCCGAACTTCCCGTTGTGCGCCACGACCTCCTCGCCCTCCAGCTCGCCCACGACCCGCGGGATCGTCAGCAGCTTGAGCGCGTCGTCCAGCGTGATGGTGTCCAGCGACATCGACTTGAACAGCGAGCTGGTGCGCGGCTTCGGAGCGTCGGCCTTCTTCGTACGCCGCTTCGGGGCCTCCTCGTCGGCGGCCGGCTCCGGCAGGACCTCGGTCACGTAGGGGCCGTATCGTCCGTCCTTGGCCACGATCATGTGCCCGGTCGCCGGGTCGTTCCCGAGCTGCCGGTCGCCCGTCGGCCGCGAGAACAGCTCCTCGGCCTTCTCCGCCGTCAGCTCGTCGGGCGTCATGTCCTCGGGGACGTTGACCCGCGCGCCGTCCCTGTCGAGGTAGGGGCCGTATCTTCCGACCCGCAGCACGATGTCCGTGCCCTTGACCGGGAACGAGCTGATCTCCTTGGCGTCGATGTCGCCGAGGTCGGTGACCATCTCCTTCAGGCCCTCGTCGCCGTCGGCGCCGTAGTAGAAGCGCTGCAGCTCCGGCACCCGCTCCGCCCGGTCGTTGGCGATGTCGTCGAGCACCTTCTCCATGTCGGCCGTGAAGTCGTAGTCGACCAGGTTGCCGAAGTGCTGCTCCAGCAGGTTGACCACGGCGAACGCCAGGAACGACGGCACCAGCGCCGTGCCCTTCTTGAACACGTAACCGCGGTCGAGGATGGTCCCGATGATCGAGGCGTACGTCGACGGCCGCCCGATCTCCCGATCCTCCAGCTCCTTGACCAGCGACGCCTCGGTGTAACGCGCGGGCGGCTTGGTCGAGTGACCGGCCACGTCGAGGCGCGACACGCTGAGCGCGTCGCCCTCCACCAGGTTCGGCAGCCGCTTCTCGGAGTCGTCGCGGTCGGTCGAGGGGTCGTCGGCCCCCTCGACGTACGCCTTCAGGAACCCGTAGAACGTGATCGTCCGCCCGGAGGCGCTGAACTCGACGTCCTCGCCGGCCGTCGACCTCCCGCCCACCTTCACGGTGATCGACTCGCCGACCGCGTCCTTCATCTGGGAGGACACGGTGCGCTGCCAGATCAGCTCGTAGAGCCGGAACATGTCGCCCGACAGCCCGGTCTCGCCGGGCGTGCGGAACTCCTCGCCCGAGGGCCGGATCGCCTCGTGCGCCTCCTGCGCGCTCTTCACCTTGCTGGAGTAGACGCGCGGCTTGTCGGGCACGTACGCGGCGCCGTACAGCTTGATCGCCTGCGACCGCGCGGCCGCCACCGCCGTCTCCGACAGCGTGATGCTGTCGGTACGCATGTAGGTGATGAAGCCGTTCTCATAGAGCCGCTGCGCGACCTGCATCGTGTATTTGGCGGAGAAGCCCAGCTTCCGGCTGGCCTCCTGCTGCAGGGTGGTCGTCCGGAACGGCGCGTACGGCTTGCGCGTGTACGGCTTGCGCTCCACCGACTTGACCGCGAACGACGCCCCCTGCAGCCGCCCGGCCAGCTCTCCCGCGGCGGCCTCGGACAGGTGCAGCACGTCGGCGTTCTTGAGCTGCCCCGTGCTGGCGAAGTCGCGCCCCTGCGCCACCCGCCTGCCGTCGACCACGGTCAGCGTGGCGGTGAAGTCGCGCGGCCGCTCCTCGGGCTTGTTCGTGTCGAACAGCGCCTGCAGGTCCCAGTAGTGGGCGGAGGTGAACGCGATGCGGTCACGCTCGCGCTCCACGACCAGCCGCGTCGCCACCGACTGCACCCGGCCGGCCGACAGCTTTGGCTTGACCTTCTTCCACAGGACGGGGCTGACCTCGTAACCGTAGAGGCGGTCGAGGATGCGCCGGGTCTCCTGGGCGTCCACCAGCCGGAGGTTGAGGTCGCGCGGGTTGGCCACGGCGTCCCGGATCGCCTGCGGGGTGATCTCGTGGAACACCATGCGATGCACGGGGACCTTGGGCTTGAGCACCTCCCGCAGGTGCCAGGCGATCGCCTCGCCCTCGCGGTCCTCGTCAGTGGCCAGATAGAGCTCGTCAGCGTCCTTCAGCAGCTGCCGCAGCTTGGCGACCTGTGACCGCTTGTCGGGGTTGACGACGTACAGCGGCTCGAACTCGTGCTCGACGTTGACCCCGAGCCGTGCCCAAGGCGCCCCCTTGAACTTCTCGGGGATGTCGTCGGCCTTCTCCGGCAGGTCGCGGATGTGACCGATGCTCGATTCGACGATGTAGCCGCGCCCGAGGTACCCGGCAATCGTCTTCGCCTTGGCGGGCGACTCGACGATCACCAGGCGTGTTCCGCCGGCGCTGCCGTTGTTGGCTGGCACGCTGCTTCCTACCTCGCTGTTCGCTTGCAAATCCCCCTGCCGGGAGTCGGCACAGACTGAAAGGTAACCCGACTCGCGGAAATTTCCTTCCCCCGGGCTACCCACTAGCTTCCGGGTCCACCCACAAGCACGCAGAATAAGGCCCATCGAGCGGCATGGCGCCCTGACTCACCCTGGAGACTAATCGTTGTGCTCGACTACTCCTACATGGATATCTTCATCCCGCGCGACCTCACTCGCGAAGCAGCACGTCAACTGCTGACCGAACACGCAGAGTACGGTCAGTGGGAGCTCGCGCGCGTACGTGTACACCCCGACGGGAGCCGTCACGTCCGCCTGCGGCGCAAGATCCTGCGAGTACGCCGCACGCTCTGACCGCGAACATGGCTTTGCCCGCCCCGGGCCGCGCCCCCGGAACGGGCAAAGCATCTATCGCTTACTGCTCACGGGCTGTGAGCAGCAGCCGTACGGTGTTATGTGCTTCCTGATCCCTTACTTACGGCCGATCCGGAACCGGCGGGCCGAGGCGAACAGCGTCGCCGAGGCGGCCAGCAGCGAGCCCAGCACGAGAGCGAGCAGGGAGCCGGAGTTCATCCCGGTGAGACCGGCGGGCTGCTCGGCGCTCATCAGGCCGAGGTCGCCGACCGGCAGGCTGCGGGTGGCCGATGTCACAACGCCGCCGGCCGGGGTGGAGGCGACCAGGTCGGTGGCCGGGTCGAGCGCGGAGATCGGGCTGGAGGAGGTGGCGCGGCCCTTGCTGTCGACCGGGGCGGACACCGGGTTCTTCCTCGGCTTGGCCGGGGCCCCGGGCAGGCCGGGCAGCTCGGGGAGCTGCGGCAGGCCGAACGTCTGCGTGAGGTCCTGGACGGCGGGCACCTGCTGGGAGACGCCGGCGACGTTGCCGACACCCTCGATCGGCTTGGTGACCTCGGCGAGGTTGCCCATGTCCTGGAGCTGCTTGGTCAGCTCGCCACCGCCGGCGAGACCCTGCACCTGCCCGGTGAGACCGCTGACGTCGGGGACCCCGCCCAGGACCGGGAGGGCGGGCGTGATGGGCAGCAACCCGCCCTTGGCCGCCGCCACCTTGGTGTTGGCGCGGGCGAAGCGCTCGAACCCGTCGGGGCCCTCGGGCCCGGGCCTGCCGACGTGCGAGCCGCCGAGGCACCCGGCCGCGGCGTCGCCCAGCACGGCCGCGGCGTTGCCGCAGACGTTGATCGGCGCGGCGATCGGCGCGACCGCCTGGTTGCCCGCCAGCACCCCGGCCCGGCCGGAGGTGCGGTTGCCGCCCCCGCCGACCCCGTCCTGCGGCCAGACGCCGGCGCCGCCCCTGCAGTGGGCCTGGGACCTGCCGAGCACGGCGGCCGCGTTGCCGCAGACGTTGATCGGCGCGGCGATCGGCGCGACCGCCTGGTTGCCCGCCAGCACCCCGGCCGCGCCGGAGGTGTGGTTGCCGCCGGCTCCCCTGCCGCCCTTCTTCACGGTGGCGCCGCCCTTGCAGCCGGCGAACGCGTGGCCGAGCACGGCCGCGGCGTTGCCGCAGATGTCGACCGGGGCGCTGACCGGCGCGACCGCCTGGTTGCCGCTCAGCACGCCGGCGGTGCCCGACGTGGTGTTGCCGCCCGCGCCGGAGCCGCCGCCGGAGTTCAGCACCTTCGAGCCGCCCTTGCACCCGGCGGTCGCGTTGCCCACGGCGTTGCCGCAGACGTCGACCGGCAGGCTGACCGGGGCGACGACCTGGTTGCCGCTGCCGGCCCCGAAGCGCCCGTCGGTGTCGTTGCCCGTCGAGCCCGCGGCCATGTGGCGGGCCTGGTAGCGGTTGCCGGGGCCGCCGTTGTTCGTGACGGTCGAGCCTCCCTGGCAGCCGGAGAACGCCCGCCCGAACACGGCCACCGAGTTGCCGCAGATGTTGATCGGCGCGGTGATCGGCGCGATGACCTGGTTGCCGCCCAGCACGGAGGCGTCACCCGACGTACGGTTGCCGCCCGCCCCCACGCCGGTGTTGTAGACGCTGGAGCCGCCCTTGCAGCCGGCCGTCGCGTCCCCGAAGATCGCCACCGCGTTGCCGCAGACGTTCAGCGGGGCGGAGATGGGCGCGGTGATCTGGTTGCCGCCCAGGACGCTGGCGTTGCCGGAGGTCTGGTTGCCGCCGGCGCCGCCCCTGCCCTGGTTGCGGACGGTGGCGCCGCCCTTGCAGCCCGCGTCGGACTTGCCGATCAGGGACACGGCGTTGCCACAGGCGTTGACCGGCGCGCTGATCGGCGCGTTCAGCTGGTTGCCGCCGAGCACGCTCGCGTTGCCCGAGGTCCTGTTGGGGATGCCTTCCCGGCCCGAGTTGACGACCTCGGCGCCGCCCTGCGAGGTCGCCTCCGACTTGCCGGCCCCGGCGACGGCGTTGCCGCTGATGTCGATCGGCAGGGAGACGGGGAGGTTGACCTGGTTACCGCCGCCGACGGACGCGTCGCCCGAGGTGTCGGCCAGCGCGGTGCCGCTGCCGCCGAACGACATGACTGCCACGGCCAGCAGGGCCGCGGGGCTCGATGCCTTCGCCCACGTACGCATGATGAATGCTCCTAGTGGTTCTTGGGGGGATTACCTGAACGGTTCGCGGGCAGCCCGAGGCCGTGCGCGGTCTCACGCGACCTCACGCGACTTCATGTGATCTCATGCGATCTCATGCGACTTCGCGCACAGCGGAGACCTGGGACTCGCGAACCAGCTGAACTGACGTGTTCACCCGCAGGCGGAGGGATTCAAGCCACGCTCCGCCGCGCTACTTTCCGGGGACCCGCCGGCCGACGTCGTTCGTTGTGATTCGTCGGCTCCGGCCAGGGTCCTGGCGGGATCAGTCAGGTGAGAAGGAGGGATCGTCCGCCGCTGTGCGGACGACGGGGGGAAGCAGGCGCGCCAGGGGGGCGCGCCCAGCCTGGAGCCGCGGGTCGAACACGGACCTCGCGACATCCCCGGTTGCGGGCCCGAAGGGGCCGCTGCCACCGCCGTTGGGCACCAGACCATTGGTGTCCAGGATCTTTCCGGCGCTGGATGGTGCAGGCAGGCCAGGATCCCGCTGGCTGTTGAGGCCGTCCACCGTACGCCCGGCCATGGCCTCGGCGTTGTCCGACGCCGAGACACGACCCGGGATGTCGGGAGACTGATGTGCAGCCCCGGCACCGTCCGTGACCGCTGTCGCCGCGGTGCCGTCTCCGGTCGCTCGTGACGCCTCGACGGCGTCGCCGGCCGTTCCTGTCGCCGCGGTGGCGTCCGCGGCCGCCGGAGCGGCGGTGAGCATGCCGAACACAACAGCAAGCAGCCACCCGGCGGCCACCAGGGCGCCAATCGCGACTGCCCGCACGACGAGCCGACGGGCACCGGCCGCGAACCGCGCCATCCGGTCGACCCGATCGGTGGTCACGTCCTGCGCCGGGACAGTCACGCGCGGGCGACGCGCAGCACGGGCCTCAGCCCTCTGCAGTCGCACCGCCTCGCGCGTCACATGCCCTCCCGAGCTCCAGAACCGGCCTCACGTCGTGAGGCCGGTCCGTGGACTCACCCCTCAACGGTCCGTAACCGTAGCAGCACCCAAGGTTGCCGCAAGGCCTTTTCACCTGAGACCCAGGAATTGGCCAACTCCCCACCACCCAAACCATCCGCAACCACCCCATCACCCTCCGCGCGCCCCCACGTAAGCCCCAATGGAGGCCCTGGGGGCGGTCTCTACGGGGGTGCGGATTCTTGGTATGACGCACTCCTCAGAGTTTGCTAACCTTACTGAGCCGACGCGGGATGACGGTCCCACGTGCAGGCACCAAGTCCGGGTGGCGGAATAGGCAGACGCGCTAGCTTGAGGTGCTAGTGCCCAGTGATGGGCATGGGGGTTCAAGTCCCCCCTCGGACACGTAAGTCGTATGTATCTGGATGATTCTGGATATGACGATCGGTCACCCGAGATCAGCTCCGGCTGAGCTCGGGTGATTTCGTTTGCGGCGCCCCTCCCTCCTGGTACGGGCGAGCGATCTACGATGAACGGCTTCGCTCCGGGAACATCCACGCGCAACGCATGCGGTCAGCGTGCCTCCGACGGCGAGCAGGTACGCGGCCAGCAGGTGGTCGCCGAACGGGAGCCGGACGGGCTCGGCCGCCTTCACCGTCATCGGGTGGTCGCACGGAGCTCGTCGAGCGCGCGGAGCCGGAGCCCGCCCCGCACAGCCGCGCGGCATCCTCGACATCCCTCGACGTCCATGCCCGCCGGAGCTCGCACGACTCGATCCGGCCTGTTCGAGCAGGTCTGGGCGCACGCGGCGGACCTCGAACCGCACCCCGCGCCGGCCGCAGCCCCAGGGAATGGCAGGTGCTGCACCTGCTGTCCGGCGCCGACAAGGACGAGACCGCCGCCAGGGAGCTGGGGTGAGCCTGTGGACCTACCGCAAACACACGTGGCCGAACTGCTCGACCGGCTCGGCGCCGCGAACCGCTTCCAGGCCGCCCTGCCAGGGTGATGCGCCGGAAATTCGGGCTGTATATACGTCTGCAGATTTAGTCTCGCAGCGAGGTCTGCGGGCAGTGGAGGTCGCGCTCTCGCGGGGAGGAGCGTGTCGAGGTATCTGCCTCCGGTACCCGGGTGGCTGCGGGCTTCACCCGAGCAGCGACGCGGTCAGCCGCGCCTCCGGCGTGCCGATGGCGGTGAACAGGTCGTGAGCGTGCCGCCAGCACTCCCGCCCGCCCCGCCGATCGCCGGTGCGGAGGCGGGCGCGGCCGAGGAGCAGCAGCGCACGGGCGTGCTCCAGCCGTTGCCCCGAGCGCGCGGCCAGGTTCGCCGCGCGCTCGCCCGCCAGCATCCCCTGCTCATCCTCGCCGTCCGCCAAGTGGATCGCCGCCAGCAGGGTGTGCAGCCGCGGCACGTCCAGCGGGCTGAACTTCCTGTTCAGGGCGAGGGATCGGGTCGCCAGTTCGCGGGCCGCGCCGTGGTTCCGTACGCAGAATTCGGCCCGGGCGCGGCCGAGCAGGACCTGGCCGCTGCTCATGCCCGACTTCGCGGCGAGCCGGCGAGCGGCGGTGAGCCGGTCGAAGGCGCGGTCCACCCGGCCGAGCCGCAGTTCCGCGTCCGCGAGGCCGAGCAGCGAGGCCAGCTCGGAATTGCGGTTCTCGACGGACACGGCGATGTCGAGGGCGCTGCTGAAGGCGGCGACGGCCTGCTCGGGGCGCCCCGCGTCGCAGTGCACCAGTCCGGCCGTCTCATGGGCGACGCCCTCCGCGTAGCGCAGGCCCGCGGCCCGGGCCACGGCCAGCGCCTCCTCCAGGATCTCCGTCGCCTCCGCGAACCTCGCCTGCTGCTGGCGGACCAGGCCCAGGTTGACCAGGGTCAGCGCCTGCATGTGCCGGTCGCCGGAGGCGCGGGCGAGCGGCAGGGCGGCGGCCAGGCACTCCTCGGCCTGCCGCAGCCGGGCGAACTCCAGGTGGACGGAGGCCAGGTTGCCCAGCCCGCGTACCTGGCCGTGCGTGTTGCCCAGCGTGCGGTTCAGCGCCACCGCTCGCCGGTAGCGCGGGATCGCCCGGTCCGGCCGGCCGAGCTGCTTGAGCATCACCCCACAGGCCGACAGCGCCATCGCCGCGCCGCGTATCCAGCCGGCCCGGCGGCTGAGGTCCAGCGCGCGTTCGCTCTCCCGCAGGGCCGTCCGCAGATCCGCCATGCGCCAGCGCGTCGTGCCGAGCACCAGGTACATGGCGGCCTGGCCCCGGAGGTCCCCCTCCCGCTCGGCGGCCGCCAGCCCGATCCCGGCGACCCGCAGCCGCTCCCCCAGCGTCGCCCGGTGGTGCAGCAGCTCCTGGGCCGCCTCGACCAGCAGCCAGGCGTAGCGCCGCGGGCCGTGCGCGGCGGCGTGCGACACGGCAGCCGCCAGGTTCTGCCATTCGCTCTCGAACCAGGCGACCGCCTCGGCCTGGTCGCCGAACGGCCGGTCCTGGCCGCGGGGCAGGTCCGGGGTCTGGAAGCCGCACGCCTCGGTGGCCGCGACGAGAAGGTGCAGGTAGTGGTCGAGCAGGCGGCGCACCGCGGCCTCGCGCTCGGCGGGCGGGTCGGCCTCGCGGGTGCGCTGCGCGGCGTACTCCAGGACGAGGTCGTGAGCGGCGAACCGGCCCGGGCCCGACTCCTCGATCAGGTGGATCCGGGCCGCCCCGCCCAGCAGTTCCTCGGCCACGGCCTGGCCGGTTCCCGCCAGCGCGGCCGCCGCGGCGACGGAGATCTCGGCGCCGGGCACCAGCCCGAGCAGGCGAAACATGCGCTGGGCAGCCGTGGGAAGGGCCTCGTACGACGCGTCGAGCGAGGCGCGGACGGCCACGTTCTCGTCCCCGTCCACGCGCAGCCCGGTCATGCGGCCCCGGGCCGTAAGGCGGTGTACGCAGTCGTCCACCGTCCGGTGGCCGTACTCGCCGACCCAGGAGGCGGCGATGGAGAGCGCGAGCGGAAGGCGGCCGCACAACCGGACGAGCTCGGCCGCGGCGGCGGGGTCGCGGCGGGCCCTGGCTTGGCCGACGGCCTGGGTGAGCAGGCGCAGGGCCTCGTCCTGGTCGAGCACGTCCAGCGTGACGCGCTCGACGTCGTCCACCGCCACCAGCCCGCTGAGGCGGTGGCGGCTGGTGATGACGATCCCGCAGCCGGGGGGCGCGGCCAGCAGCTCGCGGACCTGCCGCGGGTCCGCGACGTCGTCCAGGACGATGAGCACCCGCCGGCCGGCGAGGGTGGTCCGGTAGAGCGCGGTCTGCGCGTCCACGTCGACCGGGATGTCCGCGGCTCTCAGCCCGAGGCCCTGCAGGAGCAGCGTCAGCGCCTCGGGGAGGGATCTCGGGTCGGCCGGGCCGAAGCCCCGCATGTCGACGAAGAGCTGCCCGTCGGGGAAGCGCCCGGCCGCCCGGTGCGCCCAGTGGACCACCAGCGCCGTCTTGCCCACCCCGGCGGGCCCGACCACGGCAACCCGATGCGCCGCGTCGAGCCGCCGCAACACCTCTTCCCGGCCGACGAACCGCGTCAGACCGTGCGGCAGCTGATGCGGCGTCTGCGCTCCGCCCGGCCGGACGTCGTCCTTCAACAGCCGCTGGTGCAGGTCGCGCAGCTCCACGCCGGGTTCGACGCCCAGCTCGCCGACCAGCCGGGCGCGGAGCTCGCGGTACACCGCCAGCGCCTCGGGCAGCCGGGCGTCACGGTGCAGCGCCCGCATGAGCAGCCCGTGCGGGCGCTCCCGCAACGGGTGCTCGGCGACGAGCCTGCGCAGGTCGGCGAGCACGCCCTCGCCGTGGCCGCACTCCAGCAGGAGTTCGGCCCGCCGCTCGGCCGCCTCCACGTGCAGCTCCACGAGCCGGCTCCGCTCGGTTTGGGCGGCCAGGCCGGTCAGGTCGGGGAACGGGTCGCCGCGCCACATCGCCAGGGCCCTGTCGCAGCTCGGCAGGGCGTCCGCGCCGGCGTGGCGGGCGCCTTCGACCAGGGCGGTGAACTCGGCGAGGTCCAACTCGTCCGGCCCGACCCTGGCCAGGTAGCCGGGGCTGCGGGTGACGATGATCAAGTTCCCCCGAACGCCCAGGGCCCGGCGTACCTCCGCGACCAGCGCGCGGATGCGCGGCGCGGCCGACGACGGGGGGCTCTCGCCCCACAGCGAGCCGGCCAGGCGCTCGGTGGGCACCACGCGACCGGGTTCGAGCAGCAGCGTCGCCAGCAGCGCCCGCTGCCTGCCGGTCAGGTGCACCGCCCGGCCGTCGACCGTGACCTCCACGGGACCAAGCAGGAGGAACCGGACGACAGACACGGGCCGACCGTACCAAGATCCATGCGGAATCCGTGCAAGATCCGTGCCGTCCGGTGCGAAGTTGGTCGCCGACGGCACGCGAACAGGGAACGATCGATGCGACCACGGCTCAAAGAACTCTCCTGGGAACGGGACGGCGACCGGCTCCGCCTGGTCTACGACCCGCGCGACCAGTTCCTGCTGGCGGACCCCGACGGCTCGGTGGAGAAGCTGCTGGCGCTGCTCGGCGAGGGCGGCCGGACGGTCGAGGAGCTCGCCGGCGTCCTCACGGTCGACGCAGCCGATGTACGTGCCGCCGTGTCGGCGCTGGACGCCCACGGGCTGGTCGAGGACGGCGACCGCCTCGGCGGGCTCACCCCGGACGAGGCCGAGCGACACTTCAGCACCCTGGCCTTCCTCGAGTCGTTCGGCTCCCTCGACCGCAGCCATGAGGACCTGCACCGGCGGCTGCGCGAGTCCCACGTGCTGGTGCTCGGCACCGGCGGCCTGAACTCCACCGTGATCCCCCACCTGGCCGGTCTGGGCGTCGGCCGGCTGACCCTGCTCGACCGCGACCAGGTGGAGCCCCGCAACTTCGCTCGGCAGTACCTGTACCGCTGGGCCCACCTCGGCGCTCGGAAGGCGACGCAGGCAGCCGAGTGGGTGCGGACGTTCGACCCGGCCGTCGAGGTGGACGCGATCGACGCCTCGATCGAGGGGCCCGACCAGCTCGCCCAGCTCGTCGGCCGGCTCCGGCCCGACGTGGTGGCCGCCGGCGTCGATTCCCCGAACGAGATCGACCTGTGGGTCAACCGGGCCTGCGTACAGCACGGCGTGCCCTTCGTCCGCGGCGGGTTCCTGGTCACCACCGGGGCGGTGTGGTCGGTCGATCCGGGGGTCAGCGCGTGCCGGGCGTGCATTCCGGGGGATCCGGTGGATCTCACGGCGTACGCCGATCCGGACGAGCCGACCCGCAACGCGATCTCGGCGATGCGCCTGCACCTGAACCGGCCGCAGCGCAACCGGGGCATCGGCCCGGTCGTCGGGCTGCTCGGTTCCTATGCCGCCTTCGAGGTGCTCAGATACTTGACCCGTTTCGAGCCACCGGCACACGCCGGTCGGCCGCTCGTCCTCGATTTCGCCCACGGTTGCGCGGCGAATCACCCGGACGAGTGGCAGCGCGATCCAGCCTGCACGGTATGCGGGGGGAGGTGACCATTGTGAAGATCGAGATCGTTCGCGTCGAGAGCACCCGCCTGACGGGCAACATCTGCATGTCCACCTGAGCGAGCGGCCGGGGACCGCGCTTCTGCGTGCGGCCCCGGCACTCGCCTTTCGTCCAGCATGCTCACGCACCTCGTCCTGCATTGTCACGGACCTCGTCCAGCATTTCCCGGAGCGAAGATGACCGCCCTCCCTGCGACGGAGCTGCGCGCGCGGGCGGCCTGCCTGACCGTCGGCTTCGACGGCGAAGCGTGGATCCTCGGACGACCTGACCTGGGCGTCTTCGTCGCCGTGCCCGAACCGGGAGCGGTCTTCGTCACCACCCTCCAGGAGACCGGATCCGTCGCGGAGGCCACCGCCCGCGCCAGTGAGATGGCGGGCGAGCACGTGGACGGCGACGAGTTCGTCGCCGGGCTCACCGCCGCCGGCCTGTTCGAGGCGGCCGCGGAGCCGGACGCCCCCGGCCGGATCAGGTGGATCGAGGGAGTCGGCCCCGAAGCGGCGGCCCGGCTCTTCGGGCGAGCGGGGTGGACGTGTTATGCCGCAGCCGCCATGACGGCCCTCGCCATCCTGGCGACGCGCCCCGATCTGCGCCCCTCGTGGAACGACGCCTGGTTCCTCCCGAGCCCCGGCCTGTCGCTGCTCGCCGTGCTGCTGCTCACCATCGCCTGCACCGCCCTGCACGAGGCCTGGCACTGGCTGGCCGGCCGGGCCATCGGCATCCCCGCGATCTTCAGGCTCAGCTACCGCGGCGTCTACGTCGTCTTCGAGACCGACCTCACGCAGATCGTCACCGTGCCCAGGAACCGCCGGCACGGCGTGTACCTGGCGGGCATGGCCATCGACGCCGTCGTCCTGGCCATCGTCCTCGGCCTGCGCCTGCTCGAACCGCCCGGCGTGCTCGACGGCCTGCTCGCCGCGACCGCCCTCCTGCAGCTCTCCCGGATCATCTGGCAGTGGGCCGCGTTGCCGCTGCGCAGCGACTCGTACGCCCTGCTGGCGAACGCGCTGCGCTGCCACAACCTGTACCGGACGACCTGGCTGACCGCCAAGGCAAGGCTGCTCGGGCTCACCGCGAAGGAGACCGCCGAACTGGACGCGGCCAGCGCGAGGGATCGCCGGGTCGCGACCTGGTTCGCGGTGCCTTACCTGGCGGGCATCGCGGTCATGGCGTGGTTGTTCGTCACCGTCGCGCTGCCCTTGGCGATGTCGCTCGGGCGGTGGGCATGGGGGCAGCTCGGCAGCGCGGGGATCGGGTCGTTCGGGTTCTGGGAGGCCGTTGTGGTGGTCGCGTTCACGGGGGCGGAGCTGCTTCTTCCGGTGGTGCTGGCAGTGCGGGAACGCCGCCTGCGCCGGACCGGCCGCCTCCTGTAGGTTCCGGGGCTTTCGACGTACGTGACCTTGATGCGGCGGTTGTGCCGGTCCAGAAGCTCGACGTTCAGGCCGAGGACCTGGCCGGAGCGGGCGGCGGTCCCATACAGCCTCGTTGGTGTCGAACGCCGACGCTGCACCCGACTGGTTCGGCTGGCACACCGCCATGCCCAGCGGACGCGGCATGGCCGCGGTGGCGGCATGGCGAGCGGTGGATGTGTGGGACAACGAAGAGGTGCTGCTCATCGACTACGACGGCCCCCATCCCCACACGCTGATGGCCCGGGACCTCAAACCTGGCGGGCTGATGATCGACAAGGTCGGGATCCTGGAAATCGGCGCCGCCGCGCAGTGGGACCGACTACGCGAGGCCGACGAGGCGCCCATCGCCGAACGACTCGCCCGCCGCCTCCTCCCCTGATCAGTTGGAGGTACCTCGTGGCATCGAGGGCGTGCAGTCACCGCTGGCCGATGCAAGGACCGCGCAGGAGCTCCCGGTCGTGATCTCCGGCATCCGCGGGGGTTCCCGAAGCCCCACCGGGGCGATATCCCCACGCAGTAGTTTTGGTTCCGCGGCAGAAAGGGGGGATTCCGTGCCCGGCATGGCCCGTGAACGACTGGCCGAGTTGCTCGATGCGTCGGCCGAGCCGGCCGCGTCCAGCGTCTATAGAAAGGTCTCCAAGACCGATCTGTCGGTGGTGGTCGAGGGGGTCGGCCCGCTGCGGTTTCCCGTCTCCGACAAGCAGGCCGTGCAGCTGCGCGGGCTCGGCCGCCGTGCGCGGTTCGGGCGCGGCGAGCAGACCCTGACCGATCCGGAGGTTCGCGACACCTGGGAGATTCCCAAGGAGTCGGTGCGCGTCGAGTGGACGGAGGCGTTCGCGGCCGTCCTCGACGGAATGCGCGCGGAGCTGGGCTTGCCGCCGCTCTGCGAGCTCACACCGGAGCTGCACTCCATGCTCCTGTACGAGACCGGGCAGTTCTTCGTCGCCCACCAGGATTCCGAGAAGGACGACGCGATGGTCGCGACCTTGGTGGTGACGCTGCCGTCCGCGCACACCGGCGGCGAGCTCGTCGTCGAGCATCAGGGTCGGACCAAGGAATACCGGGGGCTGAAGACCGCGGTCTCGCTGGTGGCCTTCTACGCCGACTGCCGGCACCAGGTTCTTCCCGTGAAGACGGGCAACCGCGTCACCCTCACTTACAACCTGCTCCTGACGGGCGACGGCCAGGCCGTGACGGCCGGGCATCCGCTGGTCAGTGATCTCGCGGCCTGCCTTCACACGCACTTCGCCACCCCGGTCGTCCTTCCGTACAGCAATCGCAGGGGCGATCCGCCGGCGCGGCTGGCGTACCTCCTCGACCATGAGTACACCGCCCGCGGGCTGAGCTGGTCCCGGTTGAAGGGCTCCGACGCCGCACGGGGTGCCCTGCTGCGGGCGGCGGCGGAGCGGGCGGGTTGCGAGATCACCCTGGCCCTCGCGGAGATCCAGGAGACCTGGGATGCCTACGATCCCGACGAGGACGAGGATGCGTGGTACGGCGACCACGAGGACGAGGACCCCGACGACCACGAGGACACTCACAGCGCGGACGACAAGCAGTACGTCCTTCAGGACATGATCGAAACCTCCACCACGCTAGCCCACTGGATCGGCCCGGAAACAGGGCGGCTCGAGAACATCTCGCTGGACCTGAGCGATGCCGAGGTGGCCTCGACGACCCCGACGGCTGACATGGCGCCCTACTCCTCGGAGTACGAGGGCTACATGGGCAACTACGGCAATACCCTGGACCGCTGGTACCGGCGAGCTGCGCTGGTCATCTGGCCGCGGGGCCAAGGCTTCGCCAGCCGGGCCGAGGCGTCTCCGGGATGGGCGCTGGACGAACTCATTGCGATGGCCCACGCCGGAAGGGTTACGGAGGCATGTGAGGCGGCGCGGTCGCTGGAGCCCAGCTGGCACGCCGCAGGCCGTTACGCCGATCAGACCGAGCTTCTCCGCAAGGCGCTGGAGGCAGCCAGGGAGCTGGATGACGCGCAGATCGCCGCCATGCTGCTGCGGCCGTTCGTGTTGGAGCGGCTGGTCCCAGGGCACGGCCCGGCATTCGCCGACCTGGCGGCGCACTACGGTGACACCTGGATCGGTGGTCTGCTGCACGGCTGGTCCGAGGGCTGGAGGCCCAGCTCCTACGGCCTCGCCCAGGAGTCGCTGAAATGGCTCGAGAATCTCCCACGGCTGTGTACCGCGCTCTCGGTGGAGGGAAGCCCGTCCACCGAGGCCGCCCGCCGCATCGTCGATCTGTCCTGGACGATGTTCGCGGGCCAGGTCGGTCCAGCGCTCGACGGGCCCCTCACCTCCCGGCAAGAGGCATGGCTGACCGCCTTGGGGGCGCCATGCTCCGGGATCATCGCGGCCGCGGCCCAGCTCGGATCGACGAGCGTGCTGGAGGACGCCCACAAGCTCGCGCGGACGGCCGGTGACCGGGCGCACGCGCTGGCGATGGCCACACTGCGCGCTGCCGGAGGGCACAGAGCGGGCTTCGACGAGCTGGCCATCGACTGTGCCGAACGGATCCGGGCATTACTGGCGCAGCCACGACGCGCGCCGGGCGACTGGTCGATCGAGCTGCCCACCGGATGCGCGTGCGAGCTGTGCGAAGTGCTCGGCACGTTCCTCCGGCATCCTGAACGGCGAGCTCTCGACTGGCCGCTCGCAAAGGACAAGCGCAGGCATGTCCACGCCCGGATAGACGACGCGGAGCTGCCCGTCCGTCACCAGACCAGACGGCAGGGCCGCCCGTACACCCTGGTTCTGGCCAAGACAGAAGCGTTGTTCGAAGCGGAGCGTCTCGCCCGCGAGCGCCACGAGACGGACCTGGCCTGGCTCACCACCCGCAGCCGGAAGGTCTCCACCTGACAGCGACCTCCTGCGCACGGCCCTCGGCACATGACCGCTCCATGAAGCTGTCTCGCCCCGCGGGGTGGACCCTTTGGTTCGTCACCGGTCCCGCGTTCGCCGAGGCACCATCATCGGGAGGCCGGATGAATGCCTGACCGGCCGCCCGGATGTTCAGAACTTACCGATATTGATCGAGCCCAGGACATCTCCGGCCTGAATAACCGGCCCACTAACGCGAGCGTTGCCGCCAATGGTGTTACTCACGTCGCGCTTGTGTTGAGTGAGATGGATCGTATCGTTCGTCCACCCGATCAACGATTCTGCGAATTCCGCGTCCGCGTTGGCGTGGTCTACCAGCGCCTTTGTGATCTCTTCCGGCGACTGTGTGCCGAGCCGCTCAAGGGCCGCGACAGCATGGGGGTTGGTGTCGGAACTCCGACGCACGAGAGTGATCAATGAGGTCCACGCGTGCTTGCCGGCTTCTCCTGCGGCTCCCCCGATTATCGCCGAGACGATCGCAGCCAGGGCGGAGATTGCGCTCGGGTCCATCGCGCCTCTTTCGGTGCGGGATTTTCTCCCAGCTTACGTCCTGCGGTATGTGTCCCGGCTCGCGGTCGCGGGCATCGGTCGGGAGCTTCCGACTCCACCCGGGCGGACGGCACTCCGTCAAGCGCGGTGCGTGGGCTCCGGCGCCAGGGGCGCCGGGTTCGGCCATGGGTCCCGGCGCATTGCGGGGCACCTGATAATCCGTCATCGTTGCACTTGTGCCTTTACACCAAGCCGCTTGAACGCGTATGGAGGGATGCCGGGATTCAATCTGAAGATTGGTGCCGAAGCAACGTGATGGTCAACCGAAATCTGTCCGAAATTGTACATAACGATGTGACGGGAGTGGTTCACGGGCCGTTAGTCCAAGCTCATGATATTTTCGGCGGCATTCATTTCCATACTGTGGCTTCACTGCCTGCGCCGAGCCAGCTTCCGCCGCGGCCACGCCTCGTCGATCGCGAATCCGTCATCGCCCACCTCGATGCGCTGCGGGAGGAGGCTACCGATGTCCCGCTGGCCGTGTTGCTGACGGGGTCTGTGGGCGTGGGAAAGAGCGCGCTGTCGCTGGCCTGGGCGCACATGATTCGCGAGCGTTTCCCGGATGGGCAGTTGTACACCGATCTGCGCGGACATTCCACCGACATCCCGGCGTCCCCTCACGAAGTACTTGGAGACTTCCTCCAATCCCTGGGTGTCCCGACGGACCTCATCCCCGGCGAGCTGGCACAGCGCTCGGCGCTGTATCGCACGGTGACCAGGGACCAGCGGGTTTTGGTAGTCCTCGACGACGCGATAACCGCAGCCCAGGTACGGCCGCTGCTCCCGGCCTCGTCCGCGAGCATCACCGTGGTGACCAGTAGATACCGGCTGGCGGGCTTGTTGATGCATGGAGTGCGTGGGGTTTACGTCGATCGGTTCGACGCCGAGGCGAGCCTTGCCCTCCTGCGCGATGCGCTGGGAAGTGACCGGCTCGAGCAGCAGCACGAGGCGGCTGCCGAGTTGGTGGAGCTGTGCATGCGGCTGCCGCTCGCATTGAGCGTCGCGGCGGCCCGCCTGGCTGCACGTCCGAGCTGGCCCATCCGCGAGATGGTCGCCGCGCTGGCCGAGGAGCAGAGGGCCCTGGCGGCGCTGACGATCGGAGATGACGTGGCAATGCGCTCCGCGCTCGACCTCTCCTACCGCGCGCTGCGCTCCGACACCGCCCGGCTGTACCGGCTGCTAAGTCTCTGCCCTGGGGACAAGTTCGGCGGCGATGCGGCAGCGGCGCTGGCCGGCATCTCGAGGATGGAGGCGAGGCGGATGCTGGGAGAGCTGACCGACGCGAACCTGTTGACCGACATGGCCGACGGGCGCTGCCGCTTTCATCACGCGTTGGTCCGGCTGCACGCTTCCCACCTGGTCGAGATTGAGGACCAGCAGGAGGCCCGAGACCTTGCCGTTGGCCGCCTGCTCTCCTGGTATCTCGCCACAGCCGCGTGCGCGGAACGCCGATTGCGGCCGCACCGCACACGACTGCCCCGAGACGCCGAACCACCTCCCGCCGAGGTGACGGACTTCGGAGGTCCGGAGGACGCACTCAGGTGGCTGGAGTCGGAACGCGCGAACCTGAGCGCCGCGGTCACTCTCGCACACGAGCAAGGGCGTGAAGCGACCGCATGGCAACTCGCCGACGCAATGTGGGCCCTGTTCCTCTTCATGGGCCATCACGTGGAGCGGCTCGAAGTGGAGGAGACGGGACTGGCCGCCGCACGCTCCTGCGGCGACATGTACGCCGAGGGGAAGATGCTGAACCGCCTGGGGCTGAGCCTCAATACCCTCGGCCGTCACGATGAGGCGGCCGCACGATTCGAGGAAGCGCTCGAGATCTGGCGACGTCTTGGTGAGCGGGAGAGGGAGATCGGGTCGCTGCGCAGGCTGGGCTTGGTCGCTGCCGGGCGTGGTGACCACGGCGCCGCCATCGCCCGGCTCACGGACGCGAGTGCCGCATATCAGACACTGGGGGCCGGCCGGAAAACAGCTCTGGCCTTGATCGACCTCGCGGGTGTGCTCCTGGCTCAGGACCGCGGTCTGGACGCGGTGATCCATCTGGAACGGGCGCGGCGCCTGCTCGCAGAAGTCGACGACTCATACAACCGTGCCCGTGTGGACATCTTCCTCGGTCATGCGCACGCCGGGCTGGGAGAACACGACAAGGCCGGCCGGGAGTTGCGCGCAGCGCTTGAGGCGATGGCTGAGCTGGGGTCCTCAGTGGGCCGGGCCGCGGCGCTGGAAGGGCTGGGGGACCTGGCTGAACGCACCGGTCGTAGGGGCGAGGCGAGACGGATGTATGAGGCGGCACTGGAAACGATAGGACAGGAAGGATCTATCGGATATTTCAGGATCAAGGAACGTCTTGAGGCGTTTGACCGTTATCCTGGAGTTTGTCATGAAAATAAAAAAGGCCACCGTCCGGATGGAGCGGCGGCCGAGGGGGCAGATTAGGGCTGATCAGCCCATCATGATACCCAGAAGACCCATCATGATACGCACGACGACTTCCTGGGTGGTAACGAGCATTTCCTGGTGCAACTTACGTCCTTTCCAGACATTCTGCACATCGTCGATCATGAGCCCCCGACGCGCTCATAATAAGCGGGAAGTGGCTGACCCGCCACATGCTTCACATAATCAAGCCCCAGCAGCTTCCAGCGCCTCCAGGCGCTGCCGCAGGACGCCCGCCTCCGGTGCGCTCAGACGTTCGAAGATCGTGAGTGCTTGACGCCACGGTCGTGCCGCGACCCTCCTCCCGTGCATGCACAGAAGGGCTTCGCCCAGTCCCAAAAGTGAGCTGGCCTCGAGAAACGGGTCGCCAAGCTGACGAGCGAGGGCCAGCGCCTGCTCGCATGTTTCCCGAGCGGAGGCGAACTGGCCACTGAGTCGCTGACTGTCTCCGATCCTCAGGAGCGCGCGTGAGGATTCGTACGGATCTCTTATGTCCCGTGCAATAGCCAGCGCTTTCTGGAAATGGATCAGCGCCTCGGCATTGAGGTCCATGCCCAGATATGTCGATCCGATATTGCTGAGCGTGTCGGCCTCATGGCGCCGGTCGCCGGTCTCCTGGTATATCGACAGTGCCTCGCGGTAGAAGTGCAGAGCCTCGTCGCGACGCGCCTCGCGCTCCAGGCAATTGGCAATGTTATTGAGTGCCACAGCCTCGTTCTGACGCCAGCCTGCCTCTCGCAGAATGACGAGCGCCTCCCTGAAGAGCCCGAGCGCGCTTCGATAATCGCCATGGCTGAAATGCAGCTCGCCCAGGTTGTTCAGAATCATTGCCTTTGTGGCGACATCGCCTGTCTCGCTCACGATCTCGAGTGAGTTCTCGAAGGCAGCCATCGCCTCCTCGGCACGTCCAAGGTACGACAAGGCGATTCCCCAATGCAGCAGCGCATTGCCTTCGCCATGCCGGTCCCCGATCGCGCGAAACAAGGTGAGTGCCTTCTCCGCGTAGCCCAGGGCCTCCCGGTTGCGGCCGGAGAGCCAGGACACGCGGGCGAGGTGATCCAGCGTGTCCGCCTCTCCGCGGCGGTCGCCCATTGCTCGAAAGGTGTCGAGGCCTCTGCCGGCGTGCTCGAAGGCTGCGTCGTAATGACTCATGCGGCTACGTACCAGACTGAGTTCGAGATCCACGCGCGCCTCACCCTCGCGATCACCTGTTTCCTGGCAGGTGCGACGGGCCAGTTCGTGAACGCGGGCGGCGTCCTCCCAGTGCGCCGAGCGTTCCAGATAGGTCGCGACGGCATGCGAAAGCTGGATCGCGTGCGTGGGATGGCCGTTCTCGGCGGCGTAGTGAATGCACATCAGTAAGTTGGACCGCTCGGCACGCAACCATTCGGCGGCTGAGCGCGGCCTGCCGATGAGCGTCAGATCGGGTCTGTGGGCGACGGTCACATCGGCGCGGCGCCTGTACGGATAGAGAGCACGGTCGGCCTGGTCAGCGGCGTACAGGTAAAAGTCGAGCAGCCGGTGGACGGCTCGCTCCAGTTCCTTCGGAGTCTCCTCCTCAGTGGCACGTTCCCGGGCGTATGCCCGCAGGAGATCGTGAAAGCGCACCCGGCCGGAATCCGGCTCTTCCACGAGATGACGATCGATCAGCTCTTCCAGGGCATGTTCCGCCCGAGCGGGATCGCATCCGATCAGGGCGGCGGCTGCGCCGACCGAGAGGTCGGCTCCAACGTGCAGCCCGAGACGACGAAAGGCCTCCCGCCGTTCGGACGACAATTCCCTGTACGACAGTTCGAACGCGGTGAGGAGGTCGCTGTCCCCCGCATACATCTCGGCCAGCCGGTCTTTGGACCGCGACAGCTTCACCACCAGGTCACCGACGCCTCGAGCCGGCCGGTGGCGAAGCCTGTTCGCCATGATCGTGACCGCGAGCGGCAGATGACCGCAAAGGCGGACTAGCTGGTTGACGTCGCCGGCATCGAGCCGTCGATCCTGACCGACGATCCGGCGGAAGAGCAGTGCTGCCTCAAGCGGCATGAGCGCGTCCAGCGACAGCGGCCTTGCCCCCTCCAATCCGGCGAGCCGCCGTCGGCTCGTGATCAGCACGAGGCAACCGGCTCCGCCCGGCAGAAACGGTCTCACTTGGTCGGCACCCGCTGCATCGTCGAGCACGATCAACATCCGGCGGTTGGCGAGCCGCGCGCGCCACAGTGCGGCACGCGGCTCCAACGCCTCGGGGATCCGCTGTGGATCCTCTCCCAGAAGCCGTAACAGGGCCTCGAGGCCTTGGGCGGGATCAATCGGCGGTTGATGGGGATCGTGGGCGCGAAGATGGAGATACCACCGTCCGTCCGGATAGCGGTCCGCGAGCTCATGAGCCACGTGGACAGCGAGCGCCGTCTTACCGACGCCGGCCATTCCGTCAATGGCTCTGATCATCACTGTTGCAGCGGAACGCTCCAGTTCCTCGTACAGTTGGCTCAGCTCCGTCTCTCGCCCGGTGAAGTCAGGAATGTCGCGGGGCAGGTTGTCGGCGAGAGGTCCCGCGTGGCCCCGGGGACGTTTGGGCGACGCGGCCAGGTCGGTGTCGCCGCGCAGTATGCGCTCGTACGTTCGGCGGAGAGAGGGCCCCGGCTCGGCACCGAGGTCTTCGACGAGGCGATGACTTGCCCGGTGATAGGCCTCCAGTGCCTCGCCCTGACGCCCGCAGCGATAAAGGGCGACCATCAAGTGTTCGACGAACGACTCGTCGTAGGGATATTGGTGAATGAGACCATACAGCTCGCCGACCAGGTCGGCATGGTGGCCCGTGTCGAGTTCCATGGCGAGCCGCAAACCGACCGCGGCGCGATGCTCGCTCTCCAGGCTCGTCCGCAGCTTGGTCACCCATTCTCCGGACAAGCCGGAAAGTGGATCGCCGCGCCAGAGTTTCTCCGCCGCCCGGAGTAGCCGCAGCGCATCTTCCTGATCCCCACTGTCCGAGATGGCTCGTGCTTGTGCGGTCAGGCGGCGAAATCGATGCAGATCGGTCGTTTGCGGGTCGATTTCCAGCACGTAAGCGCCTGAACGAGAGCTCAGCCGTACCGCGGTGTCGCCGGATCGCCGGTTCAAACGACCGCGTAAGCGTGCGATATAGCTATGGATACTCTCGCGCGCCTTCGACGGCGGTGTGTCGTCCCAGACCCGGTTGATCAAAGTTTCGATGGACACGGGCTGTCCAGGAGTCAGAAGCAGCACGGCGAGCACGTGCCGTTCCTTGGCCGAGCCGAGCTCACATGCCTCTCCGTCGGCCCAGGCCTCCACGGAGCCGAGTATTCGGAACTCCATGAATGTCCTTCCAGAGATCAGAGGGCCCTCGCCGCCAGTTTCTCGCAGAGCTGGTTAACGGTCCATATGTCATCCGTTACCTGACTTCTCCGCTTCACGGTTGTTGCAAGGTTCTGTCCAGGGATCTGAGGGATTCTCGGATTGTGCCGTTGAACGGGGATTACGGCCAGGCGAATGCGGCGATGCGAACCGCACACAGCTGACAGGGGGTCGACAGTCCGATGTCGTGTTCAGAGGATTACCGCGTGCCAGTCGGGCCGGATGCGCCGCGCTGGGTGACACGTCGCAGCCGGAAAACCGTGTTGGCAGTCGTCCACACGGTCACCTCGGGGCAACGCTTGCTGGACGTCGCCCGCCTTCTCGCCGCCGACCTCCGGGTCCAGGTGGTCTTCACGATCGCGCCCGACGTTTTCAGTAATGGCGTGACCGAATTGCTCCGGCGTATCGGCGTCGTCGTCCTGCCGTGGCACCTGGCCGTCCGCGAGCAATTCGACCTCGCCATCTGCGCCGCCTACGGGGGGATCGAGAGCGTCCGCGCACCGCTCGTGGTGATCCCCCACGGGGCCGGTTACAACAAGCTGGTCAGCCGCCGGCTGGGCGGCGGAGCAGTCGCGGCCCGAGGCTTGTACGGACTCAGTGCTCAGGAACTCGTCCGGGACGGCACAGTGATCCCGTCAGCTATCGTGCTGGCCCACAACGCCGAACGTCAGCGGCTGGCGAGAAGCTGCCCAGAGGCTGTCGGGGTTGCCGCAATCATCGGGGACGCCTCCCATGATCGGTTGATCGCCAGCTCCCATGAGCGACACGCCTATCGACGTGCCCTCGGAGTCACGGACGAGCATGAACTCGTGGTGGTGACCTCCACCTGGGGATCCAACTCGCTCTTCGGCAGACACGCAGGATTGCTCCGGCGGATGCTCACCGAGCTTCCCCGCGACCGATACCGCATCGCCGCCCTTCTCCACCCGAACATCTGGTTCGGTCACGGCATCTGGCAGGTCCGCAGCTGGCTGGCCGACTGTCTGCGGGACGAACTGGCGTTGGTACCGCCCGAGGCGGATTGGCGAGGTGTCCTCGTCGCCGCCGATCACGTGGTGGGTGATCATGGTTCAGCCGCGGTGTACGGCACTGTCTGCGGTGCCCCGGTCTCACTGGTGGGCGATGCGGTGGGCGACGTGGATCCGGAGTCCGCCAGCGGACTGCTGGCGTCGTCGGCACCCCGGTTGCGACTCGATCAGCCCTTGCCGGCCCAGCTGCGCTGGGCGGCCGCGCATCACCATCCGGGACGGCATGCCGCGGTCGTGGAACGGCTCACCTCGGCTCCAGGCCGCTTCGACCGGAACATGCGGCGGCTGATGTACCGGCTGATGCGGCTGCCGCAGCCGCTCATCCTGCCGCGAGCCGATCCAGTCCCCCCACCGTTTCTGCTCAGTTCGCCCGACCATACGGCCTGCGAGGAGAGAAGATGAGCAGCTCGATAGTCGTAGCGGGTGTCACCAGCCTGTACATGGCCATGCCCGTGATGGACTTTCCGCTGCCCTACGTACGGGAGCAGTTTCCCGAGTGGATGAGGGCCGAGGTGTCCGGAGCGGCGTGCCATATCGCCAGCACCCTCCATTCCCTCGGCGACGAAGCCCGCCTCTGCACTCTCGTAGGGCAGGATCCGGCGGGAGAGGCGATCGGCACGGCGCTCCGTGCCCGAGGGTTGTGGGGTCCGGGGGTAGTGACGGCGCCACGATCCTCCCTCGGCGTTGTGCTGGTAGCCCCGGATGGGCAGTGTTCGGGCCACCCGTATGTCGCAGCCGTCAACGCCCTGGAATATCCCACTGAGATGTTCCGTCGCCTAGCCCGTGGCGCCGACCTCGCCGTGCTCACCAACACCTCGTTCGTCCGGCCCCTGCTGGGAAGCGCGCGCGAAGAAGGTGTGCCGATCGCGGTCGACGTCCATCTGATCACGGACGTGGACGACGCGTACAACCGGCCTTGGCTGGAGGTCGCCGACATCATCTTCTGCAGCCACGAGCGGCTGCCCTGCTCTCCAAAACAGTGGGTGGCGCAGATCTTCCGTCGTTACCCCGGCTGCACGGTCGCGGCCGTTGGCCTCGGCGAGCGGGGGTGCGTCATGGGGCTGCCCGACGGGGCCCTGGTCGAGGTCTCGGCCGTCGCGCCACGCGGCGTCGTGAGTACCGCAGGGGCAGGAGACGCCCTCTTCGCGTCGTTCCTGCACAGCTGGCTCGCCACGCGAAATCCCGTGTCGGCGCTCCAGGACGCGGTGCTTCACGCCGGTTGGAAGATAGGCAGCACCTTCCCCAGCGCGGCCTCGTTGACGGCCACGGAGGTGGCTCGGCTGCGGAAAAGCCACTCTGTCGTCACGCTTCTCAATCGCTGGGACACCGGCACTTAGGAGGGGCGTCATGGCCGCGAGCCATCCGACAACCCGCCGCCGAGGGCATCGGCGAGTTGGACATCGTCGGGGTCGCGGCGGCCATCACCAACGCGATCTACCACGCCACCGGCACGCGCGTCAGGACCCTCCCCGTCGCGCCGGGCAAGTTGCTCCTATAGGCACCGTCACAGGTATCGCGTTAATGGCGGAACCGACCCCTCCTACGATTGCCAAAGGACTGAGTGGCGCCGATGGGAGTCCGGAGGATGCACGGTCCCGGCAGGCTCGAAACTGAGATCATGGATCGCCTGTGGTTGCGTGGGCACCCCGCAGCAGTCCGTTAGGTGTTCGAGACCTGCGGCAGGGGAGGACCATCGCCTACACCACGGTCATGACCGTGATGGACAACCTCCACAAGAAGGGTTTGCTGCACCGCCAGCTGCCGGCGTTCGCCGTCGCCGTGCCCACCTCCGTGGTGGGTCACGTCGCAGCACACCGAAGCCCTGTCGCTCCTCGGCAAACACGACCTCGACCTCGACGCGCTCGTGTGGATCACGACGAGCGGCCGGCGTGCTGCCTGCCCGGCCGGAACGGGCACGCGGTCATCACCACCGGCGCGCTGCGCTCGCTCGCCGGCCGCCCGTCGCTGCCGTTCCTTCCGGGTTACTACGATGGTTGATAGTAGGTAGTTGTAGACTTGCGGCATGACGTTCGCGGGACAGCGGCTGCGCATGGGTGCCGTCGGGGTGGCGTTGGGCATCGCGCTGACAGGCTGCGGCCAGTCGGCGCAGGAGCCGGGCGGAACGACCGATGCGGATGTGGGCATGGGACACGTGCACGGGCTCGGCATCGACCCGGCCGATGGAGCCCTCTACGTCGCGGGCCACCATGGCCTGTTCAAGGTCGCCTCCCCCACGACGGTCACCCGGGTCGCCGACCGCGATCAGGACCACATGGGCTTCACCATCATGGGACCCAAGACGTTCCTGGCCAGCGGGCACCCCTCAGCGGAGGACGTCTCACCGGAACGACCGCCGCACCTCGGCCTCATCAAGTCGACGGATTCCGGGCTCACCTGGAAGACGGTCTCGGAAGACGGTTCGGCCGACTTTCACTCCATCCAACCCGCCGGCGACAACCTGTACGCCTACGACAGCCAGACCTCGAAGGTCTGGCGAAGCATCGACGGCGGCGGCACCTGGACCCAGGGCACCGTGGAGAAGGTGATCGACCTCGGGGCGAGTGCCGAGGAGTCGTCCCGCATCTACGCCACGACACCCGACGGGCTGAAGGTCAGCGAGGACGGCGGGCTGAACTACAACGACCTCACCAAGGCCCCCTTGCTCAGTCACATTGACGTCCTGCCAGGCGAAATCCTCGTGGGCGCGGCAGCCGATGGCCAAGTCCACATCAGCCGGGACTCCGGCAAGACCTGGTCGATCGCCGGAAAGGTGCCCGGCCAGGCGGCCGCGTTCACCGCCGTGGACCGAGAGCGCCTGCTGGCGGCCATGGAGGACGGCACGGTGCTGGAATCCAAGGACGGCGGCAAGACCTTCGCCACAGCCTTCTCACCCACCTGATGAGAACGTCGGCGACCGGGCCGATCCCCTCATGCGCGTACCAGCCTGGCGATGGCGTCGCCGGCCTCCTTGACCTTCGCCGCGGCCTCCGGGCCGCCCTCTCGGGTGGCTTCGGCGACGCAGTGGGCCAGCTGCTCCTCCAGCAGGGCCAGGGAGAACGACTTCAGCGCGCTGGTCGCCGCGGACACCTGCGTCAGGATGTCGATGCAGTAGGTGTCCTCCTCGACCATGCGTTGCAGGCCACGGATCTGCCCCTCGACGCGGCGCAGCCGTGTGAGGTGGCCTTTCTTGCTCTGGATGTGCCCGGCCATGCCTCGCCCTGCATCGGCCCACCGCCACCCCTCCGCCGTATGTGCGCCCGGCACGATTCCGCAGCCGGCCGAAGCCACGGGGCCGGACTCGATTCAGGCCCCGGACAACTCGCGTCCCGAACTGCGGCAACCCAGCAATGAAGGATGGCTCCACGCCGTTCGGCGTGGAGCCATCCCTGTGTGGTGCTAGTTGAAGCGGCGTAGCCGCAGGCTGTTGCTGACCACGAAGACGCTGGAGAACGCCATCGCCGCGCCCGCGATCATCGGGTTGAGCAGGCCCATCGCGGCCAGCGGCAGGGCGGCCACGTTGTAGGCGAACGCCCAGAACAGGTTGCCCTTGATCGTGGCGAGCGTGCGGCGGGACAGCCGGATGGCATCGGCGGCCACCCGCAGGTCACCGCGGACCAGGGTCAGATCGCTCGCCTCGATCGCGGCGTCGGTGCCGGTGCCCATGGCCAGCCCCAGATCGGCCTGGGCCAGCGCGGCGGCGTCGTTGACCCCGTCGCCCACCATGGCCACCACCTTGCCCTCGCCCTGCAGCCGCTTGACCACCTCCACCTTGTCGGCGGGCAGCACCTCGGCGATGACCTCGTCGATGCCCACCTCGGCCGCGACGGTCCTGGCCACCGCCTCGTTGTCACCGGTCAGCAGCACCGGCGACAGACCGAGCGCACGCAACTGCGCGATGGCCTCCTTGCTGGTCGGCTTGACCGCATCGGCCACCACCAGCACCGCCCGCGCCCGGCCGTCCCAGCCGACCGCGACCGCGGTACGGCCGGCCGCCTGAGCCTGGTGCAGTTCCCGCTCCAGATCCGCCGGCAGGTGCTGCGACCACTCCGCCAGCAGCCGGGGACGGCCGACCAGCACGGCGTGGCCGTCCACGATGCCCTGCACGCCGAGGCCCTCGACGTTGGCGAAGTCCTCCACGACGGCATCGGATGCGGCCGCGCGGGCGATGGCCTGGCCGATCGGGTGCTCCGAGGCGTGCTCCAGCGCCCCCGCCAGGCGCAGCACCTCTTCCCGGCTCTCCCCCTCGGCCACGTGCACGGCCGCCAGCGCCATCCGGCCCTCGGTGACCGTGCCGGTCTTGTCCAGCACCACCGTGTCGATCCGGCGGGTGGACTCCAGCACCTCAGGACCCTTGATCAGAATGCCGAGCTGAGCGCCACGCCCGGTGCCGACCAGCAACGCGGTCGGGGTGGCCAGACCCAGCGCGCACGGGCAGGCGATGATCAACACCGCCACCGCCGCGTTGAACGCCGCGCCCACCCCGTCACCGGTACCGAGCCAGAATCCCAGTGTGCCCAGGGCCAGCGCGATCACGATCGGCACGAAAATCCCGGAGATGCGGTCGGCCAGCCGCTGCGCCTGCGCCTTGCCGGTCTGCGCCTCCTCCACCAGCTTGGCCATCTGGGCGAGCTGGGTGTCGGCGCCGACCCGGGTCGCCCGGACGATCAGCCGGCCGCCCGCGTTCACGGTCGCGCCGGTGACCGCGTCGCCCGCGCCCACCTCGACCGGCACGGACTCGCCGGTGAGCATCGAGGCGTCCACCGCCGAGGAGCCCTCCTCGACCACACCGTCCGTGGCGATCTTCTCCCCCGGCCGGACCACGAACCGGTCCCCCGCCTTGAGCTGATCGACGGGCACCCGCCGGCCGTCGGCCAGCTCCACGTCCTTGGCGCCCAGCTCCAGCAGCGCCCGCAGCGCGGCACCGGCACGCCGCTTGGAGCGCGCCTCGAAGTATCGTCCGGCCAGGATGAACGCCGTCACCGCCGCGGCCGTCTCCAGGTAGATGTTGCCGGAGCCATCGCTGCGCTCGATGGTGAACGCGAACGGGTGCGTCATGCCCGGCGTGCCGGCCGTACCGAAGAACAACGCCCACAACGACCAGCCCAGCGCGGCCAGCGTACCGACCGAGATCAGCGTGTCCATCGTCGCGGCGCCGTGCCGCAGATTCGTCCAGGCGGCCTTGTGGAACGGCCAGCCCGCGTACGCCACCACCGGGGCGGCCAGCGTCAGCGACAACCACTGCCAGTTGGTGAACTGCAACGCCGGAATCATCGCCATCGCGACCACCGGCACCGACAGCACCACCGAGGTGATCAGACGCTGGCGCAGCGGCCGGAGCTCGTCCTCCGGCTCCCGCTCGACGGTATCGGTCTCGGTCTTGGGCGGGGCGGGCAGCGCGGCCGTGTAGCCGGCCTTCTCGACCTCGGCGATCAGCTGCTGCGGGTCGACGCCTTCGGCGAAGGTGACCTTCGCCTTCTCGGTGGCGTAGTTGACCGTCGCGCTCACCCCGTCCAGCTTGTTCAGCTTGCGCTCGATGCGGTTGGCGCACGAGGCGCAGGTCATGCCGCCGATCGAGAGCTCGACCGCGTTCTGCCGGTCATCGGTGACCTGGGACATCACCCTTCTCCTTCCTCTCGCTCAGTGGCCGTGGCCGTCATCGGCGTGCCCATCGGATGTGGGCGTGGGGGTGGGTGTGGCCTCGGGGATGGCCGGTCGCTCGCCCGCGCCCAGAGTGAAGTCCGCGGTACGGACCTTCCCCTCGTGCTGGAAGTCGAGGAACAGCCGGTAGTCGCCGGTGCTCGGCACCTCGGCGTAGAAGACGATCTCGGGGCCCGCCACGGTCTTGCCGTCGCCGGGCTCCCCGTCCGGGTGCACGTGCAGGTAGGCCAGATCCCGGGCGCGCAGGGCCACCAGGTGGCCGTAGGCGCCGAGGTAGGGCTGCAGGTCGGTGACCGGCTTGCCGTCCCTGCTCACCTTCAGGGTGAGCTTGCTGGACTGCCCCGGCGTCAGCTCGCCGTCCAGGCTGACGGTGTATCCGTCGACCTTCGCGGTGCGGCTCTGCTTGGGCAGCGCCTCCGGCCGGTAGTCGCCGGTCGCGACCAGGTCGGCGCCCAGCGTGAGGGCGCTGCCGCCGGTGGGCGCGAAGTCGGCGAAGACCCGGTACGCGCCCGCGCTGGGCAAGGTCAGCTTGACCGACCAGACGCCGTCGGGCGCCATCTCCGGGTGCACGTGCCGGAACGTCCCAAGGTCGCGGGAGGCGACGATGAGGTGCAACTTCTTGTCGTGCTCAACCTGGTAGTCGGTGACGGCTTTGTTGTCGGGGCCGGTCACCGAGAAGCGGAAGTCGGTGGGCTCGCCGGGCTTGAGCGTCGTGGTGAGTGGATTGAGGGTGTAGCCGTTCTCGGACACTTGGAGCCCCCCGGGGGTATCGTTCTCCGCCGGCTGGGCACCGTGCTCATCGCCGTGCGCCGGGCTCGCGACCGGGGCCGCCATCGCGGCGTGGTCCTCGGCCGGGGGCGACCCGACCGGCCCCACCACCTTGCCCACGCCCAGCGCGCCGCCGAACACCACGGCCAGCCCCAAAACGTAAGAACCAAGCTTGGTCGCGGCGTTCACTGCTTCGCCACCTCGTAACCGGCCTCCTCCACCGCGGCGACAATCTTCGCCGGGTCAACCGGGCCGTCGCTGTCCACGGTCAGCAACCCGCTCGCCAGATCCACCTCGACATGGGTGACACCGGCCACGTCTCCGACCTCTTCCCTGACCGAACTGACGCAGTGGCCGCAGGTCATGCCCTTGACGGTGTAGGTGACGGTGGTGCTCATGGCGATCTCTCCTTCACTCAAGAACGGACAAGTCTGGCGATGGCGTCGGAGGCTTCCTTGACCTTGGCGTCGGCCTCCGGGCCGCCCTTCTGGGTGGCCTCGGCAACGCAGTGGGCCAGGTGCTGCTCCAGCAACGACAGGGAGAACGACTTCAGCGCGCTGGTCGCCGCCGACACCTGCGTCAGGATGTCGATGCAGTACTTGTCGTCCTCGACCATCCGCTGCAACCCGCGGACCTGCCCCTCGATCCGGCGCAACCGCATCGCGTGGTCCTGCTTGGTGCCGCTGTATCCGGCCATGTCCACCCCTCTCCCCTGTCGATCGCTCAGAACAACACCATACCCCCCTACCGTATTCCCTGCAACGGAAGGCAGTGCCCTGCTGCCGACGTCGCGAGCCCGGTTCGATCTGGGGCCGGTCCCGCTGGTCCTGATCGTGGCCGTCCACTCGATCTTGTCATCGGTCAGACAGCCGATCTTCGGCGCGTTGGCGGAGGATCGCAGCCTGCGCCTCGTCGGGGCGGCGGGCGTGCTGCTGGCCTCGTTGTTCCTCAGCCTGCTCAGCGTCGCGCCCCCTGGTGGCGGGAGGTTCGACCGCGCCGGATCGGGCCCTCGACGTGGTGCGGTTCACGGCTGACGAGGATGATCGGGTTCGCCCTCGGGGCCGTGCTGGTTCTCGCCATCGTCTCGGCCTCCAGCATCGACGCCACCCCGTGGCCGATGACACCGGGCATCGTGCTCGCCGCCCTGGCGTTCGTGCTGCTGCCCGACTGGGAGCCGCATGAACGCAGGCCGCGTTCTGCTGTACGGAATGGATCGGCCGGGAGCGGGCCGGCAAGGTTTCGGGCTGATCCGGCTGTCACAGATCCCCGTGCCGCCTTGTCGTTATCGAGGAAAGCCCACACAACCGCACCACGTGAGGTTCCCATCATGAGTAGCGAAAACTCCAATGCGACTCCGCCGCCGACGGTGGAGATCCTCGCATCGGTCCCGAACACGCCGATCCCTGACAATGCCGTGGCGACGACCGTCCTGATCACTCTGCCGCCCGGCAGCCCGGGCAACCCGCCGCACCGCCACACCGGCCCCGGGTTCGGATACGTGGTCAAAGGCGAGATGATCTTCGAGCTGGAGGGCGAACCGGAGCGCGTCATCAAGGCCGGAGAGACGTTCTGGGAGCCGGGCGGCGACGTCATCCACTACCAGGGCGGCAACAACCTCCCGGACGCCGAGACCGTATACCTCGCCACGCTGCTCGGTGTGCCCGGGCAGCCGGTGGTCATACCGGTGAGCGCGGAAGAGCTCGAGGCGCGTCGGGACCGCCGGGCACCTCGCCCGTGACGACCGGCGGGGGGAGGCCGGCCGCGTACCGGCCTTCCCCCGCCAGGCCCAAGCGGAACGCCCCGGCTGTCACCCGCCGACCACGGGGCTTCCCTCAAGATCGGATTACCGTGGTCGTCGAGCGCCCGCCCGGCGCACGACCGTGGCAGCCATGGCACTCCGGCCAGGTGAGCACACGTCTTCGCTGACCTGTCAGCCTGGCGAGTCCTGACCCAAGGCCCGCATGCACGTCACACGCGACCAGGATTCTGCGCGACACCGACGCCACGACGTTCGACGTCTTTGAGCGGCCCGCCGTCCGTGAGGCAGAGGCGTTCATCCGCTATCAGCCGTAGTACGTCGCGTGGATGGCGCAAGTTGCCCGGAACTGGGGGATGACCTCCTCGCTTTCTGTACTATTTCGCCCCAGGTTCGGATACTTACGAGGAGGCATCGTAGTGGCCGTGTGGACGAGGCTCGGGCGAGCAGCGGTAGCCGCAGCGTTAGCCTTGATCGCACTGGCCGCGACCCCCGGCGACGCTTTCGCCGATCCGTCACCGGCCAAGGTCCGGGCCAAACTGGTGAAGCTGAACGAACAGGCCGATCAGCTCGTTGAGCGGTACAACCAGGCGAACGAGGCGTACAAGACGGCCAAGAAGAAGTACGAGACCCTCAACACCGAGCTCAGCCGCAAGGACGCCCAAGCGAAGGTTCTCCGCGAAGAACTCACCGCGATAGCGATCAACGGCTACCAGAACGGCCCGCTCACGGGCTGGCAGGGGTTCGCCTTCCAGGGCGACCCGGGAACGGCCTTGAGCAGCATGGCCGCTCTCGAGCAGTTGGCACAGGACAGGGCGGCCAAGATACGTGCCTACGAGGCGACCACGAAGGAGTTGCGGGATCGACGTGCCGAGGCCGAACAAGTCCTGTCGGAGACCGACGACGCACGCGACAGGGTGCGCGGTGAGAAGGCGAAGGTGGACAAGCTGGTCGACGAACAGACCAAGCTCCTGCGACGGCTGGGCACCTTCCAGGCGGGCGACCCCAACAGCCCTGGCATCCAATACACCGGCCCGGCCTCAGGCAACGCCCGCCTCGCGCTCCAGTTCGCCTTCGGGCAGGTCGGCAAACCGTACCGATACGGCGGCACCGGGCCCGGCTCCTATGACTGCTCCGGCCTCACCCAGGCCGCCTGGCGCACCGGCGGGGTCGAATTGCCCCGGACGACCTGGACCCAATGGGCCTGGGGTGCCGGCCGACGCGTGCCCCTGAACGCGCTGCAGCCTGGAGACCTGCTCTTCAGCAAGGGACTGGGACACATGGGCATGTACGCCGGCAACGGGAAGATGGTGCACGCTCCTCAGACCGGAGACATCATCAAGGTGGTCGACCTCGACGACTACTGGCGCAACCGCCTGCTCGGCGCTGTTCGTCCCTGAGCGGACCGCCGATGTCCCTGGCATGTGGTGCCCGACAGGCCGCCAGTGCCGGCGAGTGGTAGAAATACACCACACTGGCCAGCGCGCCGGAGGGAGACTGCATGCGAATCCTGGACGTGCGTCGCAGCGAGGGCGTCTTTGCCCTGCTCGTCCCAGCCGCACATCCGGACGCGAAGACCGTCAGTGTGGACATCTCCCGTGATGCGACAAGACGATCAGGGTATCGGCCGCATCCACGGGCTGGGTGTCGATCCGGGGGACGGGGTCCTCTGCCCGGCAGGCCATTACGGCCTGTCCAAGGCCACCTGATCGGTGGCCACCCCGACGACCCGCAGGCCACCGACCCGCGCCTGGGCCTCATCCACGGCAGCGACGCCGAACGCACGCGGGCGACCGTGTCCGAGAGCGGCGCCGAGCTGGACCGTAGCTACGCGACCATCCTGCGCGGGCCGCGGGTGAGCACGGACGTCTTCCGCCCGGCAGCCCCATGAGCGCTCCCCGGCCCAACCCCCGTCGTAGGTCCGGCGGCTTCATGAGCGTCCTGCGCTCGCCGCTCGTGCTCATCCTGGCCACCGTCGTCATCATCGCGGCGCTCGCCTACGTCGTGCCCGCCATCGCGCTCGCCGGGAAGGTCCCTCCCGGCACCCGGGTGAACGACATCGATATCGGCGGGCTGCCATCCGAATCCGCTCGCGCCCGCCTCGAAGAGGGCCTGAGCGGGCGGTTGACGCAGCCGATGACGCTGATCGCGGCGAACAAGCGGAAACAGCTCACGCCCGCAGAGCTGGGGCTGGGCTTCGACACGCAGGCGACGGTCGCGGCCGCGATGGAGGGCGCCACCACGCCGGTGGGCATCGCCCGCTCCCTCTTCGGCACCCGGCAGATCCGTCCCGTGGTCACCGTGGACGACAAGCGGCTCGCCGCCGGACTCGCCGGCCTGGCCAAGTCCGTGGACAAGAAGCCGGTGGAGGGCGGCATCCGTTACCAGGGGCTGGAACCGCGAGCCACACTGCCGAAGCCTGGCCGGACGCTGGATCGCGACGGGTCGGCGCAGGCCGTACGGGCCGCCTTCGTGGCCGGCCTCACCTCCGCCGAACTGGACGTTCAGGTGACGCCACCCGCCCTTACCGCCGCCGAGGTCCGTCGCGTCGCCGCGAGCACCGCGCGCACGGCGGTCGCGGCTCCTGTCACGGTCGCCAGCGGCGGCAAGGAAGCCACCGTGTCGAGAGAGCAGCTGGCCGCCGGCCTCCGCTTCGTCTCCGACGGCAAGGGCGGCCTGCGGCCCTCCTTCAACGCCTCCGACGTCACCCCGGCCCTGGCCAAGGCCCTGGTGAGCACTCCGCCGAAGGACGCCTCCTTCAAGATCGTCAATGGCCGGCCACTGGTCATCCCCTCACGAGCGGGCCGTGGCGCCGAGGTCGAGGCGCTCGGTCCGGCGATCAACGAGGCCGTGACGGCAGACGACCGGCGCGTCGAGCTGCCCGCGGTGGCGCGGCAACCGCGGGTGACCACCGCCGAGGCGAAGAAGCTGGGCGTCAAGCAGAAGGTCAGCTCGTACACCACCCAGCACCCCTGCTGCGCCCCGCGCGTGACCAACATCCACCGCATCGCCGATATCGTGGACGGCTACGTGGTACAGCCCGGGGAGACGTTCTCGCTCAACGGCGTGGTCGGCCGGCGGGACAGGGCGCGTGGGTTCGTCGAGGCGCCGATGATCCTCAACAACCGGTTCGTCAACGACGTCGGTGGCGGCGTCTCACAGTTCGCCACCACCATGTTCAACGCCGTCTTCTTCGGCGGCTTCGAAGACGTCCAGCATCGTGCCCACCAGTTCTACATCTCCCGCTACCCGGCCGGTCGCGAGTCCACGGTCTCGTATCCGCAACCGGACTTCCGCTGGCGCAACGACTCGAAGTACGGGGTGCTCATCAAGACGTCGTACACCGGCACCTCCATCACCGTGGATTTCTGGAGCACCAAGCGCTACGAGATCGAATCGCAGAGTTCCGGGCGCTACAACGTCAAGCCCGTCACGGAGCTCACCGACTCCGATCCTGAGTGCATCCCCATGGAGGGCGCGGAGGGGTTCGCCATCGACGTGTGGCGCATCTTCAAGAAGGACGGGAAAGTCCTCCGCAAGCAGCGCTTCCACACCGTGTACGACGTCGAGCCCCGCCTTACCTGCACGAAGTCCTAGGTCGACGATCGCGGACAGTTGAGCTGCACGGCAGGTGAGATGGCCGCATCGGTGTGGGTCGGCCGGGAGGACGGACCGGGAAGGAGTTCCCGGGAGCGCCGGTGTCTGTAACTCGCTGCGTGCTGTTCGCTCTATTCGGTGGCCGGTGTCTCCCCCCGAGCGTCGCGAGGCGGTTGGCCCGTCCCGTCATGCGCGGCTTTGAGGGCCTGGAGCTCGCGATGCAGTGCCTGGATCGCGACCAGAGCGACGCCGTTGGCGTCGATGCAGCTGATGGCCGTGTCGGTGCCGCCCAGCCCGAACGCGGCCCACCAGTCCTGGGCCATCGGGCCCAGATGACGTACGTGCTCGTCATCCCAGCTGTAGCGCCAGGTACTGATGGGCAGCGCGACGACCTTGGCCAGGACCTCGTCGCCGTCGAGAGGACGGTCGCCGTCGGCCGGCGCGGGAGTGGGCCGCGATGGTGGGCTCAACGCCATGCCACCGGCGTGATCGCCGTCTTCAGGTTCCGGTCGGACGCCCGCATCTTCGTGCCTTCCGCCGAATCGTGCCGGCGGTCGAGGTGGACGACCTGCCCGGAGGTGCTGCCGAGCCAGACTCCCGGCTCGCCGAGCTGGGCGGAGTAGGTGACACTGCTGCCGTTGGCGCCGGTGACGGTGACGTCGGCGCGGCTCAGATGCCAGTCGTCGTCGGGGACGTCGGGCGGCGGGGTGAAGCGCACGTAGACGGGGTGGTCGATCAGGTCGCCGAGGGTGCGCCGGGGGCGGCGCGGGTCGTTCCAGTCGGGCTTGACGACGTTGCCGCCCTCGCCGAGGACATAGGTGTCCGCGGAGTCTCTCTGCTGGTCGGTGACGTCTGATCGGGCCAGGCCGAACTCGCGCCCCGCGATGCCGAGGCTGATGGACGCGCGGTCGTTGGAGACGCCGCCCTGCGTGCCGTCGTCGGGATCGTCGCCGCCGGTGGCCAGGTAGACGGAGATGCTGGTGATGAGTTCGTCGCTGTGCCGGGGGTCGGATGACATGATGCAGTTCCTCCCATGTCACTTATCGTGGTTGATTGACTACTAATTGTTATTCCACGTGGTTGACATGGGGCACATGTCCTCAAGGTGCTCTTGCCCTTGCCTTCAGGAGAGAGTCACTTGGGCAGGGCGACGCCTACCGGCACCTCGGGACGACCGCCGGCGGGTTCTCTAACCGTCGATGATGCGATCGAGCCAGTCGCCCAGCAGTTGGCCCTCGGAGGGGCTGAGGACCTTCAGGTCCGGGAGGGCGGCCCTGAGGGCGATGGCGCCGGACACGACGTCGTCCCCGGTACGGGAAGATCCGGTCGGGGCGGGTTCGGTGATCGCGTGGATGACCGACTCGCGGACGATCCGGGCGGCGTCCATGTCGCGTTCGGCCTCCGGTGTCGCGATCAAGGCGAGCGTGGTGCCGCGGCCCGCCGCGTGGATCACGCGCGCCGCCCGTTGCTCCGGGACGCGGAGCCGACCGGCCAGGGCGACACGGTGCACCAGCCCGGCGAGGACCTCCGCGGCCTGCTTCGCCCCGTCGGGCTCGGCACCCGGTCGTGGGCTCCCGTAGATCAGCGAGTACAGAGCGGGCTCGGCGAGGCCGAACCAGATGTGCAGATCCCAACCGCGCCGCAGGTCCTCCACGGGGTCGCCGCTGGGTGTGATGCCGCGTTTCTCGGCGAGGTACGACATGAGCCCTCGTCCGGCGACGGCATCCAGAAGGCCCTGCTTGTCACCGAACAGCCGGTACAGGATCGGCGCCTGCACGCCGGCGGCCTTACAGACGGCCCTGGTCGAGACGGCGTCCCTTCCCGCACGCGCCAGCAGGTCCGCCGCAACGTCGAGGATCGCCTCCCGCTTGTCCATGCTCGCCGTCATGTATCGATGATAACAGATGTTCGTCACCATGGATAACATTTCTGATAACGCCATCTTGTTATCGATGTATTATCGATGCTAACTTTAAATTGTTAGCGCTTGTAGCGAGGAGGGTGTTCATGAGTACCGGATCACGGGTCGCCATCGTCACCGGTGGGTCGCGGGGGATCGGCCGCGCCGTCGCCGCCAGGCTCGCCGCGGCAGGCCAGGACGTCGCCGTCGTCTACGCGTCCCATGCCAAGGAGGCGGACGCCGCCGTCGGCGAGATCGAGGCGGCCGGCACCCGCGGGATCGCGCTGCGGGCCGACGTGGCCGACGAGGATGCGGTCGCCGCCGCCTTCGACGCCGTGGAGCAGCACCTCGGCCCTGTCGACGTCGTGGTCAACGCAGCGGGTGTGATGGCGCTGCAGCCGACCCGCGAGCTGGACCTGGCCGAGCTGGACCGGCAGTTGCGCGTCAACGTACGGGGCACGTTCGTCATGGCGAGGAGGGCCGCGCGGCGGATCCGCCCCGGCGGCGCCATCGTCGCCGTCTCCACCAGCGTCACCCGCCTGCACCTCCCGACCTACGGCGCGTATGCCGCGACCAAGGGGGCGGTGGAGGCCCTCGTCCCGATCCTCGCCAAGGAGCTCGGCGACCGCGACGTCACGGTCAACGCGGTGGCGCCGGGCCCCACAGCCACGGAGCTGTTCTTCGACGGCAAGTCGCAGCAGGTCATCGACCGGATCGCCGCGCTGAGCCCGATGAACCGGCTCGGCACCCCGCAGGACGTCGCAGAGGTCGTCGCCTTCCTGGCCGGCCCCGGCCGGTGGGTCAACGGCCAGATCGTGTTCGCCAATGGCGGCGCCGCCTGACCCCGCGCTCGGCCATAGAGAAGGGGATCCCCCATCGGACGGTTCGCCACGTAGCGGCCCGGGTGGGGACTGCGTGCCGTCCCCCCGCCCGGCGCGCCCGACCGACATGAAGGAAAGATCCGCCATGCTTCTCATCCCACGTACCGGCGGCCGCCTCAGCGCCGTCGCCGCTCTCCTCTGCGCCCTGGTTCCGCTGTCCGCGTGTACGAATCCGGAACCCCGCGCGTCACAGAACAGCACAGCGCGGGATACGCGCGGCCTGGTCCCCGGCGAGGTCACCGAGATCGCCCGCGGCCTGACCATGCCCTGGGGCCTGACGTTCCTCCCGGACGGCTCCGCCCTGGTGTCCGAGCGGTCGTCGGCACGGATCCTGCACGTCAGGCAGGGCCGCGATCCCGCGCCGATCGGCACGGTTCCCGGCGTCGAGGTGAGCGCCGAGGGCGGTCTCCTCGGGCTGGCAGCCTCACCGTCTTTCGACAGCGACCGCACCGTCTACGCCTATGTGTCGGCCTCGCCCACCAACCGCGTCGTGGCGCTGCGCCTCACCCCCGACCTGCGCTCCCTGCGCCAGGACCGGGTGGTCCTGGACGGCATCGCGACCGCCGACCGCCATCACGGCGGGCGCCTGCGCTTCGGGCCGGACGGCAACCTCTGGATCGGCACCGGCGACGCCTTCTCGCCCGAGAACGCGGCCGACGACGAGTCGCTGAACGGCAAGATCCTGCGGATCCGCCCCGACGGATCCGTACCGCCGGACAACCCCTCGGGGACCGCCGTCTACTCCAGCGGCCATCGCAACGTGCAGGGCATCGCGTTCGGCCCCGACGGCACCGCCTACGCGTCCGAACTCGGTCACCGCGCCTGGGACGAGCTGAACGTCCTGCGCCCGGGACGCGACTACGGATGGCCCGAGTCCGAGGGCCGGAACGGCTCGCACGGCGAACGGCCGCTCTTCACCATCCATCCCGACGACGCCTCGCCGTCCGGCATCGCCATCGCGGGCGGAGCCGTCTGGATGGGCGCGCTCGGGGGGCAGCGGCTCTGGCGCCTGCCCGTCGACGGCCCGCGGGCGGACGGCGACCCCGTCGCCTACTTCGCCCAGCGCTACGGACGGATCCGCACGGTGGAGCCGGCACCCGACGGCTCTCTGTGGATCACGACCTCCAACACCGACGGAGCGACGTGGGGCGGCACCGCCGCCCGGCCGGGCGACGATCGGATCCTCCGCGTCGAGCTCGTCCGGCCCACCTCCTGATCCGTCCTCATCACCGGAGCCGCCACCCGCATCGGCGACCTCACCGCCCGGGCCCGGCACACCGCGACGCCAGGCACGGGGTAGGGGCCGGCCAACCTGCGAAAATAACTCTATGAATTGAGTCAACTACGTTGTGTAATGGAGGCGTCGCAGAGCGAGACCTACAACATCGGAGGTTCCCCCATGCCACGCATCCCCGCCAAGATCATCGCTGCACTCGTATCGGTCGCCATGCTCAGCCTCTCCGCCGCCACCCCCGCCCATGCGGCCGGGCCGGCCTACTTCGAGTTCACCGACACCAACGGCTACCCGCGGTTCGTCTTCCAGCTCACCGATCAAGCCAAGATCGCGCACGCGCGCCGGATCCTCAGTGGCGAGGAAACGCAGCGCATCCACGTCCACGGCCGGATCCTCAAGAGGACCGTCGCGTACAATCCCCGGTGGAGCTACCACCTGCAGCCTGAGACGATCGACTTCTTCGAGATGGCCATCGAGGTCTGCGACTCCAGCATGCAATACCTTGAGGACCATCTGGACGAGGCCGGCGGCGCGTTCCTGCCCGGGGGGCACTGGTGCCCGTGGAGCTCCCGGCTGGTCCGTGAGGTTCCCGTCTCCTAGAGCCTGCTGACGCCACGACCCCCCGGGGATCCCTGGGGGGTCGTGGCGTGTCAGCGGCTCAGCGGGCGGCGGGCAGGCCGGCGAAGAACGCGATGACGTCCGCGGCCAGCAGGTCAGGCGCCTCCAAGGCGGCGAAGTGGCCGCCGCGGGGCATGTCGGTCCAGCGGACGAGGTTCGCGGCCTGCTCGACCCGCTCTCTCGGCTGGATCGGCAACTCGTACGGGAACGCGGCGACGCCGACCGGGACCTCGATGCGGCGTCGTGGGGAGAGCACCAGCGGGTCCGCCGCGCTCTCCTTGTACATCCGCATCGACGAGGTGATGGTCTGGCTGAACCAGTACACGCTGAGATTCGTCAGGATCTCGTCGAGCCCCACGGGGACCGCTCCGCCCGTCGCGCTCCGATCGGTCCAGGCATGGAACTTCTCGACGATCCACGCGGCCATGCCCACCGGCGAGTCGGCGAGCGCGTAACCGAGGGTCTGCGGGCGGGTCGCGTGCATGTGCGAGTAGCCGCCCTCCTCGCGCGCCCAGGCCTCCCGGCGGGCGTCGTAGCGGGGCCCGGGGCCGTCCGGCGGCTCCTCCGTACCGCCCTCGAACCTGAACGACGGGAAGTTGAGGTGGACGCCGATGACGGCACCGGGTTCACGCAGGCTCATGCGCATGGCTACGCCGGCGCCGATGTCCCCGCCCTGGACGGCGTACCGGGAGTGGCCGAGCCCCTCCATCAGGGTGTGGAACAACCGGGCGGTCACCTCGGGGGACGTGCCCGGGGCGGTGGGGCGCGCGGAGTAGCCGAACCCGGGCAGCGAGGGGATCACCACGTCGAGCACGAGCCCGCGCGACGCCGCGGCCGCCGTGAGGGACGGTACGGCCGAGAGCATCTCCACGAACGAGCCTGGCCATCCGTGGAGCAGGAGCAGTGGCAGCCGTGCGTGGCCGGGGGTCTCCGGAGCGCCCACGATGTGGACGAAATGGAGCCGGTGACCCTCGACGTCCGCCATGAACTGGGGAATCTCGTTGAGTTCCGCCGCCTTGCGGTGCCAGTCGAAACGCGCCCACTCCTCGACGACGTGACGGAGGTAGGACCCGTCCACACCCCAGCCCCAGGCCGCATCGTTGATCTCGTCCGGCCAGCGGACCCGTCCGAGCCGGGTACGCAGGTCGTCGACCGCCTCGTCGTTCACCGGGATTTGCCAAGGTTTCCTGGAAAGGGAAGTCGCCAATGTGATCTCACTCCATTCAATGCCGTAATGCCAGGCGGCGGACGGGCTGACGGCTGGTGCCGACACCGTACGGGTCCATGCGGTCCGATCAGTGTGGCTGCGGCGTTCGGTGCCGGGAAGTGGTCTCCGTGTCCCCATCCGCCGGTGGGCGGCTTCCCGGTGTCGAGGAGGGCGGGATGCTCTCGGGTGGCTGTTCGGAGGGCGGCTGGACGGGCGGTGTGGCGGCCGAGGGCTGCGGTGTGGCGGTCGTCGTCGGGGCGTCCGGGGACGCGGGCGTGGCCGAAGGGGTGGCGGTCGTACCGGGTGTCGGGGTGGTGTGGGTGCTGGTCGCCGATGGTGTGGTCGAGGCGGACGGTGATCGGGTGGCCGACGGGGTCGGGGTCGCCGGGTAGAGCTGCCGGTGTGTGGCGGGCTCGGTGCGCCGGGCCTTGGGGGCGTGCTGCCTGGCCGGCTCGGCCTGTCGGCCGGTCGTGCCGTTCCCCTGGTCGGCCACCGTCCGGCCGGCGAGGACCTGGTAGATCTGGATGCTGCCGAAGCTGCTCGTGAGCACCAGCGCCACGGCCGCCCCCACGCGCAGCCAGCCCATACGGGCGCGCGATGCGGCGGGCGGCTGCGTGGCGGGTGCCGCGTCCGCCGTCAGCGACGCGTCACCCGCCGGCAACGGATCCGCCGTCAGTGACGCGTCCGCCGGCGTGAAGTCGACAGGCGTGGAGTCGGCCGGCGTGGAGTCGGCCGGCGTGGAATCGGCCGGCGTGGAGTCGGCCGGGCGCCCGCGCCAGCTTGGCGCAGGGTCAGCCGGGCGCCCGCGCCAGGCCGTCGCAGGATCGGCCGGGCGCCCGCGCCGGCCCGGCGCAGGGTCGGCGGCACGCTCGCACCAGGCCGTCGCGGAGTCGGCCGGGCGTCTGCGCCGGCCGGTCGTGGTGTGCTGCTTGACCTTGTCGCCGGTACGCCGGAGGTAGTGGGTGTAGATGTCGGTGCCCACCGTGGTGGCCACGCTCATCACGGCCGCGCCGATCATCGTGCCAGCCACCCCGAGGTACGAGGCGGCTATCGCGGCGGTGAATGCGGCCAGGGCGCCGCCGACGATCTTCGCGACATTGAGCCGCGCACGGTGTGCCCTTCTGCGTTCTTCGGTGGTTGTGGTCGTGCTGCCGGTGGTGGTGGTCGGGGTCTGGTGCCTGCCGGTCATGCTTGCGCTGGCCAGCCTTCCTCATGATCGGGCGCGTGGGCGCCCCCAGGCATGTCGGTGATGCGCGCGCCAGTATCAGAGGTGATCCAGAATCGGGGCCGGACCGCGACTCCCGCACAGGGTGATGGATGGCGCGCCGCTCATGGCCGTGACGGCCACGCGGTAATTCCAGGGGCGCAGGTGAAAGCAGGGCCACGATGGCATATCGCGGCAATTGCCGTCAGCCTCGACGCGCCGTGCCTGCCTTCTCCTGGTCCAGACGTTGCCATCTCGGGAAATATCACCTCTATGAGGGACGGCGCTCGGCGAAGGCCGTGTCTCCGCCGAAGCGGGAGCGCAGGCGTACGTCGTAGTAGTCGGCGGCCTCCGCCAGCCAGTCGCAGGAGTTGGCCAGCTCGGCACTGGTCAGCGTCTGGGCGAGCAGCTCCGTGGCGGCGAACACGGTGCCGTCGCGCCAGAAGACGCGCAGGAAGCTGAGCCGCCCGTTCAGCTCGTTGAGCTCCGCCAGCAGCCCGTGCGACTGGTCGATCCCGCGCAGGAGGGGCGAGAACACGCGTACGACGGGTGGCGTGGCCTCCACGAGGCGGACGTAGACCACCGCCGTACCGGATCGGATGGCGACGGGCTCGGCGGAGATGTCGGCGGTGAGGGGTTGCCCATCGAGGTACCCGGAGATGAGCCGGTTGATCCTGGCCCGGAGGAGTGCGTGATTCGGCACGGTTCGACGCTACACCCGCCTCACCCGGGCGTGCCGGGCCGCCCGGGCGGCAGGAATCCCCGCCGCCGGGCCTCCTTGACCCACCGGTGCGCGGTGGTGATCGGGACGTCGCGGAGCTCGGCCAGCTCGGCCGCGGGACGTGCGGACACCTGGGCGAGCTCGTGATAGGTGTCGGCGATCTCCCGGTAGAAGTCGTCCGGACGGCCGCGCTTGCGGACCGGCGCCGGCCGGGGAACGGCGCGGTCGGGAGCGGTCATCTCCCAGCCCTCACCGTCGAGCGAGGGCAGCTCGGTCTGGCGGAGGCGGCTCACGGTCACCGGTGTGATCACGTCGTCGACGGCGGTGAGTTGCGCGTTGGCGGCGACCTCGATGCGCCCCACGGGGATCGACCGCAGCAGCCCGGCCGTCGGCGCGCCGTCGATGCGCAGCCCGGTGAGCACCAGGCGGCCACCGGCGGCCACGGCGATCTGGACGAGCACGGTGCTGGAAAGCGGTGGCTCCTGTCGCCACTCGTACCAGTCCTCCCCGACGGGGAAGAGCCGCCCACCTCGCATCCCGCAAGTGTAACGACGCGCTGGGAGCATCCAGATGTATTGCGCGCATCTAGACGTCTAAGTACGCTTATCTCGACCTAGGGTCCCGCCACGAAGGAGCGTCAATGATCGACATCGTCGAGCGGTACGACATCCCCGAGCAGCACTTCTGGCTGCGCGGCCCGCGATCGGGCGCGCCCGTCGAGTTCGACGCGCAAACCGGCATATGGAACGTCTACGGCTTCCCGGAACTGCAGGAGCTGCTCGGCGACCCGGCGACGTTCTCCTCCAACACCATGCGCGTCGTCCCCAAGAGCATGCTGGCGGAGATGGAGGACTTCTCGCTGGAGGGCTTCATCACCCAGATCGACCCGCCGGAGCACGGCAAGCTGCGCAAGCTGGTCACCAGCGCCTTCACCCGCAGGGTCGTCGCGGACCTGGAGCCGCGGATCGCCGCCGTCACCCACGAGCTGCTCGACGCGGCGCGCGACCGCGGCCGGTTCGAGCTGGTGACCGACCTGGCCTACCCGCTCCCCGTCATCGTCATCGCCGAGCTGCTGGGGGTCCCGGCGAGCGATCGTGCCCTGTTCAAGCGGTGGGCCGACGCGCTGTTCCAGCGCGACACCAAGATCTCGTTCAACGAGACCGCCGAGCGGCAGGACATCGACCTCCAGGCCACGCTGAAGCCGTGGAACGAGATGAGCGCCTACCTCGCCGGCCACGCCGCCGAGCGCCGGCGGCGGCCGCGCGCGGACCTGCTCACGAGGCTGGTCGAGGCCGAGGTGGACGGTGAACGCCTGCCCGCCGAGCAGGTGGTCAACTTCGCGATCGTGCTCCTGCTCGCCGGGCACGTGACCACCACCATGCTGCTCGGCAACACGGTGCTGTGCCTGGACGCCTTCCCCGCGCAGCAGGACGATCTGCGGGCCGACCGCGCCCGGATCCCGGCCGCGATCGAGGAATCGCTGCGGTTCCTCACCCCGTTCGCCGCCCTCGGCCGGGCCACCACCCGCGACGTCGATCTCGGCGGCGTGACGATCCCCGCCGACCGGGTGGTCATGGCCTGGCTCGGGGCGGCCAACAGGGATCCCCGCCAGTTCCCCGACCCAGACGTCTTCGACCCCACTCGCGACCCCAACCCGCATCTCGGCTTCGGCCGCGGCATCCACTTCTGCCTGGGCGCGCCCCTGGCCCGGCTGGAGGGACGGGTCGCGCTGAACATCCTGCTCGACCGGTTCGACCCGCTGCGCACCGATCCGGAGGACAAGGTGGAGTTCATCCCCACGCCGACCATGACCGGAGTCCGCCGCCTCCCGCTGGGCTGACCTCCGGGAGGTTGGCACTCGGGGCTATGGACAACGTGCCGCATACGTGATCTGACGGAGTAAGAGCGCCGACGATCAGGAACAGGAGCACCTGGAAATGAGCGATACGCCGCGACTTCACTCCGCCGGGACCACCCTGCTGGACCGCGCCCGCGAGCTGCGCCCGCTGATCGAGGGGGAGGCGGCCGAGGCCGAGAAGCTGGGCAGGCTCACCACCCCCGTCGTGGACGCCCTGCACGAGGCGGGACTTTTCGGCCTCTGGGTGCCCGAGGCGCTCGGCGGTGCCGAATCGTCCCCCAGGGAACTGCTCGCCGTCTTCGAACAGCTCTCGTACGCCGACCCCTCGACGGGCTGGGTGGTCATGGCCACCAACCTGGAGAACGGCACCGCCGGCGCGTACCTGGGTGACGAGGCCGTCGACCAGATGTTCAAGGGCCCCCGGATGCCGCTGATCGCGGGCCAGGGCACGCGGGCGGGCATCGCCGTACGCGAGAACGGCGGTTTCCGCCTGAGCGGGCAGTGGGGCTTCGCCTCGGGCATGTACCACTCCCAGTACGCCCACAGCCTGGGCGCCATCGAGGGCACCGACGAGGTACGGATCTTCATCACCCCTGTCGAGGACGTCAAGATGCTCGGCAACTGGGACGTCCTGGGCCTGCGGGCGACGGGCAGCATCGACTACTCGATCGACGGCGCCTTCGTACCGGAGCCGTACACGCACGTCTTCGACCTGGCCGAGCCGCTGCGCGGCGGCGCGATCTACCGGCTCGGCCTGCTCGACCAGGCGCTGATCTGCCACACCGGCTGGGCGCTCGGCGTCGGCCGGCGGCTGCTCGACGAGCTGGCCCGCTACGCGGCGGCGCGGACCGGGCGGCCGGGCCAGATCGCCGACACCGACGCCTTCCACGCCGACTTCGCCCGGGCCGAGGCGAAGTTCCGCGCGGCGAAGGCCCTGGTGCGCGAGACGTGGAAGGACACGGAACGCACCCTGGACTCGGGCGGGACGCTCGACGTACGCCAGGAGAGCATGATGCGGCTCACGCTCAACCACCTCACTGCGATGCTCGCCGAGGTGGCCAGGTTCGTGTACGCGTCGGGCGGCACCTCGGCGCTGCGCGACGGGCTGATCCAGCGGCTGTTCAGGGACGTGCACGCCGGCACCCAGCACATCCTGGCAGGACCGCAGATGCTCCAGGAGTGCGGCCGCGAGCTGGCCGGCCTGGCGCAGGGCCAGTCGTGGGCGATCACCACCCTGGAGGGTCCATGACCGATGAGTTCTCCGGGCGGCGGAGGTCCAATGTCCGACACGTGACCTCGGAGGAAGGTTGAACCCGCCATGACGACCGCCACCCACTTCCTGGAGCGTCCCGGCGTGCGGCTGCGCTACGAGGTACGCGGCTCGGGGCCGCTGCTGCTGCTGGTCGGCGCGCCGATGGCCGCGGCCCACTTCGTGCCGCTGGCCGAGGCGCTGGCGGCCGACCACACGGTCGTCACGCACGACCCCCGGGGCATCTCGGGCAGCGTCCTGGACGACCCCACGCAGGACTCCACCCCCGAGCTGCGCGCCGACGACGTCGCCGCCATCCTCGACGCGATGGGGGCGGAGTCCGCCGACCTGTTCGGCAGCAGCGGCGGCGCGGTGACGGGGCTGGCCCTGGTCGCGCGGCACCCCGGCCGGGTGCGTACGCTCGTCGCGCACGAGCCACCCTCGGTGGAGCTGCTGCCCGACGCCGCCGAGCAGCGGGCCGCGGTGGACGACATGATCGAGACCTTCCACCGAGCGGGGCTTGAGGCGGCCTTCGCGAAGTTCATGGGGAACGCGGGGTTCGGCGAGGGTGACGAGGGTGCTCCCGCCGGGCCGCCCGGAGAGCCGTCGGAGCAGGACCTGCTCGACGGCGCCCGGTTCTTCGCCCACGAGCTGCGCGGCACGACCCGCTTCGTGCCCGACATCGCCGCGCTGAAGGCCGGTCCAGCCCGGGTCGTCATCGGGGTCGGGGTGGAGTCGGGACAGCTGGTCACCCACCGGACCTCCGTGACGCTGGCCGAGCTGCTTGGCACGGTGCCGGCGGAGTTCCCCGGGGATCACGGCGGGTTCATGGGGCAGCCCGAGGAGTTCGCGGAGGTGCTGCGGAAGGTCCTCGCCGGCGGGTGAGCCCGAAGGTCGTCGGGCGACGCGAAGGCCGCCCGACGACGCCGCCCCAGTGCCGCCCCCGGGTGCCGCCTCAGTGCCGCCTCAGTGCCGCCTCAGTGCCACATCCTGGCGACCCGGGCCGCCGCGGCGCGGCCCTGGGCGTAGCCGGCCTCGGCGCTGGGCGTGCGGACCTCCGGCGCGAGCGGGTTGTCGCCGAACGCGCCCAGCGAGACCGCGTCCGGCTCGATCACCTCGACCGTGCCCTTCAGCCGCGTCCAGGACGGCTCCCCCAGCTCGGGCATGGGGGCCAGCACCAGCACGCGGTCGAACCCGGCCGCGAGGTCGGCGTTCGTGCTCGTACGCACCCCGCCGTCCATGTAGCGCGCCCCGTCGATGGTCACGCACGGCCACACGCCCGGGACCGCGCAGCTCGCCGCGACCGCGTCCACCAGCCCCACTCCCGAGCCGGGTCCGAACAGGCGTGGCTCGCCGGTGCGGGCGTCCACGGCCACGATCACCAGGTCCCGGGCGGGCCACTCGTGCACGGGCAGCCGGGCCTCGATCACCGCGCGCCGCCTGGCCTCGCTGACCGTGGACGCGGCCAGCGCCATCGCGCCGACCTCGCGCCGCTTCACGACGGGATCGAGCGGGCCCTCGTTGATCTGCAGGAGCATGGCCCACAGCTCGTCCATCGGCACCCCGCTGGGCAGCTCGGGAGTCTGCAGCGCGGGGTCGGCCTGCCGGGCCAGCAGGTCGGGCAGCGGCAGGCCGCTGGTGATCTGGGCGGCCACGGTGGAGCCCGCCGACGTGCCGATGATCCGGTCGGCGCCGGTGACGTCCACGCCACCGTCCGCGAGCGCGGCCAGCACGCCCGTCTCCCAGGCGATCCCGGCGACTCCCCCGCCGCCCAGCACCAGTGCCCGCACGCTCTCGCTCATCAGCCCTCCACGTCGCCGCGACCTCTGCTCTCACGATCCCACCGAGGACGGGCCGATGGTGCGTTGCCTGTGGGTCCCAAGTGACTTCCAAGAGATCGTTCCTAGATTTCTCGTCGCGAGTCCATGAGCGCCGCCGCACGGGCGGCCGGAAGGAATGACGAATGTCGAAGATCTTGATTGACGACCTGCCCTTCGAGGGTGCCGAACTTACGGACGCCGAGCTGGGCGCGGTGTCCGGCAGCGCCCGGAAGGAGTGGCAGGCCAGCGCCTGGACGCTCAACGACGTGCCCTACGAGTGGTGGCTGATCTAACGGGCGACCCGGCCGGGGTGAGCCGACAGGGCCCGCCCCGGCCTTTTTTTGGAGTGGGCAGTGATTCTGATCATGAGCGAGCGCGGCGACGGGGCCGCCGAGCGGGTGCTGGCCGCGCTGCGGCGGCGCGGCGCCCACCTGGTGGGCTCCGGCGACGCGGCGGGCCGGTGGCCCGTGTTGTGGTGGGACAACGGCGACTTCCCCGGGCGCAGCCGGATCACCGCCGCGTTCGCGGGGGGCGAGCGGCGGCTGCTGCTGGACACCGGCACCGAGCTGGTCGACCTGTCGCGGGTGACCGCGGTCTGGCGCAGCCGCCCCAGCGGGCCCCGCGCGGACGCGGTGGGCGACGCCACCCAGCGGGCGCACGCGGAGCTGCAGGCCGAGGTGCTGCTCGACGGCGTGTGGAGCCTGCTGGACGCCCGATGGCTGCCCGGGCGCCGCGCGGACGAGCTGCGCGCGCACAACAAGGTCTTCCACCTCGCGCGGGCGATCGAACTCGGCTTCACCGTGCCCGACACCACCTACACGAACGATCCCGAACGCCTGGCCACCGCCTTCGACGCGGCCGGGGGACGGCTGGTGGCCAAGCAGATCGCCGCCGAGCGGTTCGAGGTGGACGGGGCGCCGCACCGGGCGTACACGACCGTGATCAACCGCCGCCACCTCACCTCCCGGCACCGGCTCCGGCACGAGCCGGTCATCCTCCAGCCGTACGTGGACAAGGCCGTCGAGCTGCGGGTGATCGTCGTCGGGGAGCGGGTGCTCGCGGCGGAGATCGACGCCTCCGACTCTCCGTCGGCGCATGAGGACTGGCGGCACTACGACAACGACCGCGTCAGGTACGGGCCGCACCGGCTGCCCGCCGAGGTGGCCCGGCGCTGCGCCCGGCTGGTCGCCGCCGTCGGCCTCACCTACGCCGCCCTGGACCTCATCGTCACGCCCGGCGGCGAGTACGTGTTCCTGGAGCTGAACTCCAACGGCGCGTGGGGGTTCGTCGAACTCTGGGCCGGGCTGCCCGTCAGCGACGCGATAGCGGCCTGGCTCATGGACGGAGAAGAACGTTGACCCGATTCGCCGACGCCCTGGAGTCGGGAACCGAGCTGCTGCGCTCGCTGCCGCGCCGCCGCGCCGGCGTGCCCGACGCGCGCCGGGCCGCCGACGCGTACGCCCGGCGGTATCCGGACGTGCGGGCCCAGCTGATCGTGGATCTGCGGCCCGGCACCCAGGTCGTGGACTACGACCTGGTCCTTGAGCATCCCGGCGGCGGCACGGTGGCGCTGACGGCGCCGCCGGAGGACGGGGTGCCGTTCCTGGTCGACCACTCCACGCACTGGGCGGCCGGGCACCTGGTCAGCGTGGACGACGTGGACCTGTCGGTGTCCCAGGCGCTGACCATGCTGCGGTCGTTGTCGCGCGGGGGCGCCTCGCCGTACCAGGAGATCGTGGACCAGTGCCTGCTGGCCGCGGCGGTGGACGAGGAGGCGCCGGTGGACCCGGCGGATCTGCAGGCCACGGCGGACGAGTTCCGGCGGGGGCGGGGGTTGCACGACCGGGCCGCGACGCTGGCCTGGATGGCGGCGGCGGGCATGTCGGGGGAGCGGTTCGAGACGTACATCGCGGGGGTCGCCCGGCGGCGGCGGTTCCGGCTGGACAAGGAGGCGGAGCTGGCGGGCGCGCATCTGGCCGCCCATCGGGCGGACTTCGCCAGGGTGCGGGCGGTCTGGGCGACCGGGCCGGAGAAGGTGGACCTGGACGGGGAGCCCTCGTCGTACGGGGAGGCGGTGGTGACCGTCGGCACCCGGTGGGAGGGCGAGCTGCCCGAGGCGCTGCGCGGCGCACCGGTCGGCCGGGTGGTCGGGCCCGAGGAGTTGCCCGGGGGCGGGTTCCTGACCGGGCGCGTGCTGTCCAGGAGCCCGGCCGAGGCGGACGCGGAGACGCTGGCCGCCGCGGGGCGGGCGGCGTTCGCCGGCTGGCTGGCCGGACGCCGCGCCGCGGCCCGGGTCGAGTGGCACTGGTCATGACCGGGCGCAGGCGGATCTACCGGGAGGAGGCGCTGCGCGGGCGGGAGCGGGCGCGTACCGGGGCGCGGATGCCGCTGGTGATCAGCGGGCCGTCGTTCCTCGCGCTGTGGATCGCGGTGGCGATCGTGCTCGCGGCCGGGATCGCGGTGGTCGTGCCGGCGCTGGGGGCGCTGCGATGATGCGCCGCGTCCCGGTCCTGCTGCAGAACACCGACACCGAGTGCGGCGCGGCCTGCCTGGCCATGGTGCTGTGCCACCACGGCCACCGCACCACCCTGCACCAGGTCTCCGACCGGCTCCAGGTCGGCCGGGACGGGCTGACGGCGAAGGCCGTCGTGGACGGCGCCCGCGAGCACGGGCTCAAGGCGCGGGCCTTCTCCCTGGCGCCGGAGGACCTGGCGCGCGTGCCGCTGCCGGCGGTCGCGCACTGGGAGTTCGGCCACTTCCTGGTCGTCGAGCGCTGGTCGCCCGACCGGGTGGACGTCGTGGACCCGGCGCAGGGGCGGCGCCGGCTCACCGCCGAGGAGTTCGGCGCGGGCTTCACCGGCGTGCTGCTGGTGTTCGAGCCCGGTGAGGGGTTCCAGCGCGGGTCGTCGTCGATGGCGAGCGCGTGGCGGCGGGAGTTCGTCCGGACGTTGTTCCGGCGGCGCAGGGGGCTGCTGGCGCAGATCGTGGCCGCCTCGCTGCTGTTGCAGCTGCTCGGGCTGGCGCTGCCGCTGTTCTCCGGGCTGCTCGTGGACACGATCGTCCCGTCGCGCGGGGCCGAGGTGCTGTCGCTGCTGGGCATCGCGGTGCTGCTGGCGGGGGCGGCCCAGTTCGTGATCGGGTATCTGCGGGCGGCGCTGCTGGTCGCGGTGCGGGCCAGGGCCGACCAGGAGCTCACCGAGGGGGTGGTCGGTCATCTGGTGGCGCTGCCGTACCGGTATTTCACCCGGCGCGGCAAGGGCGACCTGATGACGCGGGCCGCCAGCGTGTCCCTGCTCGGCGACATCCTCACCGGGCAGGTCGTCGCGGCGCTGCTGGACGGGCCGCTCGCCGTGGGCTACCTCGTGCTGGTTTACCTCTGGGACCCCGTCTTCGGGCTGGCGCTGACCGGGGTGGCCGCGGTGCAGACGGTCCTGCTGCTGGGCACCACGCGCCGGATCGCCTCGCTCACCCAGCAGGAGCTGACCGCGCTGTCCGCCTCGCAGAGCAGCCTCATCCAGACGATCAGCGGGATCGAGACGCTGAAGGCGTCGGGGGCCGAGCGGCGGGCCGTGGAGCAGTGGTCGGCGCACTTCACCAGGCAGCTCAACGCCGACGTGCGGAGCGGGCTCACCAGGGGGCTGCTGGAGGCGGCGCTGTCGGCGATCCGGGTGATGGCGCCGCTCGGGCTGCTGTGGCTGGGCGCCTGGCGGGTGCTGGACGGGCAGCTCACGCTGGGCACGCTGATCGCGCTCAACGCCGTCGCGCTCGGCGCGCTGACCCCGCTGGGCTCGCTGATGACGGGACTGCAGAGCCTGCAGCAGGCGGGCGCGCACTTCGACCGCCTGTCGGACATCCTGGCCTCCGAACCGGAGCCGAGCGACGGCATCGAGGTGCTGCGGCTGCGCGGCGCGGTCGAGTTGCGCGACGTGAGCTTCCGCCACGACCCCCGGGGGCCGTGGACGGTGCGGAACGTCTCGGTCGCCATCCGGCCGGGGCAGAAGGTCGCGCTGGTGGGGGCGTCCGGCTCGGGCAAGAGCACGCTCGCCCGCCTGCTGCTCGCGCTGCACACCCCCGTCGAGGGCGAGATCAGGTACGACGGCGTCCCGGCTGCCGAGCTGAACCTGCGTACGCTGCGCCGCCAGTTCGGCGTGGTCACCCAGGACCCCTCGCTGTTCAACGGCTCGATCAGGGACAACATCGCGCTGAACGACCCCGGCGCCTCCCTGGACCGGGTGGTCTTCGCGGCCCGGCTGGCGGCCCTGCACGAGGAGATCATGGCGATGCCCATGGGGTACGAGACGATGCTCACCGACGGCGGCGGCCTGTCCGGCGGCCAGCGGCAGCGCCTCGCCCTGGCCCGCGCGGTGCTGTCGCGGCCCAAGGTCCTGCTGCTGGACGAGGCCACCAGCAACCTCGACAGCGCCACCGAGGCGGTCATCGAGGCCAACCTCGGCGCGCTCGTGCAGACCAGGATCGTGATCGCCCACCGGCTGAGCACGGTCAGGGACGCCGACCTGATCCTGGTGGTGGACTCGGGCCGGATCGTGCAGCGCGGCACCCATGACGAGCTGATGGCCGGAGGCGGCGCGTACGCCGAGCTCGTCGCCGCCCAGACCGTGCTCAGAGCGGGCTGATCAGAGGCCGAGCCGCACGGTGACCGTCACCGAGGCGCCCTCCAGACCGGCCGTCCGCCCGAACCTGAGCGTGCCGCCGGCCAGGAGGGCGTCGCCGTCCAGCACCTCCGCCACCGGCCGGGCCCAGGTCACGGCCAGCTCGTCGAGGTCGCACCGGGGGTCGGCGACGGTCAGCGTGGCGGTCCCGCCGGGCCGCTCGCGGACCAGGACCGCGCACGGGGCGGAGGCGGTCAGGTCGCCGGCCGTCCCCGCGGTCCAGAAGCAGGCCGCCGTGAGTCCCAGCGCGGGCACGTGGACGGCCTGCAGGCGTGCGGTGTTGGCCAGCACCCGCACCCGGCCGGGATCGGCGGCGCGGGCCCGCGTCTCCTCGCGGCTCGCGCCGGGCAGCAGGACGTAGGAGTAGCCCGCCGAGCGCGGATCGACCCCGTGCTCCAGCCAGAGCGTCACGTAGTCGCGGGTCACCCCGCCGCCGGTCCGGCTCTCCCTGAGCGTGCGCAGGGCCTGCCCGCCGGGCACCAGGTAGCCGCCGTGGCCCTCGACGTGCGCCCAGCCCGCCCCCACGGTGAGCTCCGCCCCGGTCCTGCGGTTGTCCACGACCGTCTCGACGGCCGCGCCGTCCCCGCCGGTGATGCCCGCGCCCAGGCAGACCACCGCGTCGTCCAGGAAGAACCACGACTTGAACGCCTCCATCGTGCTCTCCAGGCCGCTCAGGTGCTGGCCGACGGCCGCGTACGTGCCGTCGGTCGCGCCGCCCACCCAGCGCCACGGCGTGCGGGTGTCGCCCCAGGCCGCGCCCGCCCCGTCGGGCAGCCGCCGGGTCGAGACCGTCGTGCCCGGCAGCCGGTAGGGGTCCACGGTCGGCCAGAAGGAGTCGGAGTAGTGGTCGCCGTGGCCCTCGGCCCACCAGTAGAGCATTCCCGAGCCGGTGTGCCAGCCGCGCAGGTTCTCGCCGTTGCCGTGCTCGTAGTGGCCGATCCGGTGCGAGGCCATGCTGAGCGCCGCGCACCAGCCCGGACCGCGGTGCACGGCCCTGGCGCTCATCGGCAGCAGCCGGTGCCCGAGCGGCTCGGCCGCCGCGGGCACGGCGTCGTCGTCCATGATCGCCGCCAGGCGGGTGTGGAAGGCGGGCCCCGCCTGCGCCGGCATCGACCGGTACGTGCCGCGCGCCGCCCACCCCTTGACCATGGCGTGCCAGCGCGCCCGCTGGACCGGCGGGGCGCTCTCCCCCAGCAGCAGCACCGCGGCGGCGATCTCCCGCCCGCGCTCGTGGTCGCCGAAGGGCCGCCGGCCGATCCCCCTGCCGCGTACGAGGTCCATGCAGGCCCCGTCGCGGACGAAGGGCGCGAACGACCGCTCGACCAGGTCGAAGACGCTCCGGTCCGCGATCTCCCACGGCGAACCGCGCAGCACCGCGTACAGCGTGGCCAGCCCCGACAGCAGCGTCACCCCGTAGGCCCCCTGGTAGGGCACGTAGGAGTGCTGGATGAACGACCCGTCCCGGTAGAAACCGTCGCCCTCGGAGACCGTCGGGAACACCGGCGACAGCGCCGACACCGCCAGCGCGGCCTTGCCGTGGTCGTCGTCGAGCATGGCCCGCAGCAGCGTCACCACGCACAGGTCCACGCGGTTGGCGGCGGTGCTGTTGCCGCCGTAGCGGCCGAGACGGTTCTCCGGCACGAAGTGGTCGACGGCCTCCGCCAGGGCCGCGCTCCGGCTCCCGCCGAGGTCCGTCAGCACGGCGGCGTCGAGCAGCGCCTTCGGCACGCCGATCTCCCAGTGCCACCAGTTGCCCGGCGCGCCGGCGCCGGCCGGGTAGACGTGCCGCCGGTAGTGGTCCACGCCCTCGGCGACGGCCTCGGCGAGACCCGCGTCGCCGGTCACCCCGGTCCCCTCCAGCGCGTATGCCTGTGCCATGGTGCGTAACCGCCGCGGCGTGGCCACGAACGACGGGAACGCCTGGTCGGGCCAGAGCGAGGCGGGCCGGGGCGCCATGGTGTCGCGGTAGCGGGCGGCGGCCCGGCCCAGCGCGAGGTGCGGCGCCGCCGCGGGGCCGGGCGCGGGCCCCGCCGTCACTTCCCGCCAGCGGCGGCGCAGCAGCACGAAGGTGTCGTCGGGCGTGTACGCCGCCCGCGCGGGGGCCAGCGCCCCGACGGTCCCGGCCGCGGCCACGCCGCCGAGCCGGAGGAACGATCGCCTGGATGGCCGGCGCACGCCTCGATTATCACGTACGCCCGTCACCCACGGCGCAGGCCCGTGAACCAGTCGAGCACCTGTGGCAGCGAGCGGGACGCCGAGGTCATGTGATCGACGTCGCCGACATCGGTGAGCGACGCCTTGACCCCGCTCACCCGCAGGTCGCGCAGGCAGAGTCGGGAGTTGGCGATCGCCACGTCCTTGTCGCCGCGCCCGGCGAACAGCCGTACCGGCACGCCGGCCCGCCAGCCCGCGCAGGTGGCGTCGTTGGCCTCCGTCGCCCGCAGCACCGCCCCGGACGGCTTGGCGATCCGCTCCAGGTACGCGGCGGTGACCAGGTCGCGCGGCGTGGCGGGCAGCCCGGCCGCGATCTGGTCGAAGCTGTGGTGGCCGTCGAACAACTTCTCCACCCCCGGGTCGCGGAACACCTCCGACGGAGAGTCGTAGAAGTGGTGCAGCCGGTTCATCGAGACCGTCCAGTAGGCCAGGTAGAACGTCGCGCTGTGCGGGTCGAGGCGGCCGGCGAGCAACGCGGGGAGCTCGGCCCTGCGCACGTGGTACGGCCCCGCGATCGGCGCCGCCGCCCGCAGCCGGTACTCCGGGTCGTCACGCAGCGACTTGCCCAGTGCCATGGCCGCGTGCCCGCCCTGGGAGAAGCCGGTGACCAGCACGTCGCCGCTCAGCGTCCGTCCCTGCCGCCGGGCCAGCTCCCCCGCGGCCCGCAGCAGGTCGGCGGAGGCCGACGCCTCGGTGGCCGCGTCCATGTACGGGTGGAAGCCGGGCCCCGTGCCCAGACCGAGGTAGTCGGGCGCCACCCCGGCGAACCCCGCGGCGGCGAACATCAGCGGCACCGCCCGCCCGTCCCCGTCCGCCACCGACCCGGCGCCCGCCTTGGTGGGCAGCGTGCCGTGCCCGTAGCTGACCGTCCACAGCCCCTTCCTGGACCTGGCGGGCAGCGCGACGACGCCGCTGGCCGTGGTCGGCGTCCCGTCCACCCCGATGGTGCGGTAGACGACGGCGTACAGGTCGGCGCCCTGCGGCCGGGCGGGCACGGGGAACTTCGCGCCGGTCAGGTAGGCGGTGACCTGCTCGGCCGATAACCGGGCCAGCAGGTTCGCCGAGACGATCGAGCCCCTGTCGTCGATCGTCACGGTGTGCGCGGCGGGAGCGCCGGTCGCCGCCAGCGCCGCCGGGGCGGTCGCGGTGGCCAGCACGAGCCCGGCGCAGGCCAGGGCGAGCAGCCGGGTCTTCATGGAAGTCTTCATGGCTCGAAACGCTACGAATTCCGGCGCTCGGCCCCCAGCCTGTGCTCCGCCCAACCGCCGGTAGTGCCTGCCCCACCGTCAGACGGGCAGCACGGCCCCCGCCCGCTTGATGGTCCTGATGATCGGCCCGGTCTCGATGTGCCGGATCGCGGGCAGCGCGCCCAGGCTGTCGGTCAGGTAGCGGTAGAGCTCCGCGTCGTCACGGCACACGATGCTGGCCGTCAGGTTGGTCGGCCCGGTCGTCGCGCCGGCGAACGCCACCTCCGGATGCCCGGCCAGCGCCCGCCCGGTCGCGTCGAGCTCGGCCGGCGGCACCGACATCCACAGCTGTGCCTCCACCCGGTAACCGAGCAGCGTGGGCAGCACGTCCATGTCGAAGAAGAGCGCGCCCGCGGAGCAGAGCTGCTCCATGCGCCGCTTGACCGTCGACTCCGACCAGCCCGTCACCGCCGCCAGGTCCGCGTAGCCGGTCCGGCCGTCCACCGAGAGCGCGTCCAGCAGCGCCTGGTCGCCGGAGCCGAGCACGACCCGCTCGCCCTCGCCCCGCCGCCGGTAGAGCCGCGCGCCCGCCAGGTGCGCCACCTGGTCCGGTGAGAGCGCGGCCAGGCCCGCCCAGCCGATCCGCCCGCCCACGAACAGGTGCAGGGTCCGGTGCGCCGACACCGACAGCACCCGGTTGGTCCGGGCCAGCTTGTGCAGCAGCAACGACTCGCGCTCCCGCGGCGTGCGCTGCAGCGTGCCGCAGGAGATCTCCGTGCCGCCGGACAGCAGGTGCACCCAGAACGTGTCGGGCCGCCTCCCGAGGGCCTCGGCGATCGCCGGCGCGGCGTCGGGGGTGCAGCGCAGCCTGATCGCCCACGACTCGTAGCCGAGCCGCCGCCCGTCCACGACGCCGACCACCCGCATCATGCCGCTGGAGCGCAGCCGCCGGTAGCGGCGGGCCACTCGCTGGTCGGACACCCCGAGCACCTCGCCGATACGGCTGAACGGGGCCCGCCCGTCCACCTGCAGCGCGTGCAGCAGTCCCCGATCCACCTCGTCCAGCTCGATGTTTTCCACCACCACAGGCTATGCCGTACGGAAATCCACCAGAATCCGGGCTTCGACTGGTGAATATCCGCCGTCAGGCCCGACCGTGGTCGCCATGACTCGAACGTACGCACCCGAGACCGGGACCGTCCCCTGGTCACCCCTGGTGGCCGCCTGCCTGGGCGCGTTCATGCTCCTCGTGGACGTGACCATCGTCATGGTCGCCCTGCCCGGCATCACCACCGACCTGGGCATGTCCTTCACCGGCGGGCAGTGGCTGCTGGACGGCTACGCGCTGGCCCTGGCCGCCCTGCTGCTGGCCGCCGGGTCGTTCGCCGACCACACGGGCCGGCGCAAGGTGTACCTGGCGGCGCTGGCGGTCTTCGCGCTGGCCTCGCTCGCCTGCGGCCTGGCGCCCAACGGCGGCCTGCTGCTGGCCGCCCGCGTGCTGCAGGGCGCCGCCGCCGCGGCCATGATGGCCACGACCCTCGCCCTCATCAGCGCCACCTACCACGGCAGGCAGCGCGGCATCGCGTTCGGCGTGTGGGGCGGCGTGAACGGGGCCGCCGCGGCCGTCGCTCCCGTGCTCGGCGGCCTGCTCACCGAGCACCTGCACTGGCGGGCCATCTTCCTGGTGAACCTGCCCCTCAGCCTGGTCGCCGCCTGGCTGACCCTGCGCGGTGTCGAGGAGTCGCGCCTGCCCGGCGGGGCCCGGCTCGACCGGGCCGGGATGGTCACGTTCACGGTGGCGGCGGGCGCGCTCACGTACGGGCTCATCGAGGCCGGCCAGCACGGCTGGGCGGCGGGTCAGACGCTGGTGCCGCTGGCCGTGGCGGCGGTGGCGCTCGCGGCCTTCCTCGTCGCGGAGACGCGCGGCGCGAACCCCATGCTGGACCTGAGGTTGTTCGCCGGGCGGTCGTTCAGCGGCATCATGGCGGGGGCCGCGCTGCTCATGCCGGCCGCGTTCGCCTGCCTGGCCTTCACCTCGATCTGGCTGCAGCAGGATCTGCGGCTCGGCCCCGTGATGGCCGGGCTGGCGCTGTCGCCGATGGCCGCCTCCTCCCTCGTGGTCTCCGTGGCCTCGGCCCGCCTGCTCCCCCGGCTGTCCCCGCGCGGCGCCGTCGGCGGCGGGCTGCTGCTGATCGGCGCGGGCGCGTTCCTGCAGGGCCTGCTCGGGGCGCACTCCGCCTGGACCGCGCTGGTGCCCGGCCTGGTCGTCACCGGCGTGGGCGTCGGCCTGGCCGTCCCGGCGCTCAGCTCGGCCGCCATGGCGTACGCGCCGCCCCAGCGCGCGGGCATGGCCGCGGGCACCGTCAACACGGTCAGGCAACTCGGGTACGCGCTCGGCATCGCCGGGCTCGGCATCCTGTACCAGGACGGCCCTGAGCAGGGCATGGCCGCGTACGCCGCGCTCAACGACGTCTACCGGGCCAGTGCGGTCACCGGGATCGTGGCGGGCCTGCTGGTCCTGGTGGCCGTCACCCCGAGGGGACGCCCGGCGGCGCCGCGCGCGTGACCTGGCGGGGCAGCTCGACCACCACGCCGTGGTGCCGGTCGGAGACGCCGACCACGCCGTCGCGGATGTCGAGCCAGGAGATGGAGGACAGCGGCGACAAACCTAGACGCCGGCTCTGATCGGCACCACGTTGCCGGGCGTGCCCTGGCGCGGCAGCGCGAACCACGTGGCCTTCCCGACCAGGTCGGGCTGGGTGACGTAGCGCTGGGGGTGGCAGCCGTAGAAGCCGTCGGAGAGCCTGGCTATGATGCGCAGCCCGCGCCCGTGCTCGGCCGCCAGGTCGGGAGGCGCCGGGGCGGGCAGCAGCGGGCTGCTGTCGACCACCACGCACATGATCTCTTTCGCGTCCACGTGAAGACCGAGTTCGTACGGGCTGTCACCGTACATGAGGGCATTGGTGATCAATTCGCTCACCATGAGGACGGCGTCGTCCACGAGTTCGGAAGAAAGGGCGAGTTCCGACAATTCCGCGCGAATGATGGCTCGTGCGTGACGGACTGTCCGTGCGTCCTCGCGCAGCGGCCACGCGTACTGCTTCCGGCTCCGGTGAGTCGATCGCAGCCTGCTCATGGCTTCTCTCTCCTGGGCTGAGGGGCAGCGAATGCGCATTTCGCTCAACAAGAGGACCTACCTATGGGTTGACGTACACCGCTGTCGAAACGTGTACGTACGGGAAGGCGTTTTGGGTCGATTTTTCGGCGAGAAATCATCATTCTTTTGCCAGCCGCTCGAAACGGCAGCACCGGGCCGGGTACGGACACCCGCATGAGCAGTCCTGACGAGAACGCACCCAAGACCGACTCCAAGCCCCGCCAAGACGCCGCCCGCAGACCGGCCGAGCGCGGCCCGCGGCCCGCACCGCCCAAGCCCGCCGGGCGCATGGCGCTGGAGCAGGCGCTGTCGGAGGCGGGCAAGGACCTCGAAGACCTCACCAGGGGGTCAACATGAAGCTGCACGACACGCGTCCCGTCGCCGACGCGCTGAACAGTCTCGACTTCCCGGCCGACAAGGAGAGCATCGTGGCGCACGCCCGCTCCCACGGGGCCGTCGAGGTCGCGGAGCGGGCCCTGCGGTCACTGCCGCTCGGCGACTACGCGAGCATGGCGGAGGTGCTGCGCTCGGTGCCCGTCGACCCGGCGCCGGACCGTACCGTGAACGAGCGCGTCCAGCAGCACCGCCGGCAGGGCCGCAGGGCGGGGCTGGCCGAGAGCATGCGCCCGTCCCGGCCCAAGCCCATAGACGAGGTGTGACCTCCTGGGCCGTCCGAGCGACGACGGCCTGGGAGGTCGGAAGAGCGGGCGGCCGGTCAGGGCCGCCCCCATCAGCGCCACCGGTTCAGGGCCGCCCCGTCAGGGCGGGCGGTGGGGCCGCCCCCATCAGCGCCGCCGGTCAGGAGCAGTCGATCATCAGCGCCGCCGGTCAGGGACGGCCGATGCCGGCGCCGATCTCCTCGATCAGCGCGTCCACCCTCCTGGCCAGCGCCACGTCCAGCGCCGTGACCGCCCCGACCGACACCGTGCGCACCAGGATGGCCAGCCCGTCGGCGGTGTCGTGGAGCTGCGGCTGCCGGCCGTAGGTGACCTTGAGCCGGTCGAGCGCGCGCCGGACCGCGCGCAGGTTCTCCCGCGGCAGCGCGATGACCCGGCGCAGCCCGGACCGGTCGCCGCTCCACATCGGCAGCGAGCGCAGCGCCGAGTCGATCTCGGACGAAGTCAGCGGGGCGCTGTGCCCCTTGGGGCCGGTGATGCCGCCACCGCTCTCGGGCGGCGCGAAGAGCCCTCGTACCTGCTCGGGGATGTGCAGCCGGGCCACGAGCTCGGGGTCCTGCTCGGCCAGCGCCGCGAGCACGGCCTGCGCCCTGATCCTGGCCTGCTCGGGCGGGCGGCGGCCGAGCAGGGCGGCCTGCCGGACGAAGCCCTCCTCCGTGCCGTCGTTGCCCGGGCGGTCCATGGGGAAGTCGTTGGTCAGCTCGGGCGGCAGCGCGTCGATGAGCTCACGCCGGTCCTCCTCGTCCAGCGTGCGGGCCAGCGTGGTCAGCGTGGCCTCGGCGGCCGCCCTGGCCGGTCCGGACCCCAGACCCGTCATGCGGCCGATCGAAGCCAGCAGCTCCTGGTATTCCATGGTGTCCCCCGATCCGGCGTTCAGGCTCCTCGTTCCCAGGTCAGGGCCCTCGACACCTGGACCCGCGGCTACAGCAGGGACCACACGACGGCCGGGGTCAGGGGCACGTCGGTGACCCTGCCGGCGGCCTCCGGGAGGGCGGCGGCGACCGCGTTGGCGATGGCCGCGGGCGGGCCGATCGTGCCGGACTCCCCGACGCCCTTCATGCCGCCCGGCGTGACCGGCGAGGGCGTCTCCATCAGCACGACCTCGATGTCGGGCACCTCCCGCGTGGTCGGCGGGTAGTAGTCGATGATCGGCTGGCCGTCGTCGGTGTAGACGATCTCCTCGGTCAGCGCCTCGCCGATCCCCTGGGCCACGCCGCCGCGGATCTGCCCCTCCACCACGGCCGGGTTGACCAGCACGCCGGAGTCGTTGACCACCCAGTAGCCCTCCACCTCGACGGCCCCGGTATCGGGATCGACGGCCACGGCCGCCGCGTGCGCCCCGTACGCGAACGTGTAGCCCGGCGGGTCGTAGCTCACCCGCTCCTCCAGGCCCGGGGCGACGCCCTCGGGCAGGTCCCAGCCGCGCCACGCGGACGTGGCCAGCTCCCGCAGCGTCACCGAGGCCCGCGGGTCGCCCTTCACCCGCACGGCCCCGTCGGCGATCTCCAGGTCGCCGGCCGCCGCCTCCAGCCGGTGCGCGGCGATGGCCAGCAGCTTGTCGCGCAGCCGCCCGGCGGCCCGGACGAGCGCCCCGCCGCCGAGCGGCAGCGAGCGGCTCGCGATCGACCCGACCGACGAGTACGGCGTCGCCGCCGTGTCGCCCAGCACCACCCGCACCCGCTCGATGGGCACCCCCACCCGGTCGGCCGCGAGCTGGGCCAGCGTCGTCTCGATGCCCTGCCCGATCGCGACCACCCCCGAGGACACGACCACCGACGCGTCCTGGTCCATGCGCAGGACCGCCGTCTCGTAGCCGCCCGCCGCCATGCCGATGGCCTTCATGTCCATCGAGGGCCCCATGCCGGTCGACTCGACGTGGCAGGCGTAGCCCACGCCGCGCCGGCGCCCGTCGTCCTTGGTGACCGGCCGCACCAGGTCGCGCAGGGTGAGCAGGGCACGGGGGTAGTCGCCGGAGTCGTACGTCTGGTACACCCGCGTCGTGTACGGCAGCTCGTCCGGCCGCAACATGTTGCGCAGCCGCAGCTCGACCCGGTCGATCCCGAGCCTGCGCGCCGCCTCGTCGATCAGCCGCTCCCTGGTCAGGGTGCCCTCCGGCTGGCCGAAGCCGCGGTAGGAGCCGGTCGGGGTGGTCGTGGTGACGACACCGCGCACGCGCACCGCGAAGCGGTCGAACCGGTAGGGACCCGGCAGCAGCGTGGCCGTGACCGCGAACGTCGAGCCGCCGGAGTTCGAGGGGTGGGCGCCGAGATCGCCGAGCACGTCCACGTACATCGCCACGAACCGCCCGTCGCCGTCCAGCGCCAGCCGCGCCCGGTGCACCGCCTGCCGCGCCGGCAGCGTGGCGACCAGCCGGTCGCCCGGCGACTCCGTCCAGCTCACCGGGCGGCCAGAGCGCATCGCGGCCAGGCAGACGAGCGCCTCGTCGGGGTAGACGTGCTCCTTGGCGCCGAACCCGCCGCCGGTGTCGCGGCTGATCACGCGTACCCGGTCGTGGGTGAGCCCGAGCGCGTCCGCCAGGTGCTCGCGCACGTGGTGCGGGGCCTGAGAGGAGATGTGCACGGTCAGCTCCTCGTCGGCGTAGGCCGCCACCACCCCGCGCGGCTCCAGCGGGTACGGCGAGACCCGGCCCGTCCTGAACGTCATCTCGACGACGTGCTCGGCCCCCTCCACGGCGGCCAGGCAGTCGTCGTCCCCCATCGTGTAGTCGGAGATCAGGTTGCTGCCCAGGTCGGGGTAGAGCAGGGGGGCGTCGCCGGCCAGCGCCCGCTCGGCGCCGACGGTCGCGGGCAGCTCGTCCAGCTCCAGGTCGAGCACGTCGGCGGCGTCCCTGGCGGCCTGCGGCGTGCGGGCGACGACGAGGACGAGCGGCTGGCCGACGTACCTGATCGCCTCGTCCAGCACCGGGTAGGAGGTGAGGCTCTGGCCGGGCATCACGTTGACGCACGGCAGGCGGAGGCCGGCGGCCTCAGCGGGGGTGATGACGTCGAGCACCCCGTCGACGGCCCAGGCCGCCTTGGCGTCGCAGCCGATCAGCCGGCCGTGCGCGATAGGGCTGCGTACGACGTACGCGTTGGCCATGTCCGGCAGCCGGACCCCTCCGACGTACCTGCCCTTACCGATCAGCAGTCTGGCGTCTTCCCGTCGCGGCGTCCGCGCGCCGACATACGCGTCTCCCATGGCCTGATTGTGAGCGCCACCTGCCGGGCGGTCTATACGATCCGCGAGAAGGAGCACGTCAGCGGGGGTACTGATGCAGACTTTCCTGCCATATCCGGACTTTGCGGCCACAGCTGCGGTCCTCGACCCGCTGCGGCTGGGCAAGCAGCGGGTCGAGACCCTGCAGATCCTGCGCGCCCTCACCGTCCCCGGGTACGGCTGGCGCCACCATCCCGTCGTCAAGATGTGGGCTGGTTACGAGGAGGCGCTCGTACGCTACGGCCTGGAGATGTGCGGCCACTGGTGCTCCCTGGGCCGGGCCGACACCTGCGCCGCCACGATGACGGCGGACCTGGCCGCGCACCGGGGCACGGCCGGCGTGCGCCCGCAGGCCGAGCTGGCGGCGGCCGGCGAGCTGCCGCCCTGGCTGGGCGACGAGAAGCTGCACCTCAGCCACCGCTCGGCGCTCCTGCGCAAGGACCCGGGCTTCTACCGGCCGATCTTCGGCGACGAGCCGGACGACCTGGACTACGTCTGGCCGCGCTCCGACCGCCTCCCCGGCTGACCGCTCCCACCGCCTCCCCGGCTGACCGCGCCGACCGGCTGACCGGCCGGCCGCTCTGACCGGCTGACCGGCTGACCGCTCACACCACCTCGAAGGCGGCCATCATGGCCATGTCCTCGTGTTCGAGGTTGTGGCAGTGCAGGACGTACCGGCCCCGGTAGTCGGTGAAGCGGGTGACGATCTCGACGGTCTGCGCGTCGCGCAGCTCGACGGTGTCCTTCCACTCGGGTGGCCCCTGCGGGCGCTCGCCGTTGACCGACAGCACCTGGAAGGCGTCGAGGTGCAGGTGCACCGGGTGCGCGACGTCGCTGGTCAGCCGCCAGACCTCGATGTCGCCGAGCTTGGGCCTGGCCTCCATCCGCTTGGCGTCGAACGGCCTGCCGTTGATCAGCCAGCCGGTCCCCCCGTGCATGCTGCCGCTGCTGAAATCGAAGTCCCGCGTCACCGTCGCCTTCGCCGGGTCGAGCGCCTCGACGGTGGACAGCCGCCCCGGCACGGCCGAGTCGTCGGCCTCGTCGCGGTCCACCGCGAACCGCATCACCCTGGCCTGCGCGCCCTCCCCCGCCAGGTTCCGCAGCTCGACCTGCTGGCCCACCTTGTACGCGGAGAAGTCCACGACCACGTCGGCCCGCTCGCCCGGCGCCAGCCTGAGCTGCCGCACGGTGCGCGGCGCGGCCAGCAGCCCGCCGTCGCTGCCGATCCGCACCATCGCCCCGCCGGTGGACAGCTCGTACGCCCGCGCGTTGGAGGCGTTGCACAGTCGCAGCCGGTAACGCGCCCTGGCCACCCGCAGCTCCGGCCACGGCGCCCCGTTGACCAGGATCACGTCGCCGAGCACGCCCCCCATGTACGCCTCCCGCACCCCCGGCCGCCCCTCCTGCGCCGGGTACACCATGGTGCCGTCGGCCGCGAACGACCGGTCGCAGATCAGCAGGGGCAGGTCGCGCTCCCCGGCGGGCAGCGGCAGCGCCGCCTCCTCCGCGTCGCCGATCAGGAACATCCCCGCCAGCCCCCGCCAGACCTGCGGGCCGGTGTAGTCCATGCGGTGGTCGTGGTACCAGAGCGTGGCCGCCCGCTGCTCCAGCGGGAACACGTATTCCCGGTAGGCTCCCGGCGCCACCAGGTCCGTGGGGTAGCCGTCGGACTCGGGCGGGGTGTGACCGCCGTGCAGGTGCAGGACGGTCGGCTCGCCGAGCTGGTTGATCAGCTTCACGACCGTGCGCCGCCCGCTGCGGGCCTGGATGGTGGGGCCGGGGAACGTGCCGCCGTACCCCCAGATCGGCGTCCGCAGCCCCGGCAGCAGCTCCGCCTCGGCCGCCCGCTCGGTCAGCTCGTAGAAGTCCACCCCGCCCGAGCTGCGGACGGGCTTGGCGACCTCGGGGACCGGCAGCGGCACCGCGTACGGCTTGGGCAGCGGCGCCGCGCTGGTCAGGAGCTGCGGCTGCGGGGTGCCGGCGATCAGCGAGCACCCCTGGGCCGCGGTCGCCGTCAGGGCGCCGAGCCCGAGCAGCCGTAGCATGTCGCGCCTGGTGGGGGTCATGCCGTTCCCGGCCGGGCCATGACCCGGAAGAGCTGGGCCACGCCGCCGCCGAACAGCAGCACCCCGAGAGGCAGGTGAACGGTCTTCACATGCATCTCGCCGAGGATCGCCGCCACCACCGTGAACAGCAGCAGCAGCGCGGCCGGCGCGATGAACCTGCCGGACCCGCGGCCCGGGCGCCAGACCAGGATGGCGGCCACCAGGTGGAGCACTCCGATGACGGCCAGGGCCATGCCCGAGGCGGCGTGCAGCGCGCGCCCGCCGGGCGTGGACAGGAGCATGCCCGCCGTCACGGCCTGGAACAGCAGGGCGACGACGTGCAGGACCACCACGGCCTTGAGCGTCTGTACGGTCCAGGACGTCGGTGCGGGCCGGGCGGCGAAGGTGTGTTGCGCGGTCATGATCGGTCTCCCAACGGTGCTTCGGTGCTTGCGGTAAGGCGGGGCTCCGCGTGCGTGGTGGCCGTGATGGCGCCGAACGCGCAGAGCCGTACGAGGTCCTCGTCCGGGCGGGTGCCAGGCCAGGCGGCCACGTCCTCGTCCGGGCGGGCGCCGCGCCAGGCGGCCACGTCGGCGTCCGTCACCCGGTACGGGGCGAGCGCGGCGAGCAGGGCGAGCCTGGCCCCTGCCCGGCCCCCGTCGGGCAGGGCGGCCAGCGGCCCGTCCAGCCAGGCGTTCCCCATCGGCGGATGCTCCCCGTCCCAGTCCGCCACCGTCTCCCGCACGAGAGCCCGCGCGGCGTCGGTGAGCAGCTCGCCGCCGGACTCCGCGACGGCCCGGAGGGCGGCGTAGGCGGTCCCGGCCGGAGCACCCGCGGCCCAGGCCGGCTCGGGCCCGGCGGGCAGGCCCGAGATCAGCGGCAGGCTCGCGCCCGGAGGCAGCCGCCTGCGCACCAAGCGGGCCATCGCCCGGCCGCCCACGCTCCTGACCAGGCGTGACTTCTGCAGGTTGGCGGGCAGCAGGTTCTCGGTGAGCAGCGCCGAGGCGATGCGGTTGATGAAGTGGAAGGCCAGCGCGGTGCCGACGTACTCGGGCGCGAGCTCGGCGGGGAACGGCGGCGCCCCGCCGCCCCGAGCCCAGGCCAGCAGCGCGGCGTGTACCGGGTCCTCCGGCGTGTCGCCCCGGGCGATGCTCTCCCCCAGCCGGTGCTCGCCGGTCGCGTGCAGCAGCGTCGTGTGCGCGGCCACGCAGTACGGGCACCGGTTCGCCATCGAGACGCCCAGCGCCACGACCTCCTTGCCGGTCCTGGGCGCCCGCCCGGCCAGCAGCGACTCGCGCAGCAGGGCCCACGTCGCGGCCAGCACCTCCTCCGCCGGCGACAGGGTGAGGAACACCGGCATGCGTGCCAGGCCGAAGTCGTTCGCGAGCTGCGCGTACACCCCGGCGATCCGGCCGGTCGCGGCCTGCGGCGCAACCGGGGTGACGTAACGGAAGGAGCCGGCCATCATCGGCCCCCGAGGTGGATCGTGTCCATAAGCGCACATCGTGCTGCCGGCACCCGCCGCCGGTCGTCGTGCGCGAGGCGTCTTCTGCCCTACCGCCCGGGGCGCAGGATCGGCGCGGGTACATCCCCGGGAGTAGTGCCGAAATCCGCCCGGGCGCCGAGGGACGTTTCCCCGTACAGGCTCTAATGTGCAGGAATGAGCTTTGTGCGCGGATGGCGCCCTCTCGCCACGGACGCGGCTCTGGCAGTCGTCGTGGGCGCCATGTTGTGGCTCACCGTGGTGGTCAACCCCAGCGCGGGGACCATCGACTTCGTCGCCGTCCTGATCGGCTCGGCCGCACTCGTCGGCTGGCGCCGGGCACCTCTCGTGCCGCTGGTGGTCAGCACGATCTGCATGCTCGTCTACTCGGCTCACGCGCAGCCGGGCCCGCCCGTCGCCTTCCCCGTGCTCGTGGCGGTGTTCGGCTCGGTGCGTACGGGCCGCAGGCTGCTGCCCACGCTGGCCGGCGTGGCCTTCCTGGGCACCACCCTGGCGGTGAACCTGGCCAAGACCCCCGGGGGCGACCCACAGACGATCGTGCAGAACACGACGCTGCTGCTGGGCTGGTTCCTGGCCGCCGCGGTGATGGGGACGGTGACCAGGCACCGGCAGGCGTACCTGGAGCAGGCCGAGCAGCGCGCGGCGGAGGCCGAGCGCACCCGGGAGGAGGTCGCCCGCCGCCGGGCGGGCGAGGAGCGGTTGCGCATCGCCAGGGAGCTGCATGACTCGCTCACCCACTGCATCTCGGTCATCAAGGTGCAGGCCGGGGTGGCCGTTCATCTGGCGCGCAAGCGCGGCGACGAGGTGCCGGCGTCGCTGCTGGCGATCCAGGAGGCCAGCGGGGACGCCATGCGCGAGCTGCGCGCCACACTGGAGGTGCTGCGCGACACCGACGACAGGGACGGCTCGGAGAGCGACCCCGGCCAGGAGGAGGGCGTGCCCGCGGCCAGCGGCCTCGACCGGCTCGACGACCTGGTGGACCGGGCCCGCTCGACCGGCCTGCCCGCCACGGTGACCATCTCCGGCCGGCGCCGGGAGCTGCCCGCCGAGGTGGACCGGGCCGCGTACCGGATCGTGCAGGAGGCGCTCACCAACGTCTCCAGGCACGCGGGCGGGGCCGCCGCCTCGGTGCGCATCGACTACGGCGGCGACGAGCTGGTCGTGCAGGTGGACGACGACGGCACGGCCAGCGCGGAGGCGCCGCCCGCGCCCGGCGTGGGCCTGCTGGGCATGCGCGAGCGCGTCACGGCCCTCGGCGGCCGGCTGCGGGCCGAGCCTCGCGCCGAGGGCGGCTTCACCGTACGCGCGGAGCTCCCGCTGCGGGTGCCCGCGGAGCTCACCATGGGGGACCCGACGTGATCCGCGTGCTGCTCGTGGACGACCAGGCGCTCATCCGCGGCGGCTTCCGCGCGCTGCTGGAGGCCGAGGACGACTTCGAGGTGGTGGCCGAGGCCGCGAACGGCGAGCAGGCCATCGCCCTGGCCCTGGAGCACCTGCCCGACGTGGCGCTCGTCGACGTGCAGATGCCCGTGATGGACGGCATCGAGGCGACCCGGCGGATCGCCGCCGACGAGCGGCTCAGCGACGTCCACGTGGTGATCCTCACCAACTACGGCCTCGACGAGTACGTCTTCGACGCCCTCCGGGCGGGCGCCGGCGGCTTCCTGGTCAAGGACACCGAGCCCGAGGACCTGCTGCAGGGCGTCAGGGTGGCGGCCCGCGGCGACGCCCTGCTGTCCCCCGCGATCACCCGCCGCCTGATCGGCGAGTACGTCGCCCGCCGCCCGGAGCCGGAGCCCGAGGGGCTGGACGTGCTCACCAACCGCGAGCGCGAGGTGACCGCGCTGGTCGCCCGCGGCCTGTCGAACGACGAGATCGCCGCGCACATGGTGATCAGCCCGACCACCGCCAAGACGCACGTCAGCAGGGCCATGACCAAGCTGCGCGCCCGCGACCGCGCCCAGCTCGTGGTCTTCGCCTACGAGTCCGGCCTGGTGACGCCACGAGCGGGTCGTTGACCGCACGGGCGGGTTGGTGAGGCCACGGGCGGGTCGGTGACTCCACGGGCGGGTCGGTGCCGCCCTTCCGCGGCATGCGTGGTGAAATGGGGCTCGGGGAGGCGATGTGGGCATCATTTCGCGGGGTTTTCAGGGGAAGCGCAGAGACGCGGGCGATCGGCTGCCGCCCGGCCAATACCTGGTCGAGGACTTCCCCGTGCTGTCGGCGGGGCCGACGCCACGGATCCCGCCGGACCGGTGGGAGTTCGCCATCGACACCGAGGCGGGGCAGACGCACCGGTGGTCGTGGGCGGAGTTCATGGCGCTGCCCAGCGAGACTCCCACGGTGGACATCCACTGCGTCACCAAGTGGACGAAGCTGGACACCACGTGGGAGGGCGTCTCCCTCGACGTGCTCTTCGAGGACGTCGAGACCGCCGCTGAATACGCGCTGGTCCACTCCTACGGCGGCTACACCACGAACCTGCCCCTGGAGGACCTCCTCGACGGCCAGGCGTGGATCGCGCACCGCTTCGACGGCGAGGAGCTGGAGCCCCGGCACGGCGGGCCGGCCCGGCTGATCGTCCCGCACCTGTACTTCTGGAAGTCGGCCAAGTGGGTGCGCGGCATCCGGCTGCTGAACGAGGACTGGCCCGGCTTCTGGGAGACCGCCGGATACAACAACTACGGCGACCCGTGGCGCGAGCAGCGCTACGAGGGCGACTAGGTGCGCCGCCTGGTCTGGCGGCCGGCCGAGCTGGTCGAGAGCGTGGCCGAAACCTCCAGCGCCCGCACGCTGCGCTTCCGGATGCCCGGCTGGCCGGGACATCTGGCGGGCCAGCACGTCGACGTGCGGCTGACGGCCGACGACGGCTACACGGCGCAGCGCAGCTACTCGCTGGCCGCGCCGGCCGACGGCGACCTGGTCGAGCTGACCGTGGAGACCGTGCCCGACGGTGAGGTGTCGCCGTACCTGACCGACGTGATGGAGGTCGGCGACCAGATCGAGATCCGCGGGCCCGTGGGCGGCTGGTTCGTCTGGCGTACGGAGAGCAAGGCGCCGGTGCTCCTGGTCGGCGGCGGGTCGGGGATCGTGCCGCTGATGGCCATGATCAGGGCGCGCCGGCTGGCGGGCAGCCGCGTGCCGTTCCGCCTGATCTACTCCCTGCGCGACCCCGAGCGCCGCTACTACGCCGAGGAGCTGCGCCGCCCGGACCCGGGGCTCGACCTCACCTACCTCTACACCAGGTCGGCGCCGGACGGGCTGTCCCGCCCGGCCGGCCGCATCATGCTGGACGACCTGGCCGAGGGCGGCTGGCCGGCCTCGTTCGAGCCCGACTGCTACGTCTGCGGGCCCACGGCCTTCGTGGAGGCGGCGGCCGACCTGCTGCTCGCGCTCGGGCACGCCCCCGAGCGCATCCGAACCGAACGTTTCGGTCCCACCGGAGGCTGACATGACCGCAGAACACCTGGACGGCAACGTGCTGGCGGGCCCGCTGGGCGAGATCTTCGCGGTGGACGTGACCTCCGCGACCGGCCGCTGCGCGAGCTGCGGCCTGACCGGCCCGGTCGCCTCGCTCCGCGTGTACGGCCCCGACCCCGGCCTGGTGGCCCGCTGCCCCGGCTGCGAGGAGGTCGTCCTCAGGCTGGTACGCGCCCCCGGCACGGCCTGGCTCGACCTGCGCGGCACGGTGTCCCTGCGGATGAACGTCCCCGACTGAGTCGACCGGCTGAGCCGACCGGCTGGGTTGACCGGATGGGTTGACCGGATGGGTTGACCGGATGGGTTGACCGAGTGAGCTGACTGGGGACGCGGGATCGTGCCCGACCGAGTACGATCGGGCACGTTCAACGGCCGAGATCTGTACGGCGAGGCTCTTGGCCATGGGCGGCGGCCCTCGGCCCCGTCCCTGTTGGAGTCACGTGAGCAGCGGGCTTGTCGACGCGCCGCCTTCCGAGCCCGGCGCGCCCCGGCGGCGTCGCCGTCCCTGGCTGCGCTGGGCGATCGCGGTCACGGTGGCCGTGGTCCTCCTGGTCGTCGGCGCGGCGGTGGGCGTCTTCGCCCGGCTGACCGGCAACATCAAGCACGACGACGTCACCGCCGAGGATCTCGGCGCCACCCGCCCGCCCAAGGTCGCCGGCACCGCCATGAACGTCCTGGTCGTCGGCTCCGACCAGCGCGACGGCAAGAACGCCAGATACGGCCGGGTCGCGGGCGAGCGCACCGACACGATCATGCTGGTCCACGTGTCGTCCAAGCGCGACAACGCGATGGTCGTCAGCTTCCCGCGCGACTCGCTCGTCCAGCTCCCGGCCTGCCGCGCCACCGGGGCCTTCCCGGGGCAGCGGGCGCACCTCGGCATGATCAACGAGTCGTTCAACTCCGGCGGCATCGGCTGCACCTGGAAGACGATCGAGTCGCTCACCCACGTCCACATCGACCACTTCGTGAAGGTGGACTTCACCGGCTTCAAGGGCATCGTGAACGCCGTCGGCGGCGTCGAGGTCTGCCTGCCCGAGCCGGTCAACGACAAGAAGGCCCTGCTGCACCTGCCGGCCGGCCGGCAGACGCTCGACGGCGAGCAGGCGCTCGGCTACGTACGCGCCCGCTACAGCCTCGGCGACGGCTCCGACATCGGGCGCATCCAGCGGCAGCAGATGTTCATCGCCTCGATGGTCAAGAAGGTGATGAGCGGCGAGACGCTCACCGACCCCGCCAAGCTCTGGGGCATCCTCGACGCGGGCACCAAGGCCGTCACCACCGACCGCGGGCTGACCTTCGGCGTCATGAAGGACCTGGCGACCAGCCTTCAGGGGATCGATGCCGGCAAGATCCGCTTCATCACCACGCCGTGGCACTACTCCCTCACCCAGCCCGGCCGGGTGGAGTGGGTGCAGCCGCAGGCGGGCCGGCTCTTCCAGATCGTGGCAAAGGACCAGAGCGTCGAGGGCGTCAAGGGCGGCCAGGCCAAGGTGGGCCGCTCGAAGATCCAGGTCGAGCTGCGCAACGGCACCTGGCGCACGGGGCTGGGCACCCAGGTGGCCGCCTTCCTGGAGCAGCGCGGCTATCACATCTCCAAGATCGGCGACACGGCCCGCAAGCCGCAGGCGAAGACCACGATCCTCTACGGCCCGAACGGCGAGACCCGCGTGCCGACGCTCTCCGGCGACCTCCTGAAGGCCGCTCCCAGGCAGGTGGCGGCCGCCCGTACCAACCGGCTGGTGCTGGTCGTCGGGGACGACTGGCAGGGCCTCAAGCCCCTGCGCGCCGACGACACGGAGGCGATCAAGGGCTTCGACGCCACCCACGACACCTGCGCGACCTGACGGTCAGAGGGCCTCGGACAGGCCGCCCCCGTCGATGGCGGTGAACCCGGCGTCCTCGATCAGCGGCACCACGGCCTTCTTGGCCCCGTCGTCGTCGCCCCAGTAGGGCATGTCGGCCCGCGGACCGCCCCGCTGCCCGGCGGTGCCGAGCTCCAGCAGTTCGTTGGGGTATTTGGTGTTGAACGTACGCACGAGGCGCACGTCGGTGCCGAGCACGTGCTGCTGGTACTGCGGGCTGGTCAGCCCGCCGGGCACGGCCACCACCACGGCCGCGCCGTCCCGCTCGCCGATCGGGTTGCTCGGGTCGACGACGATCTTGCCCGCGAGCGCGTCGCCGAGCTCCTCCACCACGGCCGGGAACGCCTCCCACCCGACCGCCAGGACGACGACCTCACCGAACCGGATGGCCTCGAGCGGCGAGCCGCCCCGGGCCTGGCCGTCGGCGGCTCCCGCGGCGGCCGCCACCCGGGCGGGCTCGGCGTCGCTGAAGAACACGTCGTGGCCCGCCACCGCGAGCAGGCGGCCGAGCGGCGAGCCCAGCCTTCCGGAACCCACGATTCCTATGCGCATGTCTCGATCTCCTCGTCATCCGGGGATCTGCCCAGACCCGCCGGTGACATTCCTCACAGGAGAGACCTTTGCCCCGCGCCTCCCATCAGGTGATGGGAACGCCCGGCGGGGCTGCCTGCCGACGACGGCCAGGGCGCCGGCTCAGGTGACGAGAGCGCCCAGCGCGCCGAGGGCGTCGACGACCTGGCGGGAGTCCGGCGTGGCGGCCGGGTCGAGGAGCCACTGCAGCATCAGCCCGTCCGAGATCGCCACCAGCACCGACACCATCACCTCGGGCGCCATCGGCAGCTCGACCCCGAGCTCCGCCGCCGCCCGCCGCATCATGTCGGCGCCCGCCACGCGGCTGCGCGTGTAGGCGTCGGCCAGCTTCTCCCGCAGCACGGGCGCGCGCAGCGCCGCCGGGTAGCCCTCGACGCAGAGCACGAGCAGCGGCCGCAGCTCCTCGAACGCGTCGACCAGCTCGGCCATCGCGCGTTCGAGCATCTCCCTGGGGCTGCCCAGCTCGGCGCCGAAGACCGACTTCTCCACCCGCTCGGTCCACTGCTCGAAGACCGTGGCGATGGCCTCGTTGAGCAGCGCGTCCTTGCCGCCGAAGTGGTAGCCGATGGAGGCCAGGTTGGTGCCGGAGGCGGCCACCAGGTCTCGGGCGGTCGTGTGGGCATAGCCCTTCTCCTGCAGGCAGCTCACCGCTCCCGCCAGCAGCCGTTCGCGGTATCCACCGGCGTCTGTTCGTGCCACGGGATCCATGCTACAGATGTATACGAGCGTCTATGACGTACGTACATCTATAAGAGGAGACGACGATGATCCCTCCGGGACCGAGGCTGCCCGCGGTCGTGCAGACCGCGTGGTTCATGGCCGACGCGCCGCGGGCGTTCGAGCGCTACCACCGCAGGTTCGGGCCGATCTTCACCGTCCGCTACTCCGGCTTCCCGCCGGAGGTCTACGTGACCACAGGCGAGCTCGCCGAGCAGGTCTACCGGACCGACCAGGGCGGCGGCCGCGCGGGCGAGGCGCGGCGGGACTTCCTGGAGCACATGGTGGGCGCGCATTCGGTGCTCACGCTGGACGGCGACCCGTGGTGGCGGCACCGCAAGACGCTGAACCCGCCGCTACGCGCCAAGCAGGTCGCCGGCTACCACGACGACATCGCCGCGATCGCGGCGGAGAAGATCGGGACCTGGCCGCTGGGCAGGCCGTTCGCCCTGCGCGACCGCATGCAGGAGATCACGCTGGAGATCATCATCCGGCTGATCTTCGGCATCAGGGACGCCGGCCGCATCGGCCGCCTGCGCGCGCTGCTGCCCGAGCTGATCGAGACCGGCGGCTCCATGCAGTCGACCATGCTGCCCGAGCGGCTGCGCGGGCCCGTGGGCCGGGTGCCGTTCCTGTCGTACGGCCGGTTCCTGCGGCTGCGCGCCGAGGTGGACTCGATCCTGTTCGACGAGATCCGCCGCCGCCGTGCCGCACCCGGCGGGACCGACGTGCTCGGCCGGCTGCTGGAGACCGAGCTGGACGACCAGGAGATCCGCGACGAGCTGATCACCATGCTCATCGCCGGGCACGAGACAACCGCGACCGGCCTGGCCTGGGCCTTCGAGCGGCTCCTGCGCATGCCCGAGATCCTGCGGCGGCTGCCGGACGACGAGCCCTACCTCGACGCCGTGGTCAAGGAGGTGCTACGGGTGCGGCCCGTCGTCTACGAAGCGCCGAGGCTGCTCGACGCCCCGCTGCGGCTGGGTGACTACGAGATCCCGGCCGGATGGTACGCCGGACCGTACATCCCGCTCGTGCACCGTGATCCCGCCGCCTTCCCCACGCCCGGACAGTTCCGTCCTGAACGCTTCCTGGAAGGGCACCAGAGCAGGGCCTGGATGCCCTTCGGCGGCGGGCGGCGCTTCTGCGTCGGAGCGCAACTGGCGCTCCTGGAGATGCGCGTCATCATCCGCGAGGTGCTGAACCGCCTGGAGCTCACGGCGCCCGATCAGGCACCAGAGGCCAGGCGGCTGAAAAACGTCACCCTGGCACCCGCGAAGCTGACCCGAGTCATCGCCCGCGCTCGGACTCCTGCTCGGACGGCGTAGGCGGGTAGCGGTCCTCGCGTCGCGTGTCCGCGCCCAACTCCTCGCGAAGCCGGTCGTAGTCGATGTTGTGGTTGGTGTACTTCAGCTGGCGAGCGACCTTCGTCTGCTTCGCCTTGGCTCTTCCTCGGCCCATGGCTACTCCCTAGTCCCCGCTGTCCATGCTATCCAACAACGTTACGACTTGAAGAATTATGCAACTGCGCTGGATTAGTCTGGGCTATATGCACGTGGAGGTCCACCAGGCCAAGGCCGACTTCTTCCGAACGCTCGGCCACCCCGCTCGCATCCGAGTGTTGGAGCTACTCCAGGAAGGGCCGCTTCCCGTCAGGGACCTGCTGGCCCAGATCGACATCGAGGCCTCGAGCCTCTCCCAGCAGCTCGCAGTCCTGCGCAGAGCAGGAATCGTGAGCGCCATCCGCGAGGGCAGCACCGTGGTCTACACGCTGGCCACGCCCGAACTGGCCGATCTGCTCGGCGCCGCCCGGCGCATCCTCACCGACATGCTGGCAGATCAGGGGGAACTGCTCGCGGAGTTGCGGGCCGAGGTCACCTAGCCGGCGTCCCGGTGTCAGGGGTCTCCCTGGCACCTCTGGGCGAACGGCTTCCGGAGGGCTGCCGGCGTGTCCCCGTCCGTGCCCGGGCGCGGACGGGGGGCCGGAAGCCGGATCCGTTAGGCTCTCCGCCATGGTCTCCGAGCTGTTCGATCCCAAGGCGTGGCAGGCGGTCGAGGGATTCGACTTCACCGACATCACCTACCACCGGGCTGTCGACCAGGGCACCGTACGCATCGCCTTCGACCGCCCGGAGGTCCGCAACGCCTTCCGCCCGCAGACGGTGGACGAGCTCTACCGCGCGCTCGACCACGCCCGGCAGACCACCGACGTCGGCTGTGTGCTGCTGACCGGCAACGGGCCCTCGCCCAAGGACGGCGGCTGGGCCTTCTGCTCCGGCGGCGACCAGCGCATCAGGGGCAAGGACGGCTACCAGTACGCCGACGGCACGCCCTCGACCGGCCGCCTGCACATCCTGGAGGTGCAGCGCCTGATCCGCTTCATGCCCAAGGTCGTGATCTGCGTGGTCCCCGGCTGGGCCGCGGGCGGCGGGCACAGCCTGCACGTGGTGGCCGACCTCACCCTGGCCAGCGCGGAGCATGCCCGCTTCAAGCAGACCGACGCCGACGTGGCCAGCTTCGACGGCGGCTTCGGGTCGGCCTATCTGGCCCGGCAGGTCGGGCAGAAGTTCGCCCGCGAGATCTTCTTCCTCGGTGACACCTACACCGCGGCCGACGCCCACCGCATGGGCATGGTCAACGCCGTGGTGCCGCACGAGGAGCTGGAGCAGACGGCCCTGGAGTGGGCGCGCAAGATCAACGGCAAGTCGCCGACGGCGCAGCGGATGCTCAAGTTCGCCTTCAACGCCGTCGACGACGGGCTGGTGGGGCAGCAGGTGTTCGCGGGCGAGGCGACGCGGCTGGCGTACATGACGGAGGAGGCCGCCGAGGGGCGCGACTCCTTCCTGGAGAAGCGCGAGCCCGACTGGTCGCCGTTCCCCTGGCACTACTGATCCCGCCGGCGCCGCGCCCCTTTCCCGGGTCAGGCGCAGGCCTTGCCGATCGGGGTGGCTACCGTGCGGTGGCGGAGGTAGCGGTCGATGGCGTGGGGTGCCTCGTGGTTCTGGACCTCGACCTGGCTGAGCGGCGTGCCCCAAGGCGGATCCAGCGGGTGGCCGAGCGCGACGATGTCGTTCACGTCGTACGTGGTCAGCCATGGCACGCCCGGGTGCTTGGTCCCCTTGGCCAGCAGGTTGCGCTGGACCGTGGGCAGCCCGAGCGGCGAGCCGGCCGTCACCCAGAGCGCCACCCGCTGCCGCAGCTCCTCCTCCACCAGCAGGTCGCGCGCCACCACCGTGCCCAGGCTGTGCGAGACCAGGACGACGGGGCCCGAGGCGGGCAGGGAGCGGCGTACCTCGGCCAGGACCGGCTGCCGGCCGTGGCTGAGGTACACGGCGACGTCCTGCAGGAAGATCTTGATGATCTCCTTGTCCACGCTGGTGCGCTGGGAGACCCACGCGAGCATGCGGCGGGCCAGCGCCCACGTCAGGACGTCCTCGATGCCCAGCGCCGCCGGCGGCGCCCCCGAGGTCATGGCCAGGTCCGCGATGAGGCTGCGTTCGAGCTCCCCGACCTCCTGCGGCAGGAAGGGGTGGAACGGCATCTCCTCGGTATCGCCCTCCGGCAGGCTCTCCAGGACGTCGGCGCGCCTGGCGGCCTCGGCGGTGACCCGGTGCAGGACGTTGCCGTAGTAGGGCAGCACGGCCCGCGTGGCCAGCGCGGCGGTGCCGAGCCCGGCGCACAGGGCGGCGCGCCACTCCTCCAGCAGCACCAGGGGGTCCCTGCCCTCCTGGCCCCGCCCGTGGATGAACACGATCGTCGTCATGGCCATCCCCTCCATCCATGATGGCTGCAGCGTAGGCACGGGGTTTCCGGGCGCGCCTCAGGGTGCGTATAGGGGGAAGCCCTAGACCCGCGGCCCTTGGCAGACTGGGGGCATGAGGATCAAGGTTCCGGAGGCGCTGGCCGCGTCCCACCTCAAGTACGACGAGGACGCCGGGCCGGCCTGGACCGCCGGGCTGCCGGCGCTGGCCGAGCGCTATCTCGACGAGTGGGACCTGCGGCTGGACGGCGAGCCCGCCCATGGGATCGTGGCCCTCGTCCTGCCCGTCGTACGCGCCGACGGCACCAGGGCCGCGCTCAAGCTCCAGCCCGTCACCGGCGAGACCGCCGACGAGGCCGTGGCCCTGCGCGCCTGGGCGGGCGACGGCTGCGTGCGGCTGCTCGACGCGGACCCGGAAACCGGCACCCTGCTGCTCGAGCGCCTCGATGCCGGCCGGTCCCTGGCGGCCGTGCCCGACGTCATGGAGGCCCTGGAGACCGTGGCCGGCCTGCTGCGCCGGCTGGTCGCCCACCCCGCGCCCGAGGGCGTGCGCCGGCTGGGCGACATCGCGCGGGACATGCTGGACGACGTCGGCGAGGCCCTCGCCGTGCTGCCGCGGGAGCGGGACCGGCACTGGCTGCGGTGGTGCGCCTCAGCGGTCGCCGAGCTCGTCGCCGAACCCGGCGACCGGCTGCTGCACTGGGACCTGCACTACGACAACGTGCTGGCCGCCGACCGGGAGCCGTGGCTGGCCATCGACCCCAAGCCGCTGGCCGGCGACCCCGGCTTCGACCTGATGCCCGTCCTGTGGAACCGGTGGGACGAGGTGGTCGCGACCGGCGACGTGCCGCGCGCGGTGCTGCGGCGCTTCGACTTCATGGTGGACGGGCTCGGCCTGGACCGGCGGCGGGCAGCGGGCTGGACGCTCGGCCGGGCGTTGCAGAACTGCCTGTGGGACGCGCAGGACGGCGACCGCGAGCTGAGCGAGATCCAGCTCGCGATCGCCGAGGCGGTGAGCGTCAGATGGTGATGACGATCTTGCCCTGGCCGTGGCCGGTCTCGATCTCCCGGTGCGCGTCCGCGGCCTCCTCCAGCCGGTACGCCCGGCGCACCGGGAAGGTGAACGCCCCCTCGGCGTACAGCCGGGCGTAGCGCCCGAGCCGCTCCGCGGAACGGTCGCCCTGGACCAGCCGCACGCCCAGCTCGGCCGCCTTGGCATGCTCGACCAGCGTGACGATGCGCCCCCGGTCCCGGACCAGCTCGATCGAGACCTCCAGCGCGTGCCCGCCGGCCCCGTCCAGCGCCGCGTCGATCCCGGAGGGCGCCAGCGCGCGCACCCGGTCGGCCAGCCCCTCCCCGTAGACGACCGGGATGGCGCCCAGGGCGCGCAGGTAGTCGTGGTTGGCCTCGCGGGCGGTGCCGATCACGGTGGCTCCGCGCCTCCTGGCGATCTGCACGGCCGCCGTGCCCACCGACCCGGCCGCGCCGTGCACGAGCAGCGTCTCACCCTCGGCCAGGCCCATCCGGTCGATGGCCAGCTCGGCCGTCTGCACGCCCGCGGTCAGCCCGCCGGCCACCTCCCACGGCACCTCCGCGGGCTTGGCCGCCACGTTGGCCGCCGGCACGACGGTGTACTCGGCGTAGGCGTTCAGCGCGGTGAACCCGAGCACCTCGTCCCCCACCGACACCCCGGAAACGCCCGTGCCCACCTGGTCCACCACGCCGGCGAACTCGTTACCGGGAACGCGCGGGTAACCCGGGTCCTCGATGTACGGCGGCAGCCACCCCGCCCGTACGGCCGCGTCGAAGGGTTGCACACCGGCCGCCCGCACACGCACCCGGACCTGCCCGGGGCCCGCCTGGGGCGCGGGCAGCTCCATCACCTTCAGCACCTCGGGACCGCCGGGTTCGGCGAACGCCGCCGCTCTCATCACTTCGCTCATGGAGCCGAGCCTGCTACCTCAAGCACAGTTGAGGTCAAGTCGCAGACCGTTTGGGGAACTTTCCCCTTTAGCTGCGCTTTATCTGTATATAGTCCGACAGGACATCACAGGGGGACGGGTACACCGAGGCGGGATGACCGACTTCTTAGACATCGCACTGAGCTTTCCGACAGTCATTTTCACTTTCCTTCTCGTGGTGGTCGCCGGCTATTGGCTGGCCGTCATCACCGGCCTGTTCGAGCTGGATGACGACGCCGCGTGGCTGGGACTCGGGGGAGTCCCGGCGGGGGTCGCGCTGTCGCTGCTCGTCGCGCTGGCCTGGCTGCTGTGCCTCATCGGCGGCGTGGTGGCGAGCGGCGGCCTGCTGGTCGCCGTCCCCTTCGCCGCACTGGGCCTGGCCTGGCTCGCCACGAGGGCGCTGATGCCACCGCTGAGCAGGCTGTTCCCCGAAGGAGACCGCCGCTCGCGCGGCGACTTCGTGGGCCAGATGTGCGTGATCCGCACGGGCACGGCCACCCCGGACTTCGGCCAGGCCGAGGTCACCGCCGCCGACGGCTCGTCCGCGGTCGTGCAGGTGCGCACGACCGGCCAGGACCGCCTGGCACGCGGCGACAACGCACTCATCTTCGAATACGACAAAGACGGCGAATTCTTCTGGGTCATGCCGTACGAAAGTGAGCACTGATGGACGTCATCTCCACCGGCTTCGGCGTATTCCTCGCCGTCATCCTGGTCATCGTGATTGGCCTGCTCCTCGTCATCGGCCGCCTTTTCCGGAAGGTGGAGCAGGGCAAGGCGCTCATCGTGTCGAAGGTCAACAAGGTCGACGTGACATTCACCGGTGCCGTGGTCCTGCCCGTCGTCCACAAGGCCGAGATCATGGACATCTCGGTCAAGACCATCGAGATCGAGCGGACCGGCCGCGAGGGTCTGATCTGCCGGGACAACATCAGGGCCGACATCAAGATCACGTTTTTCGTCCGCGTGAACAAGACCGCCGAGGACGTCATCAAGGTCGCCCAGGCCATCGGCACCGCGCGGGCCAGTGACGAGACGACGCTGCAGGAGCTGTTCAACGCCAAGTTCTCCGAGGCGCTCAAGACCGCCGGCAAGCACCTCGACTTCGTCGACCTCTACACCAAGCGCGACGAGTTCCGCGACGAGATCGTCCGGCTGATCGGCACCGACCTCAACGGCTACAGCCTCGAGGACGCCGCCATCGACTACCTGGAGCAGACCGCGCTGGCCCAGCTCGACAAGAGCAACATCCTCGACGCGCAGGGCATCCGCAAGATCACCGAGCTGACGGCGATCGAGCACGTGCGCACGAACGAGTTCCGGCGCAACGAGGAGAAGGAGATCACCCGCCAGAACGTGGACGCCCGCGAGGCCATCCTCGAGCTGGAGCGCCGCCAGGCCGACGCCGAGCTCAAGCAGCGGCGCGAGATCGAGACCGTCAAGGCCCGCGAGGAGGCCGAGGTCGCCCGCGTGCAGGCCGAGGAGCGGCTGCGCGCCCAGGCCGCGCACATGAAGACCGACGAGCAGCTCGGCGTGCAGAACGAGAACCGGGCCCGCGAGATCGCCGTCGCCGAGAAGAACCGCGAGCGCGTCATCGCCATCGAGACCGAGCGCATCGAGAAGGACCGCCTGCTGGAGGTCATCGCCCGCGAGCGGGAGACCGAGCTGTCGCGGATCGCCAAGGACAAGGAGGTCGAGACCGAGAAGCGCTCGATCGCCGAGGTCATCCGGGAGCGCATCGCGGTCGACAAGACCGTGGCCGAGCAGGAGGAGTCCATCAAGCGGCTGCGCGTGGTCGAGGAGGCCGAGCGCACCCGCCAGCAGGTGATCATCGCCGCCGAGGCCGAGGCCCAGGAGAACCTGGTCAAGGACATCAAGGCGGCCGAGGCCGCCGAGGCCGCCTCGAAGTTCCGGGCCCGCGAGGAGCTCGTGCTGGCCGAGGCCCGGCAGCAGGCCGCCGAGCTGGAGGCGCGGGCCAAGATCCGGCTCGCCGAGGGCGTGCAGGCCGAGACGGCCGCGAGCGGGCTGGCGCAGGTCCAGGTCAGGGAGCGGGACGCCGACGCCATCGAGAAGGTGGGCCGCGCCGAGGCGCTGGTGCTGAAGGAGCGGCTGGCCGCCGAGGCGGACGGCGCCCGGGCCATGGCGCTGGTCGAGGGCGACCGGCTCAAGGCGCAGGCCGAGGGCCAGCAGGCGATGGCGCTGGCCGGGGCCGCGGCGGTGGGCGAGAAGCTCAAGGCCGAGGCCGAGGGTCTCACCCAGAAGGCGGCCGCCATGGCGGCGCTGGACGACGCCAGCAGGGGGCACGAGGAGTACCGCCTGCGCCTGGAGGCCGACAAGGAGATCCGCCTCAAGCACATCGACGTCACGCGGCAGGTGGCCGAGTCGCAGGCGAGCGTGCTGGCCGCTGGCCTGGCCAAGGCCAACATCGACATCGTCGGCGGCGACACGATGTTCTTCGACAAGGTGGTCGGCTCGATCACCGCGGGCAAGGTGGTCGACGGCTTCGTGGACCACTCGGCGGTCGCGGGGGCCATCGTCTCGCCGTACCTCAACGGGAGCGCCAGCCTGGCGGCCGACCTCGCCGGCGTGATCGGCGGCGTGAGCACCGAGGACCTCAAGAACGTGACCGTGTCCGCGCTGCTCATGCGGCTCATCCAGGACGGCGGCCCGCAGTCGCCGGCGCTCGGTGAGCTGCTGGAGACGGCCCGCCGGCTGGGCGTGGCCGACTCGCCGGTGGCGGCGCTGGCCGGCGCCAAGTGAGCGCTGTGACGTCTCAGCTGGAGGGCGCCCTGGAGGTGGGGCTGGAGGCGGGGACGTACGAGGTCCTCAGGAACCGCCTCCAGGCCCAGGCCAAGGCCCTCGCGGCGGCGGCCGAGGCGCTCAACGGGGAGCGGCTGAAGGTCTTCGGCGGGGCGGAGCTGCGCCTGCTGGGCACCGAGCGGATCCGTACGGAGAACAACTGCGTCCCCAGGGACATCGTCTCCCTGGGCGACGTGATGTTGTTCGGTTACAACGTCTTCATCGGGCTCAAGCCGGAGACGACGGTGGCGGACGTGTTCGCGGTGCACCGGTTCTCCCGGGACGGCGACGCCTTCAGGTTCGACGCCGACAGGCTGGAGACGCTGGACGACCCGGCGTTCAGGAAGGACTTCGCCGAGCTGTACCGCTATTACAAGGAGACCCGGCTCCAGCAGCTCAGGCGGGTCGAGGGCAAGCTGCTGGCCGTCTTCCGGACGGGCCCGGCGGACACGCGGGTGCTGCGCTGGACGGTCAGCAACGGCGGGGTCCCGAAATATCAGGACAACCGGGGGGAGCGGGACCACACCTTCCCCCCGTCCCACGACTTCGAGTGGACGCCCACCACCCGCGACGACCACATCCTCGGCCGCCACCCGCACATCTCCATCGGCGGCGAGGTGTTCGTCGAGACCGTCGGCGGCGACCTCACCATCAAGGTCGAGGACAACACGGAGACCGGGGCCGGCATCTACTCGGAGCCGGTGGCCGAGCCGCTGCAGAGCCTCGCGGACGCCGACGTCGAGTACGCCCGCGTGGGGCCGCTCATCCTCATGCGGATCAGGCCGTACAAGGAGACGGACCGGCGGCACCTGGTCTTCAACACGCGCACCAAGGCCGTCGTCCGGCTCGACGGGCTCGGCCAGGCGTGCCAGCGCCTGCCCGAGGACCAGGGGCTGATCTTCCCCGGCGGCTACTACCTGGCCACGGGGGTCAGCAAGACGTTCGACACGGACGTGTCGGACCTGGAGTTCGAGCGGGTGGTCCGCTCCCCCAACGGCGAGGACGTCCTGTACGTCTTCCACGCCAGGGGCGACGGGCGCTCGTTGCTGCTGCCGTACAACGTGATCAGGAAGGAGGTGGCCACCCCCATCGTCTGCCACGGGTACTCGCTGTTCGACGACGGCACGATGGTGGTCTTCCGGGCCACCTCCGAGGAGCCGACCCGGGTGCACCCGATGCAGGTGTGGCAGACGCCGTACGTGTCGGACACCTACGCCGCCGCCCAGCCCACCGGGACCGGCCCCCTGGAACGCATCGGCAACGCGGAGCTCGTCCGCGGCATCTCCGACAGCCTGTCGGTGGCGCGGATGGTCGAGGAGATGGCGCCGTCCGCCGGGACCTTCGAGGGCCTGATCGCCGCCTGCACGCGGACGTTCGACTCCTACCACTGGCTCGGCGAGCACGGCCTGCGCGGGCCGCTCGCCGACGTGCGCGCCACCGCCGAGCAGGTCCTCGACGAGTACGAGAACGTCGAGCAGCTCACCCGCCAGGCCGCCCGGACTCTGGCCACGGCCGAGGAGGAGACCACCCAGCTCGTACGGAGGTCGAAGGCCGACGACCCGGCCACCGCCGACGCCTGGGTCACCCTGCTGGCCACGCTGCGCCGCGCCCAGGGGCACCTGGTGACGCTGCGCGAGGTCCGCTACATCGACCTGACCGCCCTGGACGCGCTGTCCGCCACGGTGACGGAGGAGGTGGCCTCGGCCGGGAGGCGGGCCGTCACGTTCCTGTCCGGGGAGGAGGCGTTCACCGGCTACCACGCGGCCGTCGACGGGCTCGCCGCCGACGCGGCCGCGATCGGCACGGTGGCCGAGGCCGCGCCCGTCGCCGACCGGCTGGCGGAGCAGGCCGAGGGGCTGGAGGTGGTCACGGAGGTCGTCGGGTCGCTGGACATCGCCGACGCCACCGTACGCACCTCGATCCTGGGCCGGATCGCCGAGGTGCTCGGCGGCGTGAACCGGGCCAGGGCCGTGCTGGACGGGCGCAGGCGCGAGCTGCTCGGCACGGAGGGCCGGGCCGCGTTCGCCGCCGAGTTCGCCCTGCTGGGCCAGGCCGTCACGGGCGCGCTGGCGATGGCCGACGCGCCGGAGAAGTGCGACGAGCAGCTCGGCCGCCTGATGCTCCAGATCGAGAACCTGGAGACCCGCTTCGGCGAGTTCGACGACTTCGCGACGCAGCTCGCGGCCAAGCGGGACGACGTCTACGAGGCGTTCTCGGCCCGCAAGCAGACGCAGCTCGACGAGCTGGCCCGGCGCGCCGACCGCGTCTTCGCCTCGGCGGAGCGCATCCTGGGCAGCATCACCCGCCGGCTCGCCGCGCTGGCCTCGCTCGACGACGTCAACACCTACTTCGCGACCGACCCGATGGTGGCCAAGGTCCGCTCGGCGGCCGGGGAGCTGCGCGGGCTCGGCGACGCCGTACGGGCGGAGGAGCTGGACGGACGGGTCAAGTCGGCCCACCAGGAGGCCGGGCGCGCCCTGCGGGACCGCCAGGACCTGTTCTCCGACGGCGGCGAGATCCTGCGCCTGGGCCACCACCGCTTCGCCGTCAACACCCAGCCGATCGACCTGACACTGGTGCCGCACGACGGCGCGATGTCGTTCGCGATCACCGGGACGGACTACCGCTCCCCCGTGCCCGACTCGTTCGCCGACACCCGGCCGTTCTGGGACCAGCTGCTGGTCTCGGAGTCCGCGGAGGTCTACCGGGCCGAATACCTGGCCGCCTCGCTGCTCGACTCGGTCACCGCCGGGGCGCCGCTGGAGGAGCTGGTCCGCCGGGCCGCCGAGGAGCGCTACGACGAGGGATACGAGCGTGGGGTCCACGACCACGACGCCACGGCCATCCTGGACACGCTGGTGCGGTTGCGGGAGGGCGCGGGGCTGCTGCGCTATCCGGCGGAGGTCCGGGCGTCCGCGCAGCTCTACTGGGCGTTCGGGGTGGAGGAGGTTTCACGTAAAACATTCGTCACCAGGGCCGTGTCGCTGGTCCGGGCCCGTACGGTCTTCGGCATCACGCCCGCCCTGGGCTCGCTGGCCGACGAGCTGGAGACCTCGATCGCGCGGTTCCTGGCCGGCCTGGGCCTGCCGCCGGTCAGCCTCGCCGGCGAGTACCTCGTCGAGGAGCTGGCCGCCACGCCCGCCGGTTTCGTCACCGCCAAGGCGGCCCGCGACCTCCTCGACGGCTTCCGCCACGCGCTCGGCCCCGCCAAGGTGCGGGAGTTCGAGGAGGACCTCAGCGCCCTCCCCCTCCCCGAGCGCCTCCAGCTCGCCCGGGCCTGGATGACCGCCTACCACCAGGGGCCCGAGGCCGCCGAGGCCGTCGCCGTACTGCTGTGCGACCTGCCCCGCCACGAGTCCAGCGCCACCATCACCGAGACCGTGGACGGCCTGCTGGGCACCCACCCCCGGGTCAAGGACCGCAAGCTGGAGATCCGCCTGGACGAGCTCCTCACCAGGACCCGCCGGTTCGGCCAGGAGCAGGTCCCGGCCTACCGGGCCTACCAGCGGCGCAGGACCGAGCTGGTCGAGGCCGAGCGCCGCCGCCTGCGCCTGGACGAGTACCGGCCCAAGGTCATGAGCGCCTTCGTCCGCAACCGCCTGCTGGACGAGGTGTACCTGCCGCTGATCGGCGACAACCTGGCCAAGCAGCTCGGCGCGGCGGGGGCGGGCAAGCGCACCGACCAGATGGGCCTGCTCCTGCTCATCTCCCCGCCCGGCTACGGCAAGACGACCTTGATGGAGTACGTGGCCAGCCGGCTCGGCCTGGTCTTCGTCAAGGTGAACGGCCCGGCCCTGAGCCACGAGGTCACCTCGCTGGACCCGGCGGACGCCCCGGACGCCACGGCCAGGCAGGAGGTGGAGAAGATCTCGTTCGCGCTGGAGACGGGCAACAACACCCTGCTCTACCTGGACGACATCCAGCACACCTCGCCGGAGCTGCTGCAGAAGTTCATCTCCCTGTGCGACGCCCAGCGCCGCATCGAGGGTGTGTGGAACGGCCGGACGCGGACGTACGACCTGCGGGGCAAGCGGTTCGCGGTGTGCATGGCGGGCAACCCGTACACCGAGTCGGGGCAGCGCTTCCGCATCCCCGACATGCTGGCCAACCGAGCCGACGTGTGGAACCTGGGCGACGTGCTCTCGGGGAGGGACGAGCTGTTCGCGCTGAGCTACGTGGACAACGCGCTCACCTCCAACCCGGTGCTCGCACCCCTGTCGGGACGCGACCGGGGTGACGTGGAGCTGCTCGTCCGCCTGGCGAAGGGCGACACGACGGTCCGGCCGGACCAGCTCCAGCACCCCTACAGCAAGCCGGAGCTGGACCAGATCCTCAGCGTGCTGGCCAAGCTCGTCCGGGTCCAGGAGGTCGTGCTGGCCAACAACCAGGCGTACATCGCCTCGGCCGCCCAGTCGGACGCCGCCCGTACGGAGCCCCCGTACCGGCTGCAGGGCTCCTACCGGAACATGAACAAGCTGGCCGAGCGCATCGTCCCCGCCATGAACGACGCCGAGCTGGAAGCGGTGATCGACGACCACTACCTGGGCGAGGCCCAGACGCTGACCACCGACGCCGAGGCCAACCTGCTCAAGCTGGCGGAGCTGCGCGGCCGCCTGGACCCCGCCCGGGCGGCCCGCTGGGCGGCGGTCAAGGCGGCCTACCTCAAGGCCAAGGCCCTGGGCGGTGCCGAGGACGACCCGGTGGTCCGGGCGGTGGGCGCGATCGGCCTGCTGGCCGACCGCGTCGGCGAGGTCGGCACCGCCATCAAGGAGTCGGGCCACTAGACGCGGCCCTGGTCGCGGTCGAGGCGTCCGCGACCAGGGTCGTCACACTGCCGCGACCCCGCTCACCATCGCCGCGCCCGCGACTCCGCACTCGCCGCGCCCGTCACATCGTCGCCGTGCCGGCCCTCAGCTCCAGGTGGGAGCCGGTGAAGCCGGCGCGCAGGCGGCGGTCGTGCGTGACGATCACCAGCGCGCCCCCGTAGGAGCCCAGCGCCTCCTCCAGCTGCTCGACGAGCACCGGCGACAGGTGGTTGGTCGGCTCGTCGAGCAGCAGCAGGTCCACCGGCTCGCTGACCAGGCGGGCCAGCTCGATCCGGCGGCGTTGCCCGTACGACAGCTCGCCCAGGCGCAACCCCAGGTCCGAGGGCCGGAACAGCCCCAGCGCCAGCAGCGCGTCCGCATGGTCGTCGAGGGAGCCCGGCCGCCCGTGCGCGTAGGCCCGCAGCACGGTACGGTCCGGCGGCCCCGCCTGCTCGTCCTGCCGCAGGTGCCCGACCCGGCCCGCCCGCCGCACGGTGCCCGCGTCCGGCCGCAGCTCACCGGCCAGCACGCGCATGAGCGTGGTCTTCCCGGCCCCGTTCGGCCCGGTGACCAGCAGCCGCTCGCCGGCCCGTACCGTGAGGGTCTCCAGGCACAGGCGCCCCGCCACCCGCACCCCGTCGAGCACAACCGCCGCACCGTCCGAGACGCCGCCCCTGATGTCGGCGGCGAAGCGCAGCGGCTCGGGCGGCGGCGACACCGGGGCGTCGGTGAGCGAACGCACCCGCTGCTGCGACTGCCGGACGCGTCCGGCCGCCCCGTGCGTACGCGAGCGCGCCCGCCAGGCCCCGGTCCCCATCCCCGCCTTGACCATCTTGCGCGGCACGGCCGCCAGCCGGGCGGCGTTGGCGGAGACCAGCCCCGAATGCCGGCCGAGCTCCTGCTTCCACTCCTCGTACGCCCGCAGCCGCGCCGCCCGCTCGGCCGCCTTGGCCGTGAGGTATCCGGCGTACCCGTCGCCGTAGCGCCGCACCTGGCCCTCGGCGACCTCCAGGATCGTGGCGGTCACCCGCTCCAGGAACACCCGGTCGTGCGTGATGGCCACCACGGTGCCCCGGTGGGAGCGCAGGTGCCGTTCGAGCCAGGCCACGGCCTGGTCGTCCAGGTCGTTGGTCGGCTCGTCGAGCAGCAGCAGCTCGGGGTCGGCGGCCAGGGTCGCGGCCAGGGCGAGCCGGGAGCGCTCGCCGCCGGACAGCGTGGCCACCGGGCGGGCCCGGTCGAGCCCCGGCAGCCCGAGCCCGTGCAGCGCGGCGTCCACCCGGGCGTCGGCCTCGTACCCGCCGCGCGCCTCGAACTCGGCCACCAGCCCCGCGTAGACCTCCGCGTCCCGCGGGGTGTCGAGCGCGCGCTCGGCGGCCCGCATCCGGCTCTCCAGGTCGCGCAGCTCGGCCAGGGCCACGTCGATGGCGTCGGCCACCGTCGCGTGCGGCGGCAGCTCCGGAGACTGCGGCAGGTAGCCGACGCCGCCGGGCGCGACGACGGTGAGCTCGCCGTTGTCCGGCCGCTCGGCGCCCGCCATGAGCTTGAGCAGCGTGGACTTGCCCGACCCGTTGTCCCCGATCACCCCGATCCGCTCGCCGGGTCTGACGGTGAAGGACACGCGGTCCAGGACGACGCGGGTGTCGTAACGCTTGGTGATCTCGGCGAATGCCAGTTGGGCAGCAGTACGCATAAAGGGCCCACCTCCTCTTCTCGGCGCGGAATTGACCAGAGCGAGGCGGCGCAGGCGGAGCAGTCAGCTCAACGCGTGCGCGCCTCGGGCGCGAGAATCACAGGGAACCCATATCGGCGGAGACGTTATCCCTTGATCAGACGGGATGTCCAGCCCTTTATCGCTCGGCCAGCTCCCGGGTGGCCGCCCGCTGCAGCGCCGTGGACCGCCGCAGCCAGTCGAGGATCACCTCCAGCTCGTCGTCGGTGTAGCGCTCGTACAGCCGGGACAGGCCGGCCGCGAACGGCTCCAGCAGCTCCGCGAACCCGGCCACCCGCTCGTAGTTGATCTCGACGATGACCCGCCGCCGATCCCTGGTGTCACGCAGCCGCCGCACCAGCCACTTGGCCTCCAGCCGGTCGATCAGCCCGCTGACGGTGGCCGGGGCCAGCCCGGTGTGCTGCGCGATCTCCCCCGCCGTCAGCGGCCCGTGGCGCCGCAGCAGATCGAGCGCCTTCTCCTCGGTCGGCCCCAGACCGAGCCGCTCGCCCATGGCCCCGTGGTACGCGACGGCGGCGTCGCCGTGGTCCCGCCCCGCACCGACGAGCGCCTCCAGCAGATCCTTTCGCCTCTCCGAAATATCCCTCAACCTCCACAGATATATTTCGTTCGCCCGAACGAAACATTAGTGGCTTTTGACGGGATAGGCGCGGATCTACGCCAGGAGAGCCCGTGACACCGACTCGTGGCTCGCGGGCAGCAGCGGCAGGCGTACGTCCGGGGTCGGGATCAGGCCCCGGGCGTGCAGCACGCCCTTGATCACGGTCGGGTTGGGCTCGGCGAACAGCGCCGCCGAGAGCCGGGCCAGCCGGTTCCCGAGCGCCCTGGCCCGGGCGACGTCCCCGGCCTGCCAGGCGTCCGCCAGGTCGGCGAAGCTCCTGGTCTCCAGGTGCGCGGAGGCGAGGATGCCGCCCGCCGCGCCCAGGGCGAGCAGCGGCGAGACGCAGACGTCGTCCCCGCCCAGCACCGCGAACCCCTCGGGCAGGTCCCCGAGCAGGTCGATCGCGTCCTGGTCGATCCCGCCCGCCGCGTACTTCACCCCCGCGATCATCGGATGCGCGCCGACCCGGCGCAGCGTGGCCGCGCTGACGGCCTGCCCGGTCCGGTAGGGGATGTGGTAGACGACCAGCGGCACCGGCGTCTCCTCGGCCAGCGCCTCGAAGTGCGCGACGACCCCGCGCTCACCGGGCCGCAGGAAGTACGGCACCATCACCAGCGCCGCCCCCACCCCCGGCGGCAGCTCCCGCAGGGCCCGCGCCGTCGAGCGCGTGTCGTTGCCCGTCACCCCCACCGTCAGCAGCGCCTGCCGCTCGGCACAGACGCGGGCGCACACCTCGATCACGCGCGCCCTCTCCGCGGGGTCGAGCGCGGCCACCTCGCCGGTGGTGCCCAGCGCCACCAGGCCGGCGGCGCCCTGGTCGAGCACGTGATGGCCGAGCTTCTCGATCGTGTCCACGGCCACCGCGCCCGACGACTCGAACGGGGTGACCAGCGGTACGTGGATTCCTCTCATCATGCTTCGAGCCTGGACTGCCGGAACCCGTTAGGTCCAGCGCTAGTTTCTTCGTCCGAGATTAAGCTGAGCTTATGCTCGATCCGCGCAAGCTCCACCTGCTCCGCGAACTCGCCAGGCGCGGCACCATCGCCGCGGTGGCCGAGGCGGTCACGTTCACGCCGTCGGCCGTCTCCCAGCAGCTCAGCGCGCTGGAGCGGGAGGCCGGGGTGCCGCTGCTGGAACGCACCGGCCGCACGGTGGCGCTGACGCCCGCCGGGCAGCTCCTCGTGGAGCACGCGCAGGCCGTGCTCGAACAGCTCGAACGCGCCTCGGCCGCCCTCGCCGCCGCGCGCGGCGGACCCTCGGGGCCGCTGCGGATCGGCGCCTTCCCCACGGCCGCCCGCGTGCTCCTGCCGCCCGCCCTCGCCGGCCTGACCGGCGCGCACCCGGGGCTGCGGCCGATGGTGTCCGAGATCGACCCGGCCGACGTCTCGGCCGCGCTGGGGGCAGGGGAGCTGGACGTGGCGCTCGTCCACGAGTACGACTTCGTCCCGCCCGTCACCGACGCCTCGGTCGAGACCGAGCCGCTGTTCAGCGAGCCGATCTACCTGACCGACCGCCCCTCCGTCGCCGCCGCCCGCGACGACGCGTGGATCACGAACAAGCCCGGCACCCTCTGCCACACCATGGCCGTCAGGGCCTGCCAGGCGGCCGGGTTCGAGCCGCTCGTCCGGCACCACATCGACGACTTCGACACCGTGCTGGCCTTCGCCGCGGCCGGTCAGGGCGTCGCGCTCGTGCCCCACCTGGCGGCCACCAGCCCGCCGGGAGGCGTACGGCTCACCCGCCTGCCGCTGAGCCGCCGCACGCTGGCCGCGTTCCGGAAGGGGAACGGCGAGCACCCGGCGATCAGGGCCGCCGTCGCCGCCTTCCGCACGGCCGTCCCCCACCTCCCCCTCTGACCAGCCACGCCCGCCTCCAGCTCCCCTCTGACCAGCCCCTCCCTGATCAGCCGCGACCGTCCACGCCCCCGTGATCGCCCGTGAGCGCGCCGCCCTCCCCGCCGAACACCCGCGAGCACCCCCGTCACCGGCCTCCCGCTCCGAACAGCCCTCTGACCAGATCCGCGAAGCTCGCCGCGAGCCGCTCGTGCTCCCCAGCCCGCAACTGGCTCGCGATCGGCTCCATGTGCAGGGTGCCGAGCAGCATGTGAGCGATCTGCCCGGCATCCACGTCCGGCCGCCCTTCGGCGATCAGCCCGGTCACGTGCCGATGCCAGGAGACGTAGATCGGATTGGCCTCCCTGGGCTGCTCGGCGGCCCCCTTCCTGGTCACCATGGCGTGCTCGTGCGCCGCCATGAGGTTGCCGTTGCGCGCCGCCAGCGCGGCCACCGCGGCGAAGAACGCGACCAGCCGCTCCCCCGGCTCCGCCCCCGGCCCGAGCGGCGGCGACCCCTCGGCGACGGCCACCTCCAGCTCGCGGGCCCGCTCGGCCATGAGCTCCCGCATGAGCCCCGTACGGCTGCCGAACCGGTGGAAGACCGTCCCCTTCCCCACGCCGGCGGCGGCCGCGACCCGCTCGACGGAGACCTGCTCGGGCGGGTGCCGCCGCAGCAGCTCCTCGGCCGCCCGCAGGATCGCCTGCCTGTTGCGCGCGGCGTCGGCCCGCTCTCGACGTTCCATCCGGTCATTCTTTCCCATGGACAAACTTGACCAGTGGTCCATATATTAACTGGACCACTGGTTCGGTTATCTGGAGGAAGAATGCGCGCGATCGTCCTGACGGCCAAGGGCGGGCCGGAGCGGCTGGAGCCCGCCGACCTGCCGCGCCCGCGGCCGGGAGAGGGCCAGGTCCTCATCCGCGCCCAGGCCGTCGGCGTCAGCTACGCCGAGACCCAGATCCGCGCGGGCACGCTGCCGTTCCCGCTGCCGCTGCCCGCCGTGCTCGGCGCGGAGGCGGTGGGCGAGGTCGTCGAGGCGGGCGCGGGGGTGGACGGGAAGCTGCTCGGCAGCACGCTGGTCGGGGTCACGGGCGGGCTGGGCGCGTACGCGGAGTACGTGGTGCTCCCCGCCGCCATGGCCTGCCCGGTGCCGGACGGCGTGACCCCGGCCGAGGCGCTGGCCGTGGCCGCCCCCGGCGCCATCGCCCTCGCCCTGCTCCACCGGGCCAGGCTGGAAGGCGGGGAAACGGTGCTGGTGGAGGCCGGCACCAGCGCGGTCGGCGGCCACCTGGTACGCCACGCCAAGGAGTTCGGGGCCGGCCACGTGATCGCCACCGCCGGATCGCCCGCCAAGCGGGACCGGGCCGTCGAGCTGGGCGCCGACACCGTGCTCGACCACGGGACGCCCGATTGGCCCTCCGGCCTGCCGGACGTGGACGTGGCCTTCGAGTCCATCGGCGGCGCGTCGGCCGGGCAGGTGCTCGGCCGCCTCACCCCGGGCACCGGCCGCCTGCTCTACTACGGCCTGCTGAGCGGGGAGCCGGCCGCGTTCACCGCCGCCGACCTCATGGAGCGCGGCGTGACGGCCATCGGCTGCAGCGGTCCCGGCTGGGCCGGGCAGGTCTTCGGCACGCACTACCCGGAGATGCTGGCCCGGCTGGCGGCGGGCCGGAGCGGCGCGTCCATCGCCCGTACGCTGCCCCTGGAGGAGGCCGCCGAGGCCCACCGCCTCCTGGAGAGCCGCACGCTGACGGGCCGCGTCCTGCTCGTCCCCTGACGCCGGGGCCGCCCGAGCAAGCAAGCACGGGACCGCCGGGCGGCCGGCCGCTACCGGTCGAGCACGGCGTCGAGCACGGCCTGCGCGCTGACCTGGCCGGAGTCGTACTCCCCGGCCGTCACCGCCACCACCAGCCCCTCCTCCGGCGCCACGAGCAACCGCTGCCCGCCGTTCCCGATGGCCTCGGCCCACCGGCGCTCACCGGTGCCGAGATACCACTGGTAGCCGTACTCGAACCCGTCGTCGATCACGACCCGGGGCCGCAGCACCTCCCGGAGCCAGTCGCCCGGCACGATGTCCCGGCCGCCGTCGAGCACGAGCTGCCCGATGGCGGCCAGGTCGACCGGCCGCAGCCGCAGCCCGGACGCGGCCCGCGTCGCGCCGTCGTCCCCCCTGGACCAGGCGTACGCGCTGATCCCCAGCGGCCGGAAGAGCCGGTCCGCCGCGTACTCGTCCAACGGCCGCCCGGCGCCCCGCGTGATGATCTCCCCGATCAGCGCGGAGGCGCCGCCGCTGTAGTTCCACCGCTTGCCCGCCTCCTCGACGACGGGCCGCTCCAGCACGTACCGGTGCCGGTCGGGAGCCAGCTCCATCGCGATCTCGCCGTTGGCCGGATCCGTGTAGGGCAGGTCCTCCCGCCACTCCAGCCCGAGCGTCATGGTCAGGGCGTGCTCGACGGTGAGGTGCGCCCGCCCGGGATCAGCCACCAGATCGGGATATTCCGGGAACTGCCGCACCAGCGACTCCCCCGGCGCCGGCACCAGCCCCTCGCGCAACGCGATGCCGTACACCAGCGCCACCACGCTCTTGGACACCGACCTCAGGTCGTGCAGCGTGTCCCGGTCGAACACCACCTGCCCGAGCGCGTCACCCAGGTGGTAGTCGGCCCCCGCGCCGTACCGCTCGATCACCACCTCCCCGCCCCGCATCACCACGAGCCCGTGCAGGTTGGGCGCCTTCCCCGCACGCAGGACCTCGTCCACCCGCTCCGACATTCCCACGATGTACCTCCCGAAATCGGCACATCCTGGCATACAGCCTCACACGGTGTCAGGGACAAGCTCTCAAGGCGTCCGCTTCCTGCCGCCGAGCTCCGCCAGCGCGCGTTCCCAAGGGTAGGGCTCCGAGCCGCCGGCGCCGAGCACCACCCGTACGCCGTCCGCGCGCAGGTCCTCGACGCTGCGCCGGTACGGCGTGCGGGCGGCCAGCGCGCTGTTCACGAACGGCAGCACGACCACCGGGATGCCCAGCCCCGGCGCCTCGGCCAGCACGCCCAGCGCGTAGGTGTCGGCGATGCCCTGGGCGAACTTGTTGATCGTGTTGTACGTGGCCGGCGCCACGACGATGGCGTCGGCCCGGGGCGGCTTCGGCTCGTACGGCTTGCGGTAGCGGCTGCGCACCGGCCGCCCGGTCTGCCGCTCCAGCGCGGCCACGTCGATGAAGTCCAAGGCGGACGGGGTCGCCACGATCTGCACGATCCAGCCCTCCTCCTGCGCCAGGCCGACGAGCCGCCCGACGTCGGCCGCCGCCCCGGCGGCGCAGACGACGAGATAGAGCACCTCACCCGATGATTCGGTCACGCGACGCACTCCCATGAAGTCGGGTTCACTGGCTCCAAGGATCCCCGCCGCCGGTTCCCCGGTTCCACGGACCCCCGCCGCCGAATCCTTTCCGGCGGTCGCCGCCTCTCATACACGTGTGCCGGCGACAGCGCCGGGACGGGAGACTGGAGATTGTCATGCTCATCGCCGGAATCGCGGTCGCGGTCCTACTTGTCTGCGCGTGCAGCGTCGTCCTGCTGCGCAGGAGAGGCCGCTCGCGTGGCTGACCGGACCTGGCCCGCCGAGCGGCTGATCGTGGCGGCGCAGCGCGGCGACGCCGAGTCGATCTCGGCGCTGGTGTCCGGGTCGCACCCGCACGTACGGCGCTTCGCCCGCTCGCTGTGCGCCACGCCCGAGGACGCGGAGGACGCGGCGCAGGAGGCGCTGATCATCCTCTACCGGAAGATCGGCACGTTGCGGGCCACCGGTGCGCTGGCGTCGTGGATGTTCCGCATCGTCCGCAACGAGTGCCTGCGCCGCGCCCGGCTGACGGTGCGGCGGCCGGAGCTCGTCGAGGACACCCGCGCGATCTCGGCCGAGGACGAGGTCATGCGGCGGCTGGAGGCCGATCGGGTGGCCGCGGCCATCGCCGCCCTGCCCGCCGACCAGCGGCAGGTGCTGATCATGCGAGACGTCCAGGGCCTCAGCGGCCGGCTGGTGGCCGGCGCGCTGGGTCTCAGCGTCTCCGCGATGAAGTCGCGGCTGCACCGCGCCCGCGCGACCGTCCACCGGACCCTGGAGAGCACTCCCCGAGGAGGCGCGGATGACTGACGACCGCGGTTTCGCCAGCGCGTCGCTGCCCCGGCATCTGCTCCGGGGCGCGGCCGGCTTCGGCGCGCTGATCGGCTCGGTGGCGCTGCTGCCGGCGCTCGGCCCGGTGAGCCTGATGCTCGTACCGGCCGGCCTGCTGGCCCTGCGCGGCTGCCCGACCTGCTGGGCGATCGGGCTGGTGCAGACGATCTCGCGGGGCCGGCTGCGGCGGCGATGCGTGGACGGCCGGTGCGAGCTCACCCGGGCACCCGGATCCCGGACGGGCTGAGGGATGCTCCTCGGCAGCGCAGGGCTGAGAGGCTCCTCAGGGTCTCTCAGGTGCGGCACAGCGGCCGGCGAGCATGCTGGAGGACATGGATCAACTGTTGCGCAGCCCCGCCATCGCCGCGGGGCTGACCAAGGTCGAGGCCAGGATCCGGCGGCTGAGCGGCTCCTCCGCGCTGCCCGGCATCAACGTCGGCGCCGGGCGCATCGTCGCGGCGGGCGGCAAGCGCTTGCGGCCCGCCCTGACCCTCGCCGCCTCCCTCGCGCTCGGCAAGGCCCCCGACCGCCGCGTGATCACGGCCGCCGCCTGCGTGGAGCTCATCCACGCCGGGTCGCTCGTGCACGACGACCTGATGGACCGGGCCACCGAGCGCCGCGGCACCAGCACGCTCAACGCCGAGCTGGGCGACGGCAGGGCGCTGGTCATCGGGGACTTCATGCTGGCCAGGGCCGGGCTGGCGGCGATCACGAGCGTGTCCAGGCCGGTGGCCGAGGTGCTCGCGGCCACCATGGTCGAGCTGGCCGAGGGGCAGTATCTGGAGACGGCCGGCCTGTTCGACCCGGCCCGTACGCGGGAGAGCGCCCTGAGGTCCATCACCGGCAAGACCGCCGCCCTCTTCAGGGCCGGATGCCTGGTGGCGGCGGTCTGCGCGCACGCCACGGCAGAGGACCGGGCGCGCATGGCGGCGTACGGCGAGAAGTTCGGGCTGATCTTCCAGGTGCTCGACGACCTGCTGGACCTGACCGCGTCCACCGCGCAGCTCGGCAAGCCGGCCGGGAACGACCTGCGGCAGGGCGTCTACAGCCTGCCCGTGCTGCTCTCGGGGGCCGACCTGACCGGGCTGCTCGGCCGCGACATGAGCGACGAGCAGGTGGCCGAGGCGCTGCGCAGGCTGCGGGCCGGCCGGATGACGACTGAGACGATCAGCTACTGCCGGGGCCTGGCCTCCGACGCGCTGGCCGCCCTGCCGGTGATCCACGACGAGGAGATGGCGGCCCTCCTGTACGGCCTCCCGTCCGCGTACATCGACCGGGTTGAGCGCATGACCGCCTTAACCGCAGTGAGTTGAGATTTGTTGGAACAATTGGTAATAATCACCGGCAAATCCCAGAAAGAGTGCTCATACTGGAGGTACTCACACCAGGAGCACGCTCATGCGAAAGACACCCCCTCGCATGGCCAGGGAGGACGACCTGGCGCCGAGCCAGTTCCTCCAGCTAGCCGCAGTGGACTTCACCGGCATCTACGCGGTCCACCTCGCCGCCAAGGAAGAGCGCCTGAAGATGACCAGGCTCGCGCTGAGCCTGCTGTCCGGCCCCTTCCTCGCGGCCATCGCCCTGGCCAGCGCCAAGGTCGTCGACCCGCAGAGCCTGACCCGCTGGCAGGACGTGCCGTGGTACCTGTTCGCCCTGGTCACCGCGTTCGGCCTGCTCAGCGTCCTGCCGTTCCTGCGCCTCATCGAGGCGGTCAACGCGCACGCCAGGACGGCCCGGGCGATCAACAACTTCCGCCTGCTGTACGCCACCAAACTCAGGGACGACCTCGACTGGAGCCCGAACCTCCCGATCGACCCGCGCTTCCCCGAGACGTACGCGCCCCTCGCGTGGCCGGGCATCAACGTCATGATGCTCGCGACGGTCAACTCGACCTACCTGACCGTCGGCGTCACCGGCCTCAGCGGCCAGGAGCCCAACCTGCTCCTGCTCATGACCGGCATCCTGCTCGTGGCGCTGGTCCACTACGCCGTCTACTACATCCGCTGCAACGTGACCAGACGGCGCCGGCTTCCCCGCAACCCGTACCGATTCCCGTATTTGGAGAGCTGAATGCCCGGCCCGGCACTTTGGGCGTCGTGTGGGGAGGCGTGGATCTGGTTGATGCGCCATGTCTGGTCGGCGGGCACCCTCGCCGACGACGACCGCGGTCCCGTCATCGAGGGGCCGTCCGTGCTGTTCGAGATCGCGCGCGTCAGCGGCGACGACCCGATCATCGCGCGGTACGGCGACGCGGACCGGCTGGCGCTGTACCGCAGGAAGTTCACCGAGGACGTGGTGGTGCCGCCGTTCAAGTACAGCTACGGGGCCAGGATCGGGGGGCAGCTCAGGTGGGCGGCCGACCTGCTGCGGGTCAAGCCGTACAGCAAGAGCGCGTGGATCTCGCTGACCGTCCCCGGCGAGCCGTACGACGCGGTGCCCTGCCTGATCGGGGTGGCCTTCCGGATCAGGGAGGGCACGCTCGTCATGACCGCGACCTTCCGCTCCCAGAACGCCTTCACCAGCTACCTCAACTACCTGCCGCTCTCGGAGGTGCACGCGGCGATGGCCGCGAAGCTGGGGACGGAGCGCGGCCCGATGCGGGTGTTCGTCGACGTCCCGCACCTCTACCTGGCCGACAGCACCCACGTGCTGAAGGTCATGCGGCCCTCGCTGCCCCGGCTGTCGTGAGCGGCGCCGCGATGTCCTCCAGCCCCCTGCGCTCGGCCTTGACCCCGAGGAGCAGCTCGACCAGGCCACCGGCGATCATCACCAGGGCCCCGATCGTGAACGCCAGCGCCGTGTCCCCCGGCACCCCGGTCTCGACCAGCGAGGCGAAGACGAGCGGCCCCGCGATGCCGCCGGCGGCCGTCCCGATCGCGAAGAAGAACGCGATGGCCATGGCCCTGGTCTCCATGGGGAAGATCTCGCTGACGGTCAGGTACGCCGAGCTCGCCCCCGCCGAGGCCACGAACAACACCGCCGACCAGCACGCGGTCAGCGTCACCGCGTTGAGCGCGCCCTCGTTGAACAGCCAGGCCGTGCCCAGCAGGAGCAGCCCCGACCCGATGTACGTGGCCGAGATCATCGGGATCCGGCCCACGGTGTCGAAGAGGTGGCCGAGCAGCAGCGGACCGAGGAAGTTCCCGACCGCGATGACCGCGAAGTAGTAGCCCGTGTTCGTGTCGATCTTGAAGAACGTGGACAGGATCTGGGCGTAGCCGAACGTGATCGCGTTGTAGAGGAACGCCTGCCCGATGAACAGCGACAACCCGAGCACCGTCCGCTTGGGATAGAGCGCGACCATCGTGTGCGCGATCCGGCCGAAGCCGATCGACTTGCGCTGGTGCACGGTCATCGTCTGCTTCGGCTCCGGCAGGTCGTCCCTGCCGATCTCGTGCTCGATGTCGTCGACGATCCGCTCGGCCTCCTCGCCCCGGCCGTGGATGAACAGCCAGCGCGGGCTCTCCGGCACGTGACGGCGGACGAGCAGGATGGCCAGCCCCAGCACCACGCCCAGCCCGAACGCGACCCGCCAGCCGATGTTGACCGGCAGGTCGTTCAGCAGCGGCACGGTCAGCAGCGCACCGCCCGCGGCGCCGAGCCAGTAGCTGCCGTTGATGATGATGTCGATGCGCCCCCGGTGGCGGCTCGGGATGAGCTCGTCGATGGCCGAGTTGATGGCCGCGTACTCGCCGCCGATCCCGAACCCGGTCACGAACCTGAACAGGAAGAACCACCACGCGCTGAAGGAGAACGCGGTCAGCAGCGTCGCCGCCAGGTAGACGACCAGCGTGATGATGAACAGCTTCTTGCGGCCGTACCGGTCGGTCAGCCAGCCGAAGAACAGCGCCCCCGCGCAGGCGCCCGCCACGTAGAGCGCGGCGGCCAGGCCCGCGACCTGGGCCTGGGTGATGTCCACGCCGCTGCCCGGCTTGGCCAGCTGCGCGGACAGGTTGCCGACGATGGTGACCTCGAGCCCGTCGAGGATCCAGACCGTGCCGAGACCGATGACGATCATCCAGTGCCAGCGGGACCACGGCAGCCGATCCAGCCGGGCGGGCACCTTCGTACTGATGGTGCCGGTTTCCACGTCGCTCATAGGATCACCCCGATACCCGGCGAGAGATCGGCAAACGTTACGGGGCGGCAGGCTTCCTGGCCTCCAGGATGCCGGTGGCGGACCAGGGACCGCCGTACCAGAACCGCCAGCCCGCGTCCCGCCGCCGCACGTCGATCACGCCGAGCTCGCGCAGCGTGTCCTCGTACGCGGACGTGTGCCGGAAGTCGGCGATCAGCATCAGCCCGCCGGGCCGCAGCACGCGGTGCGCCTCGCGCACGGCCCGCTCGCGCCCCTCCGCGCCGGGGATGCCGTGGATGGCCTGGCTCGACACGACCACGTCGAACGCGTCGTCGCCGAAGGGCAGCTCGCGCATGTCGCCGGTGACCAGCTCCACCCGCTCGGACACGCCTTCCGCCTCGGCGTTCGCCCTGGTCACCGGCTCCTCGTTGCCCGACCTGTCCCGGGAGCGCCACAGGTCGACGCCGGTCACCCGCCCGTGCTCCAGCCGCTCGGCCGCCAGCAGCAGCACCGCTCCCCGGCCGCAGCCGAGGTCGAGCAGCCGCTCGTCGCCGCTCAGCCGGCGCAGCTCCTCGGCCCAGACGGCGAACCTGCCGCGCCGCGTCGTGTAGACGTGGCTGGCCGCGCTGGCCAGCGTGTAGAGCCCGCCGAAGAGGAAGGCGAGGCCCGCGGCGAGGACGTCGAGCACGAACGAGACCGCCGCCAGGCCCAGCAGCACGATCGCTCCGAAGAGCAGACCGGCCAGGGCCCATGGCGTGTCGAACCCGTAACTACCGTGTCGCTTGCTCACATTCACGTTATATCTCAAGGTGGTCTTGACGGGGATTTGACCGAACCATTCCCTTCGTACCGCCTCTCACGCACAACGCATTACTAGGGTGACTTGGATGGGCAGGCGCAACACGCCCATCAGGCATACGTAATGGGGGTTTGACCAGGCATGACGGGAGACGAGCGACGATTCGGCCTCGGCGCGGGCATCGCACTGACCCTGGCCTCGACCGTGTTGTGGGGAGTCGCGCACCTGGCCGCCGAGCGCCGCAAGACCGGCCTGGCGCTCATGGTGGCCTATGTGCTGATGCTGGCCGCGGTGCTGACCGTGTTCACCGCCTTCAGCGCCAACCTGCTGTCCCTGGCCGTCCAGCCCAGCTGGCTCATCGTGCTCACCGTCGCGCTGGTGGTGATCGCGCTGGCCTGGACCGGCGTGATCATCTGGTCCTTCCTCCTCGTCCGCCCCCCGCGTTCCGACACCGTCGGCCGCTTCCTGTCCACCACCCTGGCCGTCGCCCTCTGCGCGCTCATCCTGGCCCCCACGGCGTACGCCACCAGGCTCGCGTACCTGTCGCGCGACGTCGTGCACACCCTGTTCGCCGGCAACAGCGGCACCGCGCCCATCATGGCCCAGGACCCCTGGAGCGGTGCCGACCGGGTGAACTTCCTGCTCCTCGGCGGCGACTCCGCACCCGGCCGGCCCGGCGTGCGCACCGACAGCATGACCGTGGCCAGCGTGGACGTCGAGACCGGCGCCACCGTCCTGTTCGGCCTGCCGCGCAACCTCCAGCAGGTCCAGCTGCCCGCCGGCCCGGCCAGGGACGCCTTCCCCTGGGGCTTCACCGGCAGCGGCCCCGACACCCCGGGCCTGCTCAACGAGGTCTTCCAGTATGCCGAGGACCACCCGGAGCTGGTGCCCGGCGTGCACAAGGGCAAACGCGGCTCGACCCTGCTCAAGCAGACGATCAGCGACATCCTCGGCATCCCGGTGGACTACTACGCCATGGTCGACATGAAGGGCTTCGCGGAGATCGTCGACGCCATGGGCGGCGTACGGATCACCATCAAGGAGCCCATCGTGTACGGCAAGCACCGCGAGGGCCTCCTCCCCGCGGGCACCCGCAAGCTGACCGGCGAGGACGCCCTCTGGTACGGCCGCTCCCGCACCGACAGCGACGACTACGTCCGCATGGGACGCCAGAAGTGCCTGCTCAACGCGGTCGCCAAGCAGGCCGACCCGATGACCGTGCTCAACAGCTTCGAGCGCCTGGCCGCCGCCACGAAGCGGGCCATCTCCACGGACCTGCCCCAGGACCTCCTGCCGGCCGTCGTGGACCTGTCGCAGAAGGTGAAGGACGCCAAGATGCGCAGCCTCAGCTTCGTGCCGCCGCTGATCAGCACCTCCGACCCCGACTGGTACCTCATCCGCCGCAAGGTCCGCGAGGCCCTGGACGAGGACTCCGCCTCGACGAAGACCGCCGCCGCGCACGCCCCGTCCGCGACCGAGAGCACCGACACCCCGGTCAGCCTCGACTCCACCTGCGGATGACCCCCACCGCGACAGTTCGCGGCCTCTTGCTGCCGATTTCCCTCCCCGGCACACCCGCTGTGGCATGATGGTGATCGTCCAACGGAAACGATTTTCATCCTCACCTGGAGTAGGCAGTGAGAGTGGCGTTCGTCGGAAAGGGCGGCAGCGGCAAGACCACCATGTCGGCCCTGTTCGCCAGGCACGTGGCCGGCCAGGGCGGCCCGGTGGTCGCCATCGACGCCGACATCAACCAGCACCTGGCTCTCGTGCTCGGCCTCGACCGGCAGCCGGAGCCCCTCGGAGCCCACCTGACCGAGATCAAGGACCGCCTGCGCGGCACCAACCCCCGCATCATCTCCGCCGAGACCATGGTCAAGACGACCCCGCCCGGCCGCGGCTCCACGCTGCTGAGCTTCCAGGACCTGGCCGCCGACCCCTACGCCGTGACCACCCCCGACGGCCTGCGCCTGCTGGCCACGGGCCCGTTCAGCGAGGACGACCTCGGCGTGGCCTGCTACCACTCGAAGGTCGGCGCGGTGGAGCTGCTGCTCAACCACCTGATCGACGGCGCGGGCGAATACGTCGTGGTCGACATGACCGCGGGCGCCGACTCCTTCGCCTCCGGCCTGTTCACCCGCTTCGACCTGACCTTCCTCGTCGCCGAGCCGACCAGGCAGGGCGTGAGCGTCTACCGGCAATACCGCGAGTACGCCGCCAAGTACGACGTCGCCCTCGCCGTGATCGGCAACAAGGTGCACGGCCAGTCCGACGTCGACTTCCTGCGCGAGCACGTCGGCGACGACCTGCTCACCTGGATGGAGCACTCGGCCGTCGTCCGCGCCATGGAGCAGGGCCGTCATTTCACGCTGGACGACCTGGAGCCGGTCAACGCCGACGCGCTCACGGTGCTCCGCAAGACCCTCGACGAGCAGGTCAAGGACTGGGCCCGCTTCGGCCGCCAGACCGTGGAGTTCCACCTGCGCAACGCGCGGGCGTGGGCCAACGAGCGGACCGGCGCCGACCTGGCCGAGCAGGTGGACCCCGGCTTCGTCTATGGCCCCTGATCACATGAGTGTCCCCGCCGGGACTCTGGAGCGTTTCCCTTTTGCGACCTAGCGTCAGATTTGACCCCCCTTCGAGAGGAGACAGCATGTCGCTGACCGTTCCGAACGATCTGCTCGACCAGGCAAAAGCCGGTGACGTGGACGACGCGGCGTTCCTCGCCTGCGTCCGCGACTCGCTTCCCTACGCGTGGTCGCTGATCAGCGAGCTGGTCAAGCAGCGTGAGCACACCGGGGCCGAGTTCGCCGACAACCACGTGCCGCCGCCGTCCGAGGAGGCCCGCGGCCAGCTCCTGAGGTGCCTGGCGAGCGACTCGATGCGTGGCGCGCTCGAGCGCCACTATGGAGTGCGCCTGGCCTTCCAGAACTGCCACCGGGTGGCCGTCTTCGACCCGACGGCGACGAAGGCCCTGGCCGACTTCGTCACCCCGAGGGCCCAGCTCCTCAACCAGAGCCCGGAGCTGGTGGACTGCTGACCCCACGTCCGGCGGGCCGGGGCACCGGCCCGCCGGTCACCTCGCCAGCAGCGGCAGCACCTCGGCCCCGAACCGCCGGATGTTCTCCAGCGTCCGCCGGTGCTCCCCCAGCCCCTCGACCATCAGGATGAAGTGCTCGATCCCGGTGGCCTCCGACGTACGCAGCAGCGTCTCCGCGCAGTGCCCGGCCGAGCCCACCGGATGGATCCGGGTCAGCAGATCCACATATCCCGGAACGTCCCGCGACGCCCGCGGCCGCCCGTCCACCGGCACGTAGCCGGCCAGCCCCGGCCCGAGCCACCCCGGCATCGAGGCCTTCAGCTCCCGCACCGCCCGCGCCGTCGAGTCCGCCACGTGGCCGACCGCCGCCGCGACGTGCCCCTTCGCCGTGCCACCGCGCGCGGCGTAGCCGGCGACCAGGTCCGCCTTCTCGGCGTCCCCGACGTGCATCCCGAGCAACATCGGCAGCCCGCGCCCGGCCGCCAGCCCCACGGTGGCCTCCGAGGTGCACGCCACCACGGGCCGCAGCCGGGCGGGCGGCACCATCGCGACCTCCCTGAACCGGAAGAACTCCCCGTCGGCCGCCACCGGCCCGCCGGACAGCGCGCCGAGCAGCACGTCGAGCGACTCCCCGAAGCCCCGCTCGAACCGCTCGACCCCGGTCCCGAACACCTCCAGGTCCACCCACGGCCCGCCCCGGCCCACGCCCAGCGTGAACCGCCCGCCGGACAGGTGGTGCAGCATGGCCGCCTGTTCGGCCAGGGCCACGGGGTGGTGGGTGGACAACACGCTCACGGCCGTGCCCAGCCCGATCCGGGAGGTCCGGCCGACGGCGACCGCGGCCAGCGTCGTGGCGGACGGGCACACGCCGTACGACATGAAGTGGTGCTCGGCGATCCACGCGTCGTCGAACCCGGCCTCCTCGGCCGCCACGATCAGTTCGACCGAATCGGCGAGCACCCGCCCCGGCTCCTGCCCGGGAAACAGCGCCGCGATGATGAAGACCCCGATGCGCACCCGTCGATGATGGCCGATGACCTGGGCGTCCCGGGTCCGTTCAGCCGAAGAGGCTTGCCTGCCCCTCGCCCACGAGCGGATCACGGTGTTGTTTGAGATGCCGCCACTGTGGCAGGTCATCCAGATATGACCACGAGAGCCGATGGTGAGCTGTGGGGCCCAGGCGGGCGAGCGCCTCCTGGTGCGAGGGCGAGGGATAGCCGGCGTTCTCCGCGAAGCCGTACTCCTCGCAGCCGATCGTCGCCATGTACGCATCACGCCGCACCTTGGCCAGGACGGACGCCGCGGCGACCGAGATGCTCGCCGCGTCTCCCTTGACCTCCAGGCGCACCGGCCAGGGGGCACCGATGTAGTCATGCTTGCCGTCCAGGATCACCGCGTCCGGCCGGACCGGCAGCGACTCCAGCGCCCGGCGCGCGGCCCTGCGCAGGGCCTCCGTCATGCCCAGCGAGTCGATCTCCTGGTGCGTGGCCTCGCCGAAGCCGACACCCGCCGCCCACGTGGACAGCTCCGCGGCCAGCGGCGCGCGCTTGACCTCGGAGACCTGCTTGGAGTCGGTCAGCCCCGGCGGCGGCTCGGACAGATCGGTGACCACCGCACACACCGTGACCGGCCCGGCCCACGCGCCGCGGCCCACCTCGTCGACGCCCGCGACCGTGCGGACGCTGGGCTGGGAGAGCAGGAGGTGCTCGATGTCGTACGTCGGCGCCATAGGCGCAGACGTTATCGCGTCGGCGGGCCAGCACGTGCCCGCCGGACGACCATCCCATCACGTCACTCGCCGAACGACCGCCCCACCACGTTGCCCGCCGACCGCACCGGCTCGTCCTCGCCCGGCTCATCGAGCAGGTCGTCCGGCCTGCCGTCCCGCGACGGCTCCGCCGGGCTCACCGGCTCCAGGTCGGCCGCGATGTAGCGGGCGGCCACGTGGATGGCGCGCAGCGTCACGGACACCGACGGCCGGTGCACGCTGGATCCGCGCGCCACGGCGTGTACCTCGCGCCCCACCGGGTTGCCGGGGAACTGCCTGACGGCCAGCCCCCGCACCCCGGCGGCCAGTGCCAGCGCGGGGACGGCGGCTATGCCGATGCCCTTGGCGACCAGCGACAGGATGGTCCCCAGCCCCTCGAACTCCCACGGAGTCGGCCGGGTGCCACCCACGTCCACCAGCAGGCGGTCCACCGCCAGCCGGGAGGGCTCGCCGTCGGGTGTGGCCATCCACGGCTCGTCCCGCAGCTCCCGCAGGTCCAGAGGCACCTCGGGATCGGCCAGGCGGTGCTTGCGCGGCACCACCAGCACGAGGGGATCGCTGAGCAGGGGGAAGACGCGCAGGCTCTCGCTGTCGCGCACCCGCCCGTACCAGTCGTCCACGAGCGCGATGTCCACCTCGCCCGACTGCACCTCGCGCATGCCCCGCCCCGACCTGCTCTGCCCCAGGCGGAGCGTCAGCTCGGTGTGGCGGCGCAGCGAGCGCGCGAGCGCCGGCGCGAACGCCACCGCCGCCGTCGGGAAGGCGGTCACCACGACCCGTCCTGAAGGGGTGCCGGCGTGCGCCGACAGGTCGGACTCGGCCTCCTCCACCATCGACAGGATGCGCTCGGCGTGCATGACGAGCCGGCGCCCCGCGTCGGTCAGCTCGGCGCTGCGCGCCGTCCGGTCGATCAGGGCCGTTCCGGTCTCGCGTTCGAGCGCGACCAGTTGTTGCGAGACGGCCGAGGGACTGTACCCGAGCGACTCCGCGGTCGCCGCGATACTTCCCTTTCTGGCGAACTCGCAGATCAGGACCAAACGCCGCAATTCGAGCATCGGAATTCCTTATGCCTACCCACAAAAAGCCTCGCTTGTGCTGATGCCTTCATCCAACCACCCTGGGAACGTGACAAACATGACCGTAACCCTGTCCGCCACCTTGGCGGCCAACGAGGACATCGAACGAAGACGACGCGCCGGGGAACGTGTGCTGCACCTGGCCTTCGGCGAGGCCGGTCTGCCCGTCCACCCGGCGCTGCGCGACAAGCTGGCCGCCGCGTCAGAGCGCAACGGCTACGGGCCGGTCGCGGGGGCGTCCGGGCTGCGGGCCGCGGCGGCGGGCTACTGGACACGACGGGGGCTCGCCACCGACCCCGAGCTGGTCGTCTGCGGACCGGGCAGCAAGTCACTGCTGTACGGCCTGCTCCTGGCGATCGGCGGGGACATCGTCCTGCCCATGCCCAGCTGGGTCAGCTACGCCGCGCAGGCCGATCTGGTCGGCTCGCGTCCTATCCTGGTGCCCGCACCGCCAGGAGAGGGCGGAGTGCCCGACCCCGATCGCGTCGCCGCCGAAGTACGCCGTGCCAGGGCGCACGGCAGGACGGTCACCTCGGTGCTGGTCACCCTGCCCGACAACCCGACGGGACGGCTGGCCACGCCGGCGACCGTCGCCCGCCTGGTGGAGGTCGCCCGCGAGCTCGACCTGACGATCATCTCCGACGAGATCTACCGTGATCTCCTCCACGACCCGGCCCTGCCGTACACCTCTCCGGCCGACCTCGCGCCCGAGCGCACGATCATCACCACCGGGCTGAGCAAGAGCCTGGCGCTGGGCGGCTGGCGGATCGGCGTGGCCAGGCTGCCCGCCAACGGGCACGCGCTGCGCAGGCGCCTGCTCGCGGTGGCCAGCGAGATCTGGTCGGCGCCCGCGGCGCCCGTCCAGGAGGCCGCGGCCTACGCCTTCGGCGATCCCGCCGAGCTGACCGACCGCATCGTGCGCAGCCGCCGGCTGCACGGCGTGGTGGCGCGGGCCGTACACGAGAGGTTCGCGGAGATCGGGGCCCGCGTGCCCGTCCCGCAGGGCGGCTTCTACCTCTATCCCGACCTGAGCCACCTGAGGCTCGGCGGCTCCGCCGAGATCACCAAGATCCTGCTGGAGGAGCACGGCATCGGAGTCCTGCCCGGACACGCCTTCGGCGACGACCCCTCGGCCGCCAGGGTGCGGGTCGCGGTGAGCCTGCTCTACGGCGACACCGCCGAGGAGCGGCTGGCCGCTCTGAGCAGCCCGGATCCCCTCCAGCTCCCGTGGATCGCGGCCAATCTCGACCAGCTCTCGATGGGCCTGAAAGAACTGTCATTGGTCCGGCACGGCGCGGTGCGCGAACGGCATCCCGCGCTCGTCCCGGCGCCATGTCACGGTTAGGCGAATTTCTTCCCAAGAGCGGGTTTACCATCCCCCAAAAGGGGCCTTCGACCTGCGGAAACACCACGGCCGCGAATCGGTCGGGAAGATGGGCCCAACTGCCTGGTTACGTGCACGCCACGCACCCCCCATCATGTGCTCATGCCCGCTCTTGTCACCCTGTCCGGGCGCCTCGTGCGCCTGGAACCTCTCAGCCTCGCGGCGGTCGATGACCTGGTCGCCGCAGCGGATGAAGACCGTTCCACTTACGGCTTCACTCGCGTCCCGCATGGCCGGGACGAGGTTGTCTCCTACGTGGAGGCCGCCATGGCTGAGCAGGCGGAGGGCCGCACATTGCCCTTCGCCATCCGGTGGCTGCACACCGACCGCGTGGTCGGTGCCACCCGTCTCATGCACCTGGAGTATTGGCAGGGCCCCATGCCCTGGCCTCCGGGTACACGCGGCGCGGTGGGCGACATTCCGTCCGTGGCCGACATCGGTTACACCTGGCTGGGCGCCAGCGCCCAGGGCACAGGTGTCAACCGGGAGAGCAAGTTCCTCATGCTCTCGCTCGCCTTCGAGACCTGGAACGTCCACCGCATCACCCTCAAGGCAGACGTACGCAACACCAGATCCCGGGCCGCCATCGAGGCCCTCGGCGCACACTTCGACGGGGTGCGGCGAGCGGACAGCCGAGGCGCCGACAACACGGTCCGAGATACCGCCTTCTACTCGATCCTGAACTCCGAATGGCCGCTCGTACGCGAGCGTCTGACCATGCGGCTGGGATTGGTCGAGGCAGCCTGAGAACCCGTCCACCACGGCCCCGCCCGAATTCACCGGGCGGGGCCGGTATTTTTTCCTGCCTCGATTCGCTCTACATGACACACGCCCCCGCGATGTGTGTCACGCCTGGCGACACGCCCAGCATCCAAGGGCGGACTCAACACCTGATCAAAGGCGGATCAACGGCTCGGTTAACGATCAGTCTGCATCTAGGTGACGAGCGACGATGGATCTATCATTTGGTAACAAATCATTCCATTGGCTTGGAGACAGACGGCATGGCTGGTCAGAGCGTTGAGGGCGGGCTGCGGTTCGCCGTGCTCGGTCCTGTCCGCGCGTGGCGCGATGGCCAGGAGCTCGACCTGGGCACCCCGCTGCAGCGTTCCATTCTCGGCATGCTGCTCCTTCGGGAAGGCCACGCGGTCACCCCCAACGAGATGATCGACGCGGTCTGGGGAGAGGACGCGCCGCCGCGGGCCCTGGGCGCGCTGCGCACGTACGTCTCCAGGCTCCGCACCGTGCTGGAGCCCGACCGGCCCGCGCGCTCCCGCCCCGAGCTGCTCACCTCCATCGGCAGGGGCTACGCGCTGCGGCTGCCGGACGACGCGCTCGACCTGACCCGCTTCGAACGCGGCATCCACCAGGCCGAGGCCGCGCGCAAGGCCGGCAGGCTCGCCGACGCCGCCCGGGCCCTGCGGGCCGCGCTGGCGCTGTTCGAGGGCGAGCCGCTGGCCGGCACCGTCGGCCCCTACTCCGAGCACCAGCGCGACCGGCTGATCGAGCGGCGCATCAGCGTCATCGAGACGCTCATGGACGTGGACCTGGAGCTCGGCAACCACGCCAGGATCGTCTCCGAGCTGATCGCGCTGACGGCCGACCACCCGCTGCGCGAGCGGCTGCGCGCCCAGCTCATGCTGGCCTACTACCGCTGCGGCCGGCAGGGTGACGCGCTCAACGTCTTCACCGAGACCCGCGAGGCGCTCGTCGACGAGCTGGGCATTGAGCCCGGGCCCGAGCTGACCGCCCTGCACCAGCGCATCCTGGCCGCCGACCCCACGCTGGCCGCCCCCGCGCAGGCCGACACGGAAGCACCCCAGGAGGACGAGCCCGCGGCGGCCGAGGAGCAGCCGCCGGCGCTGGAGCTGCCGCGCCCCGCGCAGCTCCCGGCCGCCGTCACCGACTTCACCGGCCGCAAGGAGATCGCGGTACGCCTGCGCACGCTGCTGTCGGGCCACTCGTCCGCCCAGCCGCGGTCGGCCCCCGAGGGCGTGCCGGTGGCGGCCATCTCCGGCATCGGCGGCGTCGGCAAGACCGCGCTGGCCGTGCACGTGGCCCATCTGGTCGACGACGTCTTCCCCGACGGCCAGCTCTACGCCGACCTGCGCGGCTACACCGACGAGGCGACCGCGCCCGAGTCGGCGCTCGGCGGCTTCCTGCGCGCGCTCGGCATCCCGCCGGACGTCATCCCCGACGGGCTCGCGGAACGTTCCGCCCTCTACCGCTCCATCCTCGCCGAACGCCGCATCCTCGTCCTGCTGGACAACGCCCGGGACGCCGAGCAGGTCAGCCCGCTGCTGCCCGGCTCCCCCGGCTGCGCGGCCATCGTCACCAGCCGCGGCAAGCTGGCCGACCTGCCCTCGGCCCGGCTCATCGACCTGGACGTGATGGAGCCGGGCGAGGCGCTGCAGCTGTTCGCCGCGGTGGCCGGGGCCGAGCGGGTCTCGGCCGAGCACGGGGCCGCCATGGACGTGGTGGCCGCGTGCGGGTTCCTGCCGCTGGCCGTGCGGATCGTGGCCGCCAGGCTGGCCGCGCGGCCCTCCTGGACCGTGGCCTCGCTGGTGCCCCGGCTGGCCGACGAGCAGCGCCGCCTCGACGAGCTGCGCGTGGGCAACCTGGCCGTGGAGGCCACGTTCGCGCTCGGGTACGGGCAGCTCACCTCCCTCCAGGCTCGCGCCTTCCGGCTGCTCTCCCTGCCCAACGGCCCCGACATCTCCTCCGGCGCCGCGGCCGCCGTGCTGTCGATGAGCGCGTTCGAGGCCGAGGAGGTGCTGGAGTCCCTCGTGGACGCCAGCCTCCTGGAGGCCCCCGCGCCCGGCCGCTACCGCTTCCACGACCTGCTCAAGCTGTTCGCCCGGCGCGCGCTGGAGAAGGGCGAGCGCCCCCAGGCCCGTACGATGGCGCTGCGTCGCCTGCTCGGCTTCTACCTGGCCTCCGCCCAGTCGGCGCACACGCTGGCCTACGAGGGCAGCATGATCCCCGCCAACCTCGTGGTGGTCGGCAGCGGGCGCGTCTTCACCTCCGCCGACGAGGCCGTGGCCTGGCTGATCTCCGAGGGCGACTCGCTGTTCGCGACCATCAACCAGGCCGCCGTGGCGGCGCGTACCGCGGAGCAGCTGCTGCCCGCCGCCGACCTGCTGGTCGCGATGGAGCCGCTGCTGGAGTCGGGCACGCACACGCGCGAGTTCGACCACGGCACCCGCGCCGTGCTGGCGTCGGCGCAGGAGATCGGCGACCAGGCCGGCGAGCTGCGGGCCCGCTACGTGCTGGGCCGGGTGCTGTTCGCGGGCAACCGGCTCAAGGAGGCCGAGGCGCAGTTCAGGATCGTGCACGAGCTGTCCCGGGCCCGCGAGGAGAAGATCGTCACCGGCGAGGTGCTGAACGCCCTGGCCGTCGTCGTCGGCAGGCAGCGCCGCCACACCGAGGCGCTGTCCCTGTTCGACGCGGCGATGCGCTTCTACCGCGAGAACGGCGTGCCGGCCGGCGAGGCGCTGGTCCTCAGCTACTCGGCCCGCGACCACCTGGGGCTGAGCCGGCCCGAGGACGCGATCGCGGCGGCGGAGAAGGGCCTGGCCATCTTCACCGAGATCGGCAGCGGCGCCGGCACCGCCCGGGCCCGCTATCACCTGGGCATCGTGCTGTCCCGCGTCGGCCGCCTCACCGAGGCCGTCCACCACCACGCCGAGTGCCTGGCCTTCTTCCGGGCCGGCAAGCAGCGGGTCTGGGAGCAGCGGGTGTGCTCCAGGCTGGCCGAGACGTTCATCGCCGCCGAGCGCTATCCCGACGCCGTACGCCACGCCGAGGAGGCCCTGACGGTCTCCCGCGAGATCGGCCACCCCTACGGGGAGGCGCTCTCGCTCACCGTACTCGGCAAGGCGCTGCGCGGACTCGGCAGCACGACGAGGAGCCTCGACTGCCTACGCCGGGCCTTCGAGATCTTCTCCCGGCTCGGAGCCCCCGAGGCCGGTGATCTCAAGGTCCTGCTCGACAGCATCCCCGCCGCCGAACCCGTCGGTGACGCCGCCGGGTCCGTCGTCGAGTCCTGAGTACAGCTCGTCGTCCAGACGTGTCATCCACACATGGTTGATCAAGGCTGTCCTTACGGAGTCACGAGATCTTCGTGATCGATGGAGGTTCAGCCCGGCCGGTCATCCTCGCCACCACGCGTCGCTAGGGGGCCCGGTTATCCGGATGCTCCGCGTAGTGGCTAGCCGCCTCACTAAGACGACCGGCCGGACCTGACACGGCCCTCGAACCCCCCAGGTCCGTGTCCTGGCCCAAAGCCTCCACCCTCGGTGTCAACGTCCGATCAACACCGAATCAAAGGAGGAAGTAACCCTCGGCTATGAGGGGTCTGACCGAGTCGGAATTGGCGATCTCGCCGTCGCCGACCAGCTCGGCGATCACGTTGAGCAGCGGCCCGAGCGCCAGCTCGCCGTCGCACACGCCGGCCAGCGCGGCCTCGACCGTGCCGACCTCGCGGCTGCGGCGCAGCCCCTGGGTCTGGCGCAGGACGATGCGGATGGGGTCCTCCGCGCCCGGCAGGCTGATGCGCTCGTCGAGCAGCCCGTCGGCGGTACGCAGCAGCGCGGCGTCCAGCCCCTCGGTCCGGTGCGCGGCGGCGATGGCGTCGATGACGGAGTCGACGTAGTCGCCGACCGGGAGCGAGACCTGGTGCGCCAGGTGCTCCACGCGGACGACCGGGTCGAGCGTGCCGGAGTTGCGCATGGTGATCCAGCCGAACCCGACGCCCTCGACCCTGCGCTCGTCGAACCAGGCCAGCCACCGGTCGTAGTGCTCGGCGTAGCTCCTGGTGCCCTGCTCGGCCGCGTCCTTGAGCCACAGCTCGACGTATTCGGCCGGGTCCTGCACGTCACGCTGGACCACCCACGCGTCGCAGCCGGTCTCGCGCAGCCAGCCGCCCACGCGGTCGTGCCAGTCCTCCCCCTCGACGTGCAGCCAGTTGGCCAGGAAGTGGGCCTGGCCGCCGGGGTTGAGATGGCGGGGCGTCCGGCGTACGAGGTCGCGGCAGAAGTCGTCACCTTCGAGGCCCGACTCGCGATAGGTCAGCTTCCCCGCCCGCGCCGGCGCGACGACGAACGGCGGGTTGCTCACGACCAGGTCGAACAGCTCGTCCTCGACCGGCTCGAACATCGAACCCACACGCGCGTCCACCCCCTCGACGCCGGACAGCTCCCAGCTCAGCGCGGCCAGCTCCAGGGCCCGGGGGTTGAGGTCGGTGGCCACGACGTGCTCGGCCCGGCCGTCCAGGTGGAGCACCTGAACCCCGCAGCCGGTGCCCAGGTCGAGCGCGCGCTCAACCGGGCGGCGGCTGACGAGCTGGGCCAGGTTGGCCGAGGCGCCGCCGGCCCCCACCACGTGGTCGGGCCGCAGCGCGGGGTCGCCGGGGCGTACTTTGCGGTCGGAGACGAGGTAGCCGCCGGTCTCCCAGGGCTGGAGGTGCACGGTCGCACCGACCTGGTCACCGTCGGCCTTGACCAGCCCGGACTCGAGCACCTCCGGCGCGACGGCCTTGGCGGGGACGGGGACGCCGAGCCACCACAGCCTGATCAGCGTCGCCAGCGGGTCACCGTCCGCGGTGGCGCGAAGGGCCGGCACCAGCTCCTCGCGGGCCAGGGCCGAGGCGGCCATGCTGCCCAGGCGCTCGCGTACGCCGTCGATCGTGTATCCGGTCTCGAGGAGGTGATGGCGCAGTCGTTCCACGAGGCCATCCTTTCACCGCGGGCTCCCTCGCATGATCTGATACCGACAGTGCTCATACTGTTACTTAAGTACCCAAGCATTCTGCAAGCGGCGGACAAGTGCCCAGCGGTATCTCTATGGGTGCCACCACATCTTTATGGGTGCCACCACGTCATCCCGAGGAGCGGACCGTCATGCTGATCCCTTGCTTGGCTTGCGAGTCCCGCTTCGGCCCCGACGAATACTTCAACGCCTGCTCCGACTACAACCGCGGCCTGGACCTGGTCTCGTGGACCTGCCCGCGCTGCGGCAACCGTGACGACCTGCGCGTGTTGCCGGGCGAGCTCGGGTTCGGATATCCGCATCGGGGCAGGTTCGACGTGCACGACCGCGTACGCGTGCCCGGCCTGCGCAGGCAGCGTGGCGACCTGCGGCTGGACATCTCGCTCGACCGGGCGAGCTGGCGGGTGCCGACCCGGATCCGCCAGCCCGCCTGACCCGCGTCACGCCGTGATCGGCGCGTACGCGTGGGCCGGCTCCTCCCCGCGCAGCAGCCGCGCGATGTCCTCCACCAGCGTCTCCGCCAGCTCCTCCAGGCTCTCCCCGGTGGCCTCGCCCAGCCGGGGCGTGAGCACCACGTTCGGCAGCCGGGTCAGGGGATGGGCCCGGTCTAGCCACTCGCCTTCGAAGTGGTCGAGCCCGGCGCCGCCCACCCGGCCCCAGCGCAGCGCGTCGACCAGCGCTCTCAGGTCGTGCAGCGCGCCGCGCGAGGTGTTGAGGTAGATCGATCCCGGGCGCATCGCGCCGAACTCGGTGTAGCCGAAGAACCCCCGCGTCTCCTCGGTCAGCGGCACGTGCAGCGAGACCACGTCGGCCTCCTCCAGCAGCGCCGGCAGCGTGTGGGTGGCCTCGGCCACGAACGGGTCGCAGACGATCACCCGCATGCCCAGCCCCTCGCACCGCCAGCGCAGGGCCCTGCCCACGCGGCCGAGGCCCACGATGCCGAACGTCCTGCCGGTCAGCCGGCGGCCGCGGTGGCGCTGCGCGGGAGGCACCCTCCCGTGGTAGACGCGCCCCCTGCGCACCTCTCGATCGGCGCTGACGATGTTCCTGCTCACCGCGAACAGCAGCGCGAGCGTCAGCTCGGCCACCGCCTCCGGGTCGCGGTCGGCCGCGTGCAGGACGGGCACCCCGCGCTCGGCCGCCAGTGCCAGATCCACGTTCGCAGGCGGCCCCATGGTGGCCACGACGTCCAGGTGCAGCCCGAGCACCGACGTGCGCACCTGGTCGCCGTCGGTGATAAGCACGGTCGCGCCGGTCTCGATGACCAGGTCGGCCAGCTGCTCGTCGGTGAAGCCGAGGTTCGGTCGTGCGGGAACCTCGGTCAGGTCGGCGACCTCGCCCAGTCGGGCGAGCGCGCTCTCCGGCAAGGTGGGCAGTACCAGCGCCCGAGGTCGTCTCACATTTGGACAATAACACCACAGACGGTGCTCAGATCATTGCTCCCCGCGCAGGTCAGGCCCGCTCACTCTGCGCTCATTCGGAGCGCTGGCGGAGGCTCTGCCAGGCCGCCTCGCCCAGTCCCTTGATCTCCTCGTCCGTGGGCGTGTGCGCGCCGGCGAACCACAGCCGGCACATCTCCTGCGCCGGCCCCAGCCACAGCACGTAGCACATGGTCGCGTGGACCGGCTGGAGCAGGCCGTTCTTCATGTGCGGCCGCCACCAGTCGGAGACCTTGCGGAAGAACGCGCGCCGGGCCTCGGCCACCTCGGCGCCGCCGGGCTCCTGCTTGCGCGGTGGCCGCTCGCTGATCAGCAGCCTGGCCCGCTCGGGGTGCTCGCCCGCCCACCGCATGTGGAAGGCGACGACGGCCTCGATGCCGTCGCGGGCCTCCTGGTGGCTGACCAGCTCGGCGAGGAAGGCGCTTTGGTACGCGTCGAGGATCTCGGAGTACAGCACGCCGAAGACGTGCTCCTTGCTGGCGAAGTGGTGGTAGAAGCTGCCGACGCTGACGCCGCTTTCTTCACGCAGGCTGGCCAGGGTGGTGGCCGAGACCCCGTCCTGGCTGAAACGGCGGAGGGCGCCCTCGATGATCCGGGTCCGGCCGTCGCGTCCGTTCTTGACACTCTTCACACTGTCAATGGTGTGCTACCAGAACCTTGTTCCGCAAATAGGCCAGCCTGATCGATCATAGCGGTCACTTCCACCGATCCGGAACTGACCTTCATCCGGGCGTGCGGCCAGACCCGCCTGATGAGCCGGAGCACGCGCCGGTTCTCGCCCAGGACGTCCATCCCCACGGACCTGGCTCCGCGCACGAAGGCCCTGAGCAGCAGCGTGTCGATCAGCTTGGGACCCAGACCGCGCCCCTGCCACTCGTCGGTCACGACCACGGCGATCTCCACGTCGGTGCAGCCGCCCCTGAAGCTCATGGCGTGACCGACGATCTCACCCCCGTCCGTGGTGGCGACGATCGCGTCGCGGCGCTCGTCCACCGCCAGCAGCACGCGGACGAGCGCGGGCGCGGGGGCGCTGACGCCGGTGAAGAACCTCAGCGTCTGCGTGTGCAGCGACAGCCCGGAGAGGAAGCGCCTGATCCGCTCCTCGTCGTCCGGGCGGGCCGGGCGGATCTGAGTTCCTTGCATAGACCCAGCGTGCCTGTCACTGCTGAGTCTGTCAACTGAACTCAGGTATAATGCGAAAATGAACGAGCCGTCCCGCATGGGTTTCCGGGTGGACAACTGCTCGATCGAGCGCACCCTGGACATCGTCGGGGAGAAGTGGACCTTCCTGGTGCTGCGCGAGGCGTTCGGCGGCGTCCGGCGGTTCGCCGACATGCAGGCGATCACCGGTGCACCCCGGCAGGTGCTCAGCGCGCGCCTGGCCCGGCTGGTCGACGAGGGGCTGCTGCGCAAGGTGCCCTACCGCGAGCCGGGGCAGCGGCAGCGCGACGAATACCGGCTCACTGAGAAGGGCCGCGACCTCTATCCCCTGCTCGTCGCCCTCATGCACTGGGGCGACCGATATCTGGCCGAGGAGGGGCCGCCCGTGCTGCTCACCCACCGCGACTGCGGCGCACCCATCGAGCTGCGCTTCCGCTGCGCGGCGGGCCACGAGGTGAGCGGGCCGCGCGAGGTGACGCCGCTCCCCGGGCCCGGCGCCGACCTCAAGAGCGCCTGAACGGGGCGCGTGGGGGAGCACCGCTGCCGGTCCTTAACCTTAGAGGCGTGTACCGGTTCCTGCTGACGCCCCGATGGCTCGCGCTCCACGTGGTGGTGCTGCTGGTCATCCCCGCCTTCGTGTTCCTCGGGCGATGGCAGTTCGGGCGGTTCGAGGAGCGGTCGGCCAACAGCGAGCGGGTGACCGCCAACATCGAGGCCGCGCCCGTGCCCCTGGAGCGGCTGGCCGCCCCCGGGCGGCAGGTCCGGGAGGACGACCGGTTCAGGAAGGTCACCGTCGCCGGCACGTACGACCAGACTCACGCCCTCCTCGTACGCCGCCGCCCCCAGGACGGCCGCAACGGCTACTACGTCCTGACCCCTCTGGTCACCGGCGGCGGCACCGCCGTGATCGTGAACCGGGGCTGGGTCCCCGCCGCCGCCACCGCCGACGCCGCGCCCGAGGTGCCCGCTCCGCTCGCCGGGCAGGTAACTGTAACGGGGCGGCTACGCCTCAGCGAGACCGAGGAATCCAGCGGGATCCAGGAGCGGTCCGGGCTGCCGGCCGGCCAGGTGCTGCTGATCAACGCCGACAAGATCGGGAAGGGCCTGCCGTACCGGCTCGTGGGCGGCTACGTCGAGCTGACCGAGCAGCAGCCCAAGCCCGCCGCGGCCCCCGCGCCGGTGCCCGAGCCCGACGTCGGTGCAGGGGGCGGGCTCAACCTGGCGTACGGCGTCCAGTGGTGGTTGTTCATCGGGATCGCGATCGGCGGGTGGATCCTGCTGATCCGGCGCGAGGTGGCCGAGCGCAGGTCTCGGGAGACTTCAGAGGCGCCCGTGGCCTCGGATGCGAAGACCGCCGCCAATTAATGTGTTGAGGGTGATCCGCCACATTGAGTTCACGAATCTCTGCAACTTCCGCGACGTAGGTGGATATGCCGCCAAGGACGGGCGCACCGTCAGGTGGCAGCGGCTCTACCGGGCCGACTCCCTCGGCTGGCTGGCCGGAGACGACCTGACGGCCTTCCGGGCGCTGCGCGTGCGCAACGTCATCGACCTGCGTCACCCGTTCGAGGTCGAGCGGGCCGGACGGGTCCCCGAGAGCGAGGGGCAGCGCTACCAGAACCTGCCGATCGAGGGCCGCCGCTGGGAAACCGCCGCCTACAGCGAGGAGCTCGGCGTCGCCCGCTACCTCGCCGACCGCTACCTGGAGGTGACCGAGGACGGCGTCGCGAACCTCAGGACCGCCCTGGAGACGATCGCCCTCGCCGACAACGCCCCCGTGGTCATCCACTGCGCCGCGGGCAAGGACCGTACCGGGGTGCTGGCCGCGCTGGTGCTGTCGCTGGCGGGCGTGGGCGAGGACGACATCGTGGCGGACTACGCGCTGACCGGCCTGGCCACCGAGCGCTTCGTCGCCGACTGGAGCAGGAGGCATCCGGGCGCGCCCCTGTGGCCGGGCTTCGGCCTCGCGCCCGCCGAGACGATGCGGCTCTTCCTCGCCGACCTCACGTCCCGGCACGGCTCCGTCGAGGCGTACGTCACCCAGGTGCTCCAGCTTTCCCCCGCCGCGATCGACGAACTTCGCCGGCATTTGCTGACTGAATCGATCTCAGAGGGGTAGTGGCCGACCGGGCCCGCCCCTGCGCGAGCGGGCCTGTCAGTCCCGGGATCGCCAGCCATCCCCCTCCCGGCGGTCCCGGGTCAGAAAGTCTCGGATACCCAACGGATACGTCGCAGCTTGTTCGACGTTATCCCGTCGTCGTACGGTTACGTGCGTGACTACGCCGCTGCTCCCCGACCCTGACCCCAGGCGGCGCGACTATGTGATCATCTCAGCCGACGATCACCTGATCGAGCCTCCCGACCTGTTCGAGGACCGCTTGCCGGAGAAATACGCGGAGGTCGCGCCCAAGGTCGTGGAGACGGAGGCGGGTCACCAGGTGTGGCGCTACGGCGGCGCCACCTACCCGTGCGCCGGCATCGACGTGGGCGCGGGGCTGCCGCGCGAGCAATGGACGCTCGAGCCCGTCCGGTTCGAGCAGATGCGCCCCGGCTGCCACGACATCGAGGCCCGCATCCAGGACATGGACGTGGCGGGCATCTGGGCCGCGCTCTGCTTCCCCGGCATGCTGGCCGGGCAGTCGGGCATGCCGTTCGCCAGGACCCGCGACCAGGAGCTGGGCCTGGCCCTGGTGAAGGCGTGGAACGACTGGCACATCGACGTCTGGGCGGGCACCTACCCCGAGCGGATCATCGGCCTGCAACTGCCGTGGCTGCCCGATCCCGACGTGGCCGCCAAGGAGATCCGGGCCAACGCGGCCAGGGGCTTCAAGGCCGTCGTCTTCCCCGAGTTCCCCACCCGGCTGCGGCTGCCCTCGATCCACACCGGCCACTGGGACCCGTTCTTCGCCGCCTGCGAGGAGACCGGCACCGTCGTCTGCCTGCACACCGGCGACTCCTCCTGGTCGCCCGTGCCCTCTCCCGACACGCCCATCGAGGCCATCACCACGCTGATGCCGACCAGCGCCATGTTCGCCTGCGCCGACTGGCTCTGGTCCGGGGTGCCGCTGCGCTTCCCCTCGCTGCGCATCCTCATCGTCGAGGGCGGCGTGGGCTGGCTGCCGATGCTGGCCGAGCGCGCCGACTACGCCCTCGACCACCCCGTCGCCGGAGAGGCGTCGTGGGAGGGCGGGCTCAAGCCCAGCGAGGTGCTGCGCCGCAACTTCTTCTTCGGCACGCTCGACGACCACGCCCTGTCAGGGGTGCGGCTCGCCGTCGGCCTCGACCACGTCCTGCAGGAGAGCGGCTACCCGCACTCGGACTCGACGTGGCCCGACACCCAGAAGTCGGTGGCGCGCAACCTCGGAACGCTCCCGCCCGCCGACATCGCCCGGGTCGCCTACGGCAACGCGGCGCGCCTGTTCGGCCACCCGCTGCCCTCGCGGGCGTGGTTGCGGATGGAGGAGATCTAACTTTCTTCGAGGCGGGCCTGGATGACGTGGCGCTCGTGCTGCACATAGCGCCCGCTCTCACCGAGCAGCGAGGCCAGGAGCCACAGGAACACGCCGAAGTCGTCGGCCACGCCGATCAGCATGAGGAAGTCGGGCACGACGTCGATCGGTGAGATGAGGTAGACCACGCCGAGGCCGAGCAGGGCGAGCTTGCTCCTGCCCATGCCCGCGTACTGCCCGCGCATGACCGCGCCGATCATCCGCGGGATCGCCCGGACCCTGGTCATCAGTTTGGGCGACCCGGGCCGGGTCACCTCGCGGTAGGTCCGCCATGCCGCCGCCGCCCGTGTTGCCTTCGCCATCATGTGATCCCCCTACCCCCGGCTTTTCACGACATAACGCGTCACCGGGGGTACGAGTTCCCTTCCGTCAGGGCAGGGCCGCGTGCTCGAAGGGCCTGACCTGCTCGATCTGTGCCGCCACCCGTACCAACAGGTCCTCGCGCCCGGGCGCGGCCACGAGCTGGATGCCCACCGGCAGGCCCGCCGCGTTCCTGTGCAGCGGGAGCGACACGGCGGGCTGCCCGCTCGCGTTGACCGGCGAGGTGTAGGCCACGGCGTGCGCGGTCCGCCCCAGGGCGATGCTGAGGTCCCCCGGCGGGATCCAGCCCAGCGGGAACGGCGCCACGCCCAGCGACGGGACCAACAGCAGGTCGTGTCCCGCCGCCCACCAGGCGGTCATGCGGCGCCGGAAGCCGTCCACCCACTGCGTGGCCAGGATGTGGTCGGCCGCGCTGTGCTCGCGCGCCGCGCTCACCATGGCGGCGTTGCGCGGCTCCAGCTCCTCCAGCTGTACGGGCTTGCCGCGCAGCTCGCCCAGCCCGGCGACCTGCGCGGCCAGGTTGTTGGCCACGATGGCGCCGAAGTGGCGGGGGAAGTGGGGATCGCCCAGCGCCTCGGGACCGCCGGGGGCGACGTCGTGGCCGAGCGACTCCAGCAGCGCGGCGGCGCCGGTCACGGCCTCGGTCACCTCGGGCACCTCCGGCACGTCGCCCCTGGGATGCGCGGCGAGGAACCCGATCCGCAGCCTGCCGGGATCCCGGCCCACCTCGCCGGCGAGGCTCCCGGGGAGGGCCGGGGCGTCGTACGGGTCGCCGGGGTACCGGCCGGAGACGAGGTCGAGCGCCGCCGCCGTGTCCCGCATGGTCCTGGTGACGAACCCGGGGCAGGAGAAGCCGCTCCACCCCTCCCCCATGGCCGGTCCCAGGCTCACGCGCCCGCGCGACGGCTTGAGCCCCACCAGGCCGCACAGGGACGCCGGGATGCGGATCGACCCGCCGCCGTCACTGGCCGTGGCCAGCGCGACCATCCCGGCCGCCACCGCCGCCGCGGAGCCGCCGCTCGACCCGCCCGCCGAGTACGCCGGGTCGTACGGGTTCCTGGTGGGCCCGAACGCCACCGGCTCCGTGGTGATCGTGCTGCCGAACTCGGGGGTGTTCGTGCGCCCGAGCAGGACGAAGCCGGCCTCGCGCAGCCGCAGGACGCCGTAGGAGTCCTCGGCGTCGTCCAGGCCGTCACGCACGTTCGAGCCCGCGCTGTACGGCTCCCCCGCCTCCCGCCAGCCCAGGTCCTTGAGCAGGATCGGCACTCCACGGAACGGCGCGTCCGCCGGGATGGCGTCGATCTCGGCCAGCGCCCGCTCGAAGCGGCGGTGGATGACGGCGTTCAGCTCGCCGTCGGCCGCCTCGATGCGCGCGATCGCGGCCTCGGTCAGCTCCCGCGCCGACACCTGGCCGTCCCTGACCGCCCGCGCCTGGCCGACGGCGTCCAGTCCCAGCAACTCGTCCATGCCTACCCTTCCGGAGCCAGATCCCGAACTGCCTGGTCGATGGAGACGTCGCCGCCCGGGATGGGGGCGAGGACGGGGGTGTCGAGGCCGTTGGCGACGTACTCCTGGATCCTCGCCCGGCAGGTGGCGGCGTCGCCGTGCACGATCAGGGCGTCCACCACCTCGTCGGGGATGGCCTTGAGCGCGGCCTGCCGGTCGCCGGCCGCCCACGCCTCGTGCATCGGGCGCAGCACCTCGCCGCGGCCCAGCCAGTCGTGGAAGGCCGCGTACACCGGGACGGTCAGGTAGCTCGCCAGCATCCACCTGGCCATCTCGCGTACGCGGTCGGTGTCCTCGCTGACGCAGACGAACAGGCGGGCGATCAGCTCGGTGTCCGGCCCGATCTCCGCCCGCACCTTCCGCACGTCCTGGGGCGAGAGCCAGTTCGTGATGGCGCCGTCGGCCTCCTCGGCGGCCAGGCGCAACATCCTGGGGCGCAGCGCGGCCAGCACGATCTTCGGCGGCACCTTCGGCGCCCGCTCCAGCTTGAAGCCCTTGACCTCGAACGTCTCGTACTTCTCCGAGACCTTCTCCCCCGCCAGCGCCTTGCGCAGGAAGCGCAGCGTGTCGCGGGTCCGCGCGTACGGCTTGCCGAACGTGCCCGCGTTCCACCGCTCGACGATGGCCGGCGAGGAGGCCCCGATGCCCAGCACGAACCGCTCCGGCGCCAGGTCGGCCAGCGTGGCCGCGGACATGGCCAGCAGCCCCGGGCCCCGGGTCGAGACGGGCACGATGGCGCTGCCCAGCCTGACCCCCGGAGCCCGCTGCGCGGCCAGGGCCAGCGGCACGAACCCATCGACCCCGTTGACCTCCGCCGACCACACGTCGGTGTACCCGAGCGCGGGCAGCTCGGCGATCAGGTCCAGCGAGTTCGCCAGTGAGCGGTCGTAAAAGGGGATCGTCATGCCCCAGTTCTGCGTCATGACGAACAACGTACCAACCGCTCGGTATGTAGCTCTAGGCTCGCAGCTCGTGCACCGCCGCGATGAAGTCCTTCGTGATGCCCCGCAGGCCGGGCAGGTGTGACAGCCCCACCAGCCGGTCCACCAGCGGCACCGTCACGTCGATCAGCCGGTAGGTCCGCTCGCACCCCGGCGACGTGTCGTGCACCCAGAACAGCACCATGCCCATGGACAGCAGCCACAGCAGCTCGGGCAGCTCCTCGCGCAGCTCGGCGTTCATCCGGTCGCGCGATCCCTCCACGACCTGGCGGTAGATGGCGATGGACGCCTCCCGCGCGGGCGAGGACTGCTTGCTGAAGGGGCTCAGCGGGTTGGTCGGCTCGGCGGCGTGCTTGAAGAACTTGACGGCGAACTCGTGGTACGGCTCCGAGACGCGTACCCACTCGCGCAGCACCCCGCTCAGCCTGGCCGCGAACGAGCTCTCCGTGGCCAGGAACGCCCGGCAGGCCGCCTCGTGCTCGGCCTGGGCGCGGTCGTAGTACGCCTGGATCAACGCCTCTTTGCCCTCGAAGTAGTAGTAGGCGTTGCCCACGGAAACCCCCGCCTCGGCGGCGATGGCCCGCATGGTGGTCGCGTCGAAGCCGCGCTCCCGGAACAGTCGCAAGGCCGTCTCGACGATGACCTCTCGGGTGCTCTCCGATCCTCGGTTTCGGGCTTCGGACACGTTCGTCACTTTACGTCGTGCAACGGGGTTAGGTCATGGAGCCGCACGGTGATCACCGCCACAAGGCAAAGTTGCACTCGCGGCATGAGTTATCTCCTGTGAAAGGTGGGATTGTCGTTTCAGGCGGAAGGGCTATTTCCGCGAAAAGGCATCGACATGTGGATACGTGGAACAGTGCGCCTCCTGGTAGTCGCGCTCCTCGGCATTGAGATCACCATAATCGCGCTGGCCTCGGCCGCCTCCGCCGCCACCCACCCCGAAGGGTCGCCGGCTCAGGGCAGCCTGTACGAGGCCGGGCCCTACGGCTGGGAGGACGCCCCGGCGCAGTGGACGCGGGCAGCCATGGACGCGGCCCTCTCCGACGCGTACGAGGTGGAACCGGACATGGCCTACGAACGGCTCATGGCGGCCGGCAGGGAACTCGAGCAGATCAGCGACTGGCCGGCGCTCGACACCCGGTGGCCGCTGGAGCAGGTGGAGCGGGCGCGCGAGGCGCGCGACCGGGCCTCCACCGCAGCCGAGTCCGCCACCCGGTCCGCCACCCGGTCCGCCTCGGAGGCGCAGGAGGATCTGGCCTGGGCCCAGAAGCCCAAGGCGCGGCGAGAGGCCACGAAGGCGGCGAAGAGCCCCGTACGCACCGGAGTGGCCAAGATGCCCCGGGCGCGGGCGCACGCCGCTCACAGGCGCGCTCAGGTCGATCTGACGCGGGTCCTGCCCAGGAAGGCCGCCATGCAGGTGTCCCACGCGACCGCCACCGGGTGGCTGAAGAGCGCGGGGCTGCGGACGAAGTCGACCGGGAACTGTGTCAGCAAGCACATGCACCACTGCACGTCGCTCGACTCGGTGCGGACCGGGACGATCGCCAAGGCCATCGCGCTGAAGCAGCGCAGCGGCTGCCCGATCATGGTCACCGGCGGCACGGAGCGGGGCCACGCCCCCGGCCACTTCAGCCACGGGAACGGCTACAAGCTCGACATCTCCCACAACGCCTGCATCGACCGGCACATCACCAAGAACCATGACAAGGCGGGGATCCGCAGCGACGGGGCCCGGCTGTACAAGTCAGGCTCGGGCACGACGTTCGCCGACGAGGGCGACCACTGGGACATCCTCTTCCGGTGACAGGGCCCCGGCGACACGCCCCGGACATGGGTGTGACGCCGCACGAGACGCACGGCGTCACCCTGATGATCAGAACTTCGGTCAGAACTCGGCAGCGACCAGCTCGGCGATCTCCGCCGCGTTGAGCGCCGCCCCCTTGCGCAGGTTGTCACCGCACACGAACAGGTCGAGCGTGTTGGGGAAGTCCATCGCCTGGCGGATGCGGCCCACGTAGGTCGGGTCGTTGCCCACCACGTCGAGAGGCGTCGGGTAGACCCCGTTGGCCGGGTCGTCCATGAGGACCACCGTCGGCGCCGCCTCCAGGACACGGTGCGCGTCGGCGACCGTGATCTCGCGCTCGAACCGCGCGTGCACGGCCAGCGAGTGCGTCGTGACCACCGGCACGCGGACGCAGGTCGCGGAGACCTTCAGGTCGGGGATGCCGAGGATCTTCCGGGACTCGTTGCGGAGCTTGATCTCCTCCGAGGCCCAGCCGCCGTCCTTCAGCGAGCCCGCCCACGGCACCACGTTGAACGCGATGGGCGCGGGGAACGGCGACTCCTCCGGCAGCTTGTTCGCCAGCACCTTGCGTACGTCACCGGCGGCCTGCCCGATCGTACGGTCACCGGCCAGCGCCTCGACCTCGTCGTAGAGCCGCGCGGAACCGGCCACGCCCGCGCCGGACACCGCCTGGTAGGAGGCGACGACCAGCTCCGTGAGCGTGAACTCGGCGTGCAGCGCCCCCATGGCCGCCATCATCGACAGCGTCGTGCAGTTGGGGGTCGAGATGATGTTGCGCGGCCTGTCGCGCGCGTCGAGCGGGTTGACCTCGGGCACGACCAGCGGCACGTCGGGCTCCATGCGGAACGTGCCCGACTTGTCGATGACGATCGCGCCACGCTCGGCCGCGATCGGCACCCACACGGCCGACACCTCGTCCGGCACGTCGAAGATGGCCACGTCGACGCCGTCGAACACCTCGGGCGCGAGGGCCTGCACCACGACGTCCTCGCCGCGTACCTGGAGCACCTTGCCCGCCGAGCGCGGGGAGGCGACGAGACGGATCTCGCCCCAGATGTCCTCGCGCGTCGACACGATGTCGCGCATGACGGTGCCCACCGCACCGGTCGCCCCGATCAGGGCCAGACTCGGCCTCTTGCTCATCGTCCTGAACCTCCGTACACCACGGCTTCGACCTGGTCGGCGTCGAGATCGAAGGCACGGTGGGCGGCCGCCACGGCCGCGTCGACACCGTCCTGCTCGACGATCACAGAGATGCGGATCTCCGAGGTGGAGATCATCTCGATGTTGACCCCCGCGTCGGCGAGGGCCGCGAAGAACGTCGCGGTGACGCCCGGGTGCGAGCGCATGCCCGCGCCGATCAGCGACACCTTCCCGATCTGGTCGTCGAACAGCAGCGACTCGAAACCGATCTGGGGCTGGATCTTCTTCAGCGACGTCAGCGCCGTCTGGCTGTCGGCCGTGGGCAGCGTGAACGAGATGTCCGTGCGCCCGGTGGCCGCGGCCGAGACGTTCTGCACGATCATGTCAATGTTGATCTCGGCGTCGGCCAGCGTTTTGAAGATCGAGGCAGCCTCGCCGACCTTGTCGGGGACCCCGACAACGGTGATCTTGGCCTCGCTCCGGTCGTGTGCGACGCCGGAGATGATCGGCTGCTCCATCTCGGTTCCTTCGGTGTAAGGGTCGGAGACGACCCACGTGCCTTCCTTGGTGCTGAAAGAGCTGCGTACGTGAATCGGCAGGCTGAAACGGCGAGCATATTCGACGCACCGCAGATGCAGGATCTTCGCGCCGCAGGCCGCCATCTCCATCATCTCGTCATACGAGATCCTGGGGATCTGGCGCGCCGCGGGCACGATGCGCGGGTCGGCGGTGAAGATGCCGTCGACGTCGGTGTAGATCTCGCACACATCGGCGCTGAGCGCCGCCGCCAGCGCGACTGCGGTGGTGTCGGAGCCGCCGCGGCCGAGCGTGGTGATGTCCTTGGTGTCCTGCGAGACGCCCTGGAAACCGGCCACGATCGCGATGTGGCCCTGGTCGATCGCCTCCTGGATGCGGCTGGGCGTCACGTCGATGATGCGCGCCTTGCCGTGCGTGGAGTCGGTGATCACACCTGCCTGCGAGCCGGTGAACGAGCGGGCCTCGTGACCGAGGTTGGCGATCGCCATCGCCAGGAGTGCCATCGAGATGCGCTCGCCGGAGGTCAGCAGCATGTCGAGCTCGCGGCCCGGAGGCAGCGGCGACACCTGCTCGGCCAGGTCGAGCAGCTCGTCCGTCGTGTCGCCCATCGCGGAGACGATCACGACCACGTCGTTGCCGGCTTTTTTCGTCGCGACGATCCGCTGCGCGACCCGCTTGATGCAGGACGCGTCGGCGACGGACGAACCACCGTACTTTTGCACAACGAGCGCCACGAGAGTCTCCCGGTCTGGACTGTGAGCTGCCAGTCTACTGGGGGCCTCTCATGGGCCTGATGGTTCGTACCACTATGTGGATGATCAGACCGTGGTGGTTTCCTCCGCCACGTCGAGGCGCGAATGCGCCGCCAGGGCCTGCAGCGCGCGCATCGCGGCGCCCGCGTGGTTGCCCCAGGTGTTGAAGTAGGAGTATTGCCACCACCACAGCGCCTCGTGCGGGCGGCCGGCGTGATAGTGGCGCAGCCCGTGGATGAGGTCGGCGGCGACGGCGGTCAGGTCGTCGGACAGCCGGTAGGGGGTGACGCCCGTGTCCTTGTACGGGTCGAACACCTCGGCGTAGTCGTCGACGGCCTCCAGCCGCTCGGCCAGCGCCGTGCGGACCCCGTCGATGTCGGGATCCTCGCTCATCGGCGGCTCGTAGTTGCCGGCGAGAATGACGTCCCGGTTCGCGCCCAGCTTGGCCCCGGCCAAGCTCACCTGGGCGACCTCCACCAGCAGGATCGACCAGATGGCGTCGCCACCCTCGCCGCCCGCCACCCTGGTCAGGCCGTCCACGTAGTTCTGCGCGTGCCCGGAGATCTCTTCCGCCAGCGCGCTCCACTGGTCAGACATCCAGCAGCCTCCGTCCTTCGAACGCGCGGCCCAAGGTCACCTCGTCGGCGTATTCGAGGTCACCGCCCACAGGCAGACCGCTGGCCAGTCGTGTCACTTTGATGCCCATCGGCTTGACCAGACGGGCGAGGTAGGTTGCCGTGGCCTCGCCCTCGAGATTGGGGTCGGTGGCGAGGATGAGCTCGGTGACGCGGCCGTCGGCCAGGCGTGTCATGAGCTCTCGGATGCGCAGGTCGTCGGGGCCGACGCCGTCGATCGGGCTGATCGCGCCGCCGAGCACGTGATAGGTGCCGCGGAACTCGCGCGTCTTCTCGATCGCGACGACGTCCTTGGACTCCTCGACCACGCAGATGACGTGCGTGTCGCGGCGGGAGTCGCGGCAGATGCGGCACTCCTCCTCGGCCGCCACGTTGCCGCAGACCCGGCAGAACCGGACCTTCTCCTTGACCTCCAGCAACGCGTGCGCCAGCCGCTTGACGTCGGCTGGATCGGCCGCCAGCAGGTGGAACGCGATCCGCTGCGCGCTCTTGGGACCGACGCCGGGCAGCAGGCCCAGCTCGTCGATCAGATTCTGGACGACCCCTTCGTACATGCCTAGAACCCTGGCAACTGTCCGAGGCCGCCGCCACCCAGACCCTGGGCCAGCGGGCCGAGTTTCTCCTGCTGCAGGTCGGCCGCCGCGCGCACGGCGTCGCGGACGGCCGCGATCACCAGGTCGGCGATCGTGTCGGCGGTGTCCTGCGCGTCGCCGGCGTCGATCACGCTCGGGTCGATCTTGAGCTCGAGCAGCTCGCCCGAGCCGTTGACGACGGCCGTGACCAGGCCGCCGCCTGATGAGCCCTCGATCTGCGCGTCGTTGAGCTCCTGCTGGGCGCTCACAAGCTGCTGCTGCATGAGCTGGGCCTGCTCCAGCAGCTGCTGCAGGTTGACATCCCCTGGGTTCACCGTCGTGCGCTCCTCGTGGCTCCGCGTTCTTGACTGCCACGAGCCTACGGTGTTTGGGCGGCGTCATGTACTGGGGGGCGTCCCCATGTTTCGCGCCCCGACCCTCGCGCGGGACGGTTGTCCCGCTCACGTGTGCCGCCTGGGGCGGGCGTTTCCTGTTCGACGCCCGTTGTCCTGGCCTGGCATCCGTGTCCGGCACCGGCGTGTTTTGGCCGGGTCTCGGCCCCCCTCCAGCGTCCGAGACCCGGCCAATCACGTCGGCGGAGCGGCCGCACCACGCCGACGCGTTGAACAGGGACGCTAGTCAGCGGAACGTTGCACACACGTTGCGTTCATTCAATCACCCTCTGCAATCCCCCTGAACGGGTTGCGCTATCGAGCGGTAGGACGGATGCTCTAGTTGACTACTTGGAGTGACCGATGAGTTACGCCCATCTCGACGCGTACTCCCGCCTTCTACGCGGAGCGCACGAAGCCGCCGCGACGGGCCGGCCCTGGCCAGAGTCGCCCCGCCGGCTGATCAAGGCGTCCTGGCTCCGTTCGCTGGATGCCGGTATCGACCCTGAAGGCAAGAGTGCCCCACTCGTCTACGACCCATCACGCATCAGGGACATACGTCAGGCACATCCGTTGCAGCCCCTGTTGCCCCTGCTCGCCGGCACTCTGTCCGGTCTGGCCGAGGAGACCGGACATGTCATGATCGTCACAGACCGTGACGGCCGGGTGTTGTGGCGCGAGGGTAATCGCACAATCATGCGGCGCGCCGACCAGATCGGTCTGGCCGACGGACACCAGTGGGGCGAGCACAACGTCGGAACCAACGGCATAGGCACCGCCCTGGCCACCGGCCGGCCCGTGCACGTCTACTCGGAGGAGCACCTGATGCGCATCCTGCACATCTGGTCGTGCAGCGCCGCCCCGATCACCGACCCCGACTCCGGCCGGGTCATCGGCTGCGTCGACGTCAGCGGCACCGCCCGCTCCCTGCACCCCGCCACGGTCGCCCTGGTCGCCACGACGGCCAAGCTCGCCGAGAAGCAGCTCGCGCTGTGCATGCACGAACGCGACGAGCGCCTGCGCCGCCGATACGAGTCCCTGCGCGGCCACCCCGGCGTCCTGCTGTCGTCCACGGGCCGCGTCATCTCCGGCGACCCGGCCGGCGACCTGGGCGGGCGCGTGCACCTCGGCGAGCGGGCGGGGCAGTTCGCCGGCCAGCGCATGATCCTCAGGGACGGGAGCGTCGCCCTGCTGGAGCCCTTCTCCGACGGCTTCCTCCTGCGCCCCTCGTCGGCCGCCGCGCCGCCGGTCCTGGCGCTGTCGTTCCTCGGCGAGGGCACCCCCTCGGCCGCGTTCGGAGAGGGCGACCGGTCGCTGTCGCTGCGGCACGCGGAGATCCTCACCCTCCTGGCCCTGCACCCGCACGGCCTGACGGCCGAGCAGCTCTCCTTCCACCTGTACGGGGACGCCGGCAACCCGGTGACCATCAGGGCGGAGATCCACCGGCTGCGGGCGCAGCTCGGGGAGGCGATCGCGGCCAAGCCGTACCGCCTGACGTGCCCGGTGGAGGCCGACTTCCTGTCCCTCACCCGGCTGCTGTCGGCGAACGACCCCACGTCGCTGGCGCGGGCGTACCCGGGGCCGCTGCTGCCGCGCTCGGAGTCGCCGGAGATCCGGCGGGAACGGGACGAGCTCGAGGCCCAGGTGCGTGCTTGCCTGTTGCGGCAGGGGTCGCCGGACGATCTGTGGACGTACGCGCAGACGAGCGGCGGGCGGGACGACTACGAGGTCCTGGAGCGCCTGGCCGCCCTCCCACCGACCGACCCCCGCTCAGCCGCCGCCCGCTCCCGCCTCCTCTCCTGACCTCTGGCCAGGAGGGCGGCGGCCCGCCCCGCCCTTACGGCCGCGCACCCCTTGGGGGCCTACGGCTGCCCTTCTCGATGTGCCGGACTCCCACGATCCGCGCCGCCTTGGGGGCCGCCGGCTGCCCAGCGCGACCTGCCCGACACCCATGATCGGCGCTCCCTTGGGCGCCTCCGGCTGCCCGGCGCGACCTGCCCCAATCCCACGGCCCGCGCTGCCTTGGCGGCCTCCGGCTGCCCGACGGGATTGCCCGGCGGCCCAACGCGGCGGCCTGACGAGACTGCCCGGCGACCGACGCGGCTGCCCGCGGCCCAACGCAACTGCCCGGCTGCCCGACTCCCGCTCGCACGGCTCCCAACGGCTCCCAACGGTCGCAAGGCTCGCACGGCGGTGGGTGCCTCCACTGCCCAGCGTGACCCGGACGGACTTCCACGCCTGGGCGCGGAGGGGTGGGTCAGGTGTGGTCGATCTCGCCGATCACCTGGGCGCCGAGCTCCCGCTCCAGCAGGGCCATGCCCGAGATGGCGTCCACATCCGCGTCCGCGTCGTTGAGCGGGTCCACGTCGTCGGACTCGGGACCCTTGTTACGGCCCGGGACCGTCTCCGGCCACGCGGCAGCGCCACCGCGGGCAGCCGGGACCCCACCGCGGGCAGCCGGGACCCCACCGCGGGCGGCCGGGACACGCGGGCCCGCCTGGGCGGCCGCCTTCGCCGCCGATCTGGCGGCGGCCAGGCCCGCGCCCGGGACACCCCCGCCCCCGGAGGCGCCGACCGAAGCACCCGCCGGAGTGCCCGCCGGAGTGCCCGCCGGCGCAGCCGCCGGGGCGCTGACCGTGTGCTGGGCGGCGGTGACGGTACGCGTGGGATCCGGGCTGGGCGGGGAGCCGGGGCTGATGTCGTCAGGGGCGTCGGGCCAGGACTCGTCCGTGGTCTGACGCCCCGGAGAGGCGGCAGCCGGAGGCTGGTCGGGATCCTGACCGCCCTGGTCCTCGTTGGCCGCCCCATGCGACGCCGTACGTCCCTGGGAGCCTTGAGACCCCGGCGTGCTCTGCGAACCTGACATGCCCTGAGCGGCCTGCGCGGCTCCGGGCGCTCCCTGGGCACCGGCCGGTCCCTGACCTTGCGGAGCCTGGTTGTGGGTCGGAGGCCGGGCGGGCCCACGGGAGGACTGCGGGGCGGGCGAGCCGCCCACGACCGCCTCCACCCGCCAGGTGCCGCCGAGCACGTCGCCCAGCGCACCGGCCACCACGGCGTCCTTGCCGCCACCCGTGAAGTTCTTCATCGCGCCGACCTGGGTGAAGCCGAGCGTGACCAGGTTGCCTTCCACGCCCACCACCTGGGCGTTGGTGCTCACGTTGGCCCAGACGACGATGCTGCGCTGCTTGAGCGAGGCCAGCACGGCGGCCCACTGGCTCTGCACGGCGCCCGCTCCACCCGCCGCGGGAGCGCCCCCCGACGCCGGGGCGAACCCTCCGCTCGGGGCAGCGGCCTGCGGAGCCTGCTGGTGGGCACTGCCATCGGCCACGTGTTCCCCGCCGCCGGGCGAGGACGCTGCCGGAGCACCGGGACGAGCGGCCTCGGGCCAGTCGTCCCCGCCCTTGCCCGCAGCCGCCGGTGCAGCATGGGACGGCGCGACCGAGGCGGAAGCACCCACCACGTCACCGCCCGGCGCCGCTCCCGTACCGTGATGACCGCCCGCCTGGCCGGAGCCATGAACGCCGCCCTGGCCCCCGCCCTGACCCCCGGCCTGCGCACCCGCGGAAGCGGCACCCGGGCGCGGGATGGTCACCGCGCCGGAACCTGCGGGCGGTGTCCCGGCGGAGGAGGCTCGGGCGGCCATCTGGGCGACGGCGCCGCCGCGTTCGAGGCGCTCCAGGCGGGCCAGCAGCGCGTCCTCGCCCTGCGAGGCCCCCGGGAGCAGGACGCGCGCGCACATCAGCTCGAGCAGCAGGCGCGGCGAGGTGGCGCCGCGCATCTCGGTGAGGCCGGCGTTGAAGATCTCGGCGGCGCGCGTGAGCTCGGCGGGCCCCATCGAGGCCGCCTGCTGGACGAGGCGCTCCAGCTCGTCGGCGGGACGGTCGAGCAGGCCGCTGGAGGCCGCCTCGGGGACGTTCGCCAGGATCACCAGGTCGCGGAAGCGTTCGAGCAGGTCGGAGGCGAAGCGGCGGGGGTCGTGGCCGCCCTCGATCACCCGGTTGACCGTGTGGAAGACCTGGCCGCCGTCACGGGCGGCGAACGCTGCGACGACCTCGTCGAGCAGGTCCCCGTCGGTGTAGCCGAGCAGGGAGACGGCCTTGGCGTAGGTGATGCCGTCGTCCTCCGCCCCGGCGAGGAGCTGGTCGAGGATGGACAGCGAGTCACGGGCGGAGCCGGCGCCGGCGCGTACGACCAGGGGCAGCGCGTTCGGCTCGAAGGGCACGTTCTCGGAGGTGAGGATCTCCTCCAGCAGCGCCCGGAGCGTCGCGGGCGGCATCAGCCGGAACGGGTAGTGGTGCGTGCGCGACTTGATGGTGCCGATGACCTTTTCCGGCTCCGTCGTCGCGAAGATGAACTTCAGGTGCGGCGGGGGCTCCTCGACGAGCTTGAGCAGCGCGTTGAAACCCTCGCGGGTCACCATGTGCGCCTCGTCGATGATGTAGATCTTGTAGCGCGCGGAGACGGGGGCGAAGAAGGCCCGCTCGCGCAGGTCGCGCGCGTCGTCCACACCGCCGTGCGAGGCGGCGTCGATCTCGATGACGTCGAGGTGGCCGGGACCGGTGGGGGCCAGCGCGACGCACGACTCGCACTCGCCGCACGGGTCGGGCGTGGGGCCCTGCTCACAGTTGAGAGAACGCGCCAGAATGCGGGCGCTGGAGGTCTTGCCACATCCGCGGGGGCCGCTGAACAGGTAGGCGTGGTTGATACGGCGCGTCCGCAACGCCTGCCGCAGCGGGTCAGTGACATGTTCCTGACCCTTGACCTCGGCGAAGGTCCCGGGTCGGTACTTGCGGTAAAGCGCAAGGCTCATACGACCATCCCGCCTGCGAGGGGGCTCTCAACGAAGAGACCCCCCGCACACCCGCCAGAGCCCGCTTATCCTTGCTGCCTTCCGGCCCTGGGGAGGTTCACAGGATGACGCCGCGCGAGGGGTCCCTGGACAGTCTAGCCGGACGCCGCAGTGCTCGTGTCACCCTCGGGAACCTCGCGAAAAACATGGTCTGCGGACCCTCTGAAGTCAGGTAAGCTCGTCGACGGAGGATTCGCCTAGTGGCCGAGGGCGCACGCTTGGAAAGCGTGTAAAGGGCAACCTTTCGGGGGTTCAAATCCCCCATCCTCCGCCAGCTCAGAGGGGTTGTGCCGTGATCAGCGGCACAACCCCTCTTGCTTTGGGTCTCAGCCGGCCTTCTCAAGACCTCTTTCCGACGGAATCCGGCAGACCGTGGCAAGGCAAGTCGGGGTCTCACCTGGGAGGCGCGGAGGCCTTGAGCAGGAGGCGGATCTCGTCCCTGTCGTAGGGCTCGATTTCGGTGTCCGTGAGCACCGGGGCCTTCGCCGGCGTCGCCACGTCAGGCATTCAGCGATCTTTGCACGGCGGCGTCCACCAGCTCGTGGATCTCCTGCTCGGTGAAGATGTCGGGCAGTGTCAGCCGCTCCACGATGAGCCAGTTCAGAGCGAGGTAGAGGAGAACCACCGAGGTCGAGTCGCCGGGCAGACCTGAGGCGGCGTGGTGGCCGAGGTTGGCGTCGATGTCCTCTCGGATGCGCTTGGTCAGCACGGCGCGCAGCTCGGGGCGCCGAGTGGACTCAAGCCGGAGCTCGAGCAGGGCCAGGTAGCCGGAGTTGAAGGCGGAGACCCGATCCACCAGTTCGTGCATGAGCTCGGCATAGCGAGTCTGGTCCTGCACGCCCTCCCGGCTGCGGGCGATCGTGGCCTCGTCGGGCAGCAACCGCTCGTAGATACGTCCGCCGACCTGGGTGAACAGGTCGTCGCGGTTGGCGAAGTAGTTGGAGGCCGTGCCCGGGGGCACGGCCGCCTCCGCATCGACGGCCCGGAAAGTCAGCCCACGCGCTCCTTCCCTGGCCAACACCTCGATGGCCGCGTCGATCAGCGCCTGCCGCCGCTCGGGATTTCTCCGCACTTGACACCACTCCATCTGTAGTACTACGTTCTTACCACTCCACTCAGAGTACTACATCGGGAGTTGATCGATATGCGAAAGCTCGTCTACTACGTCGGCGTCTCGCTTGACGGCTACATCGCGGGCCCCAACGCCGAGTTCGACTTCTACCCCCTGTCGGACCAGATGGCCGCCTGGATCAACGACCGCTACCCCGAGACGCTCCCCACCCACGTCCGCAAGCTTGTCGGCCTCGAGGGCGTGCCCAACAAGGTCTTCGACACGCTGGTGATGGGACGCGGCACCTACGAGCCGGCCCTGGACGTCCCCACCACCAGCCCGTACTCCCATCTGCGCCAGTACGTCGTGTCCAGCACGCTGACGATCGACGACCCCACGGTGCAGGTGGAGACCGGCGACCCGATCGAGCTCATCCGGCGGCTGAAGGCCGAGGACACCGGTATGGACATCTACCTCTGCGGCGGCGGCAGACTCGCCGCCTCCCTGCTCCCGGAGATCGACGAGATCATCCTCAAGAGCTACCCCGTGGTGGCGGGGACGGGCATCCCCATGTTCTCCGGACAGTTCCGCCCCACCCTGTTCACCCCCACCCGGCGCGAGTCCTTCGACAACGGCGCCCAGGTCACCTGGCTCACCAGGGCTTAGAACCGCAGGAGGAAGCATGCACATCAAACTTCCGGCCTTGACCGACCAGGCCAGGACCAACCGCCAGACCCGATCCCCGCACCGGGTCGAACACCCGGCGCGCGACCTCAAGCCCACGGGCCGGACCAATCCCTCCCGCCGCCCCACCGCCGCCCCTCGCCGCAGCGGGTACTGAGCGAGTCGCCGCTCCGTCCACCACAACGACAAAGCTCCCGTCCGCTCGATCGATCGGACGGGAGCGCGACGGAAGGTCCGTTCGAGATCCTTCGAGAGGAAGCTCCGAGCTTCTCGGACAGCTTCTCGGACAGCTTCTGGCCGCGGTCCGCCGGCCGAACCGCCGGCGCCAGCCGGCAGAGATCGCCGCCGTCCGTCTTCCTCTGCATCGACGCGATGCTCGTCAGCTACGCTGACGGGCCGTGGGTACGGATTGGGCGCCCGCGGCCGTACGCGATGTCGCGCGGAGGGACCCCGGCGAGCTCGTACGGCTGGCACGCGCCCACGCACGCCTGGCCCACGCACTCGGTCACACACTCCGCACGGACCCTCCTGAAGAGACGAGCTCGCCGGAAGAGATCGACCACGAAACGATCCTCGCGCGGTGGCGGGACATCGACGAGCGGCTGCGCTCGCTGCTGGTCCTCGATATGGACAACCCCCGCCGTGTCTCCGTCGTCGGCGCCAACCCCCTCTTCCCGCCCGAGTGGCGGCAGGCGGCCTGGGCGACGTTCCTCCCCGACGAGCTGGCAGAGTGGTCGGTCAGATGGCGACACTGGTACGCCGAGACGACTGCCGGCGGGTTCCGCCACTACCGCGACCGGCTGCGCACATGGGACACGAGCCACCTGCTCGCCGAAACCCAGGCTCATCTCCTCGCCACGGCTCGGGCCACCGTGGACCGCACGAACGCCTGGACCCGCGAACCCGCCTTCATCGAGGCCCGCCGTCGCGTGTTCGCTCTGCCGCCCGCACCCGTCGTGCCCGCCCCCGGCCCGCCGCCGCGCGCGGTGGAGGACGACAGGCCGACGCCCGGACAGCAGGAGCACCACGAGGCGGTGACGAGGCACGGCGTGCTGCTGGATCAGGCCGCGCGCGAGTTCAGCCGTACGGTGCCGGGCGCTTTCAAACGCAACCCGCAGCCGTCGCCGGCCCTGGAGGAACCCCCGCGAGACACATGGGTGGAGGAGTTCTTCGACTGGCTGGACCCGGTCGTACGAGCCGGTCACGGCCTGTACCTCTGGCTCTGAGCGTCCTCACTGCCCCAGGGGCCGAACGGCTGTCCCTCCTGTCCCTGAACGATGACGGCTCCCTGAACGATGACGGCTCCCTGAATGATGACGGCGACGTCGACCGCTGGAGCCGGCCCGCCATGACGTGCCGGGAGGGTCAGAGCATGTTCCTGATCGGCTGGGGTGTTTCCGGCACGGGCCGGGCGAGGATTTCGGCGGCCTCCCCTGGCGTGAGCAGGCGGGCGTCGCGCAGGAGGCGGATGGACTCCTCCCACTGTTGCCGTGCTTCGCCGTGCCGTCCGAGGTCGTGCAGCGTGGTGCCGAACCACCACCGGGACACGGCTTCCTTCAGGCGGTATCCCGACTCGCGGAGCAACCGCACGGCGGTCGTGTAGCTGTCCACCGCCTCGGTCAGCCGGCCGGCATGGCGGTAGGCGTCGCCCAGCGATCCCTGTGCGATGCCCGCATCGGCGAGCGGGCCCGCCTTCGGCCCCAGCCCCACCAACTGGCGTGCCTCCGCGATCGCCTCGTCGAAGCGTCCCTGGCGGTAGTGGACATGCACCCGGTTGTTGCGGATCGTGGCCGTGGCCCCGGGGCGTTCGGCGTCGTCGTTCAGCTCCAACGCGGACTCCAAGTAGCCGAGTGCCTCGTCGAGACGGCCCGCGATCGTGTTGATGACACCGAGGTTGTTGAGCACACCGGCCTTCCGCCGAGGCAGGCCGGCACGGTCCCAGTCGGTGAGAGCCGTCTTCAGATGCGCGATCGCCGCGTCATAGCGGCCCTGGTCCCGGTGGACCCAACCGAGGAAGCTGCGGAGCTGGGCCTTGTCCTCCCATGCCGCGATGCGGTCGGCCACCTCGATGGCGCGCGCGTAGATGTCGGCCAGTTGCGTGTGCCAGCCCTGGTAGCAGAAGGGCCAGTGGAGTCCGATGGCCAGGCCGATGGCGGTCACCGGGTCGGGGCCGTCCAGCGCCTGATGCGCGGCGGCGAGCAGGTTCTCCCGCTCGTCCTGGACCCAGCGTTCCGCCTCCGCCAGATCCTTGAAGGTGCTGTCGGGCAACTCGACGGGGCATCGCAGTACGGGATCGCTGTTGATCGTGGTGCTCGCCATCCACAGGGTGGTCAGGTAGTGGTGCAGCGCCCGGCGTACGGCGGTGGTGCGTTCCTCCTCTGGCAGGTCCTGGTTTGCGCGTTCGCGGGCGTACAGGCCGACCAGGTCGTGGAACTGGTAGCGGTCGGGTCCGGCGGCCTCGAGGAGGCGGGCGTCCTGGAGGCGTTCCAGGGCGGCTTCGGCGCGGTGGAGGGGCCAGCCGGTCAGGGCGGCGGTGGCGGCGGGGGTGTGGGTGGGCAGGCCGAGCAGGCCGAGCAGGGGCAGGACGTGGGCGGCGTCACGGCCGGCGGGTTCTTCCCGGAGGTGGTGGTGGCTGACCGCGATGCTGGCGCGGACGGCCAGGTCGGCGTACTCCAGCACGTCCAGGCGGCGGGTGGCGTCGGCCAGCCGCGCTTCCAGGTCGGACAGGGTCCAGTCGGGGCGGGCGGCCAGCCGGGCGCCGGCGATCCGCAGGGCGAGGGGGAAGCCGCCGCACAGGCGGACGATCCGCTCGGCCGCCTCCGGTTCGGCGCGTACCCGGTCGGGTCCGGCCAGGCGGGACAGCAACGCGGCGGCGTCGGCGGCGTTCAGGTTGCCCAGGTGGAGGTGGCGGGCGTTGTCCAGGGTGGCCAGCGGGTTCCGGCAGGTGATCAGGACCCGGCAGCCGGGTCCCGCGGGGATGAGCGGGCGGATCTGGCGGACGTCGCGGGCGTTGTCCAGGATGACCAGCAGGTTGCAGGTCGCGGTCAGCGAACGGTAGCGGGCGGCGGCCTCGCCCGGGTCGGCGGGCACGGCGGCCCCGTCCAGGCCGAGGGAGCGCAGCAGGTGGCGCAGGGCTTCGGCCGGGGTCAGCGGGTCGAGTCCGGGGGTGGCGCCGTGCAGGTTGACGTAGATGACGCCGTCGGAGAACCGGGTGGCCATGGCGTGCGCGACATGGACGGCCAGCGCGGATTTGCCGATGCCGCCGGGTCCGTCGATCACGGTGACGGCAGGTCCGTGGGCGGGTCCGTCGGGGCCGAGTGCGTTGCGCAGGCTGTGGATCTCGGTGGCGCGGGCGGTGAAGGCGTGGGTGTCGGCGGGCAGTTCGGCAGGGATGTACGGTCCGCCGACCGCGACCTGCTGGGCCGGGCTGGTCAGGTCCAGGACGGGGTCCTTGACCAGCACGGCCTGGTGCAGTCGGCGGAGTTCGGCGCCGGGTTCGACGCCGAGCTCGGAGACCATGATCCGGCGGGTTTGCTGGTAGACGGCCAGCGCTTCGGACGGGCGGCCGGCCCGGTGCAGGGCGAGCATGAGCTGGGCGGCCGGGCGCTCGCGCAGCGGGTGGGCCCGCACGTGGGCGGCCAGGTCGGCGGCCACCGCGTGGTGGTCGCCGGCGGCCAGGCGCAGATCGGCGTGGTCCTCCAGGACGGTGCGGTGTTCCTCTTCCAGCCGGGTGGCCTCGATGCGCGCCCACGGGGCGGTCAGTCCGGCCAGCGGCTCGCCTCGCCACAGCTGCAGGGCTGTGCGGAACAGGGCGTCGGCGGCCTCCCTGGCCCCCTGCGCCTGGGCGGTGCGGGCGCGTTTGACCAGGCGGGTGAACAGGTGGGCGTCGACGTGGTCGGGTTCGAGCGCGAGCCGGTAGCCACCGGGCACGGTCTGGATGATCTCTTCGGTGGTGTGCGGTCCGAGGGTTTCCCGGATCTTGGAGACCACGATGTGGAGCTGTTTGGTCGCGGTCGCCGTGGAGCCGTCTCCCCAGATGTCGGTGAGGATCCGCTCGGCGTGTACGGCCTGCCCTGTGTCCAGGGCGAGTCTGGCCAGCACACCGATTCGTCGATGCCCGGCGAGCCGGACCGGCTCGTCACCGGCCAGTACCTGCCACGGGCCGAGGAATCTGATCTCCAGCGTCACTAGGAGCGCTGCCCTCCTTCAAGGAAGTCGGCATTGAAATGGATGATCGAACTATTTGTGATGTTTTTCGGTAAAACGCCGCCTTCGTCCGGGCTTCCGGCGTTTTGCTTCACATGTGCATGTCTAGACGTGCGGGCTTACAGGTGCCTTACAGGTGACTCGCCGGCCACACGGGCGGGATCGGACCTCCAGGTGAAGGCGATCTGCAAGTCGTTCATCCGCCGCAGGAATGCCGCGCTCATCGGGGAGGCGAAGCTTGTCGGGTGTTCACCTGACACCGTCATATTCCTGCCGTACATAGGCTCGTACCCCAGCCTGATAGGGAGGATTGTGTCGCGATCTATGGGTCCAATACGATCACGCCTCCATCTTCGTATCGCCCGGGAGGTCTCGTGACACACGTCAGACTGCTCAAGAAGCTCGCCGTCGTGGCCGCAGCCGGCCTGATCGCGCTCGGCCTCGGCGCCGCGACGGCCTCTTCCGCCTCCGCCGCGGAGAAGATCTCCAGAACCAACCCCTCCGGCGAGATCTCCTCCGGCCTTCAGTGGTGACTCCACGGTGCCGCCGGTCTCCGACGCCGGCCAACCCGCCGTGACTACAGACCCGCTCGTTCATACGAAGCGGAGGGAACTGGTCGGATCCTCGTCGCCCCTGGAGCCCCGCCGGGGGCCCGTCCCCGTCACGACGGCCGGCCGGACGAGCCCCCGCTCCATCGGGAGCTTGACCCCCGGGACAGGGACCCGGGGTGTACCCACCGGGTGCGGCGCATGCCACGCGCGTCCACGCCCCTGGAACAGCGTGTGAACATACCGGCGACATGCCGGTTCATATCGCTACACTTCGACCTTCGTTGACGGAACGGGGGGCGCCCCTCATGGGTCTGGAGATCAGGTTTCTCGGTCCGTGGGAGATCGCCGGTGACGCCGGGCCGGTCATGATCGCCGGGCATCGGCGGATCGGGGTGCTGGCCAGGCTCGCGCTCGACACCGGGCAGGCCGTGCACGCCGACCGGCTCCTCTCCGACGTGTGGGGGCAGAGCCCGGCGGTCACCGCGGCCAAGCAGCTCCACATCGTGATCTCCAAGCTGCGCGAGACGCTCGTCCCGCACGGAGGTGCGGAGATCATCCAGACCGTGCCCGGCGGCTATCGGCTCGCCCTCGATCGTGACCGCATTGACGCCCACCTGTTCGACCGCCTGGCCAGACGGGCTCGCACCGCCCGCGCGCAGGGGGCGACGGCCGCCGCCGACGCGTCGTTCCGCCAGGCGCTGGGCCTGTGGCGCGGCCCCGCGCTCGCCGGGGTGACCGCCCTCTGGGCCAGGGTCGAGGCGACCCGGCTGGAGGAGGAACGGCTGGCCGTCTTCGAGGACCACCTCGACCTGCGCCTGGCCGCCGGAGACCACCACGCAGCGGCCGCCGAGCTGGCCGCGCACGTCGAGTCCCACCCGCTGCGCGAGCGGTCCGCGGCCCAGCTCATGCTCGCCCTCTACCGATCCTCGCGGATATCGGAAGCGCTGGCCGTCTACCAGCGCACCCGCCGGATCATGGTCGAGGAGCTCGGCCTCGAGCCCGGTGCGGAGCTGCGCCGCCTCCATCAGGCCGTGCTCGTCAAGGATCCCGTGCTGGACCTGCGTACCCCGAAGCAGGAGATCTCGGTGGGTGAGCCGATCGTTCCCGCCGAGCTTCCCGCCGACACCCTGGTGTTCACCGCCCGAGCCCTCGAGGTGGAGCGGCTGCGTGCCGCGCTCGGCACGGACGGCGGACCCCCTGTCACCGTGATCGACGGTCCCGGCGGGATCGGCAAGTCCGCGCTGGCCGTCCACGTCGCCCACGCCGTCGCCGGCCGCTTCACCGACGGCGTCGTCTACGTCAACCTGCACGGATCCACTGCCGGGCGGGCCCCGCTGACGCCCATCGAAGCGCTGCGCCACCTGCTTCGCTCGCTGGGTCTCGACGGCACCGCCGTGCCCGCGGATCCCGACGAGGCGGCAGCCCGCTACCGGTCACTCACCGCGACGTGCAACCTGCTGGTGATCCTCGACAATGCGCGCGACGTGCGCCAGGTCCGCCCGATCATCCCCGCGGGTCACGGCTGCCGGGTCATCGTCACCAGCCGCGAGCCGCTCACCAGCCTCGACAACGCACGGCACCTGCACCTCGGCGCGCTCGCCGACGCCGACGCCGACGCGCTGCTCAGCCGTGTCGCCGGGCTCGACCGGGTGCGGGCCGAGCCGGAGGCGGCCGAGGAGATCGTACGGCTCTGCGGTGGTTTCCCCCTCGCCCTGCGCATCGTCGGCGCCCGGCTGGCCGCCCGCCCCGACGGCACCCTGGCCGACCTCGCGGCACGGCTCGCCGACGCCACCCGCCGGCTGGACACACTGGAGTACGGCGACCAGGCCGTGCGCGCCGGCATCGCGGTCAGCCACCAGCACCTGCACGACGAGCCCACCGGCGGGGACGCGGCCCGCCTGCTCACCCTGCTCGGCCTGCTCGACCTGCCCACGCACACGCCCGTCGCCACGGCGGCCCTCACCGGCTGGCCGGAACACCGCGCCGAGGCCGCCCTGGAACACCTGCTGGACGCCCGCCTGCTCGAACCCGCCGGCCCTCACCGGTACCAGTTCCACGACCTGGTCGGCCTCTACGCCCGGGAGCGGGCACACGAGGACCTCGCCGAAGAGGAGCGCGCCGCCGCGATCCGCCGCGCGCTCCATCACTACCTGGCCGCCCTCTATATGGCGACCCCGATCCTCAACCGCGACACCGTGCCGCGGCCACCCATCGAGGTGCCCGATGCCACCTTCAAAGACGCGGCAGAGGTGGGACGGTGGGTCGAGGCCGAGCGGGAGAACCTGCTCGCGGCCGCGCAACAGGCGTTGGCGGGCGCCGACCCGGCAACTGCCGTCGGCCTGGTCATCGGCCTCCACTGGCCCTTCTGCTACCAGGGCTGGCACACGCAGCTGGCCGACATCTACGCGCGCGCCATCGAGGTGGCCGACCGCATCGCGGCATGGGAGGACAAGGCCCAGCTCCGCGCCTTCCTCACCTGGGCCCATCGCGACCAGGGCCGCTACGAGGCCGCGACCAGGCAAGGGGAGCTCGCTCTCGCGGACTGGGATCGCGCGGGCCTGCCCCGAAGGAAGGTGGCGGTGCTCAACCACCTCGGTGTCATCCACACGATCGAGGGCCGTCTCGACCACGCGCTCCCCTACCTCGAAGCTGCCTTGACGCTCAACGCTGACGCCGGGCGCCCGGGGGCCACGGCCGCACTCCTTACCAACCGGGCTCACGTCTATTACCGGCAGGGACGCTTCGACGAGGCGATCGAAGAAGCACGCGAGGCGATGGAGTTGTGGTCACAGGGGGGCAACCACGTCGGTGTGGGTACGGCACACGACTCACTGGGCGACATCTACCGCCACGCCGGCCGTCTGGTCGAGGCGGTGGAGAGCTACACGACGGCCGTGCGGCTGCTCCAGGAGTCGGGATACCGTCTCGGAGAGGCCGTGTCACGTTGGTGGCTCGGCACCGCCCTGCACGACCTCGGACGGCACGGCGAAGCGCGCAAGCAGTGGGAAGAATCCGTCCGCCTCCTGCGCGAAGCACGGCTCCTCACCCCGGGCGAGGCGGCGGCCCTCCTTTCCCCGCCGGTCCCCGACACCCCCGAGCCCGTCAGGAACCATCTCTGATCCACGCATCGCGTCGCGCCGTACCGAGTGGACGTCGTGGCCTACGGCGTCGGGCCTATGGGACTGACCTGAGCTGGCACTCCGCTCATCGTCGTCGTGGACGCAGGGGACGGGCTCGGCGCGGGTGGCGGGGGCGAGCGCTTCGGAAAGCCCGCCGCCATGTCATGCCACTTCGGCTTTTCGGCCTATCGCGTACATGACCATGCGGGGCGACCCTATGCTCGGCGCGTCAATCGCTGCCTCTGAATCGGGAGGCTCGCAATGTCCGAGCCTTACAGCGTCGAGGCGATGCCCCAGTCCGTGTCCGTGGCCAGGACCTGCATGTGGGTCCAGGCCGTCTTGGGGCTGGTGGGCCTGTTCCTGCTGTTCATACTGCTGGGGAGCGCCCCGGTGGGCGCCGTGGGCGGGGCCTTGCTGGCCGCGCTCGCCGTCCCGCTGGCGACGATCCTGCTGATCGGGTACCTGGCGATGCGGATGCCGTCCCGGCGTGGCTGGGTACGCACTTTCGGGCTGGTCGTCGAGTTCCTGCTCGTCCTGCTGGGCGTGTGGCAGCTCACCGACGGTGCCAGCTTCGGCAACGTGCTCGGCGTGGTGCTGGCCGGGGTCGTGTTCGCGCAGTTGTGCAGGTCTTCGTCCGCGATGTGGTTCGACCGGTGAACCGGTGGACGGTCCCCGGGAGTTCCCCGGGGCCGTCCGTTCAGGCGCTGACCAGGGCCTTGGAGCGGTCGGTCGCCATGTTGACGGCGAAGATGCCGAGGATCGTGCCGGTGACGTAGCGCTGCACGCGCATCCAGATCGGCCGGCGGGCCAGGAAGGCGGCCAGGCCGGCCGCCGTGAGCACGAACATGGCGTTGACCAGGGTGCCGACGGCGATCTGGACCGAGCCGAGCGCGAGGCTCTGCAGCAGCACGTCGCCCATCGCCGGGTCGATGAACTGCGGGAGCAGCGACAGGTACATGATCGCGATCTTCGGGTTCAGCAGACAGGTCAGCAGGCCCATCGAGAACAGCTTGCCGGGACCCTCCACAGGGAGCTCGCGCGGCTGGAAGGCGGACATGCCGCCGGGCTTGATCGTGTTCCAGGCCATCCAGAGCAGGTACGCGGCGCCGGCCAGCTTGAGAGCCGTGTACGCGGCCGGCACGTACGCGAAGACCGCTGTCAGCCCGAGACAGGTCGCGGTGAGATAGACGGTGAAGCCGAGGAAGACGCCCGCCAGCGAGATCAGCCCGGAGCGGCGTCCCTGCGTGATCGAACGTGAGACCAGATAGATCATGTTCGGCCCGGGCGTGAGAACCATGCCCAGCGAAACCAGTGCAACCCCGATCAATCCAGCCGTCATATCGGCAGATTATCTGACAAATCCGAAAAAATCATGTGCCAACCGATTGCGGTGCGTATTCGATCCGCTACGGGGGAGAACTGCGTCGGGGGGACACATGCAGTTCGACGACGACAAGCCACTCGACCCGTCGCAGGTCGAGGACGTGCGAGCCTCCGGTCCGCGCCCGGGCGGCGGCGGTGGCGGCGGCTTCGGCGGGATGCCGGGCGGCTGCATGCTGCCCATCGGCGGCCGGGGCGGCGGCTGCCTGCTGCTGGTCCTGGCCGTGGGGGCGATGTTCGTGTTCGGGATCGTGCCCACACCCTTCACCGGCGACGAGGGCGGCCAGCAGGGCGGGCGGCAGCCGAGCGCCCCTCCCCCGCTCTCCCCCGGCGGCAACCTCGCCGAACGCTGCAAGACCGGCGCCGACGCCGACCAGTCGGAGGACTGCCGCGTCGTCGGCACGGTGAACAGCATCCAGTCCTACTGGCGGCAGGCGTTCGAGGAGCGCGGGCGCAAGACGTACACGCCGGCCAAGACCGTGCTGTTCACCCGGGCCGTCAACACCAGCTGCGGCGCGGCCGACTCGGCGGTGGGCCCGTTCTACTGCCCGGCCGATCGCAAGGTCTACCTGGACCTGACGTTCTTCGACACGCTCCAGCGCGACTTCGGGGCCGAGGGCGGGCCGTTCGCGCAGGCGTACGTGATCGCCCACGAGTACGGCCACCACGTCCAGAACCTGCTCGGCACCATGAACCGGGTCGGCCGCGACAACCGCCCCGGCGCCGACAGCCCCTCGGTCCGCCTCGAGCTCCAGGCCGACTGCTACGCCGGGGTCTGGGCGCAGAACGCGGTCAAGACCGGGTTCTACCAGGAGCCGTTCTCCCAGACCGACATCGACCAGGCGCTCAGCGCGGCCGCGGCGGTCGGCGACGACAGCATCCAGCGGCGCTCGCAGGGCCGCGTCACCCCCGACGCCTTCACGCACGGCACCTCCCAGCAGCGGGAGAAGTGGTTCAGCGTCGGCTACGACAGCGGCGATCCCCTGAAGTGCGACACGTTCTCCGGAGGGATCTAGCCGGCGGTCCCGTCTCCTTTGGGAAATTCGGGGAAGTTGTCCGGCGGGCAGCGCCCAGAAGGGACGTCAGCATGGACTTCAGGGACCAGGTCGATCTCGACCCCTCGCAGGTGGAGGACGCCGGAGGCAGCGGCGGTGGTGGCGGCGGCTTCTCCGGCCTCCCCGGCGGGATGATCATCGGTGGCGGCGGGATCGTCAGCCTGATCGCGCTCGTGCTGGTGTTCGTCCTGAACAACGTGGGCGGCGGCGGCGAGCCCGCCCAGCGGCAGCCCCCGTCCAACCTCTCCGAGCAGTGCCAGACGGGCAAGGACGCCGACCAGTCCGAGAAGTGCCGGGTGGTGGGCGTGGTGAACAGCATCCAGGACTACTGGAAGCAGGAAATTTCCGAATATCGGGTGGCCAAGACCGTCCTGTACTCGGGCCGCTTACGTACCGGCTGCGGCTCCGCCAGCTCGGCCGCCGGCCCGTTCTACTGCCCCGGCGACCAGCGCGTGTACCTCGACCTGAGCTTCTTCGACCAGCTCCACACCGAGTTCGGCGCCAAGGGCGGCCCCTTCGCCCAGGCGTACGTGATCGCCCACGAGTACGGCCACCACGTCCAGAACCTGCTCGGCACCCTCGACCAGGGCAGCTCCGTCCCCATCGAGCTCCAGGCCGACTGCTACGCGGGAGTCTGGGCGCAGAACGCGACCAGGACCGGCTTCTACGACAAGCCCTTCACCCGGGCGGAAATCTCCGAGGCCCTGGACGCCGCGGCGGCGGTGGGCGACGACAGAATCCAGGAACGCACCACCGGCAGAATCGATCCTGAATCGTTCACCCACGGGAGCTCCGAGCAACGCGTCAACGCCTTCCAGCGCGGTTACGAAAAGGGTTCGCCCGCCGACTGCGATCTCGGTGAACTGCGCTGACCGGCGCCGGACAGCGCGAGGAATCGGATTCTCTCCTAAAATCAGGGGGGTGATCTTCAAGCTTGTCGGCGACGGACGCCCTTATCCCGAACACGGTCTGACGCACCGAGAGTGGGCGCAGATCCCTCCACGGCAGGTCCGGCTCGACTCGTTGATCACCACGAAGGCCATGCTGGACCTGCACTCGCTGCTCGCCGCCGACTCCACCTTCTACGGGGACCTTTTCCCGCACGTGGTGCAGTGGCAGGGCGAGCTCTATCTGGAGGACGGCCTGCACCGCGCGTTGCGGGCCGCACTGCACCAACGATCGATCCTGCACGCCAGGGTCCTGGAGCTGCCCAACTGAGAAAGGAAAAAGGGGGAGCCGGCGCATCACGGCTCCCCCTTTTTCTTATGCCGGGGACGGTTTTCAACATCGTTCCGGAGAATGCCCGGCGAATACGGTTACGGTTGTCAGCCCGCACCCCGGGCATGCGAAAGGGCCCCCGAGATCTCGGAGGCCCTTCGGCGGATGGCGGTGGTGGTGGGATTTGAACCCACGGATGAGTTGCCCCATCACACGCTTTCGAGGCGTGCGCCCTCGGCCACTAGGCGACACCACCGCGCACGAGCTTACCGGATCCTGCGAGTGGCGAAGAACCGCTTTAGTACGTCGCCGCACTCCTCGGCGAGCACACCCATGACGACCTCGGGCCGATGGTTGAGCCGGCGATCGCGTACGACGTCCCACAGCGACCCCACGGCCCCGCCCTTCTCGTCCGTGGCGCCGTACACGATCCGCTCCACCCTGGCCAGCACGGCGGCCCCGGCGCACATCGTGCAGGGCTCCAGCGTCACCACGAGCGTGCAGCCGCTCAGCCGCCACTGCCCGCTCAGCGCGGCGGCCCGCCGCAGGGCGAGCACCTCGGCGTGGGCGGTCGGGTCGGCCGCCGACTCGCGGTCGTTGCCCGCCGCGGACAGCACCTCGCCGAGCGGGTCGAGCACGACCGCGCCGACGGGGATCTCGCCCCTGGCGCCGGCCGTGACGGCCTCGGCCAGGGCCAGGCGCATGGCGTCCTCGGGGGTCACCGCGAGCCCCGGGAGGCGGGATGCGTCACCGCAGCCGGTCGAGCTCGTCGGCGAACGACAGCCGCTCGGCGATCACCGACAGGATGTCGGCGGGCAGGCCCTCTTCCATGCTGAGCTCCAGCAGCTCCTCGGAGCTCACACCCAGGTCGCTGAGCAGCTCGAAGTCGCCGGCCGGGCGCACGCCGAGTCCGTTGCCCTCCTTGTCGGGGGCCACGCCGGCGAACTCGGCGAACAGCTCGCCGAGGCTGTCGGCCAGGACCGCGTGCACGTCGGAGAGGAACACCCTCGGCTCGTCCTCGCCCCGGTATCGGGCGATGGCGAACCATTCGTCCTCGACCTCGACGCACAACAGGGCCAGCTCGTCGCCGGTGAGCCCCAGCGCCTCGGTGACCGCGTCACCGAAGTCGTCGACGATCTCGGCGCCCCCGAGATCGACCTCGGCACCGCTCCAGCCGTCGGAGGTCCTGACAAAAGCCGCAGAGAAGGTGTTGGACGCCATGTCCGCGCTCCAGGGGGGTCAGCCGAAGACCGATTCGATGGCACGCTCGAACGGCTCGGAGAAGCCGAGCCGCGCGGCGATGCTGGACAACACATCTTCGGGCAGCAGATCAATGTCGCCGGAGAGGATGCCCAGCTCCATCTCGTCCAACCCGAGATCAGCGAAGATCGACAGATCGCCCGCCGGTAGCACGGTCTCCTCGTCCTGGAGGATCTCGTCGAGCTCCTCCTCGTCCGGCACGGGCACGTCGAGGTAGTGGAGGACCTGGCGCGCCAGCGGGAAGTCCCACGAGGCGGCGATGTCGGACAGGAACACGTCCACCCGGTCGCCCAGCACCCGCAGCGCCACGAAGAACTCGTCGCCGACCGCGATCAGCCCGATCGTGCCGCTCTCGCTCGGCTGCTGTTTCAGGGCATGGATGAGCCCCTGCAGGTCTGATGTGAGCGTGACCGGCAGGAGCTCGGCCTGCCAGCATTCGTCCTCGCGATAAACCACGATGGCGAAGTCGAGAGCGTCTTCGTCTGTCATCGCCATCCCCACCCGACCTCTGACACGACAGATATCACCAGCACCCAATCGTTCCAGAACCGGCCACTGGGCGTGTGCCTCTCGGGCCAAATTGTGATCAAAACCAGAGATGTGAGATCACGGTGACCGTGTGTCACGTTCCACCGGCACCCGCCGCGACCTACCCCGCCGCCTGCGTTCGCCGCAGGTGGCGGCGGCTGCGGCAGCGTACGCCAGGAGATAGCGTGGTGTCCCATGGAGACCCTCGTCGTCGATCATCCGCTCGTGGCCCACAAGCTCACCACGCTGCGCGATGTCCGCACCGACTCGCCGACCTTCCGCAGGCTCGCCGACGAGCTGGTGACGCTGCTCGCGTACGAGGCGACGCGCGACGTGCGGGTCACCGAGGTCACCGTCGAGACGCCGGTCTCCCCGGCCCGCGGCATCCGCCTGGCCAAGCCCGTGCCGCTGGTCGTGCCCATCCTGCGGGCGGGGCTCGGCATGCTCGACGGCATGATGCGGCTGCTGCCGACGGCCGAGGTCGGGTTCCTCGGCATGATCCGCAACGAGTCCACGCTCCAGGCCGAGACGTACGCCACGCGGCTGCCCGACGACCTGTCGGGCCGGCAGTGCTACGTGGTGGACCCGATGCTGGCCACCGGCGGCACGCTGGCGGCGGCCGTGCAGTTCCTCTTCGAGCGGGGCGCCGTCGACGTCACGGCCCTGTGCCTGCTGGCCGCGCCCGAGGGGCTGGCCCACATGGACAAGGTGTTCGCCAACTCCGGCAAGCCGATCCGCGTGGTCACCGCGGCGCTCGACGAGCGGCTCAACGAGAGCGGCTACATCGTGCCGGGCCTCGGCGACGCGGGCGACCGGCTCTACGGCGTGGTCTGAAAAGTACCGTTCCCGTCACGCGTAGTCATCACTTCGTTACATACTGTGGTTGGGTGGGTACGAAGAGATGGAAGGCAACTTCCGCATGCGCGTGGGGGAGCACGATGAGCGATCACACCGAGGCGGATCCGACTCCGTACGCGGACGTGGAGACGGTGCTGTGCGACGAATTCGCCGGTGTCCACTCCGCGACCACCGTAACGCGCTGCGTGGAGGCGGCGCACTACGGCGCGCTGGAGGTCACCGGCTACGCCCATCCGAGCCTTGTTGAGCGCATCGCGCGCAAGCACCTTCACGTGCTGGCTCTGGTGGCCAGCGAACGCGGCTAAGCAAGATCAGAACTAACCGGCCAAGTTACCTTTACCCCGGCATCGAGGTGGGTAATGTATACGGCGGGTGGAGTGGGTAAGTGGCACGGAGGCGACGGTGCAGGTCAAAAAGGTCCTCACATACGGTGGTATCGCATTTGTTGCGTACTACCTGTTCGCGCGACCAACTGATGCCGCAGACGCGGTGAGAGGGGCGTTCGACACGGTGTTCAACGCGGCCGACTCGCTGGCTCAATTTGTGAACAGCCTCTCATGAGACTTGTGACCCACGGGGACTCAGCTCCATCGTCGGTCAACCGCTACCTCCTCCCCCACGAGCAACAGGTCATCATGGTGCGGCGGCATCCCGCGATTCTGCTGCGCCCCGTCGCCGAGGTGCTCGGCGGCCTGATCATCGCCGGACTGCTCAGCAGGTTCTTCGGCGGCGGCGAGGCCGGCGGCACGGCGCTCGTCGTCGTGTGGTGGCTGTGGCTCCTGCTTCTGATCCGTTTTGTATGGAAAGTCGCGGAGTGGTCGGTCGATTACTTTGTGGTGACTTCGAAGCGTATGTTGCTGACCACGGGGCTCATCACGCGCAAGGTCGCGATGATGCCCTTGGGCAAGGTCACCGACATGAGCTTCCAAAGATCGCTGCTCGGGCGCATGCTCGGTTACGGCGAGTTCATCCTCGAGTCGGCCGGTCAGGATCAGGCTCTGTCAACGGTCGAGTACATTCCGTATCCGGAGACCTTGTACCTCGAGGTCTGCCAGATGCTTTTCCCAGGCAAGGACGACAGCGACGATTAATCTCCGCGTGGCAAATTCTTCACGCGGGGATACCAGATTCGGCTACTTCATGCAATCATTGCGTGTTGTTGACCCTTCCCCGCCTTGAGAGATGAGATGCCGAGTCAGGGAACCATCGGTGACCGCGTCCGAGGACTGCGGCTGAACAGGCGGATGTCTCAGGCCCAGCTGGCCGGACCCGACCTGTCTGACAGTTATGTCTCGCTCATTGAGTCGGGTAAGCGCACGCCGACTCCTGTGGTGGCCCGGCTGCTGGCCGAGCGGCTGGGATGCACGACCGAGTTCCTCCTTCACGGGATCGAGCCTCGGCAGCGCATCGACACCGAGCTCGGGCTGCGGCACGCCGAGCTCGAGCTGCAGCACGGCGACCCGGCCGTCGCCGCCGACCGCTTCACGGAGATCGTGAAGGCGGCCGACGAGGAGAACGCCATGCTGACCGCGCAGGCGCGGTTCGGCCGGGCGCGCTCGCTGGAGGCCCAGGGCCGGTTGGGTCAGGCGGTGGAGGCGTTCGAGCGCCTGCGCCGCGAGGCGGCCGCCCACCCCGAGCGGCTGGCCGACCTGCCGCTCACCATCGCGCTGAGCCGCTGCTACCAGCGGGCCGGCGACCGCCTGCGGGCCCGCGACCTGGCCGCCGCCGCGCTGTCGCAGGCCGAGCGGCTGTCCATCACGCAGGGCGAGCTCGCCACCGACCTGGCCGCCGTGCTGGTCGAGGCGCGCAGCGAGCAGGAGACCGACTCCCCCGAGCTGACCTACGCCAAGCGGGTGCTGGACGCCACTGGCGTACCTGAAGTTGTGGACCGTTCCGGAGAGATCCGGGCGCTGTGGCACGCGAGCGCCGCGGCGGCGGCGGGCGAGGACTCGGCCCTGGCCGTGCGCCTGGCCGACGACGCGATCATGGCGGGCCGGGAGACCCGGCTGGCGCTGCAGCTGGCACGCGCCGCCATGCACTGGTCCAGGTTGTCCACGGCGCCGATCGGCGAGGCCGAGGGGCTCGTCTCGGCGGCCGTCAAGGCGTTCGCCGTGTTCCCCGCCACCACGCGCGAGCACGGTGAGAGCCTCATCGTCCACGCGCGGGTCAAGCTGCGCGCCGGTGACCCGGCGGGCGCGGGCGAGCTGGCCGTGGTGGCTCTGGGGCTCGCGCACGACCGTTCTGGCACGACTCCCGCCGAGGCTCACCTCGTGCTGGCGACCGTCGCACTCGACCAGGGCGGCGACGCCGCGACGCACCTGCGAGAGGCGCACGAGCTGCTCCAGACGCTCGACCGGCCGGTGTTCGGATCCGACCGGCAGGCCGCCCGCTGCTGGCGCGAGCTGGGCGACCTCTACGGCAGGGTCGAGGCGAGAGCACCGCAGACAGCCGCATATCGTAAAGCCCTCGAAGCTGCCGGAGTTCGCTCCGCCATGGCAGGGGTGACGATTGACGCCACAGTGTCTCGCTGATCCTCCGGGAGCTCCAGATTTGGCTTTTTGAGTCTGGAATAATTAGGGTCGACCAGTCATTGACTCATAGGATGATTGGTTTCCCGGAGGAGGCGGACTGTGAGTCTGCGTACGGCTCAGCGGGCTTCGCTCGTCGACCAGGTGATCGATCAGCTCAAGGAGCAGATCACCTCAGGGTCGTGGCAGATGAACGGCAAGATCCCCACCGAGACGGTGCTCGCCGAGCAACTCGGGGTGGGTCGCAACACGGTTCGTGAGGCCGTACGCGCGCTCACGCACGCGGGGCTGCTCGAGTGCCGTCAGGGGGACGGCACTTACGTCCGGGCGACCAGCGAGCTGTCCGGCGCGATGCTGCGGCGGCTGCGCCAGGCGGAGCAGCTCGAGATCCTTGAGGTACGCCGTGCGCTGGAGGTCGAGTCCGCGCGGCTGGCCGCCACCCGGCGTACCGACGAGGACATCCGGCGCATCGAGGCGGCGCTGGCCGAGCGCGACCGCGCCTGGGAGCTGGACGACCCCGACTTCTTCGTCGAGGCCGACCTGGCCTTCCACATGGCCGTCGCGCACGCCACGCACAACCTGGTGCTGATCGACCTGTACGAGGACTTCTCGGCGGCGCTGCGGGCCAGCATCACGGCCGCCGGGACGTCGCTCAACAAGAGTTACATCCCGCACGACGCGATCGCGCGGGCCATCGCGGCCGGCGACGCGGCGGCGGCCGAGCGGGCGGGGCACGCCTGCATGGAGCACATCCTCATCGCGCTCACCGACGCCTGACCCTCCGGTCCCTCCCGTGAGGGTGCGGGCCCTCCCCCGGCGCGCCGTGCAGGGCCGGGTCGCGCACCCGGTGACCTCAGCACGGCTCGGCCGCACCGCCGGTCACTGGCTGGTCCCCTCCTCGCTGGAGACAAGCTCGTCGATCAGGTCGAAGAAGGCCCGGATGCCGGGCAGGTTGCCGCCCTTCGCGCGAGAGTCGGCGAAGTCGGCGCTCGATCGCCACTCCACGATGTCCAGCCACTCGTCATCGGACACGCGGACCAGCTTGGCCCCCAGGAACCCGGCCCTGTCGGCCTCGAAGTCAGCGATCATCCCGGCCCGCGCCGCGAGCAGCTCGCCGGCGCGGTCAGGGGCCACCCGGAATCTGGTGAGTTCCACTGTCGTCGTCATACCACGGACATTATAGTAAGAATTAGTGACAATCAAGATTAGTGACCATGTGGAGAGTGCGTGGTGCGCAGGAGCCAGCGCAAGCAGCAGGATCCCGATCTCGGCGTGCTGTCCGGGCGGACACTTTTCAGCCTGCAGCGGGAGTTGTTCGCCGAGCTGGCCGAGCAGGGGCACCCCCGGCTGCGGCCCCGGCACGGCGCGGTGCTGGCCTACCTGGACGAGGAGGGCAGCCGGGCCACGGACCTGGCCGCGCAGTCGGGCCAGCACAAGCAGGTGATCGGGACGCTGGTGGACGAGCTGGTCGAGCTCGGCTACGTGGAGCGGCAGCCCGATCCGGCCGACCGGCGCGCCAAGCTGATCGTGCCCACCGAGAAGGGGCTCGACCACATGGCCAAGTCGGACGTCATCCTCGCCGACATGGAGGCGGCCCACGCGCGGGCCGTGGGCGAGCAGGCGTACGCGGAGTTCAAGCGGGTGTTCCGGCTGGTCGCCGAGCGCCAGACGGGGACCGGCGCATAGGGCTCAGGTCTGGCGCAGCGACATGACCAGGTAGCGGAAGGCGGGCTGGGCGTCGCCCGGCACGTCCTGGATGAGGGCGGGCCTGGTGGGCGACTCAAGGTTGATCCGGGCCAGCTCGGTCTCGATGCCCGTCAGCCCGTCGAGCAGGAACTGCGACTGGAAGGCGATCTGGATGTCGTCACCGCGCAGCTCGCACTCCACCACCTCGGCTCCGCGCCCGACGTCGCCGCCGCCGGCCTGGATCAGCACCTGACCCTGGCTGAACGACAGCCGGATCGCGGTGTTGCGCTCGGCCACCAGGGCCACCCGCTTGATCGCGCCGACGAACGGCGCCACGGCCACGTCGGCCCTGATCGACCAGTCGGAGGTCAGCCTGGCGCGGTAGTCGATGAACTGCTCGTCGAGCAGCCGCACGGTGGTGCTGCGCCCGACGCTCTCGAACCCGGCCACCCCGTCGCCCATCGCGATCGAGACCTCGCCGCCGCGCAGCGACTTGGCCACCTCGACCAGGACCCGCGCCGGGACCATGGCGGAGACGGCGGCGTCGGGGACAGCCGGGCGCCAGGTGAAGTCGCGGGCCGCGATGCGGTAGCGGTCGGTCGCCGCCATGGCCACCGACTCGCCCTCGATGTCGACCCTGATGCCGGTGAGCATCGGCAGCGTGTCGTCGCGGCTGGCCGCCGGCGCGACCTGGCCGACGGCCGAGGCGAACACGCCCCCACCGATGGCACCGATGCTCGGCGGCATCGTGGGCAGGGTCGGGAAGTCCTCGACCGGCATCGTGATCAGCCCGAACTCGGCGCTCCCGCAGGTCAGCACAGCCTCGGGGCCCTCGGTGACGATCTCCACGTCGTCGCCGGGCAGGCTCCGGCTGATCTCGGCCAGCAACCGGCCGGGGATCAGCACGCGCCCCTCCTCGGCCACGTCGGCGTCGATCGCGGCCCGCGCCGAGACGTCGTAGTCGAACGCGGACAGCGTCAGCTCCTCGCCCGCCTCGAGCAGCAGCCCGGCCAGGACGGGCACCACGGGACGGCTGGGCAGCATTCGGGCAGCCCATGCCACCGCATCTGCCAGAACATCGCGGTTAACCCGGATTTTCACCTGATACCACCTCTTCGTCGCGCCGTGCCTCTATGAAAATAGCCGGTACCACCGACAAGTCAGGGCGCTTCGAAGCAGGCTAACGGCTGTTGAGGTAGGCGAGAACGGCCAGTACGCGCCGGTTGTCGTCGTCGGACGGGACGAGACCCAGCTTGGCGAAGATGGCGGCCGTGTGCTTGGCCACAGCGCTCTCGCTGAGGTAGAGGCGCTGCGAGATCGCGGCGTTGGAGCGGCCCTCGGCCATGGCCTCCAGCACCTCGCGCTCGCGCGGCGTGAGCTCGGCCAGCGGCTCGTGCCTGGCGTTGCTGGCCAGCAGTTTGGCGATGACCTCCGGGTCCATGGCCGTGCCGCCCTGGGCCACCCTGCGTACGGCGTCGATGAACTGCTCGGCGTTGAAGACGCGGTCCTTGAGCAGGTAGCCGATCGCGCCCGAGCCGTCGGCCAGCAGCTCGCGGGCGTACAGCTGCTCGACGTGCTGGGACAGCACGAGGACGGGCAGCCCCGGCAGCTGCTTCCTGGCCGCGAGCGCGGCCTGCAGGCCCTCGTCGGTGAACGTGGGCGGCAGCCGCACGTCCACGATCGAGACGTCCGGGCGCAGCTCCAGCAGCCCCTTCAGCAGCTCGGGCCCGCTCTCCACGGCCGCCACGACCGTGAACCCGTGGGCCTGGAGGAGGTGGACCAGGCCGTCCCTGAGCAGGTAGAGGTCCTCGGCGATCAGTACGCGGTTCATCGGCACCAGGGCTTCACGAGGGTTCCCTCCGCCATGAGGCTGTCGCGGTCGTGCATGGTCGGAATGCGGTGGGCCATCACGTACATGATGACGCCGAGCGAGATCATGCCAAGGATCACCGGCCACTGCCAGACCTCGGGGAGGTGCAGGGCCAGGAACCAGGACTTCTCGTCAAATCCGATGATCTTGAAAATGGCGGGCACGATTCCCTGCGGGAAAGTGGGGCACCAGGCCGTGGCCCAGAAGAGGACGACCGTGGCCGCCTTCCAGCGCGGCAGGTTCGGCAGGGTGCTCGTCCAGTGCACGGGAAGCACGCGCGGCAGCTGCATGGTCACGGTGGTGGGGCCGCCCGGCGGGCTGTTCAGGGCCATCAGGCCGTCGAAGGCGGCCAGCCGCCGTTCGATCCCGGCCAGGCCGCTGCCCCTGGCCGGGTCGGCGCCGCCGAGGCCGTCGTCGGAGACCGTGACGCGCAGGTCGGAGCCGTTGGAGCTGATGTCCACGACCGCCTTGGACGCGCCCCCGTGCCGGGCGGCGTTGGACAGCAGCTCGCTGACCGCGAAGTACACCGCCGCCTCCACGGGCGCCTCCGGCCGGTGCGGCAGGTCGACGTCCACGGTCACCTGCAGCGGGCTGTCCATGGCCAGCGCCCGGACGGCGTCGGCGAGGCCGCGCTCGGCCAGCACCGGCGGGTGGATGCCGCGGATGACCCGGCGCAGCTCCGTGAGCGTCTCCGAGGAGGCATCCCTGGCCTTGGCGAGCAGGGCCTTGGCCGCCTCCGGGTTGGTGTCGACGAGCTGCTCGACCGCGCCGAGCGTCATGCCGATCGCCACGAGCCTGGCCTGCGTGCCGTCGTGCAGGTCGCGTTCGATCCTGCGCATCTCGGCCGCCTGGGAGTCGGTGGCCAGGCTGCGGGTGCGCCTGAGCTGGATCACCTGGCCGGCCAGGCGGCTGGCCGCGGTCGCGCCGAGCAGCAGGTCGCTCCAGAGGCCGTACACGCGCAGGCCGCGCTCGGGGATCACCAGGAACAGCGGCGCCAGCGCCACCTTCACCACCGGGTCGAGCAGCAGCCAGGCCTCGTCCCGCCAGGTCGCCGGGTCGCTGATCAGCCACTTCCACCGGTTGTTCCAGGCCGGCATGCGGGGCGTCTTGTAGAGCGTGCGCTCCGACCGGTACATCCCGTCGGCCTGCGGGACCGGAGGCGGGGGCGGGGGTACGTAGGGGGGCTCCACCTCGATGCCGGACCACCGCGACACCAGCCGCCGGTTGTGCTCCGCGAGCCGCCTGACCATCATCACCTGCGGCGGGAACAGGAAGACCATGCCCAGCGCGAAGGTCAGGAGCAGCATGACAGCCGTCAGGGCGATCAGGGGCACCTGGACGAGGGCGAGCGCGAGCAGCGTCGCGATCTGGCCGTACCTCCGAAGCATGCTCTCAGTCTGCGTCACCGGGGCGGCGGCGGTCACTGCACCTAGGTACACCCTTGCCGGGCAGCTAGCGAGATTCCGGGACAGGAGGCGTGTTCCTAGCGTCTAAGACATGAAAATCATCGAGGTCAGGAACCTGCGCAAGCAGTACCCGAACCACCTCGCGGTCGACGACGTGTCGTTCGAGGTGGCGGAGGGCGAGATCTTCGGCATCCTCGGCCCGAACGGCGCCGGGAAGACCACCACCGTGGAGTGCGTGGCCGGCCTGCGGTCACGCGACGGCGGCACCGTACGGGTGGCCGGGCTGGACCCGCAGACGGACCGGGACGGGCTGCGCCAGGTGCTGGGCATGCAGCTCCAGAGCGCCGCGCTGCCGGACAAGATCAAGGTGTGGGAGGCGATGGACCTGTACGCCTCCTTCTATCCCGACCCCGCCGACTGGGGGGAGCTGCTGGACAAGGTGGGCCTGGCGGACAAGCGCCACACCTATTTCAGGCAGCTGTCCGGCGGCCAGCGGCAGCGGCTGTCCGTGGCGCTGGCCCTGGTGGGCCGGCCCCGCGTGGCGGTGCTCGACGAGCTGACGACCGGGCTGGACCCGGCGGCCCGCAGGGACACGTGGGAGCTGATCGAGCAGGTACGCGACACAGGCGTGACCATCGTGCTGGTCACCCATTTCATGGAGGAGGCCGAGCGGCTCTGCGACCGGCTCGCCCTCATCGACGCCGGCAAGGTGGTCTCCACCGACACGCCCGCCGGGCTGATCAGGCAGGTGGGCTCGGAGCAGCGGCTGCGGTTCCGGCCGTCCGCGCCCATCGACGACGCCGTGCTGCTGGCCCTGCCCGAGGTGCGGGACGTCACCAGGAGCGGCGACCAGATCGTGGTGAGCGGCTCGGACAACCTCGCGACCGCCGTCACCCTCACCCTGGCCAACCACCAGGTCGTACCCGCGAACCTGCGGATCGAGCAGGCCACCCTCGACGACGCGTTCCTCGCGCTCACCGGAAGGAAGCTGTCATGAAGTTGCTGATCGTGGAGGCCAAGCTGCACCTGCGGGACTGGCCGTCCCTGCTGTTCACCATCGGGCTGCCGGTCGGGCTCCTGCTCGTGCTGGGGCTCAGCATCCCGACCATGACGCAGCAGCAGGAGTCCGGCCAGCGGGCCGTGGACACGCAGATGCCGAGCATGATGACGCTCCTCGCGCTGCTGACGCTGGCCTGCACCGTCCTGCCCGGGGTGCTGGCGTCGTACCGGGAGCAGGGGGTGTTGCGGCGGATGTCCACCACGCCCGTGCACCCGGGGCGGCTGCTGAGCGTGCAGTTAGTGATCAACCTGGCGGTCGGGGCCGTGTCCACGACCATCCTGATCGTGACGGCCGCGGCGGTGTTCGGCTCGTCGCCGCCGAAGCAGTGGGTGGGGTTCGTCCTGGTCTTCCTGCTCGGCACCGCCGCACTGATGGCCATCGGGCTGGTGATCGCCGCCCTCGCGCCGAACGGCAAGGTCGCGCCCGGGATCGGGTCGGCCGTGATGTTCCCGCTGATGTTCCTCGGAGGGATGTGGCTGCCGCGCGACTTCATGCCGGACGCGCTGCGCACGGTCAGCGACTATTCCGTGGCGGGGCCGTTCGCCCAGGCGCTCCAGGACACCTGGGCGGGCCACGCGCCGCAGCTCGGGCACCTGGCGGTGGTGGCCGCGGGGCTGGTGATCTTCGGCGGGCTGGCGATCCGGTTCTTCCGGTGGGAGTGAGCCCCTGCGACGGCCCGCCGTCACAGGGGCACGGCGGGCCGTCGTCAGCGCCTGGCCCAGACCGGGCGCGCTCCCGTGACGTTGGTCATCAGGGAGTAGAGCGAGGACGACGCCGTGATGAACACCCGGTTGCGCTTGGGCCCGCCGAACACCAGGTTGGCGGTGGACTCGGGCAGCCGCAGCCGGGCGATCAGGGTGCCGTCGGGGTCGTAGCAGAGCACCCCCTTGCCGGCCGCGGTCCAGACCCGGCCGGCATCGTCAAGCCGCAGGCCGTCGAAGTTGTCCTTCTCGGCCCCCTCGGCGAAGACCTTGCCGCCACCCAGCGTGCCGTCGTCGCCCACCTCGAACACCCGCAGGTGCCTGGCCTTCGTGTCGGCGATGTAGAGCCGGCGCTCGTCCGGCGAGAAGGCCAGGCCGTTGGGCCGGACGAAGTCGTCGGCGACGATGCGCACCTCGCCCGTGACCGGGTCGGCCCGATAGACGTGGCAGCCGTCGATCTCCTGCTCGGCGGCCACGCCCTCGTAGTTGCTGAGGATCCCGTAAGGCGGGTCGGTGAACCAGACGGAGCCGTCGGAGTGGACGACCACGTCGTTGGGGCTGTTGAACCGCCTGCCCTGCCAGCGGTCGGCGATCACCGTGATGGAGCCGTCGTGCTCGGTGCGGGTCACGCGGCGGTTGCCCTGCTCGCAGGAGATCAGCCGGCCCTCGCGGTCGAGCGTGTTGCCGTTGGTGTAGCCGGAGGGCTGCCGGAACGGGCCCACCGCGCCGGTCATCTCGTCCCAGCGCAGCATCCGCTCATTGGGGATGTCGCTCCAGACGAGGAAACGGCCGGCCGGGAAGTAGACAGGGCCTTCCGCCCAGCGGGTGCCGGTGTAGAGGATCTCGACCTTGTCGTCTCCGCCGAACCCGGAGGCCCGCTCGTCGAGTACCTCGAACTCTGTGGGGATCGTGTCCGTCATAGCGCTAACCATACGTGGTTTGGTTCGACTGGCATATCTCCAGATAACATTTGGCTGTGGATGAAATCGACAGGATGCTGGTCGGGTTGTTGCAGGAGGATGCGACGCGGTCCTACGCGGTGCTCGGCAAGGCGGTGGGGTTGTCCAGCGGGGCCGCGCACGAGCGGGTGCGCAAGCTGCGGGAGCGTGGTGTGATCAGGCGCACCACGATCGAGGTGGACCAGGCGGCGCTGGGGCGACCCGTGACGGCGTACGTGCTGGTCGACGGGGGGTCGTGGATGGGCGGCAGCGCGGAGGGGCTGGCGGGGATCCCGGAGGTGGAGGAGGCGCACGTCATCGCGGGGCCCGCGTCGGTGTTGCTGAAGATCCGTACGGCCGGTACGCGGGAGCTCCAGGACGTGCTGCGCCGGGTCTTCGAGGTGGAAAGCGTGACCGGGACGCAGACGATCGTCGTACTGGAGACGTTCTTCGAGCGGACCCTCAAGTAATCTCCAGGTATGACGAAGGTCGCCTGGAACACCAAGGAACTCACCGTCGGCCAGCTCGCCGAGCGCAGCGGCGTCGCCGTCTCGGCCCTGCACTTCTACGAGGCCAAGGGGCTCATCAGCAGCCGGCGCACGGCCGGCAACCAGCGCCGTTACCCCCGTGACAGCCTGCGCAGGGTCGCCTTCATCAGGCTCGCCCAGCGCATCGGCATCCCGCTCAAGGTCATCAAGGACGCCCTGGCCGAGCTGCCGGACGAGCGCACGCCCACCAGGGACGACTGGGCCAGGCTGTCGGCGGCCTGGCGCGGCGAGCTGGACGACCGGATCGAGCAGCTCCAGCGGCTGCGCGACGACCTCACCGACTGCATCGGCTGTGGCTGCCTGTCGCTGGACCGGTGCCCGGTGGCCAACCCGCACGACCGGCTGGGCGAGGAGGGGCCGGGCGCGCGGCGCATCGACACCCGGCTGGCCCCGCCCCAGAACTGCTGCGCCACCGCTTCCTAGCCTGTCCGGCTGTTCCTCTGGCTGTCTCTAGCCTTTCCTGGACTGGTCCTTGGCCGGCGGGACGATGAGGGTCGGCCGGTGGGCGTGGTGCAGCACGTGGTTGGAGACGCTGCCGAGCAGCACCGACCGGACCCCGGCCAGGCCACGCGAACCCGTGACGATCAGCGAGGCGTCGATCTCGTCGGCCACGTCCACGATCGTCTTCCAGATCGACTCGTTGTCGGCCACCGCCCGGTAGGTGACGTCGGCGAGCCCGGAAGCGATCGCCAGGTCGGCGCCTTCCCGGGCGTGCTGCTCGGCCTGGGCGTGCGACTGGTCCTCCGTGTCCTGGTCGAGCACGCCGGCGGCCAGCGGGTATTTCTTGAGCTGGACCAGCAGCGGCTCCCACACCGTGACGACGACCGTGGGCTCGGCGGCGAGGTGCTTGGCGGCGAACTCGATGGCGGCGCGCGAGTCGGCCGAGCCGTCGTAGGCGACGAGGATGGTCATGGCGTTCTTCCCTTCGCTTCTCTCCCTCGTTAGAGCACCGGAGAGATCACCTGCCATCCCCGTGGCGAATGTCTACTTCGTCACATGCAGGGTTCCGCGTCCCTGGCCATCAGGCCTCACCAGTTGTCCCATCCATGGTGGCCGAACCAGCGACCGCCGACGTGGCGGTACTCGTCGTCGACGGTCTCCGCCTCCGGTTCTCCATGAGGCACCAAGAGGAAGCCGGTGTTACTGTCGATGACCCATTCTTCGGTTCCCAGGTAGGCCGAGCCCGGGACCGGTTCCGACTCGACGTAGTGCGGAGCCGAGTAGCACACCCGATACAGACCGACCCACTCGCAGGGCGCGTCGAACCGCGACTGCTCCTTCACCGTCGCGGCATACGCCTCCATCTCGGGAAGGGAGATCGCGAACCTCAGCTGGAAGGGCGCGTTCGTGACGATCGCGAGTATCACGGCCAGGACAAGCAGCGGGGCTACCAGCCATCGCCATGGACGACCGCTGACCTGGCCCTGCAGCGAGGCCGCAATGAGGCGGCCGATGTAGATCAGCGGGCCCAAGATGAAGACCCCGAGCACGAACATCTCGATGCCATACCAGAACGGCACGCTGGCCCAGTAGAGCACGAGCAGGCGGGGAGCCAGCAGTCCGCTCAGGAAGATCCACCCCGGCGGCTTGGTGATCACGGAGATCATTGCGACACCTTAGCCAGATCGCCACCTACGCTGACGCCCCCGGGCGAGCCGTCTCCGTCAGTCTTGTCACCAGGGTGTTCGCCTGGTGAGAAGATCGGGGGTGCTCCGAATAGCAAACGCAGTACGCGCAAGACTGCCGGAACCGCTGCACGCACTTGCACTGAAGCACCGTGAACTGCTGAAGTTCGCGGTGGTGGGTGGAACAGCGTTCTTGGTGGACAACACGGTGTTCTATGGGCTGAAGCTGACCGTTCTGGAACCGAAACCGGTGACCGCGAAGGTCATCGCGGTGCTCGTGGCGACGATCGTGTCTTACGTGTTGAACCGCGAATGGTCGTTCCGGACCAGGGGCGGCCGCGAGCGCCGTCACGAGGCGGCGCTGTTCTTCCTGGTCAGTGGCGTCGGTCTGGTGCTCAGCTCCGCGCCGCTGTGGATCTCCCGGTACGCGTTCCGCCTGGAAACCCCGGACGTGAGCCTGGTGACCCAGGAGATCGCCGACTTCGTGAGCGCGCAGATCATCGGCACGCTGATCGCCATGGTCTTCCGCTTCTGGGCGCTCCGGAAGTGGGTCTTCCCCGACGAGAAGGCCCGGTCCGGCCGCGTGCGGCTGGCTCCCGCTCCCGATCCCGCGGACAAAGCGGCTTGATGGCCACGAATCCGGAAGCCGTTTCGGCGGTCGACTGAGTTCATGCCGCTGCTGCGCCCCACGGGTGCAGGGACCGCGGAACCCACAGCCGACGCTAGTGCTGGGCCATGTCCACGAACCGGCTGTAGTGGCCCTGGAAGGCCACGGTGACCGTGGCGGTGGGGCCGTTACGGTGCTTGGCCACGATCAGGTCGGCCTCACCGGCCCTCGGCGACTCGCGCTCATAAGCGTCCTCGCGGTGGAGCAGGATGACCATGTCGGCGTCCTGCTCGATCGATCCGGACTCACGCAGGTCGCTGACCTGGGGGCGCTTGTCGGTGCGCTGCTCGGGACCACGGTTGAGCTGCGAGATCGCGATGACCGGGACCTCGAGCTCCTTGGCCAGCAGCTTGATGGCACGCGAGATCTCCGAGACCTCGTTCTGGCGGCTCTCGGTCTTCTTCGGCGAGCTCATCAGCTGGAGGTAGTCGATGACCACGAACCTCAGGTCGTTGCGCTGCTTGAGCCGCCGGCACTTGGCCCTGATCTCCATCATCGACATGTTGGGCGAGTCGTCGATGAACAGCGGCGCCTCCGCCACCTCGCTCATCCGGCGGGCCAGGCGGGTCCAGTCGTCGTCGCCCATCATGCCCGAGCGCATGGCGTGCAGTGCCACGCGGGCCTCGGCGGACAGCAGACGCATGGTGATCTCGTTGCGGGACATCTCCAGGGAGAAGATGACCGTGGTCATCCCGTGCTTGATCGCCGCGGAACGGGCGAAGTCGAGGCCGAGCGTGCTGTTGTGGGTGGGGATGCACGCCCTGCTCGCGAGGTAGAGGTGGTCGGCGTTGTCGACCTCGACGCAGCGGACGGGACGCGACGGGATCGGGCGTACGGCCACGAGGTGGTGGACCGGCGTGGCGGGGTGCTCGGACTCCTGGGGGACCGCGAAGTCGATCACGTGGCGGCTGCGGCCGCCGGCCGCCTGCTCGGTGCGCATCGTCGCCCGGTGCCCGAGGGTCAGGACGAGCTCCAACGCGTCGTCCGCCAGGCGCCGGCCGGTCAGGGCGAGCTGGACCTGCCCGCCGGTGCTGCCGGGTTCCGGGCCGAGCAGGCCTGCCAGCAGGTCGAGCCGCTGCTTCTCCGAGGCGCGCAGGTAGCGCTCGGGGATGTGCTTGTCGTGGCGGACGCCCAGCTCGCGTAGGAGGTCCTGAACAGCGCTGTCGCCCTCGCCGGCGGCCAGCCAGGCGCCGAGCGAGTACGGCGGCAGCGGTAGGTCCTGCTCGGCGAGCTCGAAGGGGGCCGCGACCGCCACGGCGTGGCCCGGCCGGTCGTCAGGTGTCGGGCCGCGGAGCGAGGCGGCGAGCTCCTCGGTGGTGAGCACGCTCCGGTGAGCGGCCGTCGTGCGCCACTGGTGCTGGGCGTCGGCGACGATCACCGTACCGTCGTCGAACTCCACCTCGTAGCACGGCCGCCCGTGCAGCACCTCGGTCGCCGCGACCACCCTGGTCGGTCTCCCGTCGGCGCCGATGAGCCGGTCGCCCACCTCGACCTCGCCCATCGTCGTCCAGCCGGTCGGCGTGGGCAGCGGGGTGTCGAGGTCGAGGGCCTTGCCGATCGCGGGCCGGGCGGCCACGACGATCATCTGGCCCGGGTGGAGGCCGTTGGTGAGCTGGTCGAGGTCCGCGAAGCCGGTCGGCACGCCGACCATCTGGCCGCCGCGGCTGCCGATGGCCTCCAACTCGTCGAGGGCGCCGGGCATGATGTCGGCCAGCGGCGCGTAGTCTTCCGAGGTGCGGCGCTCGGTGACCTTGTAGATCTCCGCCTGCGCGCGGTCGACGAGGTCGTCGACCTCTTCGTTCTGGCCGCCGTAGCCGTAGGAGACGATGCGGGTGCCGGCCTCGATGAGGCGGCGGAGGATGGCCTGCTCACGGACGATCTTGGCGTAGTAGCCGGCGTTGGCGGCCGTGGGCACGACGGCGGTGAGGGTGTGGAGGTAGGCGGCGCCGCCCACCCTGGCCATCTCGCCGCGCTTCTGCAGCTCGTCGAAGACCGTGACCGCGTCGGCGGGCTCGCCCCGGCCGTAGAGGTCGGTGACGACGTCGTAGACCATCTGGTGCGCCGGGCGGTAGAAGTCGTCGGAGCGCAGGATCTCCACGACGTCGGCGATGGCGTCCTTCGACAGCAGCATGCCGCCGAGGACCGACTGCTCCGCCTCGATGTTGTGGGGAGGTGTGCGTTCGAAACCTGGGCCTCCGCCGGCCTCTTCGTCAATGCTCACCGCGCCCCCTCAACAAACTTGCAGGCGGTCGCACCACCCCCACTTGTAGTCGACCGGTCTGACAGTTTCGCGGAGTCGCGGCTCGTCGGCAACGTGGCCTGTGGACAACCCTGTGGTCAAGCTGTGCACTATCGCGCCGAGGGTGTGAACGGCCTGTGGACGGGCCTGGGGATAACTCTTGCGGATATCCACCGAAGCCAGTGTGAGCAGGGCGAACGGTGTCCACCGGCTGTGGAGGAAAGAAAGTTGGCCCGACACGCCGTGTAATGGCCATAATGGACAAATGCCCATTACATCCAGAGACCGGGAGATCCTGCGGCTGGCCGTGCCGGCGTTCGGGGCGCTGGTGGCCGAGCCGCTCTTCCTGCTCGCCGACTACGCCATCGTGGGCCACGGACTCGGCACCACGGCCGTGGGCGCTCTGGGCGTGGCCGGCACGGTGCTGGCGACGTTGGTGAACCTGTGCGTCTTCCTCGCCTACGGCACGACGGCGTCCGTGGCGCGCCAGACGGGTGCGGGCAACCACGCACGGGCCATGCGCAGCGGTGTGGACGGCATCTGGCTCGCGCTGGCCATCGGGGTCGCGCTGATCGTGGTGTGCTGGCCGCTGGCGCCGGCGATCGTGGAGCTGTTCGGGGCGGTCGGGACGCAGGCCGCGCAGGCCGTGACGTACCTGCGGATCAGCCTGCTCGGCACGCCCGGCATGCTGGTCGTGCTGGCCGGGACCGGGGTGCTGCGCGGGCTGCAGGACACGGTGACGCCGCTGGCGGTGGCCGTGGGGTCGTTCGCGGTGAACGCGGCGCTGAACGCCTGGTTCGTGCTGGGGCTGGGGTGGGGCATCGCGGGGTCGGCGTGGGGGACGGTGCTGGCGCAGACCCTCGGCGCGGCCGTCTACCTCGTGGTGGTGGCGCGCGGGGCGCTGCGGCTGGGGACGCCGCTCATGCCCAGCATGAACGGGGTCAGGCAGGCCGGTACGGCCGGGTTCGCGCTGCTCATCCGTACCCTTTGCCTGCGAATCGTGCTGCTGGTGGCCACCGTGATCGCCACCAGGATGGGCCAGGCCGAGCTGGCCGCGTACGCCCTGGCCACCCAGGTGTGGACGCTGCTCGCCTTCGCCCTGGACGCCATCGCCATCGCGGGCCAGGCCATCACCGGGCGCTCGCTCGGCGCGGGGGACGTCGCCGCCACCAGGGCCGCGACGAAACGGATGGTGCAGTGGGGCATCTGGTCCGGCGCCGTGCTCGGCCTGCTCGTCCTGGCCGCCAGGCCGCTGCTGCCCGGCCTGTTCGACGCCGATCCGCAGGTCGCCGAGCTGCTGCTGGCCCTGTTGTGGCCGGTTGCGCTGTTCCAGCCGGTGTGCGGGGTGGTGTTCGTGCTCGACGGCGTGCTGATCGGGGCGGGCGACCAGCGTTACCTGGCCTGGGCGGGGGTGTGGACGACGCTCGCGTACCTGCCGGCCGCCCTGCTCGCCGCCGGTCTGGGGGTCGTCGCCCTCTGGTGCGCGCTGGGCGTGTGGATGGTGGCGCGCCTGATCACCCTCGTCCGCCGCGCGGCCGGCCCTGCCTGGCTGGTGACCGGGGCGTGACTGTTTCGTGCTTGCCGTTGTCCAAGGGGTGAGACATTGTGGGCGAGTTCCCTGAGCGGGGTGTGTCCCTTGTCCACGATTCTGCGAAGACTGCCACCTTCTGAAGCGACCGGCCTGCGCACCGGCGCGCGGCACAGCCTCGCCGAGCTCTACCGCCCGGCCGACCTGGTGGTTCTCGGTCTCGGCGTGATGATCGGCGCCGGCATCTTCAGCATCGCCGGGGAGCAGGCCGCCACCGCGGCCGGCCCCGGGGTGATCCTCTCCTTCATGATCGCGGGCATCGCCTCTCTGCTCGCCTGCCTCTGTTACGCCGAGCTGTCGTCCACGATGCCGACCTCCGGCAGCGCCTACACCTTCACCTACGTCATCTTCGGCGAGGTCTGGGCGTGGATCATCGGCTGGGCGCTGATCCTCGAGCTGCAGTTCGCCGCCGCGGTGGTGGCCAGGGCCTGGGCCGGAATCGCGGTCGGGGCGGTCACCGCCTTCGGCGTCCGCGTCCCCCAGGAGGCGCTCGTCCAGGACCTCCTCGTGCTCGCCATCCTGGTGCTGCTCACCGGCATCGTGGCGCTGGGCGCGCGGATCGGGCTGCGGGCGCTGTGGATCATGGTGTCGGCCAAGCTGCTGGCGATCGGCGCGGTCATCGTCGTCGGGCTGGCGTACGTCGACGTGGCGAACTTCGGCGAGTTCTACGTGCCGCCGAAGCCGCTGGACACCGCGCCGGCCACCGTGCTGGGGATTTTCGTCGGGGAGGGTCAGGCGTTCGGCTGGTTCGGGATCTTCGCGGCGGCCTCGGCCATCGCGTTCGCGTACATCGGGTTCGACATCGTGGCCACCTCGGCCGAGGAGACCGTGAACGCGCCCAGGGCCGTGCCGAAGGGCATGATCCGCAGCCTGGTGATCGCCACGGTCATCTACCTGGCGGTGGCGCTGGTCATGGTGGGCATGGTGTCGTACACGAGGATCTCCGCGCAGGCGCCGCTGGCCAGCGCGTTCCGGGCGGTCGGCGTGGACTGGATGGTGCACGTCATCGACGTCGGGGCGGTGCTCGGGCTCACCACGGTGATCCTGGTGCTGATCGTGGGGCAGACGCGGGTGCTGTTCTCGATGGCCCGTGACGGGCTCATCCCGCGCGGACTGGCCTCGGTCAGCCGCCGCTACCACACGCCCACGCGGGTGACGCTGGTGATCGGGCTGGTGGCGATCGTGCTGGCCGAGTTCGTACCGGTGATCCAGATGCGGGAGCTGGTGGTGATCGGGACGCTGTTCGCGTTCGCGTTCGTGGCCGCGGGGGTGATCGTGATGCGGCGGCGCATGCCGCACCTGGAGCGGGGGTTCCGGGTGCCGCTCTCGCCGCTGCTGCCCGCGCTGTCGCTGGCGGCCACGCTCTGGCTCATGGTCAACCTGCGCGTGCTGACCTGGGCCTGGTTCGCCCTGTGGATGGCCTTCGGCCTGGCCGTCTACCTCGCGTACGGCCGCCGCCACAGCCTCCTGGCCCGCCCGCGCACCCCGGAGAGGCCGGCACACGGGCGGCACCGCCGGTAAGAGCCACCCGGATCGCACCGGCGCCGGACACCGCCCATACGGACGCCCTAGAACCGCCGGGACTCCAGCACGCTGCGCAGGAACTCCTGGGTCCGCTCGTGCTCGGGTGCGGTGAAGATCTGCTCGGGCGAACCCTTCTCCAGGAGCACGCCGCCGTCGAGGAAGCACACCGTGTCGGAGATGTCCCGGCAGAAGCCCATCTCGTGGGTCGTGAGGATCATCGTCATCCCCGACTCCTTGAGCTCCCTGATGATGCCCAGCACCTCCACGACCAGCTCGGGGTCCAGCGCCGAGGTGACCTCGTCGAGCAGCATCAGCCTGGGCTGCGTGGCCAGCGCCCTGACGATGGCCACCCGCTGCTGCTGCCCGCCGGAGAGCTGGTCGGGGTAGGCCCGCGCCTTCTCCGCCAGCCCGAACCTGGCCAGCAGGTCGTACGCCTGCTCCTCCGCCTGGCCCCGCGCCACCCGGTGCACCTGCCGGGGCGCCAGCGTGATGTTGTCCAGCACGGTCATGTGCGGGAACAGGTTGAACGCCTGGAACACGATGCCCAGCCGCTTGCGCACGTCGTCCACGTTCGTGCGGGGGGCGGTGATCTCCTCGCCCTCCAGGTGGATGGCGCCGTCGTCCACCGTCTCCAGCAGGTTGACGCAGCGCAGGAGCGTGGACTTGCCCGACCCCGAGGCCCCGATCAGGCTGACCACCTCGTGCGGGCGCACCTCGAGATCGATGCCGCGCAGCACGTGGTGGCCGTGGAAGTTCTTCCACACCCCCTCGATCGTCAGCAGGCTGTGTCCGATTGCCGGCTCGCTCATGCTCCGCGCCTCCTGCGGGTGCGGGCGGCCAGGTGGTCGGTGAACCTGGCCAGCGGGATCGTGAGCAGGATGAACAGCAGCGCCGCAGCCAGATAGGCCGTGTAGTCGAACGTCCTGGCCACGTGGATCTGCGCCTGCCTGAGCGCCTCCAGCGGCCCGATGGTGGCCACCAGCGCGGTGTCCTTCTGCAACGAGACGAACTCGTTCAGCAGCGGCGGCACGACCCTGCGGGTGGCCTGCGGCAGGACCACGAACCGCATGGTCTTGGCGTGGCTCAGCCCGAGCGAGCGGGCCGCCGCCACCTGGCTCGGGTGCACGGACTCGATCCCGGCCCGGAACACCTCCGCCACGTACGCGCCGTACGAGAGCGTCAGCGCGATGATGGCCAGCGTCACCAGATCGGTCGGGATGCCCTGGAGCCGGAGCGCCGGCAGCCCGAACCCGATGAGGTACACCACCAGGATGGTCGGCACGCCGCGGAAGATGTCGGTGTACAGCGTGGCCAGCGCCCGGATCGGGAAGAACGCCGGCGTCCTGATGCCCCTGGCCAGCGCCACCAGCAGGCCCACGACGAGGATCAGCGGCTCGGCGATGAGGAAGATCTCGATGTTGACCAGGAAGCCTTCCAGCACCTTGGGCAGCGCCTCGGCGAACTCATCGGCGTCGAAGAACGTCTCCTGCACCCGGGGCCAGCCCGGCGAGCTGGTGGCCACCCACACGACCAGGACGACGAAGATCACCGTCGAGGCCGTCGCGATCGAGGCCGAGCGGCGACCGTGCGACCTGCGTACCCGCTCCCGCTCGGCCTGCCGCTCCGACTTGACCCACTCGCTCATCGGAGCTCGGGAGCGCCCGCCGCCGAGCCGAGCCACTGCTGCTCGATCCTGGCCAGCTCACCCTTCGACTTCAGCGCGTCGACGGCCTTGTCCACGCACGGCTTGAGCGCGCTGCCCTTCTCCATGACCAGCCCGAACTCCTCCGGCGTGCCACCCGTCGAGCTGAACTGGCCCACGATCCTGGAGTTCTCCACCTGCGCGGCCGTCACGTAGAACGCCGTCGGCAGGTCCACGACCAGCGCGTCCACCTGATTGTTCTTCAGCGCGTTCACGGCGTCGATCTGCTCGTTGTAGACGTTGGGGTCGTCGGCGGGCTTGATGACGTTCTGCACCGCGTCGAGCGAGGTGGTGCCGACCTGTACGCCGATCTTCGCGTCCTTCAGCTCGGCCAGGCTCTTCGCCCCCGCGAACTTGCCGCTCTCGACCGTCACGACGGCCTGCTTGACCGTGTAGTAGCCCTTGCTGAAGTCGACCGCCGTGGCCCGATCAGGCGTGATCGAGACCTGGTTGACGTCGAAGTCGAACTGCTTCTCCCCCGGCGCGAACGCGGCGTCGAACTTCACCGTGTTCCACTGCACCTCGCTGCGGTCGAAGCCGAGCTCCCCCGCCACCGCGAACGCCACCGCGCTCTCGAACCCCTGCCCGTTGCTCGGGTCGTCGTCCTTGAACCACGGCTCGTACGCCGGCTTGTCGGTCCCGATGGTGAGCTTGCCCGGGTTGATGAGCTGGAGTTGCTCCTTGGTGCACGCGGTGGACGTCGTGGGGGCGGCGGCCGTGGTGGCCGGGTCGTCGACCGGTGCGCAACCCACCAGGGCCACGGCCAGCGCGAGCAGCATCAAGGGACGGGCCATGGCCGTGCCTCCAGGGGGAATGCCGAAAGAACGAGGGCATTCTACGCCGCCCGGATAGGGAATTACGTCCCCGGGTGCCCGCTCGCCACGGCGATCGGCCCACGTGGGCTCGCGTGACGGCGACCGGCCGGTGAAGGGTCAGAGGCCGTTTCCTGGAAGGCGCTCAGCCGAAGTGCGGCGGGTGGGTGGCCACGGCCCGCCGTGATGAATGGTTGGCCCGGACGCCCAGAACGGCGCGACGAGCCGGCCGCGAGCACTGCGAAGACCGCGAGAACCGGCTCGGAAGACTGCAAGAACCGCGAACATCCGCGACAACCGGCTCGGAAGACCGCGAGGGGCCGGCGAAAGCCGCGGGAAAATGAAAGGCCCCCGCGCGGAGCGGGGGCCTTCCGGTCGAACTCAGCTGGCGACGACCTCGACGTCCACGGAGGCGGAGACCTCCGGGTGGAGCTTGACGGTCACGCGGTGGGAACCGACGCTCTTGATCGGGTTGACGATCTCGATGCGGCGGCGGTCGAGGATCGGGCCACCGGCGGCCTTGACGGCGTCGGCGATGTCGCCCGTGGTGATCGAGCCGAACAGGCGGCCGGAGTCGCCCGCACGGGTGGCCAGGCGGACGCGCAGCGCGCCGAGCTGGCCGGCGACCTCCTTGGCGGTGCCGAGGTCGCGGATCTCGCGAGCGTCGCGAGCCTTGCGGATGGTCTCGATCTGCTTCTCGGCGCCCCGCGTCCAGCGCATGGCGTAGCCGCGCGGGATGAGGTAGTTACGGCCGTAGCCGTCCTTGACCTCGACGACGTCGCCAGGGGTGCCGAGGCCGGAGACCTCGTTGGTGAGGATGAGCTTCATATCGACAGGCCTCCTTAGCGCGCGGTGCTCGTGTAAGGCAGCAGGGCCACCTCACGCGCGTTCTTGATCGCGGTCGCCACGTCGCGCTGGTGCTGGGTGCAGTTGCCCGTCACCCGGCGCGCACGGATCTTGCCGCGGTCGGAGATGAACTTCCGCAGCAGCGCCGTGTCCTTGTAGTCGACGTAGGAGATCTTGTCGTGGCAGAACAGGCAAACCTTCTTCTTGGGCTTGCGCAGTGCCGGCTTTGCCATCGTGGTGCTCCTTTCAGAGCCCCGCCTTCAGGGCGGGAATGGACTCGGGCTTGTGGACTGGATTTAGAAAGGCGGTTCGTCGCTGAAGTCGTTGCCGCCGCCGCCGAAACCGCCGCCGCCGCCACCGCTCTGCTGACCGCCGCCGCCGAAGCCGCCGCCACCGCCCTGGTAGCCGCCGCCCTGGGGCGGGGCGGGCGACGCGGAGGCCCACGGGTCGTCGGCCGGACCGCCGCCGAAGCCGCCGCCCCCGCCGCCGCCTTGGCGGGAGGTGCGGTTGACCTTGGCGGTGGCGTTGCGCAGAGACGGGCCGACCTCGTCGACCTCGACCTCGTAGACCGTGCGCTTCTCGCCTTCCTTGGTCTCGTAAGACCGCTGCTTGAGCCGCCCCTGCACGATGACCCGCATGCCGCGCTGGAGGCTCTCAGCGGCGTTCTCCGCCGCCTGCCGCCACACGTTGCAGGTCAGGAAGAGGCTCTCGCCATCCTTCCACTCGTTGGTCTGTCGATCCATGAACCGCGGAGTGGACGCGATGCGGAATCGAGCCACCGCTTGCCCCGTCGGGGTGAAGCGCAGCTCCGGGTCGTCGACCAGGTTGCCGACGATGGTGATTACGGTGTCGCCTGCTGCCATGGCTAGCGCTCGCCTTCCTGCACGCCTTCGCTTGGGTTACGGCTCAGAGTACGGGGCTTCCCCGACAAAAGCCGGAGGTTAGTGCACGTCCGGACGCAGGACCTTGGTGCGCAGAATGCCCTCGTTGAGGTTCATCTGCCGGTCGAGCTCCTTGACCGTCGCGGGCTGCGCGGACAGGTCGATGACGGCGTAGATGCCTTCGGACTTCTTGTCGATGTCGTAGGCAAGACGGCGACGGCCCCAGACGTCGACCTTCTCCACGGTGCCGCCGTCGTTGCGGACCACGGTGAGGAACTGGTCGAGGGACGGCGCGACGGTGCGCTCATCGAGCGAAGGGTCCAGAATGACCATTACTTCGTAACGACGCATGCGGGACTCCAACCTCCTCTGGACTCTTGCGGTCACGACACTCTGCCGTGACAGGAGGACGCTGACGTCTGAACCCGGGCGGCCCCTTTCGGCACCCCGGGGCGATGGATCACCCATCACAACGCAGCTTGCCCAGGTTACCAGCCGCGAGTAGGTGGGAAGGCCTGTAGGAAACCAAGGGGGTGATGGTTGTGCCACACGTGCTTCAACCCTCCGAGAGGGAGCGGTTCAAGCTCACGCTCAACACCGACGGACGCCCACACCCGGTCGAGAACATGCTGGCCGTCGCCACGCTCGTGTGCGGTGTGGTCGCTTTCGTCGCGACGTTCTGGTCCTCGGCCCACATGATCGCGTCGTGGTTCGGCACGCTGGGTTTCGGTATGGGTCTCTATTCGCAGTACGTCTCGGCGACCACGCCGCAGCGCTCGCTCAACGTCGTCGGGCTCGTGGGCTCGTTCGTGGGCGCCGCGCTCGGCATCGCCCACGGCGGTTTCCTTCCCCACCCGTAAGCCCGCCCGCCCGTGAGCCCGTCCGTGAGCCCGTCCGTAAGTCCGCCCGTAAGTCCGCCCGTGAAGCTCGGCTCGCACAGCGACGGCCCCGGTGTACGTTCCCCGGGGCCGTTTGATATGTGACTCATCCACCGATGTGCAGATCTATCCCGAGCAGCACCAGGAACCACAGGAAGACCGCGAGCAACGCCTCCGCGAGATCCCTGAGCAGGCCCGGCGTGATGTAGTCGTACACCCAGGCGACATAGATGCCGATGATGACGTAGACCAATACGATCAGCGCTCGTAAGCGCCAGCGACTCATATGGCTTCTCCTCGGTAGGGGGTGCCAGCCGACTGCCCGTGGGCGCCCCCGCGAAACGGATAAGCTCGTTGACATGGTGCGCATCGGAGCTCATGTCGGTCAGGACGACCCCGCCGCCCACGCCGCCGAGGTGGGGGCCGAGGTGGTGCAGTTCTTCCTCGGCGATCCCCAGGGCTACGACAAGCCCGTGCTGCCCGCCAAGCCGGTCGAGGGCGTCGACATCTACATCCACGCCCCCTACCTGGTCAACGTGGCGACCACCAACAACCGCATCAGGATCCCCAGCCGCAAGCTGCTCGAGCAGCACCTGAAGGCGGCGGCCGGGCTCGGCGCCAAGGGCCTGATCGTGCACGGCGGCCACGTCAACAAGAGCGACGATCCGCAGATCGGCTTCGACAACTGGCGCAAGGTGTTCGAGCGCATGGAGTGCCCGATCCCCGTGCTGATCGAGAACACCGCGGGCGGCGGCAACGCGATGGCCCGCAAGCTGGATCGCATCGCCCGCCTGTGGGAGGCGCTCGACGGGTTCGACGTGGGCTTCTGCCTCGACACCTGCCATGCCCACGCCGGCGGCGAGGAGCTGATCGACGTGGTCGACCGGGTCAAGGCCATCACCGGCCGCATCGACCTCGTCCACTGCAACGACTCGCGCGACGACTTCGACTCGGGCGCCGACCGCCACGCCAACCTCGGCCAGGGAAAGATCGACTCCGAGCTGATCCTGGCCGTGTGCCGGGCCGCGGGGGCGCCGATCGTGGTCGAGACGCCCGCCGAGGGCCAGGCGGACGACATCGCCTTCCTGAGGAAGAACCTCTAGCGAATACACACAGCCTGTGGATAACTTCCCTGGATTACCAAGACGAGGAAACGGGTATAGAGATCAGCCCGCCCACGCGCCATCCAGGAACCTCAGGGCGTTCAGCAGCATGAGCGGCCCGGAAACAGCCGCATAGAGGACGAAGACCCACGCCCTCCTGGTCCCGACCTTGGCGAGCAGCACCCACAGCGGAAACCACAGCAGCAGCGAGCGCGGGATCGACAGGTAATAGGCCGACGTCATCAGGGCCGCCGCCTGCGTGCCGGTGTAGACGGCCTCGCTCCACCGCCGCAGGACCAGCAGCCACACCAGCGCGGCCACGACCACCACGACGCCGACAATCTCCATCCGGAAGGCCACCGAGAAGTCGTCGGAGCCCATGGCCGAGCGCCAGGTCGTCCGCCACGCCTCCCAGGGCCAGGCGAAGTCGCGTCCCCAGCCGGCCTCCTGGGCGTGCTTCCAGGCCAGCCAGTCGCCGGTCCGGCCGTACTGGTAATACGAGTACGCGGCCAGCGGCAGCACCGGCACGACCAGCCACCCGGCCCGCCGCACCGGCTCCGCCCGCATGACGAACTCCACCACCAGCGCCGCCGCGAGGAACAGCCCGGTGATCCGCACGCACGACGCCCCCGCGGCCAGCAGCACCGCCGCCGGCCAGCGCCCCTGCCGGGCGGCCAGCCACGCCGGGATCGCGAAGGCCAGGAAGAGCGACTCGCTGTAGCCCGCCGACAGGAACACCGCCATCGGGAACAGCAGCAGCCCCAACACGGCCATCCAGCCGTTCGCGCCCTCCAGCTCGGTCAGCCGGGCCAGGGCCACCATGGCCACCGCCCCCGCGACCAGCGAGACCAGCAGCCCGGCCGCCGCCCAGTCGTCCACCACGAGGTGCACGACCCGCAGCGCCATCGGCAGGCCGGGGAAGAACGCCGGCAGCCCGTCGTCCACAGGCCGGCCGGGCTCGCCGTCGTAGCCGTACTGGGCGATCGTGATGAACAGCGTGGCATCCCACTTGCGCCACCTGTCCGCGTACCCGGCCAGCGTCACGCCGAGCAGCGTGGCCACCAGCAGGCCGAACCGCGATCCGAACCAGAGCAGCAGCGCGTCCCGGCCGGCCGAGCGGGTGATCATTTGGTGACGGAGGCCAGCGTGAACCGGTCGGGGGCGTCGTCGAACACGCCACCCGCCTGGTCGTCGATGTCGGCCTGGCGTACCACGTCCTTCTCGGGACGCAGGATGTCACGCACCACGAACGCCATCATGATCCCGATCGTGATGATCCGGCCCCAGACGGCGGTGAAGTAGGTGTCGTCACCGATGCCCAGGTCGTCGCGGTCGAGCGGCGGCTGGGAGAGCAGGTAGAGCCAGATCGCGGCGAAGTACCAGACCTCGGCGAGCTGCCACAACGCCAGCGGCTTCCAGTTGGGCCTGGCCAGCACGGCGAAGGGCACCAGCCACAGCACGAACTGCGGCGACCACACCTTGTTCGTGATCATGAAGGCGGCCAGCGCCAGGAAGCAGATCTGCGCCAGCCGGGGCCGGCGCGGCGCGGCCAGCGTGAGCACGGCGATGCCCAGGCACAGGAGGGCGAGCGACACCATGCCCATCGTGCTCACGTCGCCCTCGCCCAGGACCGGCGTGCCCTTGGTCTGGAAGAACAGCCAGGCCGAGCCCCAGTCCACCCCGCGTTCCTGGGAGAAGACGTAGAACCTGCTCCAGCCCTCCCACGCGAAGATCATGAACGGCAGGTTGACCACGAGCCAGGCGACCGCGGCCGACCCCATCGTGACCAGGAACGGCCGCCATCGCGCGGTGCGCAACGTCAGCAGGAACAGCGCCCCCACGAACATCAGCGGGTAGAACTTGGTCGCGATCGCCAGCCCCAGCAGCACCCCGGCCGGCACCTGCTGACGCCGCTTCCAGGCCAGCAGCATGCCCATCGACAGCGCGCCGGCGACCAGATCCCAGTTGATGTAGGCGGCCAGCACCACGGCGGGCGAGATGGCGTACCAGAGCGGGTCCCACCGCCGCGTCGGCCCCGCCACCGCGGCCATCAGCAGCACGCCCACCACGAGGCAGATGCCGAGCAGGATCACCGTCAGGTCGTAGAACCGGACCGCCTGCGCGACCTTGTCCGGCGTCAGCGCCCGCGCGATCCAGCTGATCACCTGCATGACCTCGCCCAGGACCACCGGGTACTCGACCTGCTTGTCGAACGGCACCTGGGCGAAGTACGGGTTCTGGGTGTCCAGCGCCCGGTCGAAGTAGAGCGGGTAGATGTCGGTGTAACAGAAGTTGGTGTAGGTGGAGACCTGGTCGTTCCACCCGCCGGTGCGGCACGGCAGCCGCACCACGTACGCCAGGCTCGCCCCCAGGGCGGCGATCAGTCCCAGAGGCAGGTAGGGCACGGCACGCGCCACCCAGGGGGCGCGTGCCTCAGTGCTCGTCACTGGACTTGTCACTGGTCCTCTGGCCTGGTGGACCTCGGCTGCGTGCCGCTGGTTCTCGGGTCGGGCGCGGAGCCGCCGCCCGCGACCCCCGAGTCGTCGGCGGTCTGCGGGAAGCCGCCGCCGTCGTCGGTGGTCACGTCCTCGTCGGGAACGGTGGCGTCGCTGTCGTCACAGCCGATGAGGCAGTCGCCGTCGGTGCCGTCGTCGAACGGGTTGTCGCTGTCGAACGGGTTCTCGTCCGGCGTCGGCGTCGGCGTGGGCGTCGGGCTCGGCACGATGTTCTCCGGCACGCCGACCTCGGCCCGGTCCGGGAACTGCTCGACGGGCAGGCCCTCGTGGGCGAGCTGCATGAACTTCTGCCACACGATCGTGGGCGGGCCCGCGCCCTCGAAGCCCAGGGAGACCTCCTTGGGCATGGTGTACGGGTTGGTCGGGCCGTACTTCTTGCTGCCCTTGCGGCTGCTCGGGCAGTTGGAGTGCTGGGGCGGGACGACCTTGCCCGCCTTGGTCACGCACTGCTCGCGGTAGAACCCGACGGCGGTGGAGATCTGCGGCGTGTAGCCGACGAACCAGGCCTCCTTCTCGTCGTTGTTCGTGCCGGTCTTGCCGGCGGCCGGCCTGGAGCCCAGGCCCTTGCCCGCCGCGGTGCCCGACTTGAGCACCTCCTGCATGGCGATCGTGGAGTCGGCGGCGACGCCCGGGTCGATGACCGACTTGGCGGCGAGCTGCTCACCGTAGGCGAGCTTGCCGTTCAGCTTGACTTCCTTGACCACGTGGTAGCGGGTGTACTTGCCGCCGTTGGCGAAGATGGCGTAGCCCGCCGCCTGTTCCACCGGCGTCACCAGCGCGCTGCCGATGGCGAACTGGTAGTGGTGCACCTTGACGTCGTCCTGCATGCGCTTCTCGTTGAAGCCGGCCGCCTCGACCAGGTTCCTGACGTCCTTGAGCTGGTTCGGCAGCGCGTACGCCATCGACACGAACGCCGTGTTGACCGACTGGGCGGTGGCCTTGATCACGTCCACGGCCGCGCCGACGTTGTGGCTGTTCTTGATGCCGCCCTCCTGCTGGCCCGGCAGCTCCTTCGGCACCGTCTGGTTGCCCGGCACGTAGCTCTTGAGCGAGTAGCCGGCCTGCAGCCAGGCCGCCAGCACGTACGGCTTGAACGCCGACGCGGCCTGCTTGGTCGACTGGAAGGGCTCGTTCCAGGGGTCGGTGAGGTAGTCGTCGCCGCCGTAGAAGGCCAGCACGCGCCCGTGCTTCGGGTCCACCGCGGCCAGGCCGGCGTGGAACTCCGTGGACATGTTGTAGGCCTGCATCGTGCTCTTCACCGCGGTCTTCGCGGCCTGCATCAGCTCCCTGTCGAAGGTCGAGATGATGTCGTAGCCACCGCTCCTGACCTCGTCACGGGTCAGGCCGCGCCCCTCCAGCTCCTTCAGGACCTCCTCGACCATGTAGCCCTTCATGCCGGCCATCTCGTTGTTGCCGGCGGACTTGCGGGTCTTCGGGAACTGGGCGGTCTGCGGGAGGTTGCCGTACTTCTCCGGCCACTGCTCGGCCATGTACTGGATGACGGTCTTGAACCGTTCCTTGAGCTCGGGGGCGTCGTGGTCCCAGTTCGGCTGCTGGATGCGCGCGGCCAGGTAGGCGCCCTGCTCGGGGGTCAGCTTGGCGGCGGTGACCTTGTCGCCGAAGTACGCCTTCGCGGCGGCCTCGACGCCGTACGCGCGGCCGAAGTTGATGGTGTTGAGGTAGTTGGCCAGGATCTCGTCCTTGGTCAGGGTCTCGTCGAGCTTGACCGCGACGAAGATCTCCATGACCTTCCGCTTGATGGACACTTCCTGGCTGAGGCCGTCGTAGTAGTTACGGGCCATCTGCTGGGTGATGGTGGAGGCGCCCTGGAGCTGCTGCCCGGTCGCGGTCATCCACACGGAGCGGAACATGCCGGAGATGGAGATGCCGGAGTCCTCGTAGAACGTCTTGTTCTCGATGGCCACCGCGGCGTCCTTGACGTTCTGGGACATCCTCGAGATGGGCACGATCTCGCGCTTGAAGCCCAGCTGGGCGATCTCGTGCTTGCCGTCCCGGAAATAGATGGTGCTCTGCTGGGCCGTCGCCTCGGCCTGGGCGGTGGTCGGGACCGGGGTGTTGGCGTACGCCACCATGATCATGCCGAAGAAGCCGGCCGCGAGCACCACGACGCCGACCACGACGATCTTCCAGCTCGGGACGAATCTGCGCCAGCCGCCCCGGCCGCCGCCGCCCTTCTTCGTCGGGGGCCCCGGGGGGACGGGTGGCTCACCCTGCCCGCGCCGGCGCGACCGCCGCGGGGCGTCGCTAACGATCGTCTCCTGGTTACTCACCGTGTTCGTGTCCTGCCGGGCGCGGGAGCGCGCCGGCGGCTGCTCGGCGTGGCGCTGCGGCGGCTCCGGGCGGACCGGATATCGCTCGGTGCGGCCGGGCTGCTGCTCCTCGCGCCTCGGCGGCTGCTGGTCATAAGGCTGCGCGGCCATGGCGCCGGTCTGCTCATAAGCGGCTTCCGGACGACGCGGCGGGGCCGCCGCACCCCAACCCGACTCGCCGGTTTGGGGTGCTGGACCCTGGGGCAAAGAACGGGATGAGCTGGAGCGACGGCGCCTCCCCGGGCGAGCCGTCCCCTCGTTCATGCTGTTACTCACACGTCCTCGCAACGTCGTCGGAACAAAAACGGCGGTTGGGCGTGAGGTTTCTCGCCGCCCTCGATCTTCACGCTTGGCCGACGAGGTCAGGCGGTCCGTTCCCGAGGACGTACGAAACCGTCAGGTGATTCCAGGAACAACCTTGGCAGACCTCGACAACGTACACCCGGAACTCATCGTAATCATGAGCCATGGCGACGAGTTCTGATGTGACCTTTGCCTGACCGGCATGCCGTCCGAGGGACTCCCCGTAGACATAGGTCACGTTGGTGACGTTCTCCTTTTCGCAGACCGGGCAGAGGCGTTCGGTCGGCTCGCCGAAGTGGCGCGCCGCGCGAAGGAGGTAGGGCTGTGCGTCGCAGATGTCGCCGCGCGAGGCGTACCCCGCGCGCAGGGATCGGACCACCGCCCGTTTCGCGAGGCCGTAATCCACCACCCCTCTCTGTGACCACATGAGCGCCAGACTACGGCGTTTTACGGGTTCATCCCAACGGCTTGGCAGATTCGTAGATTGCGGCCATATAGCGACTCGACGTATCCTCAGGATGTATCGGCTCGATACATCGACGCGAGAGGGGGCGGTTCCATTGGCCAGCGGACAGGGCAGGGTCTTGGAACTGGCCGTGCTCGGGTCGCTGCACGAGACGCCGCTCCACGGCTATGAGCTGCGCAAACGGCTCAACGCCCTGCTGGGGATGTTCCGTGCGTTCTCCTACGGGTCGCTGTACCCCTGTCTGCGATCACTTCTGGCTCAGGGCCTCATCGCGGAGGAGCAACCCGCTCCCGCCACGATCGTCGGCGGCAGGTCGAAGATCGTCTACAAGCTGACCGCCGAGGGCAAGGAACGGCTGCAGGACATGCTGACCCAGGCCGGTCCCTCCGCCTGGGAGGACGAGAGCTTCGGCGTGCACTTCGCCTTCTTCCGGCACACGGAGGCCGAGGTGCGGCTGCGCATCCTCGAGGGCCGCCGCAGCCGGCTGGAGGAGCGCCTCGACGCGGTGCGCACCGCGCTGGCGCGCACCAGGGAGCGGCTCGACAGCTACACGCTCGAGCTGCAACGTCACGGGCTCGAGTCCGTCGAGCGCGAGGTGCGCTGGCTGAACGAGCTGATCGCAACAGAGCGTCGGGCCTCGTCAGAGGAGAGGCCCGAAAGAGATACCACGTCAACTGATGAGTAAGGGAGCGAGTGCGATGGGTTCGGTTCGCGTGGCCATTGTCGGTGTCGGCAACTGCGCGTCGTCGCTGGTCCAGGGCGTTCACTACTACAAGGACGCCGACCCGGAGACACGGGTGCCGGGCCTGATGCACGTGAAGTTCGGCGACTACCACGTCGGCGACCTCGAGTTCGTCGCGGCGTTCGACGTGGACGCCAAGAAGGTCGGCCGCGACCTGTCCGAGGCGATCGTCGCCAGCGAGAACAACACCATAAAGATCACGGATGTGCCGCCCACGGGGGTGACGGTCCAGCGTGGCCACACCTTCGACGGCCTGGGCGAGTACTACCGGGAGATCATCGAGGAGTCCGACGAGGAACCCGTCGATGTGGTCCAGGTCTTGCGTGACAACCAGGTCGACGTCCTCGTGTCGTACCTGCCCGTGGGTTCGGAGGAGGCCGACCGCTTCTACGCGCAGTGCGCGCTGGACGCGAAGGTGGCGTTCGTCAACGCGCTGCCGGTCTTCATCGCCTCCGACCCGGTGTGGGCGGAGAAGTTCACCCAGGCCGGGGTGCCGATCGTCGGTGACGACATCAAGTCGCAGGTCGGCGCCACCATCACGCACCGGGTGATGGCCAAGCTGTTCGAGGACCGCGGGGTGGAGCTGCTGCGAACGTACCAGCTCAACTTCGGCGGCAACATGGACTTCATGAACATGCTGGAGCGCACCCGCCTCCAGTCGAAGAAGATCTCCAAGACGCAGTCGGTCACCTCGCAGATCCCGCACGAGATGAGCAAGGCCGACGTGCACATCGGGCCGTCGGACCACGTGCCGTGGCTGGACGACCGGAAGTTCGCGTACGTGCGGCTGGAGGGCCGGTCGTTCGGTGACACCCCGCTGAGCCTCGAGTACAAGCTGGAGGTCTGGGACTCGCCCAACTCGGCGGGGATCATCATCGACGCGGTACGGGCGGCCAAGATCGCCCTCGACCGCGGGACCGGCGGGCCGATCCTGTCGGCCTCCTCCTACTTCATGAAGTCGCCGCCGAAGCAGTTCTCGGACGACGAGGCCCGTGACTACGTCGAGAAGTTCATCCGGGGTGAGGTCGAGCGCTGACCCCCTGCCGGCGGCGCGTCCTCAGAGGCGCGCCGCCGGGGGCAGCTCGTCCCGGGAGGCGGGCTGCCAGGTGAGCGGGTCGCAGCCGAGCTCCGCCAGCAGCGGCACCTGCTCCCGGCACCACGGCGAGATCGCCAGCAGCCCGTTCTGCGCCGCCTCGGCGAACTCCTTCCACGGCATCCACCACGTCTCCCCCACCTCCTCGGGGTTGGGCGAGACGGGCGAGTCGACGACGACCCGATAGACGGGGCACAGCTCGTGCTCCACGATGCCGTTGGCCATGACGGCGCGGTAGGAGAAGGCGGGCAGCAGCAGGTCGGCGCCGCCGGCGGTGAGCCCCAGCTCGTAGGAGAGCCGGCGCACGACCGCCTGGTCCAGCGGCTCGCCGGGCATCGGATGGCCGCAGCAGCTGTTGGTCCAGACACCCGGCCAAGTGATCTTGTGATCCGCCCTCCTGGTGAGCAGCACGCGGCCTTCACGGTCGAAGACGTAGCTGGAGAACGCCAGGTGGAGGGGGGTTTCCCGGCCGTGCACCGAAGTCTTGGGCGCGGTGCCGAGTGCGTGGCCGGCACGGTCAACCAGCACAACGTGTTCCTCGATCGTCACGCTATGAAGCGTACGAGATCATGGGCACCGCTCGGAACCCGTTGTTCACCTGCCGCACCAACCTCCGCGGATCCTGAAGGACTGGTACGGAGCTAGGCTGACGGCGTGTCTTTTGTCGCCGATCTCCGCGTCGTCCTGCGGGGCAGGGACTTCAAGCGGCTGTTCGGCACCCGGCTGGTCTCCCAGTTCTCCGACGGGATCTTCCAGTTCGGCGTGACCGGATTCGCCTTCTTCAGCCCTGAGAACCAGACGACCGCGCTGGAGGTCGCCGCCGGCCTGGCCGTGCTGCTGTTGCCGTACAGCGTGCTCGGTCCCTTCGTCGGCGTCTTCATCGACCGATGGTCGAGGCGGCAGATCCTGGTGGTGGCGCCCTTCGTACGCGGGCTGCTGCTGCTCGTGGCCGCCGGGCTGGTCGCCGCCGACGTGCCCGATCCGGCGTTCTACGCGGCGGCGCTGCTCGTGCTCGGCGTCAACCGGTTCTTCCTGGCCGCGCTCGGCGCCTCGCTGCCGCACGTGGTGCCCGCCGAGCGGCTGATCGCGGCCAACGCGGTCACGCCGACCTCGGGGACGGTGGCCACGTTCATCGGCGCGGGCGTGGGGTTCCTGCTCCGGGAGGTCCTGGGCGGCGGCGACCTGGGGGTGGCGCTGCTGCTGGCCACGTCCGGCGTGGTGTTCACGCTGAGCGCGCTGGTGGCGCGGACGATGGACCGTCAGCTCCTCGGCCCGTGGCCCGATCCGAACCGGCCGCAGGCGCGCCAGGCCCTGCGCAACGTGCTCACCGGCCTGACCGACGGCGCCAAGCACCTGGTGGGGCACCGGGTGGCCGCCGCGACGATGGGCGCGATGGCCACTCACCGCTTCCTGTTCGGCATGTCCACCGCGCTCGGCATCATTCTCTACCGCTACTACTTCACCGACGGTGACGCCGAGGCGGCGCTGCGCGGGATCAGCCTGGTGGTGATCGGCGCCGGCATCGGCACCGCCCTCGCCGTGATCATCACCCCGTACACGACCGAGTGGTTCGGGATCGAGCGGTGGGTGCAGATGGCGCTGGCCGGGGCCGGGGTCCTGACGGCGGCGCTGGTGCTGCCGTTCCAGGAGTGGGGCCTCCCGGTGGCCGGGTTCGTGCTGGGGCTGGCCGGGCAGAGCGTCAAGATCTGCGCCGACACGACCGTCCAGCGCGACGTGGAGGACATCTACCGGGGCCGCGCGTTCTCGATCTACGACATGCTCTTCAACGGCATGTACGTGCTCGCCGCGGCCCTGTCGGCGACCATCCTGCCGGCGGACGGCAAGTCGTACGTCGCCGTGGCGATCATCTCGCTCGGCTACCCCCTCGCGGCGCTGGGCTACCGGATGATCACTACGGCGTCACGTGCCAAGGCTGTTTGACCTGGCCCACTCCAGCAGCGCCTCGGTGGCCGCCTCCTTGCCGATCATGCCCTTGTCGAGCCTGAGGTCGAGCAGGAACTTGTAGGCCCGCCCCACCACCGGCCCCGGCCCGATCCCGAGCACCCGCTGGATCTCGTTGCCGTCGAGCTCGGGGCGGATCTTGGCCAGCTCCTCCTCGTCGGCGAGCCGGGCGATGCGCTCCTCGAGCTGGTCGTAGGTACGCGACAGCGCCGCCGCCTTGCGCTTGTTGCGGGTGGTGCAGTCGGCCCTGGTCAGCTTGTGCAGCCGGGCCAGCAGGTGGCCGGCGTCGCGCACGTAGCGGCGCACGGCGCTGTCGGTCCACTCGCCGGTGCCGTAGCCGTGGAAGCGCAGGTGCAGCTCGACCAGGCGGGAGACGTCGGCCACCACGTCCTTGGGGAACTTCAGCTCCGTCATCCGCTTCTTGGTCATCTGCGCCCCGACCACCTCGTGGTGGTGGAACGAGACCCGCCCCCCGGCCTCGTGGCGGCGCGTCTTGGGCTTGCCGATGTCGTGCATGAGCGCCGACCAGCGCAGGATCCGGTCGGGCTTGCCGTCCTCCTCCAGCGCGATGGCCTGGTCGAGCACGGTCAGCGTGTGGTCGTAGACGTCCTTGTGGCGGTGGTGCTCGTCGATCTCCAGGCGCAGCTTGGGCAGCTCGGGCAGCACGTGCGCGGCCAGGCCGGTCTCCACCAGCAGCCGCAGGCCCTCGCGCGGGTTGGCGCCGCAGATCAGCTTGTCGAGCTCGTCACGGATGCGCTCGGCCGAGACGATCTCGATGCGGTCGGCCATCGCGGTCATCGCCGCCAGGGCCTTGCCGTCCACGGCGAAGCCGAGCTGCGAGGCGAACCTCGCGGCCCGCAGCATGCGCAGCGGGTCGTCGTCGAAGGAGCGCTCGGGGGTGCCCGGCGTGCGCAGCAGCCTGGCGCGCAGGTCGTCGAGACCGCCGTACGGGTCGACGAACTCGTGGCCGGGCAGGCGTACCGCCATCGCGTTGACGGCGAAGTCGCGCCGCTCCAGGTCGGCCTCGAGCGTCTCGCCGTACATGACCTCGGGCTTGCGCGACTTGGGGTCGTAGGACTCGCTCCGGTAGGTCGTGATCTCGATCAGCCAGCTCCCCTTGCGCAGGCCGACCGTGCCGAAGTCGATGCCGATCGTCCAGACGGAGTCGGCCCAGTCCCTGACGATCTCGAGCACCCGCTCCGGGCGGGCGTCGGTGGTCAGGTCGAGGTCATTGCCGATGCGGCCGAGCAGGAGGTCGCGCACGGGCCCGCCGACCAGGGCCAGCTCGTGGCCCTGCGCGGCGAACAGGCGGCCGAGCTCGTCGGCCACCGGGGCGATCTTGCGGAACAGGTCGGTCATGGCCTGCTGCTGGCTTTCGGTCAGAGTTGAGTCGGACAAACTCAGTCGGTCCTTTTGCTTCCGGAACATATCCCCCGAGCCACACCAGGTCCGGGTTACCGTCGGTCAAGGGACCGTCGGGGGCCATGGAACAAGGCAAGGAGGACTATATGAAGGACGCCCTCGCGATCCACCGCTGGCTCCTCGCACACCAGGTCCATCATGAGATCGTACGCCTTCCGCGTCCCATGACATGCGCGGAAGAGCTGCCGGAGACGGTCTCCGCAGCACCCGAGAGGTGCCTGATGGTCACGGTGCTCGAAGTCACCACCAGGGTCGGCAGCGAGGTCGTCGTCGGGGTCACCTCCCCCGTCTCGTCGCCGCCCACGCCGGGAGCCGTCGGAGGGTTGCTCGGCGCGCGCCAGGTACGTCCCGCACCGGCACACGTGGTCAACACGACCACCGACTACGCCGACGGGCTGGTGTGCCCGCTGCTCCTGCCGGAGTCGCTCCAGATGCTCATCGACGATCGGCTGTCCATGGACACCGAGCCGATCTTCACCGCCACCGGCGAGCGGCACACGGCCCTGTGCATACGTGCGCTCGACCTGCTGGCCTTCCTGCCAGGCAAGATGGTCGACCTGAGCGGATCGCGCCCGAGAGGATCACGTGGGGCGGTCGCGCGACGGCACTGAACCCGTACCATTGCGGGCGTGCGTCGTCGTAGTCAAGCCCGGGCATCCGCGTGATCCGTAAGGCCACGCTGCTCGCCGCGCTGTCCGTCGCGTTGCTCGCCCCGGTGGTGGCGGCGGCGCCAAGCACCGCTGCCACGAAGGCGAGCACCGCCGCTCGGCAGACGCTCTCCGTGGCGATCACGTCGATCACGCCGGAGGTGCCGAAGAACCTGACCGATGTGATCAAGTTCACCGGCACGCTCCGCAACGACACGGGCTCGCCCCTCTACAACGTCTTCGTACGCCTGCGCTACGACGCGCAGCCGTTCACCGACCGCGCCGCCATGGCCGCCTACCAGGCCGACCAGAACACCGCGACCCTGCCGCGCAGCGTCTCCTCCAACTCGTCGACGGTGATCGCGTCGCTGGCCCCCGGCGCCTCGGCGCGCTGGGAGTTCACCGCGACCCCCGTGCAGCTCGGCTACCGCTCGTTCGGCGTCTACCCGGTCGCCGTCGACGTGGCGCCCAACGGCGTGTCCATGCAGACCCAGCGCACCTACCTGACGTACGCGCCGGCCACGGTGCCGAAGCCGCCGCGCAACAAGCTGGCCGTCGCGCTGCCCGTCATCGACCAGCCGCACCGGGCCACCGACGACGCCGTGTTCGTGGACGACAAGCTGAGCCAGTCGCTGGCCGGCAAGGGGCGCCTGGCCGACCTGGCGACCATCGCGCAGTCCGCCCCGAGCAGCGTCACCTGGGTCGTCGACCCGGCGCTGCTCGACGACCTCAACATGATGACCAAGGGCTACAAGGTCAAGACCAAGGACGCCGAGGAGGCCAAGCCGGCCAGCACGGCGGCCTCGCAGTGGCTGACGACCATGCGCACGGCGCTGGCCTCCTCTCCCGTGGTCGCGGTCCCGTACGCCGACCCCGACGTCGCGGCGCTGGCCCACCAGGGGCTGGACACGCAGACCAGCCGGGCGATCGAGCTGGGCGGGCAGACCGCCAAGGCGCTGCTCAGCGACAAAGCGAAGACCAACGTCAACTGGCCGGCCGCGGGCGTGATCGACGCCGACGCGCTCGACCTGCTCTCGGTCAGCAAGGTCGACACCGTCCTGCTCAACTCCACCAACCTGCCGCCGCAGCAGCCCGTCACCACCACGCCCGACGCCGCCGCGCGGCTCGACTCGGTGACCGGCCCCGTCACCGCCCTGGTCGCCGACGCCGAGCTGAGCCGCCTGTTCGAGCCGGCCTCCAGCACGTCGGTGCTGCTCAGCACGCAGCGCTTCATCGCCGAGACCGCGATGATCGCCACCGAGCCCGGCCAGACCAGGCCGCGGTCGCTGGTCGTCGCCCCCTCGCGGCGCTGGGACCCCAACCCGGCGCTCGTCACCGCCCTGCTGAAGGCCGCCACCCGACTGCCGTGGCTGCAGCTCACCACGCTGGAGTCCATCAAGCCGAGCAAGGCGTCCGTCCCGCGCGCCGGCCTGGCCTACACCGAGCAGAACCGCGGCGAGGAGCTGACCCGCAAATATCTGGCGCCGGTCAAGGACGCCTGGTCGAAGGCGCAGCTCACCGCGCTGATCAAGGAGGTGAAGACGAAGTCCGCCTTCGACGCGGCGGTGCTGCGGCTGACCTCCTCGGCCTGGCGCAACAGCACGCGCGCGGGCCGCGCGCTGACCAAGACGGTCAGCGCGGCCGTCAACGCCAGGACCGCCGCGATCCAGATCACCGGCCCCGACCGGCCACGCACGCTGGCGGGGAGCAACGGAGTGGTGCCCATCAGCGTGAAGAACTCGCTGAGCACCTCCGTCGAGCTCTACATCGACGTCAAGTCCAACAACCCCGACCTGCTGCAGGTCGACTTCGTGCAGGAGGAGCCGCTGCCGATCGGCGGCGGGCAGAGCGGCACCGTCCAGGTGCCGATGAACGCCTCCATCAGCGGCGACGCGACGGTGACCGTGCAGTTGCAGACCGCCGACGGCCAGCCGTACGGCGAGCCGCAGCGGCTGACCATCCGCACGACCGGCTACACCGGCATCGCGCTGGTGATCGTGGGCGCGGCACTGACCGTGATGCTCGCCGCCGTGGTCACGCGGCTGCTGCGGCGCAGGTCGGAGCGGAAGGTCGCGCGGGCCGCCAGGAACCGGGAGAGTGAGACCGTATGAGCCGCATGCTTCGGGCCAGCGCCATCATGGCGGCGGGCACCATGGTGTCCAGGGTCACGGGGTTCGTGCGGACGATGGTGCTCGCCTACGCCATCGGCACGGCGGCGCTGGGCGACGCCTACAACGCGGCCTACGCGATCCCCTACAGCATCCTCGACCTGCTGCTCCTGGGCGTGCTGAGCAGCGTCGTGGTGCCGATGATCGTGCGCGCCCAGCAGCACGACGAGGACGGCGGCCGGGCCTACGAGCAGCGGCTGCTGACGATCTCCACGGTCGCGCTGGTCGTGGTCGCGGCGGCCGCCGCGCTGGTCGCCCCGCTGCTGATCGACCTCTACACCGACTGGGACGCGGGCAGCAGGAGGTTCGAGGTCGCGGTCACGCTGGCCCGGTTCATCCTGCCGCAGCTCGCCTTCTTCGGCGTGGGCGCGGTGGCCGGCGCCATCCTCAACACCCGCGACCGCTACGGCGCCCCCATGTGGGCCCCGGTGGTCAACAACCTGGTCGTCATCGTGGTGTTCGTGATCTACGCCGTGATCGGCACGGGCGGCGACATCGACAAGGTGACCGACGGCGACCTGGCGCTGCTCGGCCTGGGCACCACGGCCGGCATCGTGGCCCAGGCGGTGGTGCTGATCCTGGCGCTCAGGCGGGCCGGGTTCTCCTTCGTGCCCCGGTTCGACCTGCGCAACGCGCGGCTGGGCGAGATGGCCAAGGCCGGCGTCTGGACGATCGGCTACGTGGTGGTCACGCAGCTCGGCTTCGTGCTGACGACCAACCTGGCCAGCTCGGCGGGCAACGTGGTCGATGGGCACGGCATCAGCCCGTACACGCTGGCGTTCCAGCTTTTCCAGCTCCCGTACGGCGTCATCGGCGTCTCGGTGATCACCGCCATGCTGCCGCGGATGAGCCGGGCGATCGCCGAAGGGCGGTTCGGGGACGTGCGCGGCGAGTTCGGGTCCAGCGTCCGGCTCGTCTGCTCGCTGATGGTGCCCGTGTCGCTGCTGCTGATGGTGCTCGGGCCGGCGATCACCGTGCCGATCTACGGCCACGGCGCCAACAGCGTGGCCGACGCCGTCTACATCGGCAACGTGCTGCAGGTCTACGGGCTGGCGCTGGTGCCGTTCGCGGTGTTCCAGCTCCTGCTCCGGGTGTTCTACAGCTTCGGCGACACCCGCACCCCGGTGTTCATCGGGGCGGGCACCACGGCGGTCAACGCGATGCTGATGGTGCTGTTCTACGTGGCGCTGCCGGCCCGGTACGCGGTGATGGGGCTGGCCCTGGCGTACGCGATCGCGTACGCGCTCGGCGCGGTCCTGGCCTGGTGGCTGGCCAGCCGCCGCGTCCAGGGGCTGGGCGGCTGGACCGTCGGCATGGCGCTGACCAGGATGTACATCGCGTCACTGCCCACGGCGGTGCTGGCGCTGGCGGCGGTCTGGGTGGTCACCGGGGTGTTCGGCGGGCTCGGTTTCCTCAACTCGATCATCGTGCTGGCGATCGGCGGCGGGCTGGGGATGTTGCTCTATCTCGGCGTAGCCCACAGAATGCGCATCCCGGAGGTCAACTCGATCGTTGGGATGGTCGCGAGGCGGGTAGGTCGGTAAAGAACGCGGGCGGAATCTACTCGGCACTACCATGGAGCCCGACACGCGCGAATGGAAGCAGGAGGGGCGTGGGCGGATCCACCCGGCATAGCGTGCCTTCGTGGGACACCACGCAGGTGAGACGAGTCATGAACACGCCCGATCGGCCTAGCGGAGTGAGCCAGTGAGCAGCACGTCGGCCGTGGAACCCGGCACCCGTCTCGCCGAGCGCTTCAGGCTCGAGGACCGCGTCAGCGAGTCCGACGGCGCCACGTTGTGGAAAGCCATCGACGAGATCCTTGCCCGCCCCGTGGCGGTGCACACCTTCGGACCCGACTTCCCGCGCGTCCACGAGGTCGTCACGGCCGCCCGCGCGGCGAGCAGGCTGACCGACCCGCGCCTGACCCAGGTCTTCGACGCAGCCGAGGACGACAAAGCCTCCTACGTCGTCAGCGAGTGGGTCACCGGCGAGTCGCTGACCGACCTGCTGAGCTCGGGCCCGCTGGAGCCCGAGCGCGCCGCCGGCCTCGTCGCCGAGGCCGCCGAGGCGCTCACGCACGCCCACGAGGCCAACCTCTACCACCTGTGCCTGCGCCCCTCCCACCTGGTGTGGACGACCGGCAACACGGTCAAGGTGCTCGGCGTCGCCGTGGACGCGGCGATGTACGGCCTCACCACCGACCACCCGGCCCTCGACGACGCCGAAGGGCTGGGGCGGCTGCTGTACGCCGGGCTCACCGGTCACTGGCCGGGCGACGAGGAAGAGGGCGGCCTGCCCGCCGCTCCCATGATCGACGGCCACTTCTGCTCGCCCCGGCAGGTCACCGCCGGCGTGCCCAGCTATCTCGACACGGTCACCGTGCGGGCCTGCCTGCCCGAGTCCCGCCGTGGGCAGAGCGCGCTGGCCAGCCCGTCAGACGTCGCCGAGGCGCTGGCCGACGTGGCCAGGCCCATGCCGATCCCGATCTCCTACCCCTCGACCCCCGCGGTGGCCTCCGCCTCCCACACCGAGGGCCTGGACATCGCCCACCGGCAGAAGTCCTCCTCTCCCCCGCGGCCGCCCTTGCCGCCGCGCCGGGTCTCCAACGGCGGTGGCGGCAGCACGCTCAACCGGGTGCTCATGACCCTCGTGGTGCTGCTGGTCATCGCCGCCGTCGGCGTCGGCGCCTGGACGATCGGCCGCAGCCTGGGCAGCCCGACCGCCTCCCAGACGGCCAGCGCCAGCCCCACGTCCTCCGCGTCGTCCTCGGCCGCCGCGGAGTCCGTCAAGCCGGACAAGGCCCAGGGCTTCGACCCGCTCGGCGACGGCGACGAGAAGTCCGACATGGCGAAGCTGGCCATCGACGGCAAGCCCAGCACACTGTGGAAGACCGAGACCTACACCAGCGCCGACCTGGGCCGCCTCAAGGACGGTGTGGGCCTGCTGGTCGACATGGGCAAGTCCATGCAGATCAGCGATGTGGTGGCTACGCTGTCGGAAGCCCAGGGCGCGACCGTCGAGCTCAAGGTCGGCGATTCCCCCGAGCTCAGCGCGCTGAAGACCGTGGCGACCAAGAAGAACGCCGCAGGTAAGACCACTCTCACGCCTGAACAGGCGACCAGCGGTCAGTACGTTTTGATCTGGTTTACGCGTGTTCCGACGGATGCAGGCACTTTTCATGGCACCATCTATGAGGTAGTGGTGCACTCTCCCGGATCGGCATAATCAGGAATCTCTCTTGTGAACTCCCCACCCGAGACACCCTCAGCAGCGGAGCGGCCGGCGGTCACAGACGCCGAGCTGCTCACCGCGCATATCAACGGGGATCCACACGCCTTCAGCGAAATCGTCAAGAGACACCGCGACCGCATGTGGGCGGTCGCCCTGCGTACGCTCGGTGACCCCGACGAGGCCGCCGACGCCGTGCAGGACGCCTTCGTCTCCGCATACCGCAAGGCCGCCACGTTTCGCGGCGAGGCGGCCGTAACCACCTGGCTGCACCGGATCGTGGTCAACGCCTGCCTCGACAGGATGCGCCGCAAATCGGTCCGCCCGGTCGCCGACGACGAGCTCATCGAGGCCGCGGAACGCGAGACCCCGCTGCCGGACCAGACCGTCGAGCGCGAGGTCTCGATGGAGGTTTCGGCTGCTCTCAAGCTGCTGCCCCCCGACCAGCGGGCAGCGTTGGTACTGGTGGACATGATGGGCTATTCAGTCGAAGACGCAGCTCAGGTGCTCCAGGTGCCGAGCGGCACGGTGAAGAGCCGGTGCGCCCGAGGGCGCGCGAAACTTGCCCCAATTCTTTCGCATCTGCGGAACCGAACGGACCTCAACCGCGTCTCATCCGCGAAGGGAGCAGAACTTCGTGACGGGTGATACGCACTACGATCTTGAGATCCTCGCCGAGTTGGCCGAGGACCTCTTGGACGTCGACACGGCGCGCCAGGTCCGCGAGCATCTCGCGGTCTGCGACCCCTGTGGGGAGCGGCTGGCCGACCTGGCGGCGGTTCGCGAGGTGCTGGCAGCGACCCCCACTCCGGCAATGCCGATGGGTGTCGCACTGCGCATCGACAAGGCCCTGGCCGCCGAGGCGGAGTCCAGGCGGGGCGGGGGTGTCGGCCTCGCGGAAACACCGGACTGGGATGAGCTCATGCGGGACGCCCCGTGGGAGCGGTCGGTTCCCGAGCCCGCGCGGCTCGGCTCCGACGAGGTCCACGAGCCGGTGCGCCTGGGCGTGGTCTCCGACGACGGCACCATCGTCCCGGCCAGGAGCCGTACATCGCGGCGACGCCGGTGGGCGATGCCCGCGGTCGCGGCCGCGGCGGCAGCCGTCGTGGTCGGCACGGCCGTGGCCTCCGCCAACTTGCTGCTGGCCAGCGGTGGTGACGGCGGCAGCACGAGCGTGGCGCCACCGGTCGCCCAGCCGCAGTCGTCCGAGCCGGCCAAGTCGCCGCTGAAGGCCAGGGCGTACGCGCTGACGGACAGCGGCCACAACTACAGCGACCCGGAGCTGCGGCAGCCGCTGGGGAGCTACCTGGCTCCCGCGCCCGCCATCCAGGGCGGCTCCGGCGACGCCGACCAGGTCGCCAAGTGCGTCACCGCGGTCTCCAACCGGTCCAAGCTCGACGTGTTCGCGGTGGACCAGGGGCAGTACAACGGGCAGGAGGCGCTCATCGTCGCCTCCTGGAAGCAGCAGGCCGCCAAGAGGGTCCGCATCGACATCGTCGATCCGTTCAACTGCAAGAACCTGCGTAAGCCCACCCTGGGCCGCTGGTAACGAAAGCCCACGTCAGGGCCCGCTTCGGCGGGCTCTTTCGTTTTGTCTCGGCGTCGGTTGAGCGTTGCTGGGTAGGGCTGGGAATCACGGCGGCCTAGGATCTGTTGACGCCGGTGCAACAGCAGACGAGGAAGGCGTGGAGCGTTGAGCGACGTTCGTAACGTGATCATCATTGGGTCCGGCCCAGCTGGCTACACCGCGGCCGTCTACTCCGCGCGCGCCGAGCTCCAGCCGCTGGTCTTCGAGGGCTCCGTCACGGCCGGCGGGGCACTCATGAACACCACCGACGTGGAGAACTTCCCGGGGTTCCCCGACGGGATCATGGGCCCCGACCTCATGGACAACCTGCGCAAGCAGGCCGAGCGGTTCGGTGCCGAGCTGGTGGCGGACGACGTCATCGAGGTCGACCTCAACGCCAACCCCAAGGTCGTCAAGACCCACTCCGAGACCTACTACGCCAAGTCGGTCATCCTGGCCATGGGCTCCGGCTACCGCGAGCTCGGCCTGGACAACGAGAAGCGGCTGTCCGGTCACGGGGTGTCCTGGTGTGCGACCTGTGACGGGTTCTTCTTCCGCAACAAGGACATCGTGGTCGTCGGCGGCGGCGACACCGCGATGGAGGAGGCCACGTTCCTGACCAGGTTCGGGCGCATGGTGACGGTGGTGCACCGCCGCGACACGCTGCGGGCCAGCAAGATCATGCAGGACCGGGCCCTGGCGAACGACAAGATCCGCTTCGTGTGGGACTCCGAGGTCGTCGACGTGCTCGGTGACACCAAGGTCGAGGCCGTGAAGCTGCGCAACGTCAAGACCGGCGAGGAGTGCGAGCTGGCGACCGACGCGCTGTTCCTGGCGATCGGCCACGATCCCCGTACGGAGCTGGTCAAGGGCCAGATCGACCTCGACGACGACGGCTACATCAAGGTGGCCGCCCCGACCACGGCGACCAACATCGACGGCGTGTTCGCCGCGGGTGACGTCGTGGACCACACCTACCGCCAGGCCATCACCGCGGCCGGCACCGGCTGTGCGGCCTCGCTCGACTCCGAGCGCTGGCTCGCCAACAACGAGAAGTAAAGGAGCGCACCGTGAAGGCTGTCACTGACGCCACTTTCGAGTCCGAGGTCCTCAAGAGCGACAAGCCCGTGCTGGTCGACTTCTGGGCCGAGTGGTGCGGCCCGTGCCGTCAGGTCTCGCCCATCCTGCAGGAGATCGCCAACGAGCACGGCGACAAGCTGGAGATCGTCAAGCTGAACATCGACGAGAACCCCGAGGTCCCGCGCCAGTACGGTGTGCTGCAGATCCCGACGATGAACGTCTACAAGGGCGGCGAGGTCGTGAAGCAGATCATCGGTGCCAAGCCGAAGGCCATGCTGCTGCGCGAGCTCGAGGGCATCATCTAACGGTGATCTCTTTTCGGGCGCGCTTCGACCCGTAGGTCCTCACATGCGAAGAGGCCCCGGCCCATTGTGGCCGGGGCCTCTTCGCGTCTTTCATGAGGTCATCCGGTCCGGGTCTCGTAGGCGGTTCTGCTGGCCTCGATGTCCGAGATGTGGTCGATGGCCCAGCTGGCGAGGGCCAGCGCGGGCGGGATGAGGCTCCGGCCGGTGGGGGTCAACGCGTACTCGACCCTCGGGGGGACCTCCGCGTACGCCGTCCGGGAGACCAGGCCGTCGCGCTCCAGGTTCCGCAGCGTCAGCGTCAGCATCCGCTGGGAGATCCCGGGGATCTGCCGATGCAGGTCGGTGAACCGCAGCCGCTCCTCGTCGAGCGTCGCCACGACCAGCAGGGTCCACTTGTCGCAGATCCGGTCGAGGATCGTGCGGATCGTCCGGCCGCCGTCTCCGCGGATCATGCAGGTGTGCTCGTACTGCGACATGACAGCCCCTTGTGCCTGACGCACACGCGTGTGCCTTTTGTAAGGCTCTCAATAGTGACGCATCATGAGGCAACTTACGAACGGTAACCAACTACCTCGGAGCCCACATGAACGTCGCTTACTGGATCGTTGCCGCGCTTCTGGCGGTGATGTACCTCTACGCCGGAGGCAAGAAGGTCGTCCAGAGCAAGGAACGGCTCCAGCCGATGATGGGCTGGGTCGACCGCGTTCCCATGCCGCTCGTCCGGACCATCGGCGTGCTGGAACTCCTCGGCGCCATCGGTCTCATCCTGCCGCCGCTCACCGGGATCGCGCCCTGGCTGGCCGTCGCCGCGGCGATCGGCCTCTTCCTGATCCAGGTCGGCGGCATCGCCCTGCACCTCTCCCGCGGGGAGGCCCGGCTGATCGGGCTGAACATCGTTCTGCTGGCCGCCGCGGGCGCGGCCGTCTGGCTGGGGACCACCTGGCTCTGAGCCGGTTCCTGGCCGGTGGCGGCGCTCCCCCGGCCAGGATCTTGGTCCGTGCGGCTCTGAGCGGCTCTCAGACGGGACGTAGGGCGCGTTCCGGGCTCATGGACCCCAGGAGCCGCTCCAAGGCCACCTCGACGTCCTCGCGCCATGAGACGGCGCTCTTGAGTTCCAGCCGGAGCCGCGGAAATCGCAAATGCGGACGAACGGTCTTAAACCCCACAGAAAGCAAGTATTCCGCTGGTACTACGCAACTAGGCTCTTCCCACTTGAGGTCCCCAAAAGCTTCAATGGCTTTCACCCCGCGCCGCGTGAGGTCTTTGGCCACTCCCTGGATCAGCATCCGCCCGAGCCCGCCACCCGAGAACTCGGGAATGATGTGCGCCGTCATCAACAGCACCGCGTCGGCGCTGACCGGGGAGGTGGGAAATGCCACGGAACGCGGCGTGTACAGCGGCGGGCTGTAGAGGACGAACCCCGCCGGCACCCCGTCGACGTAGGCGATTTTCCCGCAGCTCCCCCACTCCAGCAGCGTGCCGGAGAGCCAGGCTTCCTTCTCCAGCGTGGGATCGCCCGACTCCACCGCGCGTTCGCCGCTCATAGGATCGAGCTCCCAGAACACACACCTACGGCAGCGGCGGGGTAGATCTTCAAGATTGTCCAGGGTTATGTTGACCAGCCGGCGCGACAACTACGGCCCCTATCGTTGACCCGGAAAAGCGCGCGAAAACCGCGTCTACAGGTGGCATCGTAGCTCAGTGAAGATGCCGCCAGCGGACACCACGACGGTCGAGCCCGGTCACGTGCGACATGTCCGTCTGGCGTAATCTGGTATTTCAGTCCGATATGACACCTAGGAGGTGGGCCGTGACGGAAGAGCTGGATCACGGTCAGACACCCGCGACCCAAGGGTCGCGCATCGACGCATACGTCGATCGGTACGCCGCGCGAGCTACCGGGATGGTCGCCTCCGAGATCCGAGCTCTCTTCGCCGTCGCGTCGAGGCCCGAGGTGGTCTCGCTCGCCGGCGGCATGCCGTACGTCACGGCTCTTCCCCTCGACATGGTCGGCGAGCTGGTCTCCGACCTCGTCACGCGGCGCGGCCCGGTCGCGCTGCAGTACGGCTCCGGCCAGGGTGATCCGCATCTGCGGGAGCAGATCTGCGAGGTCATGCGGCTTGAGGGGATTCACGCCGGGGCGAACGACGTGGTCGTCACCGTCGGTTCGCAGCAGGCCCTCGACCTGATCACCCGGATCTTCATCGACCCGGGCGACGTGGTGCTGGCCGAGGGGCCCTCGTACGTGGGGGCCCTGGGGACGTTCTCCGCTTACCAGGCCAAAGTCGTACATGTCGCCATGGACGATCAGGGCATCGTGCCCGAATCTCTGGCGCAGACGATCTATGCCCTGGAGACGGCGGGCGCGCCCATCAAGTTCCTCTACACGATCCCGACCTTCCACAACCCCGGCGGCGTCACGCTGAACATCGCCCGCCGGCAGCAGGTGCTCGACATCTGCCAGCGGGCCGGGATCCTGATCATCGAGGACAATCCGTACGGGCTGCTCGGTTTCGACGGGGAGCCCATGCGCGCTCTGCGGGCCGACAACCCCGACGGCGTGGTCTACCTGGGCTCGTTCTCCAAGACGCTCGCCCCCGGCTTCCGCGTCGGCTGGGCGCTGGCGCCGCACGCCATCCGCGACAAGCTCGTGCTGGCCATGGAGTCCGCGGTGCTGTCCCACTCCTCGTTCACGCAGCTCGCCGTGGGCCAATACCTGACCACGCAGCCGTGGCAGGAGCAGATCAAGACGTTCAGGGAGCTCTACCGCGAACGCCGGGACGCGTTGCTCGACGCGCTCGAATCGCTGATGCCGCCCGAGGTCACGTGGACGCGACCTGGGGGCGGCTTCTTCGTCTGGGCGACGCTGCCGGAAGGGCTCGACTCGAAGGCGATCCTGCCGCGGGCCGTGGCCGAGCGGGTGGCGTTCGTGCCCGGGACCGGGTTCTTCTCCGACGGCAGCGGGGCCCGGCACATGCGGCTGTCGTACTGCTACCCCGAGCCCGACCGCATCCGCGAAGGGGTGCGCCGGCTGGCCGGGGTGATCGACCAGGAGATGCAGCTCAGGGACACCTTCGGAACGGCCACCGCGCGCGACCACCAGGGCGTGGACACGCCGGGGCCTGACCTGGCCTAGCCACCCACCGCCTCTCAGGGCCGGCGTCGCGCAAACCGCACGACGCCGGCTCTCTTTCACTGACGAATTTTCCTGGCGAACTCCAAGAATCCCTCTACCGTATGGCTGAGATGGGCTGGGATCGCCGGAGAAAGCACCTCCCGTACACCATTCGCCCCCGACGCCGGTACGGTTGGACAGCGTGCGATCAGCGAAGGAGATGTGATGAGCGATCTGGGCCACGTGCTCGTGCTGGCCGGAGGCCTCTCCTATGAGCGAGAGGTTTCCCTGCGCTCGGGTCGCAGAGTCAGTGAGGTGCTGCGCGCGGCGGGCGTCGACGTCGAGGCCCGCGACACCGACGCCTCCCTCGTCCCCTCCATCCTGGCGGACCCGCCGGACGCGGTGTTCGTGACGCTGCACGGCGGCGCCGGTGAGGACGGCGCCATCCGTTCCGTGCTGGAGCTCCTCAACGTCCCCTACGTGGGGGCCGACCCGGACGCCTGCCGGGTGGCCTTCGACAAGCCCACCGCCAAGGCCGTCGTCCGCTCGGTCGGCCTGCGTACGCCCGAGTCCGTGACGCTGCCGAAGGAGACGTTCCACGACCTCGGCGCCACGGTGGTCCTCGGCCGCATCGTGGAGCACCTCGGCCTCCCCCTGTTCGTCAAGCCGGCGCGCGGCGGCTCGGCGCTGGGCGCCTCGTTCGTCCGCACGGCCGAGGAACTGCCCGCCGCCATGGTCGGCTGCTTCGCGTACGGCGACACGGCGCTGATCGAGCGGTACGTCGAAGGCGTGGAGGTGGCCGTCTCCGTCGTGGACCTCGGGAACGGCCCGGTGGCCCTGCCCGCCGTGGAGATCGTCCCCGACGAGGGCGTCTACGACTACGCGGCCCGCTACACCGCCGGCCACACGGAGTTCTTCGCCCCCGCCCGCCTCTCGGCCCAGGCCGCGGCCGCCTGCGCGGAGACCGCGGTAACCGCCCACACCGCTCTCGGCCTGCGGGACATCTCCCGTACGGACCTGATCGTCGACGGTGACGGGGTGCCGCATTTCCTGGAGGTCAACGTGGCGCCCGGCATGACGGAGACCTCTCTCCTGCCGATGGCCGCCGAAGCCGCCGGCCGCGACCTGGGCGAGCTCTGCCGTACCCTCCTCCAGATCGCCGCCACCCGCACCCACACCACCCCCTGACCCCTCGGCTCTGACGCGGGCCCGCGCCCGCGGTACACGGCGCCATTTTCGGCACGCGCCACACCCCAACGCGCGGATCCAACACTCGGGTCGCAGAGCTAGGGCAACACCACGCAAGCAGCCACCGCGAACAACCCACCGCCCACCGTCCACCGCCCACTGCTCCCCAGCCGCCCAACCCGAGCCTTCCCACCGCCCACCACCCCAGCCACCCAACCCGAGCTTCCCACCGCTCCGAGCGTTCCGCCTCCGCCGCCCCCGCCTTCCGCCGACCTCAGCTCGCCTACCCGCCTCCCCTGCGTCTCCAATTCTGCGACTCATCCCCCCGCCGCCACCTCGCGCCACCGCCACAAGCCACCGGCCCCCTCTGCCGTCGTAAGCCACCGCCCCATCCGCCGCTCCAATCCACACTGCCATCTGCGCCCTAACCCACCGGCCCCAACCCCCCACCAAAGCCTTCCGCCGGCGACCAGACTGACTTGCGCTTGCCCGCCGCTTCCATCTCGCGACCCCCGCGACCTCGCTACCCACCACCACCCAATTTCCGTCACCACCGATTCCCCGCAGCCCAACCCCGCCACCGCCCGATGCCTCTCCCCCACACCCCCTTCGGCCGCCACCAAAGCTCCGCACGGCGCCGCATCCAACTCCGCCGCCACCTCTCCCACACCGGCGACTGCCACCCATCCCCCGTCGTCTCCCACCGCTACGCCAACCCACCAGCACCGGTCGGTCACCAGGGCAGGAGGCACCTGCCAGGACCGGCAGCCGCAGAGGTGCAAGCCACACCTCTGTAAGTAGCCTTACCGTGTGCTGATCGATTCGATGTACCCCAAGAGCTTCGCCAGCGACAACCACGCAGGCGTACACCCGGCGATCCTCGAAGCCATGGCCGCGGCGAACCACGGAGACGCGCCAGCTTACGGCGATGACAGTTGGACGTCGGCGTTCGAAGCCAAGATCAAGGAGACGTTCGGCCCAGGCGCGGACGGTTTCGCGGTCCTCAACGGCGCAGGCGCCAACATGGTAGGTCTGGCCCTGATGCTCGGCCGCTACAACGCCATCATCTGTGCCGACAGCGCCCACATCGCCACCCACGAGGCCGGCGCGGCGGAGCGTCTCCTCGGGGTGAAACTCATGACGGTCGCGACCCAGGACGGCAAGCTCCGCCCCGCCGACATCACGTCACGCCTGGGCGGGATCGGCAATCCCCACGAAGTGCAGCCGACGGTCGTCTCCATCTCCCAAGCCACGGAACTCGGCACCTGCTACTCCCCCGCCGAGATCGCCGCCCTCGCCGAAGCAGCACACGAGTCGGGCCTACGCCTCCACGTCGACGGCGCCCGGCTCGCCAACGCCGCCGCCTACCTTGAGTGTGACCTGAGGGCGATCACCACGGACGCCGGGGTGGACGTGTTCAGTTTCGGCGGCACCAAGAACGGCGCCCTGGCCGCCGAGGCCGTGGTGGTTCTCGATTCGTCGCTCGCACACGCCGTGCCGTTCCTGCGCCGCCAGTCTCTTCAACTCGCCTCGAAGATGCGCTTCATCTCGTCCCAACTCTCCGCTCTCCTGACGAACGACCTGTGGCGCCGCAACGCGCAGCACGCCAACCAGATGGCCGTACGCCTCGCAGATGGACTGGCGGACATCCCTGGCGTCTCGCTGGCGTACCCGGTCGAGTCCAACGCCGTCTTCGCGACCCTCCCGCCCGCCGTCGCCGAGACGCTCAGACAGCGTTACCTGTTCCACTACTGGGACGAGGCCGCCGGCACGGTTCGCTGGATGACCGCCTTCGACACGACCCCGGAACACGTGGACGACTTCCTCGACGACATCCACAAGGCCGCCGCCGTGTAACCCAGCCACCCTCTCCGCCGCCCACCAACCCCGCTGTTTCACGTGAAACACGCCGCCTTCCAAGGGCCGCTCTCCCACCGCGGCCACCACTTCCGTTGGCACACCAACAACGCCCCGACCCGGCCCAGCGACCGCGAACTTCGTCGCCCTCCACGCGCCCGGTCACTCCGCATGTTTCACGTGAAACGCCTCCACCTCCTCAGGCCGAGAAGGTGGCGCACAGCCGTCCAGCTCTTCAGCGAAAGCACTCAGCAGATTCCACAAGGGGACCCGGCACGCGCCCGCCCGCCAGCGAGCTGAGCTACCGCGCAACTCGCAACTCGCAACTCGCAACTCGCTCGCGCCATACCTCGCATCCCCGGCGAGTTACGGCGTCCGCCGTGAGGGATTGATCCACCGGGAGAGCTGTGGCATCCGAAAGTCCATTGCGTTCGGCCATCATCCGGTGGGGGTGAGCCGTAAGCCAAAGCACCTCAACCCACGTCCCTCGGCAAGGCATAACAACTGCCGAGCTACGCCGTTCCCGGTCGGAGACGCGGCACCCGACCGAAACGCGGCACTCGACCAGAACGCGGTACCCACCGGGACGCGACGCCCCGACCGGGACGCGACGCTCGGCGAGATCCGCGACGCCCGGTGAGGGGGTGCAGCTGCAGACAAGAGACGCGGCTCCCGGTGAGACGTTGCCATCCGCCGAGATGCTTGGCCCCAGAACTCATCGACCGGTAACGCGGGGAAGCGTCGCCAGACAACAACAGGGCAACCAACCCAACAACCACTGACGAAGAACCCTCATCCACGGCGACACTCGGGCCGGGGCGACTTGGCGGCGTGTTTCACGTGAAACAACGGAAAGCCGACCCCAGCCCACTAACTAACCAGCCCGCCCGCCAGTCCCATCAGCGCACCCACCCATCACCACATCAACCGCCGCATCAGCCGCCCGCTTCGTCAGCCCGCCAACCCACCCACCCATCGACTCACCCCACACCGGTCAATCAGTCCTCGGTTTCCCGCATCGCTCGAACTGCTTCCGGTGCCATGGTGCCGATGATGCGCTCAAGGTCGTCAATCGTGGCGAACTCCACGACGATGCGGCCCTTCCTCCGCCCCAGATCCACCTTGACCTTGGTCTCGAAGTGGTCCGAGAGGCGGTCGGCGAGATGGGTGAGGCCCGGCGCCGTGGGCTTGGCCGTCTGGCGCTCACGAGGCGCCTTCTGAGCCGCCTCGGCACTGCCCATGGCAACGATCTCCTCCACCGCCCGGACCGAGAGAAGCTCCGCCACAATCCGCTTGGCGAGCTTGATCTGCTCTTCCGGGCTGTTGAGCCCCAGGAGCGCCCGGGCGTGGCCGGCGCTGATGACCTGTGCGGCAACCTTGCGCTGGACTTCAGGGGGGAGGTTCAGAAGGCGGAGAGTGTTGGTGATGTGGGAGCGAGAGCGACCGACCTTCTTGGCAAGCTGATCGTGGGTTGCCTGAAAGTCGTCAAGAAGCTGCTGATACGCCGCCGCCTCTTCAAGAGCGTTCAGCTGCTCGCGCTGAAGGTTCTCGATAAGCGCGTCTCGGAGAAGGTCAGTGTCCTGGGTGTTGCGGACGATCGCGGGAACCGGATCCAAGCCAACCCGCTGGCACGCCCGCCAACGCCGCTCCCCCATGATCAACTCATACTGCCCGCCACCCACAGACCGGACCACGATCGGCTGCAGAAGACCGACCTCTTCGATGGATGCCGCCAACTCCTTGAGGCGCTCCTCATCGAAGACCTGACGCGGCTGGCGCGGATTGGGGACGATCGCTGCTAGAGCAACCTCCTTGAAGTACGCACCCGCAATCGGCTTCGGACCAGTCTCCCCCGTTGAACCGTTAGCCGGAGACGGCACCGCCCCCGTGCCGTCAACGATAGGACCGGTCGGGATGAGCGCCCCGAGTCCTTTGCCCAATCCCCGCCGCTGCTGACTCACTGCGTCTCCTCATCCACCCGGTCGATTCCGGTCACTCCAGGAGAGGTTACCGTCGCAGACCCGACGAGGCGTCTTCTCGCCACACACCGTCCCGTTGGATTTACACCGACACGGTCACAAATCTGCCCAACTCGTGACTGAGCCCCAAGATGCCCCGCCCTCGACCCAGCCATGCCCCAAAACCACCCCCCGCTCCGCAACTCCCACCATCCACCTTTGGGCCGACCTACGAAGGTTGGGTTGGCCTGAGCGGACGGTGCGGCGCCCGAGGATGGTGGGTGTGAGGCGATTGGAGTGGTCGGCACTGGTGGGATGGTGCGCTGATGGTGGGCCAGTGTCGAGGCGTCAGGACGGCGGGGGCGTCAGGACGGCGGGATTGCTAGGACAGTGAGGCGTTAGGACGGTGGGTGTGGCAGGGCGGTGGGTGTGTCAGGACGGTGGGTGTGTCAGGACGGTGGGTGTGTCAGGACGGTGGGTGTGTCAGGACGGTGGGTGTGTCAGGACGGTGGGTGTGTCAGGACGGTGGGTGTGGCAGGGCGGTGGGTGTGGCAGGGCGGTGGGTGTGGCAGGGCGGTGGGTGTGGCAGGGCGGTGGGTGTGGCAGGACGCTCAGTCCGCTCGGGCCGACGCGCCATCTCCCCTCTCCTACCGCCCCACTATCTCCCGGGACGGGCCGCCGCCCCTTGTTCCAACGCACCGGCCCAGCCTGCTCGCCCCCATCCCGGCTCGGTTCTGTCGTGCGAGGGGTCGGTTCGTTGTTGCCAGGCTGTGACCGCGCTCCGGCTCCCCTTTCATCCGCCGACTGCACACGCCGCACCCGGCGATGCACCGCCCCGCCCACTGCCAGCCACCCGACCAGTCGACGGCCGGCTGGGGCGGTACGTGCCCGCTCCGACCGTCCGGCGGATCACGGTCGGATGCCCCCGTCCAGACAAACGCAGCCAGCCAAACGCGGCGGGGGCGCGGCAACCGCGCGGAAGCGGCCGGACGGGAGCAGCCGGGCAAGGGCAGTCGGGTAGGGACAGCGGGGCAGGGGCAGTCGGAACGGCTACAGCCGCGCGGGAGTGGACCGAGCAGGGAGAGCCGCCAAGACACAGCCGCGCAGGAGCGGCCGGATGGGGCAACTGAACGGAGGCGGAAGTTGGAGGGGAACGGCCGGATGAGAGTAGCCCGGCTGACGTTGCTGGGCTGCCGGCCGTGCGCATGTCAGCACAAGTCCTGGATGATCGACGCACTGCCCTTGTGCCGTCGCGCAGCCTGACCCCGGCCTCGCAAGGCCCCTGCCAACGACAATGACCGCTACGCGCCTCCATGGTCACCACCATCAGCACCACCATCGACACCGCGAGCACGCAAGCTCACTCGACGACGCTCTACCCGTCACCACCCAGCGCAGCCCGGTATCGCTCCGGCTCGGTTCGTCGTGCCCCTGCGATTCACACCATCCGTCACGCGTGGCAGACAGCACCTCACGACGCCCCCGCGGCAGGCGTCCAGCTCCGGCGCCGCCCGGCCTCACCAGTTACGGGTCGGCCAGACCGCCGTACTCCCCCGCCCCGTCGCAAGCGTCAGGCAGATCACGTGAGACCGCCGCCCGTCGTAGCGTGCCGGCCAGGGCGCCCAGTCCTCCGTACGCGCCCGACTAGCCTCGCCTTGCTCCCCCGCCACACCTCATCGCCGTCGCCGAGCCCAACCCCTCTGAGCCAACCCCTCGGGCATGCCCGCACGACACCCCGCGGCCCGGCCACCGACCGAGACCGGACCGAGAGAAGGCCTCAGGCAGGCCGGGCGGCCGAAGCGTTCAGGCCGTCGCCGTGCGGCCTGCCCAGAGGGAGAAGTGACAAGATCGGCTCAGAGAAGGATCCCCGCAGAAAGGTCAGGCGACCATGGCGCGGTGGGCGATCTCGCGGGCCGCGTCCATGTACGCCATCGCTCCGCTGGACCCCGGATCGTACGTCATCACAGACTGCCCATAGCTCGGCGCCTCCGACAGCCGGACGCTGCGCGGGATCACCGTGTTGAGCACCGTGTCCCCGAAGTGCGCCCGCACCTCGTCCGCCACCTGCGAAGCCAGCCGGGTACGGCCGTCGTACATCGTCAGGACGATGGTCGAGAGCCGCAGCGTCGGGTTGAGGTGGGCCTTGATCAGGTCCACGTTCCTGAGGAGCTGGCCGAGGCCCTCCAAGGCGTAGTACTCGCACTGGATCGGGATCATGACCTCGTCCGCGGCGACCAAAGCGTTGACGGTCAGGAGGCCGAGGGAGGGCGGGCAGTCGATGATGATGTAGTCGAAGTCCATCGCTTCGTACGCCGCCAGCGCGCGCCGGAGGCGGGCCTCTCTGGCGACCAAGGAGACCAACTCGATCTCGGCACCCGCCAGGTCGATCGTGGCAGGCGCGCAATAGAGGTTCGGCATTTCCGGCACCTGCTTGACGATGTCCGCCATGGGCAGGTCGTCAACAAGCACCTGGTACACATCTGGAACGTCGCCACGGTGCTCCGTGGCCAGAGCCGTGGAGGCGTTGCCCTGCGGGTCGAGGTCCACCACAAGGACGCGCTCGCCATGCATGGACAGGGCGGCGGCGATGTTGACCGAGGTGGTCGTCTTGCCCACGCCACCCTTCTGGTTGGCCACCGCGATCACTCTCGTCTTGGACGGGCGCGGCCAGGTGCCGTCTCCGTCGCCAGCTGTCTCGCCGGGCTGGGCGGCCGTCTGGGTTGCAGATGTTTCACGTGAAACCACTGAGCTGAGCGCCTCTCGTACCAACGGCGAATCACCGGGGTTCAGGGGGGTCTGGGTCACGATGGCCATCCTTTCAACCAGTGGTGTGCCGGTGCCGGGAATTTGCTGTCGCGACACGCCCATTTCGGGCCAGCCAACCCCGGTTGGACTCTCAGACGGACGGCTGTCCGGCCAGCCAAGACCGCTTGACGCGACTGGCATAACCGTCACCTCCTTCGTCGCCGCCTATCTCGCTCCGGCGCGCGACCCGCTACCACCCGAACCAATGTTGCAGGCGGCTCGACCTTACCGTGCCCGACGGTCACAAGCTCGGCCGTTCGGGCTCCGCTGGCCCGCAATTGCGCCTCCGCCTCGGCGAGCTCGCCGGCGGCCCGCTCCCCCTTCATGGCGATCAGCTCGCCGCCCTCACGGAGCAGCGGCATGGCCCAGGTCAGGAGGCGGTCGAGTGGCGCCACCGCACGAGCGCTGGCGACGTCGAACTCACGTTTGCCCGCCAGCTCCTCGGCCCGGCCGCGCAACACCTCGACGTTGTCCAGCTTGAGCGCCTCGACGCATTCCTCCAGGAACACGGTACGGCGCAGCAACGGCTCCAGCAGCGTCACCCTGATGTCCTGCCGGACGATGGCCAGGACCAACCCGGGCAGCCCGGCACCGGAGCCGATGTCCACCAGCTGTACGTCCGGCGGCACGACCTCGGCCACGACCGCGCAGTTGAGCAGATGGCGATCCCAGATCCGCGGCACCTCCCGCGGACCCAGCAGCCCGCGGACGACACCGGGGCCCGCCAGCAGCTCGGCGAACGCGTGGGCACGATTCCAAGCCTCCCCCGCGAAGACGTCCCGCGCTATGTCCGGCGGCTCCGGAAGCTGATCGCTCACTGGTCGGTGGCCCTTTCTGGGGCTGGTGGCCCTTTGATCGGCGTGTCGGCACGGGATCGTCGCCCGGCTTCGATGATTCAGGGACAGGTCTAAGGATTCGAGTCCGGTCTCTACCCAAGGCTAAGGGTGAGATCACAAGGGAAGACTAGCGGGCCGGGGTAAAGGTGGCCGGTGAGCGCGCCGTCCGCACGGCTCCGCGCGGGAGCGTTAACAACGACATGTCAGCATTTAAGAGAGCATGAGCACAGCAAGCGCCTTACATGGGGACGAAGGCCCATAAATGCGAAACGGCCGTCTACCCCGCGCGACGGCGGGCAGACGGCCGGATCGAAGACAGGTGGCGGGCATCGAGTGGAGCCACCACGCCCTCAGTCGACGAGGCGAACCCCCGGCCCTCAGGCCGGCATCACCACGACGTACCGCTGCGGCTCCTCGCCCTCGGACTCGCTCCGGAGCCCGGCGGCGGCCACGGCGTCGTGGACGATCTTGCGCTCGAACGGGGTCATCGGGTGCAGCGACTTCGGCTCCCCCCGCTCCTTGACCTGGCTGGCGATCTCGGTGCCGAGCTTGGTCAGCTCCGCCCGCCGACGCTCGCGGTAACCGGCCACGTCGAGCATCAGCCGCGAACGCTCCCCCGTCTGCCGGTGCACGGCCAGACGGGTCAGCTCCTGCAGCGCCTCCAGGACCTCTCCCGCGGGCCCGACCAGCTCAGTGCCCTTGAGCCCCACGACGGAGACCAGCGCGCGGTCGCCCTCGACGTCCATGTCGATGTCGCCGTCGATGTCGGCGATGTCGAGAAGGCCCTCGACGTAGTCGGCAGCGATCTCGCCCTCCTGCTCCAGCGCAGTGAGATCAGGAGCCTTCTCCTGCTCGGCCTCGGTCATGGCCGGCCTCTCCTTCGTGTTCAAGACTTCTTGCTGCCGGTGCGCTTGCTGCGGGACTGCCTGCTCGGCTGCTGCCTGATGATCTTAGGCTCCGGAGGGGGCGGAGGGGCCTGTTCTTCCGGAGTGGTCTTGCGAAGTTTCGCGAGCAGACCGGGCTTCTCCTCGACCGGGATCACGTTGCCCTTGGCGTCGTACTGCGGCATCGGGTGCCGGCTGTAGAACCAGTGCTGCTGACCGAGCGTCCACACGTTGGTGGTGACCCAGTACAGGATCAGACCGAGCGGGAAGTTCAGGCTGAAGAACGCGAACAGCGGCGAGATGTACATCAGGATCTTCTGCTGTTGCGCCATGGGGTTGTCCGGCATCTGGGCGATGGAGCGGGTGACGCTCTGCCGAACGGTGAGGAACGTGGTCAGCGAGCTGACCGCGACGAAGATCGCCAGGACCACCTTGGTCTGTACGACGCCCGCGTCGAAGCCCGCGATGTCCGCGGAGGACATGAAGAAGTTGGCGGGCAGCGGCGCGCCGAAGATGTGCGCGGACCGGGCGCTGTCGACCAGCTCCTTGGTCATGCCGTACTTGGCGTGACCGTTGGCCATGTTCTGCAGCACAGTGAACATGGAGATGAAGATGGGGAACTGGGCGACGACAGGGAGGCAGCCGCCGAGCGGGTTGGCGCCCGCGCCCTGGTAGAGCGCCATGACCTCCTGGTTCATGCGCTGCTTGTCGTTCTTGTAGCGCTTACGCAGTTCCTGAACCTTGGGGGCGAGCTCCTGCATCTTCCGCGACGAGCGCATCTGCTTCAGGAAGAGCGGGAAGATCAGGATCCGCATGAACACGGTAAGCGTGATGATCGTCAACGCCCAGGTCAGCCCGCTGTCCGGGTTGAGGACCGTGCTGTATGCAGTATGGATCCAGATGATGACTTGGGCTACGGCTTGGTACAGCCAGCTCAGCCAGGACAGCTCCACCGAGCTATCTCCCTTGCGTTTCGTGGGACCGGACCGGGCGTGGGGGCACCGGGTCTATACCTCCGGGATGGAATGGGTGGCACCGCCCGATGCGCCGGACAGTCAGCCATGTGCCGCGCAATGCTCCATGTACGGCAATCGCCTCGAGTCCGTAAGCACTACACGACGGATAGAACCGGCAGCGTGGACCGAGCAGCGGGCTGATGAACGCCCGATAGAACCGGATGGGGATGATGAGCACCCGAGCAGCGATGCTCGGTGCCACCCCTAGCGGTTGCTCCGTCATATTTGTCCACCCGTCGAGGACTCGCGCCGCCTGAGCAAACGATCCAGCGCGACGTCGAGTTCGGCGGCCAGTTGCTCGAATCGCGCGGACGCGGCCGGTGGGTTGGCGCGTACCACAAGCAGGCTACCTCGCGGCAGCCGGTCGAGACGGTCCCGCATCAGGTGTCGGAGCCGTCGTTTGACCTTGTTCCGGGTCACGGCGCCACCGACGGCCTTGCTCACCACGAAACCCACCAGAGGTTGGTCTTCCCCGGAAATGGTGAAATGCACCACGAGAGTCGGGCGACCGGCGCGCTTGCCGCGCCTGACCGCCGCCTCGAACTCCTCCCCGCGTCGCATGCGGGATTGACGGGACAGCACCGTATACGTCTAACGCCCGCCGGCGTGAACCGCCGGCGGGCTGTTGTCGCGCAGGGCGATCAGGCCGACAGCTTCTCGCGGCCCTTACGGCGACGAGAGGCGAGGATGGCGCGACCGGCCCGGGTGCGCATCCGCAGCCGGAAGCCGTGGGTCTTCGCGCGGCGACGGTTGTTCGGCTGGAAAGTACGCTTGCTCACGGGTGGGCTCCAGGCTTGATGGTGCGCCGCAGGGGCGCCTAACACACATGGGTGGCCTGCCAAAGAAGCGAGGGCACGCGAAATAGCCGTCGCGTGACAAGCCGACCGTCGTACGTTACGGGCCAAGCACCGCCCAGGTCAAACCGGACGGGTCATCCACTATTCCACAGGCCACTTTTCCACCGGTGGCCCCACGTCCACAGTATGTGCACCCTCGTGCCACTAGGCTGTGGACAACGTCTTGAACACAGCTGTGCACATAGATACTGTCGGCCCTTTCGGGCCCGCTCAACCCCTGTGGACAGCTTGTGGATCTCCTGTGGAGGGCGTGGGCGGGAAGCCCGGCCGCCACGTGTGGACGAAGGGGTCGCCGAGCATCGTGGGCGGCCGTGCCATGTGGATAAACGATCGCGGGGGGCCGCGAGAGGAAGGAGGGGGAGCCGCACCATGAACGGTGTCGACCTCGGCACGGTATGGGCGAGGGCCCTGGGCAACTTCCTCAACGAGAACGTGCCGATCCAGCAGCGCACCTGGCTGTCGATGGTGCGTCCGATCGCGCTGGCCAACGACACGATCGTGCTCGGCGTCCCCAACGACTTCCTCAAGGACCTCATCGAGGGCAAACTGCGCCCGCTGGTCGCGCACGCGCTGTCGCAGGAGCTCGGCCGGACCATGCGGCTGGCCGTGATGATCGACACGACGGCCCCCGAGCAGCCGGCCATTGACCCCCATCAACAGCCTGTGACTCAGAGTTATCCCCAAGGTGTGGAGAGTCAGCTGCGTTATGCACAGCCGGTGCAACCGCAGCACAACCAGGCTTCGGAGCCGCCGCAGTTCTATTCTCCACAGCCGGAGCCACCCCAGATATCCACCGAATATCCACAGCCGGGCTTCTCTTTTGAACAGGCGCAGCCGTACACACCGCCTGTGGAGAAGGCGCCGGAACCGGCGCCGAACCGGTGGGAGGCGAAGAGCAACAAGCCCAGCGAACCGGCCAGGCTCAATCAAAAGTACACATTTGAGACATTCGTCATCGGTGCCAGCAACCGGTTCGCCCATGCGGCGGCCGTGGCCGTGGCCGAGTCGCCGGCGAAGGCGTACAACCCTCTCTTCATCTATGGAGACTCGGGGCTGGGGAAGACGCACCTGCTGCACGCGATCGGGCATTACGCCCAAAGCCTGTACGACGGCGCGCGGGTCAGATACGTGAGCTCCGAGGAGTTCACCAACGACTTCATCAACAGCATCCGCGACCACAAGGCCGACGGGTTCCGCGGCCGCTACCGGGCGATCGACATCCTGCTCGTGGACGACATCCAGTTCCTGGAGGGCAAGGAGCAGACGCAGGAGGAGTTCTTCCACACCTTCAACACGCTGCACAACGCCAACAAGCAGATCGTCATCTCCAGCGACCGGGCGCCCAAGCAGCTCATCACGCTGGAGGACCGGCTGCGCAACCGGTTCGAGTGGGGCCTGATCACCGACGTCCAGCCGCCGGAGCTGGAGACCCGCATCGCCATCCTCAGGAAGAAGGCCATCCAGGAGGGCCTGGCCGCGCCGCCCGAGGTGCTCGAATACATCGCCAGCCGCATCTCCACCAACATCCGCGAGCTCGAGGGCGCGCTGATCAGGGTGACCGCGTTCGCCAGCCTCAACCGGCAGGGCGTCGACCTGCAGCTGGCCGAGGTGGTGCTCAAGGACCTGATCACCTCGGAGTCCGACACCGAGATCACGATCGCGGCCATCATGAGCGAGACCGCCCAATACTTCGGCATCAGCATCGACGACCTCTGCGGCACCTCGCGCAGCCGGGCGCTCGTCAACGCCCGGCAGATCGCCATGTATCTGGCGCGCGAGCTGACCGAGCTGTCGCTGCCCAAGATCGGCCAGCAGTTCGGCGGCCGCGACCACACCACCGTCATGCACGCCGAGCGCAAGATCCGGTCGCTCATCGCGGAGCGCAGGTCGATGTACAACCAGGTCAACGAGCTGACAATGCGGATCAAGCAGACACAGCGTGGATCTTGAAGTCATACACAGCCTGTGGAAAACACTGTGGACCAGCGCAAACGCGAAAAGACGGCCGACGTTCGCCCCACAATGCCGGGAAAAATCCGTCCACATTGGCTGGGGACAGTGCTGGGGACATCCTGGGGAGAACTTGGGGACTACCAGTGGACAACGTGTGGACGGACTGTGAACAGTCGATCTGGGGCTCCAAAAGCGCCCCTTTTACCCCGTGGACAACCTGTGGAAACCTCGTGGATAACCCCCGGTTGGCCGTGGATGAAGGCACCAAGATCTGGGGACGGCCTGTGGGCGAAGAATCTCCATCCCCAGGCGCGAGAGTTCTCCCCAGGCTTCACCCACATCCCCAGTGGATGAAAATAGGGCCGCTGACCAGCCAGGACGCCGGTTGTCCACAGTTCCCACAGCCCCTAGTGTGATGACCTCTTATCTCTCTAACTAAGAAACTCAAAGACCCATAGAGGGGTTCTCCCGGAGCGCGAGTCCGGGAGGGTGGATCCTTGAGATCCTTGAATCAACGACGAACCCAGGAGGCTGATGACCGTGATGTTCCGAATCGAGCGAGACGTCCTCGCTGAGGCGGTGGCATGGACGGCACGCAGCCTCCCGGCGCGTCCGTCGGTGCCCGTACTCGCCGGCATGCGCCTGGAGGTCACGGAGGAGCAGCGGCTCAAGCTGTCCGGCTTCGACTACGAGGTCTCCGCCGAGGTGACGCTCGAGCTCCACACCGGCGAGCCCGGCGTCGTCCTGGTCTCGGGCAAGCTGCTCGCCGAGATCACGCGCGCGCTTCCCGCACAGCCTGTGGATTTCGTGGTGGAAGGCGCCAAGGCGGTCGTCACGTGCGGCAGCGCGCGATTCACACTCCTCACCATGCCTGTGGAGGACTACCCCTCCCTCCCGGCCATGCCGCCGGCCGCGGGCCGGGTCGGGAGCGACGTGTTCGCCTCGGCCGTGGGCCAGGTCGCCGTCGCCGCGGGCCGGGACGACACGCTGCCGATGCTCACGGGCGTACGCATGGAGATCGAGGGCGACACGGTGACCCTCGCCGCGACCGACCGCTACCGCCTGGCCGTACGCGAGCTGAAGTGGCAGCCGGGCCAGCCCGACTTCGCCGCCATCGCGATGATCCCCGGCAAGACGCTCGCCGACACGGCCAAGGCCCTGGGCGCGACCGGTGCCGAGGTGGAGGTCGCGCTCAGCTCGGCCGGCGGCACCGGCGAGGGCATGATCGGCTTCTCCAGCGCCGGACGGCGTACGACGACCCGCCTGCTCGACCCCGAGTTCCCCAAATACCGCTCGCTGCTGCCCACCGAGTTCTCCGCCCGCGCCGACTTGTCCACAGGCCCGTTCGTCGAGGCGGTCAAGCGCGTGGCCCTGGTCGCCGAGCGCAACACCCCGGTACGTCTGGCGTTCAGGAGCGGCGAGGTCGTCCTGGAGGCCGGCAGCGGCGACGAGGCGCAGGCCGTGGAGGCGCTGCCGGTGGACTACGAGGGCGAGGAGATGAACATCGCCTTCAACCACCAGTTCCTGCTGGAAGGGCTGGGGGCGATCGACTCCGACGTCGCGCGGCTGCAGATGACCACATCGACGAAGCCCGCTATCCTCACCGGTGGCAAGCCTGTGGAGGACGGAGCCGTTACCGACTACCGTTACCTGATCATGCCCATCCGCCTGTCAGGCTGAACCTGTCATCGGGGATGATGGAAGTCTGACAAGGGGGTAGGAGACATGCAGATCGGCATGGTCGGACTCGGCAAGATGGGCGGCAACATGGCCGAGCGCCTGCGCCGCGGCGGTCACGACGTCGTCGGTTACGACCGCGATCCCGCCATCAGCGACGTGGGCAGCCTGAAGGAGCTCGTGGAGCGCCTGGAGGCGCCGCGCGCGATCTGGGTCATGGTGCCCGCCGGCAAGCCCACCCAGACCACCGTCGACGACCTCGGTGAGCTGCTCGACGAGGGCGACATCGTCGTCGACGGCGGCAACTCCCACTACGTCGACGACCAGAAGCACGCCGCCGAGCTGTCCACGAAGGGCATCGGTTTCGTCGACTGCGGCGTCAGCGGCGGCGTCTGGGGCCTGAAGAACGGCTACGCGCTCATGTGCGGCGGCGACAAGGCCAACGTCGACCGGCTCATGCCGATCTTCGAGACGCTCAAGCCCGAGGGCGAGGACGGCTTCGTCCACGCGGGCGAGGTCGGTGCCGGCCACTTCGCGAAGATGGTCCACAACGGCATCGAATACGGCATGATGCAGGCGTTCGCGGAGGGTTGGGAGCTGCTCGAGGCCTCCGACGTCGTCAAGGACGTCAAGGGCTCGTTCAGCAGCTGGCGCACCGGCACCGTGATCCGTTCCTGGCTGCTCGACCTGATGGTGCGGGCGCTGGACGACGACGAGCACCTCGAACAGCTCCGCGGTTACGCACAGGACTCCGGCGAGGGCCGGTGGACGGTCCAGGCGGCCGTGGACCACGCGGTCCCGCTGCCGGTCATCACCGCCGCGCTCTACGCGAGGTTCGCCTCCCGCCAGGACGACTCCCCGGCGATGAAGGTCGTGGCGGCGCTGCGCAACCAGTTCGGCGGCCACGCCATCACCTCGGCGGAGGGCAGCACCGGCAAGGGCGCCGACGCGCCCGGCGCTGACGTGACACCGCCGCGCGAGATCGATCGCTAACGGTTTTCCACAGGAACGCATGCCGGTGACCCCGGTGACCCGCGGGGCCCACTAACCTTCGTGGGGTGCATGTCGCCCACCTCTCGCTGACCGACTTCCGGTCCTACGCGTCCGTGGAGCTCGGCCTGGAGCCGGGCGTCACGGCGTTCGTGGGGCCCAACGGCCAGGGCAAGACCAACCTGGTCGAGGCCCTCGGCTATGTCGCGACGCACTCCAGCCACCGGGTGGCGAGCGACGCGCCGCTCGTGCGGCAGGGGGCCGCGCGGGCGATCGTGCGCTGCGCCGTCCAGAGGGACGACCGGCGGGCGCTGATCGAGCTGGAGATCAACCCGGGCCGGGCCAACCGCGCCCGGCTCAACCGCTCCCCCGTGCCCAGGGCCCGCGACGTCGTCGGCCTGCTGCGCACGGTGCTGTTCGCCCCCGAGGACCTGTCGCTGTCCAAGGGCGACCCGTCCGAGCGCCGCCGCTTCCTCGACGACCTGCTGGTGGCCAGGACCCCCAGGTTCGCCGGCGTGCGCGCCGACTACGACCGGGTGCTCAAGCAGCGCGGCGCCCTGCTGCGCACGGCCGCGCAGGCCCGCAGGGGCGCCAGGAGCCCCCGGCGGCAGGAGAGCGACAGCGGGTTCGCCTCGGCGGGCGCTGGAGACGTGCTGAGCACCCTGGAGGTGTGGGACGCCCACCTCGCCCGGCACGGCGCCGAGTTGTTGCGGGCGCGGCTGGAGCTCATCGAGGCGCTGCGCCCGCTGGTGGCCGGGGCCTATGCCGCGCTGGCCCCGGCGAGCGCTCCCGCGACGCTGGCCTACCGCAGCACGTTGTCCACAGGTGGGGATGCGGCTGAGGGTGAATCGGAGGGCGAAGTCCCCGGTGAGCGGGGATCTTTCGATACACAGACGTTATCCACAGACTTGGGGAAAACCCTTGAAGAACGTCTGCGGGAGCGGCTATTGGAGGTCCGCCCGGCGGAGCTCGAACGAGGCGTGACGCTCGTCGGGCCGCACCGCGACGACCTGATCCTCGGGCTCGGCGATCTGCCCGCCCGGGGCTACGCCAGCCATGGGGAGTCGTGGTCGTTCGCGCTGGCGCTGCGGCTGGCCGCCTACGACCTGCTGCGGGCCGACGGAGGTGATCCCGTGCTGATCCTCGACGACGTGTTCGCCGAGCTCGACAGCCAGCGCAGGCGGCGGCTGGCCGAGATCGTCGCGCCGGCCGAGCAGGTGCTGATCACGGCGGCCGTGCCGGACGACGTGCCGCAGGAGCTGGCCGGGGGCAGGTTCGACGTCGCGGAGGGGAGCGTGACCCGTGTCCGGTGACGACGTGAACGGTTCGTCGAGCGCGCGTCCTGGGTCCGGTGACGGTCAGGCGGGTTCCGCGCGTACCGGGCGTGGCGAGGGGCAGGCGGGTTCCGCGCGTACCGGGCGTGGCGAGGGGCAGGCGGGTTCCGCGCGTACCGGGCGTGGCGAGGGCCGGGGCGGGGAGAACGCGACGGCCAAGGGCGTGGCCATGGCCAGGGAGAAGCTCGCGCAGGCCAAGGCCGACGCGGCCAAGCGCGGCCAGCTCCCCCGGCGCGAGCCCAGGCGCAAGAGCAGGGGGCCGAGCCGGGAGGGCGGCGATCCCCAGCTTTTCGGACGCGCGATCGCCGACCTGCTGGCCGATCGCGGCTGGGAGCGGTCGGCGGCGGTCGGCGCGGTGTTCGGGCGCTGGATCGACATCGTCGGCCCTGACCTGGCCGCCCACACCAAGCCCGAGTCGTTCGACGACGGCGAGGTGCTGGTGGTGGCCGATTCGACGGCGTGGGCGACGCAGGTGCGGCTGCTCGCGCGCACCCTCGTACGCAGGCTGAACGAGGAGCTCGGCGACGGAACGGTCAAGAAAGTCAAGGTCAGAGGCCCGCAGAACGCTCCGCGTCCATCTGGTGGATTGCGGGTGACCGGAAGCCGAGGCCCCGGCGACACCTATGGATAGCAGCGTCCAGCTGCTGCCCGCAGCAGGCACTTCCAGTGCCACGGTTAGGCGCCGAGGGGCGATCAGACAGCCGCAGACGCGAGAAGCCCCCTTTCCGGAGGGGGGATGCTTGCCTGGGGGCAAAACGAGCTAGAGGGCATCACAGGCGCGTTCATTGCCACTTTGGCCCTCCGGAAGCGGTAGAATGAAAAAGGATTCCGGACACGTCCGCTTGCGTGTCACCCCGGCAGCAAGCCGACTCCCCTGGGTGACCGCGCATCGGGGCACTCACGACGGTGACGGGCACGGCAGGGGCAGCTTTTGCAATCGATCGCCTCCCCCGCCGCGTGTCCGCGGCAGGAGGATTTCGCAGTTGTCCTACGACGCTAGCTCAATCACCGTACTCGAGGGGCTTGAGGCGGTTCGCAAGCGCCCGGGTATGTATATCGGCTCCACTGGTGAGCGCGGCCTGCACCACCTCGTCCAGGAGATCGTGGACAACGCGGTGGACGAGGCCCTGGCCGGTTATGCCAGCAGGATCGACATCACGTTGCTCGCCGACAACGGCGTTCGCGTGATCGACGACGGGCGCGGCATCCCCACCGGCATCCACCCGGTGGAGAAGCGCTCCGCCGTCGAGGTCGTGCTGACCACGCTGCACGCGGGTGGCAAGTTCGACAGCCAGTCCTACGCGGTCTCCGGCGGTCTGCACGGCGTCGGCTCGGCCGTCGTCAACGCGCTGTCCACCGCCATGGAGGTGGAGGTCAAGCAGAACGGCCACTACTGGCGCCAGCGCTATGAGATGTCCAAGCCCACGGCCCCCCTGGCCAAGGGCGAGGAGACCGACGAGACCGGCACCACGATCACGTTCTGGCCCGACCCCGACGTCTTCGAGACCACGACGTGGAACTACGAGACGCTCTCGCGCCGCTTCCAGGAGATGGCCTTCCTCAACAAGGGCCTGACGATCACGCTCACCGACGAGCGTCCCGACCACATCAACGGTGAGTCGCACACCGTCACCTACCACTACGAGGGCGGCCTGGCCGACTTCGTGCAGCACCTCAACGCCAAGAAGGAGCCGGCGCACGCGTCGATCATCTCCTTCGAGGAGGAGGGCGACGGGCTCGCGGTCGACATCGCGATGCAGTGGAACAACTCCTACTCGGAGTCGGTCTACAGCTTCGCCAACGTTATCAACACCGCGGAGGGCGGCACCCACGAGGAGGGCTTCCGCGCGGCGCTGACGTCGATCGTCAATCGCTACGCGCGCGAGCAGAAGTTCCTCAAGGAGGGCAAGGACGACAACCTCTCCGGTGAGGACGTCCGCGAGGGGCTGACCGCGATCATCTCGGTCAAGCTCTCCGACCCGCAGTTCGAGGGCCAGACCAAGACCAAGCTCGGCAACACCGAGGCCAAGTCGTTCGTGCAGAAGGCCTGCAACGACCACCTGCGCGACTGGTTCGAGCGAAACCCCGGCGAGGCCAAGGACATCATCTACAAGTCCCTCCAGGCCTCCCGCGCCCGCATCGCGGCCCGCCAGGCCCGCGACCTGACCAGGCGCAAGTCGCTGCTGGAGTCGGGCAGCGGGTTGCCGGGCAAGCTGGCCGACTGCCAGTGGAACGACCCCGAGAAGTGCGAGCTGTTCATCGTCGAGGGCGACTCGGCCGGCGGCTCGGCCAAGGGCGGCCGCGACTCGCGCTTCCAGGCGATCCTGCCCATCCGCGGCAAGATCCTCAACGTCGAGAAGGCGCGGATCGACAAGGTCCTCAAGAACAACGAGGTCCAGGCGCTGATCACGGCTCTGGGCACCGGCGTGCACGACGAGTTCGACATCGCCAAGCTGCGCTACCACAAGGTCATCCTCATGGCCGACGCCGACGTCGACGGGCAGCACATCAACACGCTGCTGCTGACGCTGCTGTTCAGGTTCATGAGGCCGCTGATCGAGGCCGGTCACGTCTACCTGTCGTGCCCGCCGCTGTACAAGATCAAGTGGGACCGCAAGGGCGAGGACGCCTCCTACGCCTACTCCGACAGCGAGCGCGACGCGGTCATCGCGGAGGGCATGGCCAACGGCAAGCAGGACCCGCGGCCGCGGGACAACGTACAACGCTTCAAGGGTCTGGGCGAGATGAACGCGGGCCAGCTCTGGGAGACCACGATGAACCCGGCGACCCGGCTGCTGCGCCTCGTCACGCTCGACGACGCGGCGCAGGCCGACGACCTGTTCAGCGTGCTGATGGGAGAGGACGTCGAGGCGCGGCGAGACTTCATCATCCGTAATGCCCGCGACGTGCGCTTCCTCGATGTTTAGCCACTAGAAGGACCTTTACCTGTGACGGACGTGAACACCACTCCCCCGGCTGACCGCATCGAGCCTGTGGACATCCAGTCCGAGATGCAGCGCAGTTACATGGACTACGCGATGTCCGTCATCGTGTCCAGGGCGCTGCCGGACGTGCGCGACGGCCTCAAGCCGGTGCACCGCCGGGTGCTCTACGCGATGTACGACGGTGGCTACCGTCCCGACCGCGGCTACTTCAAGTGCGCCCGCGTGGTCGGCGACGTGATGGGCACCTACCACCCACACGGCGACACCTCGATCTACGACGCGCTGGTCCGCCTGGCGCAGTCGTGGTCGCTGCGATACCCGCTGGTCGACGGGCAGGGCAACTTCGGCTCGCCAGGCAACGACCCGGCGGCGGCGATGCGCTACACCGAGTGCAAGCTCGCGCCCATCGCCATGGAGATGCTGCGGGACATCGACAAGGACACCGTCGACTTCCGCCCCAACTACGACGGCAAGTCGCAGGAGCCCGACGTCCTGCCGTCCCGTTTCCCGCAACTGCTGGTCAACGGCTCCGGCGGCATCGCCGTCGGCATGGCCACCAACATCCCGCCGCACAACCTGCGCGAGGTCGCGGCCGCGGTCAAGTGGGCGCTGGAAAACCCCGAGGCCGGCGACGAGGACCTGCTCGAAGCCTCCATCAGGCTGGTCAAGGGGCCCGACTTCCCGACCAAGGCGCTGATCGTGGGCCGGCGCGGGATCGAGGACGCCTACCGCACCGGGCGCGGCTCGATCACCATGCGGGCCGTGGTCGAGGTCGAGGAGGAGAAGGGGCGGCAGGCCCTGGTCGTCACCGAGCTGCCGTACCAGGTCAACCCCGACAACCTCGCCCTGAAGATCGCCGAGCTGGTCCGCGAGGGCAAGCTCACCGGCATCGCGGACGTACGTGACGAGAGCTCCTCGCGGGTGGGGCAGCGCCTGGTCATCGTGCTCAAGCGCGACGCCGTCGCCAAGGTCGTGCTCAACAACCTGTACAAGCACACCCAGCTCCAGGACACCTTCGGCGCCAACATGCTGGCGCTGGTGGACGGCGTGCCGCGGACGCTGCGGCTCGACCAGTTCATCCGGCACTACGTGGCGCACCAGATCGAGGTCATCGTCCGCCGGACGCGCTACCTGCTGCGCAAGGCCGAGGAGCGGGCGCACATCCTGCGCGGCCTGCTGAAGGCCCTGGAGCGGCTCGACGAGGTCATCGCCCTCATCCGGGCCTCGGAGTCCGCCTCGCACGCCCAGCAGGGCCTCATGGCGCTGCTGGAGATCGACGAGGTGCAGGCGCAGGCCATCCTCGACATGCAGCTGCGCAAGCTGGCCGCCCTGGAGCGGCAGTCCATCCAGGACGAGTACGACTCGCTGATGACGCAGATCGCCGAGTACAACTCGATCCTGGCCAGCGAGTCCCGCCAGCGGGAGATCATCAACGACGAGCTCGCCGAGGTCGTCGGCCGCTACGGCGACGAGCGCAAGACCGAGATCATCGCCTACGACGGCGACATGTCGATCGAAGACCTCATCGCCGAGGAAGAGATCGTCGTCACGATCACCCGGGGCGGCTACGCCAAGCGCACCAGGACCGACCTCTACCGGGCGCAGAAGCGCGGTGGCAAGGGCGTACGCGGTGCGCAGCTGCGCCAGGACGACATCGTCGACCACTTCTTCGTCACCACGACGCACCACTGGCTGCTGTTCTTCACGAACAAGGGCCGCGTCTACCGGGTCAAGGCATATGAGCTGCCCGACGCCGGTCGCGACGCCCGCGGCATGCATCTGGCGAACCTTCTCGCCATGCAGCCCGACGAAACAGTCATGGAGGTTCTCGACCTACGCGACTACAACGTCGCCCCCTACCTCGTCCTCGCCACCCGCAGCGGGCTGGTGAAGAAGACGCGCCTGGCCGAGTACGACTCCCCCAGGTCCGGCGGTCTGATCGCGATCAACCTGCGGGATGACGACGAGGTCATCGGAGCCCGCCTGGTCTCCGAATCCGACGATCTGCTGCTCGTCTCCAGAGGAGCGCAGTCGATCAGGTTCACCGCCTCCGACGAGGCACTTCGTCCCATGGGACGGGCGACCAGCGGTGTTATCGGCATGAGGTTCCTCGAAGGTGACGAACTTCTCGCCATGAATCGGATCGCCGACGGTCAAGATGTGCTTATCGCCACTAAGGCTGGGTACGCAAAACGGACGCCAGTGGAGCAGTATCCAGTTCAAGGACGTGGCGGTAGAGGCGTGCTTACTGCGAAAATCGTATCTTCCCGTGGCAAGCTGGTCGGAGCCGTCATGGTCAACCCAGAGGACGAGGTCTTCGCGATCACGTCTGCCGGCGGGGTGATCCGGACGAGTGCCGGCGAGATCAAGCAGTCCGGCCGCCAGACCATGGGAGTGCGATTGATGAATCTCGCTGAAGGCGACAGCGTGGTGGCCCTCGCCCGGAATGCGGAGTCGATGGAGACTTCGGTGGAGAGTGAGGAAGACGGGGGAGGAGAGTAGTTCATGAGCGCCCAGGGTGGCACCGCCAGGACAAAGGCGGCTTCGGGTAACGGACAGCAGCCGAAGAAGCCCACAGAACCCGAGATCTTCGACGCGGTCGACGAAGGTAAGGACACCTCGCCCGCACAGGGCAGGCCCAGGCCCGGCAAGGAGGACCACAAGCCTTCGCCGCCGCAGCAGGCGGGCCCGCCCGGTGCGGGCCCGGGTCCCGGCCCTGTCTCCGGTCCTGTTTCCGGCCCCGGCCCGTCCGGGCCGGGCGCGCCGCCTGCCCCGCCGCAGGGCGGGCAGCAGCCGGAGGGCAACGACACGGTACGCATCCGTCCGTCGCTGGCCACCGAGGCCCCGCCGGCCCTCGAGCTGTCCTCCAAGAAGAAGTCCTCGAACTCCGGCGGGGGCAGGCTCCCCCGCAAGGCCCACCTGGTCCTGCGCCGCGTCGAGCCGTGGTCGGCCATGAAGTTCAGCTTCGTGGTCTCCCTGGTCTGTTTCGTGGTGCTGTTCGTGGCGGTCGCCGTGCTGTACGGCGTGCTGTCGGCCCTGGGCGTGTTCGACTCGGTCGTCGACCTGGTCAACCAGCTCGGCCAGGGCGAGCAGGGGCAGAGCTCGATCCCGATCGACATCGCCTCCTGGTTCGAGCCGGTACGCATCCTCGGCTACACGGCGCTGATCGGGGCCGTGAATGTCGTACTGATCACTGCGCTTTCCACGTTGGGGGCGGTCATCTACAACATCGCCTCTGACCTGGTGGGCGGCGTTGAGGTGACCTTCAGCGAGGCCGAGTAGGCCCGGATGCTCGCGCCGTGCCTTCGGTTGGCACGGCGCGAGCAGCCTGCCGGACGCGGTAAGCTTTTCCTCGTCCGAACAACTGGTTCGCCTCCGTCCGACGGATGCGATAACGTTCGGTGCGCGGGGCTATAGCTCAGACGGTTAGAGCGCTTCCCTGATAAGGAAGAGGTCCCAGGTTCAAGTCCTGGTAGCCCCACAGAGTTTTCCAGTTCAGAGGCCGTTTCCCGGAGATCGGGAGATGGCCTTTTGCTTGTTTGCCACCAATTTGCCGCCAAGATCGTTTGGCATTGCCGGGGCTTGGATCAGTCGACAGGGTCCTCGACCGGTGGCGCGTTCGGTCGAAGCAACGCGCCCTACCTCCCGTCGATCAACGGCAAGAAGACGACCTTCAGCGTCTCCGTTTGCGTCACCCACCGCGTCTGAGAGCCGCCATTCGGGCCGCGTCACTCTTTGATGTTCGCCTTCGATCGGTACCTGTCCGGTCTACGTGGGCGGGCCCTGGCCGTGGAACTCGGGCGTCACGTTTCTGGGCGACGAGCTCGTAGGACCGGTTGGTGGCGGTGGGGTTGACGTTTCAGTGGTCCCCTGGATGCGCGCGCGGGCCCGCTGCTGGACTTCAGGGCGGTTGAATCGTCCGGTCACCCACGCGAACGCGGCATCCAGGCCCGGCCTGCAGACGAGCGGCGCTGAGATGTTCTACCTGGCCAACGCGGCCATCGCTTGATCTTCGGATCCATCACAGTGGTGATCCACCTCGGCCGCCACATCGCGTCGCGGCCGAGGGTGTGTCAGTCGGCCAGCGCGAAGCCCGCCGCTGCCTCCGCGTGCAGCCGGGCGCTCGGCAGCAGCGGGATGGCGGTGTCCTTCTCGCTGATCAGGAGCTCGATCTCCGTGCAGCCGAGGATGACGCCTTCGGCGCCGTCGGCTGCCAGATCGGCGACTATCCGGGCGTACGTGTCCCTGGACGATTCCCGGATCACCCCACGTACCAGCTCGTCGAAGATCACGCGATGGACGAGATCGCGCTGCTCACGCCGCGGGACGACCACGTCGAAGCCGTGGGCGGCCAGCCGGTCCCGGTAGAAGGGCTGCTCCATGGTGAAGGTCGTGCCCAGCAGGCCGACCTTGCGCATGCCCCTGGCGCGTACCTCGGCGCCCACGGCGTCGGCGATGTGCAGCACGGGTACGGTCGCCGCCCGCGCCACGTCGTCGCTCACCCGGCTGAAGGTGTTGCTGCAGACGAGCAGGACCTCGGCGCCGAGATCCTCCAGTTTCCGGCCCGCACCGGTCAGCAACGTGCTCACCTCGTCCCAGCGGTCGGCGAAGATGAGGTCCTCGACGGTCGTGTAGTCGACCGACCAGATGAGGCTGTTGGCGGAATGGCTGCAGCCGAGTCGCTCGCGTACCCGCTGGTTGATGATCTGGTAGTAGATCACCGTCGATTCCCAGCTCAACCCGCCGATGAGACCGATCGTGCGCATGGAACTCCGTTTCGCTAGCTTGTGCCGGCCGGCCGGTGCCGGCCGCGGTGAGGGTGCCGCCACTGGTCCGGTCGAGGTCGAGGTCGAGGTCGAGGCCGCGCAGGGCGGGCACCTCGGCGATGCCCCAACGGTCAGGCGACGGCCAGCGCACGGGCGCAGGCACTGAGTCCGATCTCGCTGGAGGCCTTGACGAGCACCACGTCTCCCAGTTCGAGAAGCGCGGTGGCCAGCCTGATGGCTTCGGGTACGTCCTCGACGGTGTGGACGGTCACGCCCTGGTCCGACGACTTCGCCGCCTCCGCCATCGCGAGCGGATCCCCTGCTCCGACCGCGATCAGCACGTCGAAGCGGAGGTCGGCGACGAGCCGGCCGATCTCCGCGTGCCGGGCGCGGGAGGCGTCCGCCTGCTGCCCCATCGCGCCGAGCACGGCGACGGTACGACGGGTGCCGGCCAGGGCCTTGGCCGCCCGCAGGCCGGCCCGCATGGACTCGGGGTTGGCGTTGTAGGCGTCGTTGACGATGGTGATGCCGTCGGGTCGTTCGACGATCTCCAGCCGGCCGGCGGAGCGCCGCTGTGCGGCGTTCAGCCCATCGGCGATGTCGGCGGCGCCCAGACCGAGCGCGGTGGCGACGGCGGCGGCGGCCAGGGCGTTGCTCACCTGGTGCTCGCCTATGAGGTCGAGCTCGACCGGGGCGCGGCCGGACGGCGTCACCAGCTCGAACGCGGTTCGCGCCCGATCGTCCATCCGCACGGCTTCGGCCCGCACCTGTGCCTCCGACGACCTGCCGTACAACAGGATCGGGGCCTTGGTGCGGCCGGCCATGCCCATGACGTACGGGTCGTCGGCGTTGAGCAGTGCGAACCCGTCGGCCGGAAGCGCCTCGACCAGCTCGCCTTTGGCCTCGGCCACGTCGGCCAGCCCGGCACCCATACGCTCCACGTGCGCGGTGCCGACATTGAGCACCAGCCCGATCTGGGGCGGTGCGAGCCCGGTCAGATACGTCAGATCGCCCTTCCGGCCCGCGCCCATCTCCAGCACCAGGTATCGGGTGGTGGCATCGGCACGTAGCACGGTGAGCGGCAGCCCGAGCTCGTTGTTGAACGACTTGTCGGTGGCGACCGTCGCGGCGTGCCGTTCGAGCACCTGGGCCAGCAGGTCCTTGGTCGTGGTCTTGCCCACGGAGCCGGTCAGGCCGATCACGGTCGGGTTGATGTGTTCGAGCAGGTGCCTGGCCAGCAGACCGATCGCGAGCTCGACGTCCTCGACCACGAGTGCGGGCACGCCGACGGGCCTCGATGCCAGCACGGCGACGGCGCCGCTCGCGACGGCACCGGCCGCGTAGTCGTGGCCGTCAACGCGGGCGCCGACCGTCGCGACGAACAGCCCGCCAGGCACCACCTCGCGGGAGTCGACCGCCGAGGGCGCCGTCACCAGCGCCTGCGGTTCGCGTACGTCGTGCAGGCTCGCGCCGACAACCTGCGCGATCGTGTTCAGCGTCATGGGGATCACGAGCCGCTCCTGGCGAACGCGAGGTCGATGAGGCGGCGCAGCAGGTCCGGGTACGGGACGCCGCTTTCGGCCCAGGCCCTGGCGTAGACGGACCGGGAGGTGAAACCGGGCATGGTGTTGATCTCCAGCACGTACAGGCGGCCCGTGTCCTCCTCGTAGAGGAAGTCGACGCGGGCCAGGCCGTAGCCATCGATCGCCCGGAAGGCACGCAGGGCCAGCTCACGCACGTCCTCGGCCACCCGTTCCGGCAGCACGGCGGGGATGGTGGCGATCTCGGCCTGGCTGAGGTACTTGGCCTCGTAGTCGAGCCAGTCGCCGGGCACGAGGAGCTCGCCGGGCACCGAAGCATCGGGCGTGTCGTAGTCGCCGAGCACGCCGCAGATGACCTCGCGCGCGGTCACGCCCTGCTCGACGACGACCACCCGGTCGTAGGTGAGCGCCAGATCCACACCCACGCGCAGTTCCTCCATGGAGGTGACGCGTGAGATGCCGATGGAGGAGCCCATGTTGGCCGGTTTGACGTACATCGGCCAGTCGAGCGACTTCACCAGACCCCAGTGGTCGGTGGTGGTGCGCCATTGGTGCTCGGTGAACCACACGTGCGGGGTGACGGGAATGTCCTCCGCCAGGAACGTGCGCCGCATCGCGACCTTGTTCATGGCCACGGCGGAGGCCATGACGCCGCAGCCCACGTACGGGATGCCCAGCGTCTCCAGGTGACCCTGGACGACGCCGTCCTCGCCGAACGGTCCGTGCAGCACGGGGAAGACCACGTCCGCCAGATCGCGTCGCAGCTCCACCGGCCACCTGCCCTGCCGGTCGATGATGACGGGGACGGGCTCGTACAGCTCCCTCGGCAGAGCGTCGAGCACAGCCTGCGCCGACTGCAGCGACACCTCATGCTCGGCGGACGGCCCACCCGCCAGCACAGCCACGCGCACGCGTTCGGTCACGATCAATCAGCCTTCCTCAGCGGGACGGAGACGGCCGGACCCGGCGCTTGCGAACAGGCGCCGGTCAGCCCATTCACTGTCGGCCGACCGTGTCCCCGCCTCGTCCGCGCCGTGTCATGGTTGTGTCACGGTCGCGCCGACCGCCGTCATCCCCGCTGGACGGCTCGACAGCGATCTCCTCGGTCCCGCGCAGCCGGTAGCGCAGGATCGCACGGTGGATGCACCGGCTTGCCGCGGTGAGCGTTTGATGTCGTCCGTGTTTGTCGAGGAGCTGTCGTGGCGCTGGCGCCGGGCGGCTTGGGCCGTTCTGCGGCGGCGCGGTCAGGTGTCGAACGGGACGGATCGCTCGTGGGCAGGTTGCCGATCTGGCCGGCGGACTGCGTGGTCTCCGGGGCTGCCCTGGCGCTGTCGGCCCAGGGGCCTCGTTGGCTCCCGAGGGCAGCGGCCAGGCCAGGGGGTGCAGCTGTTTTCCTCTGGTGTGTGTTCGATTGAGGAGGAGGAGAGCCGCCCCTGTAGGCCTGTGGCGCAGACCAGGCGATCACGTGCCGACGAGGGATGTCGTGGCACATCTCGTACGGGACACTGTTCGGGTGATTCGTCGACTTCCGGCAGTCCTGATCCTCGTTCTGCTGATGCTGCTGACCGCCAACTGCACTGTCGTCGACAGCGCTTTCGGCACCCTCACCATCACCTGGTCCAGCCAGTCCATGGAGCCGACGATCAAACAAGGCACGAAGGTGTCGGCGCGGCGCACCGAGGGCGGCTACACACCGCGCCGCGGGGACATCATCGTCTATCGAGCCCCCGAGGACTGGACCGCCCACCGCGCCGGCGGCACTTACCTCTCCCGGGTCATCGGCGTGCCAGGTGACAGAGCGGCATGTTGCGATAACCCCTCAGCGGCGCTTCAGGTGAACGGCGTACTCGTGAAGGAGCCGTTCATTACGCGTGGGGCAGCATCGGCGAGGTGGTTCGACATCACGGTGCCACCAGATCGCATCTGGGTCATGAGTGACAACCGCGATATCGCCCTCGATTCTCGTGCCGAGATGGACAAGGCCGGCGGCGGCACCATCGAGCGTTCGGCCGTTCTCGCCGTGGTGGAAGACGAGGACACACACCACGTCCCGTAAATCGCGCACCCCGGTAGATCATCGTTCGGCTACCTTCGTCAGGTTGCGGTCCATCCCGCGTCCGGGCGGCCCGCTGCTCCCGAGTGCCGGTGCGTGGCGGTCCTGGGCCGATTAAGGGTTGGCTGCGTGCGGTTGATGCCCGGTACTGTGCCGATCGTGGCTTGTCGTATTTCTGAACTGATAATCCCTTGCCGGGATCCGCAACGGCTGGCGGCGTTCTGGTGCGAGGTGCTGGGCTTCGTCGTGCTCGACACCGAGGACGACGGCGCGGTGGAGATCGGGCCACGGGAAGGGTTCGGCGGACTGCAGCCGACTCTGGTCTTCAGTCCCACTGCCGAGCCCAGGGCGGGCAGTCTGCGGCTGCACTTCGACGTCAATGCCACCGATCGCGATCAGGACGCCGAACTCGAACGCCTCCTCAAGCTCGGGGCGCGCCCGGCCGACGTCGGCCAGACCGGCGAGGAGTCCTGGCACGTCCTGGCCGACCCCGAGGGCAACGAATTCTGCCTTCTGCGAGCCCGCCTGAGCTGAGCATCGGCTCGCACCGGCAAACGACCCCTATGTGAGGACTTCGCGCGCATGACGCCGCCTGCTCTTTAGACCTGACACCTTCCCTGCGCATCGGTCGCCGACGACGCCGTCGGCTCTGTTTTCCGTGCTCTTCGTCAGGTCTTCAGAGAGATCATGTCTTCACATCCTCATATCGTGCTGCCCTGGGCGGTGCGGCGCACCCGCCTGCCTCTGATCGCCCTCCGGTGCGTGGCCTGCCCTTCCGGCCGCGCCACCATCGGCAACGGCAGGTTCCGCGTCAACGCCAACGGCAAACTGCTCGACGTCTGGCTCCTGGTCAACTGCGTTTCCTGTGGCCGGACCAGCAAGCTCACCGTCCACGATCGCGTCCCCGTCCGCTCACTGCCCGCTGACCTGCTGGCCGGTTACTCGGCCAACTCGCCTTCCCTCGTCGTGGACACCCTCCTCGACCCGTTGATCGCCCGGCGCAACCGGTTCGCGCTCGATTGGGACGGGTGCTGGGAACTCGACGCACCTCCCGTTCCCGAGGGTCCGTGGCCCCTTCGGATCACGGTCACCTTCCACGATCCCGTGCCGGTCCGTCCGGAACGGCTCATCGCTCATGGGCTGGGCATCAGCCGTCATGAGATCACTCGCAGGGTCAAGATCGATATCCCGCTGAACCGCAGGACGAAACTGGGCTTCTCCTTCGTCCTGGTGTAGTCGGTCCGCCAGAAGGTACGGCAAGCCCTGCGACGTCTATCCGTTTCAGGCCAGGACGGTGACCGGGTCGCCGAGTCGTAGTTCGCCTCGGCCTCGGGGGACCAGGCGGATGCCGAACCAGGTCTTGCCGTCCCAGCGGCGGTGGCGGGCGAGGGTGCGCAGGGGTTCCTTGCCCTTCTGGAAGGTGACCGGGTCGTAGGTGGTGGCGGCGCAGCGGTCGCAGTGTTCCGAGACGCGGAAGGCGACCGGGCCGATGCGGATCTCGCGCCAGCTGTCCTCGGCGTACGGGGGTGCGCCGTCGATCACGAGGTTGGGGCGGAATCTGGCCATGTCCAGGGGGGCGGGCGGGTCGTCCTGGCGTTCCATGGCGCCTTCGAGGATCCAGTCGTCCAGGTGGCGCAGTGAGGAGCGGGAGGTGAGCAGGATGGGGGCGTCCCCGGCGAGGCTGACGACTTCGCCGGGCAGGCCGCCGTGGGACGCCGGGACGGCGCAGCGGTTGGGGTCGTCGAGCCAGACCAGGCGCGCCGGTTTGCCGAGCAGCCGGGTGAACCAGGCGTGCGCGTCGGGGTCCGCGAGCACAACGCTGTCCACTTCGGCGAACCCCACGGGAACGCTTTCCCCGGTGGCCGGGGGGACCTTCAGCTGGGGCAGCCCCGGCGCGTCGAGCAGCAGCCCGTCCTCGTCCGTGACACTGGCGACGACGGACAGCAGCCGGGGGTTCTCCCCGAGCCAGTGAATATCGCCCTGCTCGTCCACGACGGCCCAGCGGCGGTCCTCCGCCAGCCCCCAAGGCTCCACGACCGCCGAATCCACCACCCACCCCGAAACCGACTTCACCGGATATTTCCGGATCTCAGCTAGCTCCATCCCGACACCGTACGTCCGAGAGAGCCCTTTCACGAGTGGGTTGGCAGCTGCCCGGGCGCACCGTCCGGAGGCCGCCTGTGCATATGTCGACCGTCTCGAACGGATGAGCTCCGGTCTTCTCGCGGCGACGTTGCTGCCGGAGCGGGTTCCGCGCGGGCGCCGTCCGAGTCGTGGCCTGAAAGGTTCATGGAGCCGCTGCGTGTCCTTCCGGTGTTCGGCCCCGCCGTTCTATTCCGGTGGATCTCCGCCGACCGCATGGAGCGCATCGATGTACCCGCCGCCGACGTCGAACCGGGTGATGTCCTTCGTCTTGTTCGTGCGGCACGTGAGCGCCCAGTCCGCCGCTGGGCCGATCTCCTGGAGACGCAGTCGCTTCTTCCGGGAAATCCCGCGGGCACGACCGATGTAGCAGACATGGGGGTCGATCTTCTCGATGTAGACCCCTAGAAGAGGAAACGCTGTGGTCAGGGTTTCGATCAGGCCCTTGGTGGAGTCGAGATCGATGTCTGGCAGAGGCCGGCACTGCTCCCCGCGAAGGGCGATGGCAAGGTGGGCCGTCATCGCGCCCTTCCAGCCCGAGCGCGATGCGCGCTCGATGTCGCGGAGGCGGATGGCCGCGTGGCCGTCGAGACGGAGTTCGTCGGTGACGGTGTGCAGCAGCACCCACTTGCGGCCGATGCCCGCCACGTAAGCATCGAGTCGATCCGCACCGTCGATCTCACGGCGGACTCTCACGGGCTCACCGGAACTTCTTGCCCCCTTCAGGTCCTTGAGCGCCGTTCCCTTGGCCATGATCCCGGATCATCCCAGTCTGGGTGCCTGATGCTCATCCGGTTTTCTGAGGGCAAGGCCGCTGTCCGCGATTCGGGGAGCGGCCTTACCCGCGGTTGTCGTCCACAGGGTTGTGGATACCCAGATGCGGTGCCTGGCGGGACTGGGGGCGCAGCCCGTCGAGGATGAGCTGGGCGATGTGCGCTGAGCGCGTGCGGCTGGTTTCGGCGCCGGCGTGGCGGATCGCGGCGAAGGCGCCGGCGACCAGTGCCATCACCTCCTCGACGGTGAGGTCGGGGCGTACCGTGCCGGCCGCGTGCGCGCGATCCAGCAGGTCTGCGACGTGGCGCGTGAGGTCCGCCGCGACGTCCGGTGCGGCGGTGCGGAGGTCGAACTCGGCGGCCACCAGCGCGCTCTTCACCGCCACGTTCTCGGCGCCGCCGGCCATCATCGCGGACAGCAGCGTGAACAGGGCCGCCGGATCGCTGGTCGTGGCAAGGGCTTCCGCCTGCGCCACCAGTTGCCTGAGCTGGTCGGTCGCGACGGCGAGATACAGCGCTTCCTTGGCCGGGAAGTGCCGGTGGACGGTGCCGGGGCCGACGCCTGCGCGGCGGGCGATCTCGTCGAGCGAGACGCCGAGCCCCTCCGTGGCGAACAGCTGCTGCGCGGTCCGCAGGACGCGCTCGCGATTGCGGCGCGCGTCGGCTCGCAGCTCCCGGTCGGTCCCGTGGGCTGCCGTCGGGTTCACTGGGGGCGGCTCAGGCGGTTGGTCGGACATGGCGGTATCAGCATAACCGGGGCGACGCACCGTATAGTGTGGCACTAACCGGGGCGGCGCACCGGTTAGGCTTCGCGCCGCTCATCATGGCGCGATTCGTCAGTCACGAGGAGACCAGGCCGATGACCACACGCGAGGACGCGAGCGCTCTGGTGCGCCGGATGCACGAGTGCTTCAACAGCCGGCAGTTCGACCAGGCCGCCGACCTGCACACCCCCGGCTTCTTCAGCCATCCGCTCGGCGCCACAGGGTTCGAGGCAGGCAAGGCCGCCTGGCACACGCTCGTTGCGCGGTTCCCCGGCATGCGCGTCGTCGCCCGGGACATCCTGGTCGACGGCGACAAGGCCGCCGTCCGCTCGACGGTCGAGGGGATCGCTGTCTCGGAGGGCGATGCGCAGCCGATGCTGTTCGAGATCTTCCGCATCGACGATGGCCGGTTCGCGGAGATGTGGGGGGCCAGTACGGGATTCCCGCCCGCAGCCAGCCCCGAGGACTTGGCCGTGGGGTGAGCTGATCGGTCGCCCTTCGCCCGCGCGGCGATTGTTACAGGCTGCCGAGTTTCCGCAGTGCCTGTTCGGAGGCGGAGCCCGGTTCGGCGGCGAACAGTTCGAGCCCGTAGCAGGACGGCTCGTCGGGAAGCTTGACGAGCTCGCCGTGCAGGGTCAGTTCGCCCACGACCGGGTGGCGCAGCGCGTACGTCCGGGACCGGGCCTGTGCGACCGGGTGTTCCGCCCACATGCGTGCGAAGTCCGCGCTCAGCTCCTGTAGGTGGTCGATGTGCGCCGCGAGTGCCGGGTCGCCGCGATAGCGCCCGTGCAGGACGCGGAGATGCGCCACGTGCTCGCGCGCCGCCCGTTCCCAACCCGTGTGGTGCAGCTCGCGCAGGTGGGGCTCGGTGAACAGCAGGTGCGAGAGCGTGCGGCGGCTCTCCGGCAGCGCCGGGAAGTCGCCGAACACCGCCACGGCGAGCTGGTTCCAGCCGACGATCTGGGTGTGCCGGCCCACCACCAGCGCGGGCGTCATCACGAACGACCGCAGCAGGTAGCGCAAGCTCGGAGGCACCGTCGGTGACCCCGCGGTCGCCGTGCACGGCTGGGGGCGCCGGGCGATCCGGTGCAGGTACGCCAGCTCGTCGGTGTCCAGCCGCAGCGCCGCGCCGATGGCGTTCAGAACCTCGTCCGAGACGCTGTCGCCCTTGCCCTGCTCCAGACGCGTGTAGTGGGCGATGCTCACGCCCGCCAGCCGGGCCAGCTCCTCACGCCGCAGGCCCGCGACCCGGCGCGGCCCGCCGTAGTCGCGCAGCCCGACGTCCTCCGGGCGCAGACGGGCACGGCGTGATTTGAGGAACCCGCTCAGCTCGGTCCGGTCGTCCACGCGACAACCCTACGTCCGAGCATCCGGCGGGTGATCACGCCGTGAGTACGCATACCACGGGCCTGGCCGGGGCACTCGCGGCGGCGCCACGCTGTCAGGCGAGCCGGCCACCGTACGCGACCGGCGCGCCGGCTCCTGTCCCGACATCCACCCGAACGAAGCGGAGAGACCGTGCCTCGAACACTGGGAATCATCGGCAGCGGAATGATCGGTTCTTCCGTTGCCCGCCTGGCCGTCGCGGCGGGCCTCGAGGTTGTCCTGAGCAACTCGCGCGGCCCGGAGACGCTTGCCGATCTGGTCGCCGGCCTGGGCGGGCGTGCCCGAGCGGCCACACCGGCCGAAACGGCGCGTGCCGCGGATCTGGTGGTGGCGGCCATCCCGCTGAAGGCGTACGGACTGCTCCCCGCCGAAGCGCTGGCCGGCAAGACGGTGCTGGACACGGCGAACTACTACCCGGAGCGGGACGGTCACCTGGCCGAGCTGGACGCGGGCGAGCTCACCTCCAGCGCTCTCTTGCAGCGCCACCTCGCGGGCTCCCGGGTGGTCAAGGCGTTCAACACCATCACCCCGCACCAGCTGGTCTCCCTCGCCCGGCCCACGGGCGCGCCGGACCGCAGCGCCCTGCCCATCGCCGGCGACGACGCGCCGGCCAAGGTGGAGGCCGCCCGGCTGCTGGACGTCCTGGGTTACGACCCGGTGGACATCGGTACGCTCGCCGGCAGCTGGCGCAGCGAACCGGACACGCCGGTCTACATCCGGCCCTATCTCGGTGACGTGCCCGCTCTGAACGTCGAGGACTTCCTCCGCTGGACCGCCCGGACGCCCGGCGTCGTCGTTCCCGCGGCGCAGGTTCGTGAGCTCGTCGAGATCGCGGTTCGCCGGCCGGCGGGCGAGGCCAGGCTCCCGAGCGACGCCTGACCCCGGGCACGGGCGATTACGCTGCTCGGGTGAGCCGTCGCCGACCTCGCCCCTGGTCTGGCCGAGCCACTTCCGGTTGCCGATCTGGAGCGGCGCGCCAGGCTCCTCGACGAGGTCCTGGCCTGATCACGGCTCCAGACGACGCATGTACCCGCCCAACCGCGCGTCCAGGTGTCTCAGCACTCGTTCGTGGATGACCCGGCGGATGCGCTTGCCCAGGTCGCCGATTCCGCGAGGCTGTGGACGCTGCTTGATGACGACTGTGGGCCGGTGAATCTCGACGTGCCTCAAGCGCTTCTTCTTGTGCGCCACGGCTCGCTTCGGCTGCCGGACCGGGGCGGGTTTCGACGTGGCCGTTGGTGTTCGGGCAGCGACCGGGCTCGAGGCAGCCGGGGTGGGAGCCGGTTTCGCCGGGGCGGGGCGGGCGACGGCGTGGCCCGGCCGCACGGCGTGGCCGACGGAGAAGCCGAGACCGGTGCTGAATGCCATGCTGACGGCGAACGCGAGCGCGATACAGATGGGTCCACGGGCTCGCCGGGGGTCGGCCGGCGCACTACGGACGAACGCGGACGGTGGATATTCACACATCTTGCCCCCCGAGATCGTGGCTTCCTCACGGAAGGTGATCACAGCGCGCTGTGCTGCATAGATCTCCATACGCGGGCGGCCGCAACCCTCGTTTGAGGACGTCCATACGAGATCGACGGGAGAGTTTCACCCGGCCGCCGGCTCCGTCGATGGGTGAGAGCGGTCAAGCGGCTCGGCGGGCGAGGCTGAGGTCGGTGACGAAGGTCATCTCCACGCCGTCGCCCAGCAGCCCGGCCAGCTCTCGCAGCAGGGGTTCCCGGAGGGCCGGGGCGAGGATTCGGTAGGCGGAGATGGTGCGGACCAGGTCCAGGTAGCGGTCGGCCGTGTACCGCTCCGTCCACGAGTAGGAGCGCTCGTCGAGGTCGGTGAAGCGGGGGTCGCCGGCCAGCAGGTGCTGGGATTCGTCGGCGCGATCCGGCTCTTCCTGGTGGAGGCTGGAGCTGGTCACGCCGTGGCGGTGGTCGGCTTCGGCGAGGGCGGCGCGCAGGCCGGGATCGTTGACGAGGTAGCGGTTCCAGAAGAGGGCCAGGGCTCCCGAAGAGGCCAGGGCTGCGTGGGCCAGGTCCCAGCGCCGCTCCGGGTCGACCCAGTGCCAGGCCTGCGCCGAGTAGAGCAGGGCGAACTGCCGGTCCGGGGTGTAGTCCTCAAATATCCCGTTTTCGACCCTTGCCCTGGGGCACTTCGCTGCCAGCGTCGCCGCCATCCTGGCGTCGGGCTCGACACACGTCAGGTCGACCCCGCGGGCGGCGAAGGCGGCCGTGGCCTTGCCCGTTCCGGCCCCGACCTCCAGCACCGGCCCGGCGGGCGCGTACGCCAGCACCTCGGTGATGAGTTGCTCGGGATATCCGGGTCGGGCCGATTCGTACAGGTCGACCGCTTCGCCGAACACCACACTTCGCTCACGGTCCACGGTCATGACACTCTCCCTAGCCAGAAGAGTGCCGATTCAATCACGCCGGCCTGAGCGTCCAGTTCTGGTCACCGTTCGTGGGGTCGCACGGGCTGCCGAAGACCTCGTTCCGCCGGCCGGCGTGCAGGCACGTCTCCTGGACCGGGCCCTGCCACTTGAGCGGTCGGCCCTTCCACTTGATCACGATCCGGTCGCCTCCCCACGCCTTCTGCACGGTGACGAAGGCGATGCGGTGGTTCTTGAGGTCGATGCCGCAGCGCTCCATCCGTACGAGGCCAGGGTCCTTGTTCGGCCGGCCGACGCACAGCTTGTTCCCGCTGTAGAGGCTGCGCAGCTCCGAGCGGGAGTTGCGGGTCCACACGTAGCCGTCCCTGGTGCCCGTGGGCTGGCAGTGGAAGGTGCGCAGGGAGTATTTCGCGCCGCTGTCGACCGGGGCCAGGCCCCAGGTCAGGCACATCGTGGTGCCGACGTTCCTGATCATGAACGTCTTGGGTGCGGCGAGGGCGGTGGCGGAGGCGGAGGCGGGTGTGGTCGCGGGGAAGACGGCGATGGCGATGGCGATGGCGAGCGTGCTGGATAAGCGTCCCTTCATGGGGCGGCATGGTAGCGACGGGGCCGGGGTGAGGTGGGAAACGCGGATTACCAGAGGAAGACGGACGGCTCACCGGTTCCGGTGGCGGGCCGGCAGGAGGGCGCGGGTGACGGCGTGAGCAGCCCGCGGGCCGGGCCCGCGGGCTGCTGCGTCAGGCGCCGACGTAGGCCGCGAGGTGCTCGCCGGTGAGGGTGGAGCGGGCGGCGACGAGGTCGGCGGGGGTGCCCTCGAAGACGATCCGGCCGCCGTCGTGGCCGGCGCCGGGGCCGAGGTCGATGATCCAGTCGGCGTGCGCCATGACCGCCTGGTGGTGCTCGATGACGATGACCGACTTGCCGGCGTCGACCAGCCGGTCGAGCAGGCCGAGCAGTTGCTCGACGTCGGCGAGGTGCAGGCCGGTGGTCGGCTCGTCCAGGACGTAGACGCCGCCCTTCTCGGCCATGTGGGTGGCCAGCTTGAGCCGCTGCCGCTCGCCGCCGGACAGCGTGGTGAGCGGCTGGCCGAGGCTGAGGTAGCCGAGCCCGACGTCGGCGAGCCGGGTGAGGATGGCGTGCGCGGCCGGCGTGCGCGCCTCGCCGGCGCCGAAGAACTCCGCGGCCTCGGTCACCGGCATCGCGAGCACCTCGGCGATGTCGCGGCCCCCGAGGCGGTATTCCAGCACCGAGGCGTGGAACCGCTTGCCCTCGCAGTCCTCGCAGGGAGTGGTGACGCCGGCCATGATCCCCAGGTCGACGTAGATGACGCCGGCGCCGTTGCAGGTGGGGCAGGCGCCCTCGGAGTTGGCGCTGAACAGCGCCGGCTTCACGCCGTTGGCCTTCGCGAACGCCTTGCGGATCGGGTCGAGCAGCCCCGTGTACGTGGCGGGGTTGCTGCGCCGGGAGCCGCGGATGGGCGCCTGGTCGACCGAGACCACGCCCGCCGAGGCGGGGACGGAACCGTGGATCAGCGAGCTCTTGCCGGAGCCGGCGACGCCGGTGACGACGCAGAGCACGCCGAGCGGGATGTCGACGTCCACGTCCTGCAGGTTGTGGGTGGTGGCGCAGCGGATCTCCAGCTTGCCGGTGGGGGTGCGCACCGACGGCTTGAGCGAGGCCCGGTCGTCGAGGTGGCGGCCGGTGATGGTGCCGGCGGCCCGCAGACCTTCGAGAGGCCCCTCGTAGCAGATGGTGCCGCCCGCCGTACCGGCGCCGGGGCCGAGGTCGACGACGTGGTCGGCGATCGCGATCGTCTCCGGCTTGTGCTCCACGACGAGCACCGTGTTGCCCTTGTCGCGCAGCCGCAGCAGCAGGTTGTTCATCCGCTGGATGTCGTGGGGGTGCAGGCCGATGGTGGGCTCGTCGAAGACGTACGTGGTGTCGGTGAGCGAGGAGCCGAGGTGGCGGATCATCTTGACGCGCTGCGCCTCGCCGCCCGACAGCGTACCCGCCGGCCGGTCGAGCGAGAGGTAGCCCAGCCCGATCTCCACGAACGAGTCGAGGCTCTGCAGCAGCGCGGTGAGCAGCGGCGCCACCGACGGCTCGTCGAGGCCGCGGATCCATTCGGCGAGATCGGTGATCTGCATCGCGCAGGCGTCGGCGATGTTGACGCCCTTGATCAGCGAGGAGCGCGCCTCCTCGCTGAGCCGGGTGCCCTTGCACTCGGGACAGGTGGTGAAGGTGACCGCCCGGTCCACGAACGCCCGGATGTGCGGCTGCATCGCCTCGCGGTCCTTGGCGAGGAACGACTTCTGGATCTTCGGGATCAGCCCCTCGTAGGTGAGGTTGACGCCGTCGACCTTCACCTTGACCGGCTCCTTGTAGAGGAAGTCGTGCAGCTCCTTCTTGGTGTAGTCGCGGATCGGCTTGTCGGGGTCGACGAAGCCCGACTCGGCGTAGACGCGTACCGTCCAGAAGCTGTCGGACTTCCAGCCGGGGATGGTGAACGCGCCCTCGGTGAGCGACTTGGAGTCGTCGTAGAGCTGGGTGAGGTCGAGATCGGTGACCGCGCCGCGGCCTTCGCAGCGCGGGCACATGCCGCCGATGCGGGTGAAGGTCTGCTTCTCGGTCTTGCGGGCGCCGCGTTCGACCGTGATCGCGCCGCTCGCCCGGACCGTGGGGACGTTGAAGGAGAAGGCCTGGGGTGAGCCGATGTGCGGCTGCCCGAGCCGGCTGAAGAGGATGCGCAGCATCGCGTGGGCGTCGGTGGCGGTGCCGACCGTGGAGCGGGGGTCGGAGCCCATCCGCTGCTGGTCGACGATGATCGCGGTGGTCAGCCCGTCGAGCACGTCGACCTCGGGCCGCGCCAGCGTGGGCATGAAGCCCTGCACGAACGCGCTGTACGTCTCGTTGATCAGCCGCTGCGACTCCGCCGCGATCGTGCCGAACACCAGGGAGCTCTTGCCCGAGCCGGAGACGCCGGTGAACACCGTCAGCCGGCGCTTGGGGATCTCGACGCTGACGTCCTTGAGGTTGTTCACGCGCGCGCCGTGCACGCGGATCAGGTCGTGGCTGTCGGCGACGTGCGGCGCCGGCGACTGCGTGTCCGTCCTCGTGGCCATGCTCATCGTTTCTCCATCTGTTGCGCGGGGCCCGGCCCTCGCTGACCAGCTCCGAGCAGGGTACGTCCGGTTTTCGGTTGTTCCGGCCAGCGGCGCTCATCGCCGGGACGGCCTTCATGGCCTGGATGCCGGGGTCACCGGTCGCTTCCGGGGTCGTTGACAGCCAGGCTAGGCGCGGCACGGGAGGCGGCGCTTCTCGAATCCTGACCGGTTGGCTCCGGCGCGGTGGAGTCGCGGTTCCGCACGCCGGTTCCGCCGCGCCAAAACCGGTGGACGGGAGGAGGGCGGCTGCTCTAGCGTCGCCCGGACGACAGGTTCCTGCCACGTGAAGAGGTGCATTTCATGAAGGTCCAGGCGCGTTCGGCCGGTGTCGTCCGGCCGGTTCTCGTACGTATCGCGTCTTCGACCGTAAGGAACCTCAGAAGTGGACCTTCCACGTAGCTTCACCATCCGCGAGAGCAGCCACTGCGTCCTCAACCCCATCACCGTTGACAAGCTCGCCGTCCTGGGCCACGCCCTCGACCTGCCGGCCGGCACCCGGATGCTCGACCTGGCCAGCGGCAAGGGGGAGATGTTGTGCACCTGGGCGCGTGACCACGGCGTGGCCGGCGTCGGGGTCGACATCAGCACCGTGTTCACGGCGGCGGCCCGGGAACGGGCCGTGCAGCTGGGCGTCGCCGACCGCGTCGCGTTCGTGCACGGTGACGCGTCCGGTCACGTCTCCGACGAGCCCGTCGACGTCGCGTCCTGCATCGGCGCCACCTGGATCGGGGGCGGCGTGCCGGGCACCGTCGAGCTGCTCGAACGCAGCCTCCGTCCCGGCGGGACGCTGCTGATCGGCGAGCCGTACTGGCGGCTCGACCCGCCGGACCAGGCCACCGTCGAGGGCTGCCACATGAGCCGCAAGGACGAGCTGCGCGACCTGCCCGGGCTGCTCGAACGGTTCGGGGAGCTCGGCTGGGACGTCGTCGAGATGGTCCTGGCCGATCAGGACAGCTGGGACAGGTACGCGGCGGCGCAGTGGCTGAACGTCCGGCGCTGGCTCGATCGGCATCCCGACGACGAGCTGGCCGGCGAGCTGCGGGCGGAGCTCGCGACCGCTCCGGTGCGGCATGCCCGTTACCAGCGTGAATATCTTGGCTGGGGGGTTTTCGCGCTCATGCGGCGCCCCGGCTGACCTGGTCGGGTCGGTGGTAGAGGTCCCGGTTCCGCCGGGGCCTCCGCCCGTCTCTTCGAGAATTTTCGATCTGAGCCGGGCGGTTGGCGGGCGGCGGTAACGTGCGGCCGGTGATGATCCAGAGGATGAGGCCCGTCGCCGTCGTGGGTGCCGTGGCGGCCACGGTGCTCGCGGGGATGACCGCGCCCGCTCAGGCGGCGGAGAACTACGGCGAGTACTCCCGGTTGGCCGAGCGCAGCGCCGGGCAGCACTGGGCGGACGGGCAGGCGGCCGGGCAATGGACGTGGAAGCCGCTTTCGTCCACGACGTCCGAGATCAGTTGGGGTGACCCGAAGAGCTGGCCGCCGGACTACGCGGAGAAGTTCGTCCGCGGTGGCGACTGGTTGCTGCTGGACGGGTGGCGGGACAACGGGACCTACTACACCCTCAGGGTCACCAAGGAACAGATCGGCGACGCCAAGTGCGGAAATTTGCGGACATTCGCCACCTCTGGCCGGCAGCACTACGTCAAGTGGGACATTCCTCCGCAGGGGTACTGCCTGAAGGCGTGGGGGACGATCACCGAGCAGTCCTCGGGCAAGGTCGTCGACTTCGGGCACACCCAGATCTGGTCGCCGCCCGCTCCCTGCTCGAACCGGTACCTGAGCCACCAGACCTGCATCAAGCAGTGGGAGTCGTGGTGGGACAACAACGGCAGTCCAGGCAAACCGATCATCCGGAAGCTTGAGCGCGACCAGTACATCGCCCGGGGGAAGGGGATGGCATTCATGATCCAGCAGTACTTCCCCAAGGAGTGGAAGTCGGAGGCGCGGTCGTACTGGAACTGGTGATCCCATTCCGATGACGGGGCGGGGTCGCGCGACCCCGCCGCGTGGTCTTTCACCACGTCGGCGCGTGCGGTCGTCCACAGGGTGTGCCTGCCGGGCGGTGAGCCTCTCGGGATGGGTGGCGGGGGAGTGGCCCGGCGTCGTCCGATGGTGGGATGAAGGGCTGCGGAGGTGTGGTAAAAGACGCCCCGGCCGTGCCGCCATGGCCGGTGCGACGGTGGGCTGCGGTGCTCTGGCCATGCTTTTGACCTGGGGAAACGTGCCGTCGGTGGGGTCGGGGGCCGGCTCGCGGGAGCGTAGTTCCGGACGGCTCCGGGGGCGCGGGTGGAGGCGCCGAGTTTCGTCCCGGTTCGGGCGCCGCCGGGCAGGTGGGCGGCCTTGTCGTGGGGTGCGGCGTTGTGAGGTTATCCACAGTCTGAGGGTGTTATCCACAGGTTGTGGGTCAGGGGGCGCCGGGCGGTTCCGGTGCGGCGATGATGACGTCGTGATGGCTGACGGTGGTGCCGTAGGTCAGGAGGGCGGCTTGGGCGTCCGGCTCGACGACCGCTGTGTCGATGCTCTCCCCGGCGAAGCCCTTGATCGCTTCGAGCGACTCCCAGAGGGTGACGACCTGGAGCTCGATGTGGTCTCCGGCGGCGCGCTGGAGGAGGTAGGCGCCGCGGTGGCCGTGGACGCCCTGGAGTTCGGGGAGGACGGCGTTGCTGAAGTGACGCTGATAGACCTCGGCTCCGGTCGGCGTGGCGGTGGCGTGCCAGATCCCGGCGATCATCTTCGACTCCTCTGCCTTCAGCCCGCTGGGTCGCGACGGGAGGGTCTCGTGCGGGGTCAGTCGTGCGGGGTCAGTCGTGCGGGGCCGCGGTCCGGTCGAGCGCCTCGGCCAGGGCGGCCATGGAGGTCCTGGCCGAGCGGATGCGTGCGGTCTGCGCCTCGTCGGTCCACCCCAGCCGCAGGCCCTCGGCCGCCAGCTCGTCGAACGCGGTGAACGCGGCGAGCTGCTGCCGGATGACCTTGGACCAGGCGTCGTCCTCGATCTGGTAGTAGACGTTGCGCTCCCCGGGCTTGCGGAACCGGCGGATGAGCTTGATGGACGTCAGGAGGTGCAGGTTCGTCGTCAGCGACGCGCGGCTGGCGCCGATGGCCCCGGCGATGTCGCCGGCGGTCTGCTCCGGCGGGTCACAGGCCATGAGCCAGCCCAGGACGCGGCCGGTGATCGGGGCGAGCCCCCACTCCGCGGAGACGAACGTCGCCACCCGCTCGACCCATTCGAGCACCTGCTCGCGCTCGGGGCCGTCCAGCGCACTCATGCGATCAGCCTAACCGTCACTGTTCTCACCAGTCGTTTCAGGCCGGGCTGAAACAACTGGCAGACAGGGAGGTGGCGGGTGACCCGGCCTGGCCGAAGGCCGGCGCGGGGTCAGGTGGTGGTCGTGGTGCTTCGGCGGCGCTGCTGGGTCAGGGCGCCGGCGTCCCCGGGCAGGGCGCGTTCCGTGAGCCCGGCGGCGACGCGTTCCCGGAGCTCGGGCCGGTGGTCGTCATACTTGAACTTGGCCCGCACGTCCAGCACCCGCAGCCGCAGGCCGCGGATCGCCGACAACATCTTGTGGTACGGCCCCGCGCCGGCGGACATCTCGCCATGGTCGCCGGCCGGCTGGTGGTGGGCGAGCTGGCGGCGCAGGATCTCCGCCTTGCCCTCCCTGTCGTCCACGATCTCGGCCCGGCAGACGAGCTGCACGGAGGCGTAATAGCTGGTCGGCACGCCGGTCTCGGGGGAGTCGGCGCGCCAGCCGGACGGGATGTAGGCGTAGTCGTCGTGCACGCTCACCACCGCCGTCGGGTTGGCCTCCAGCGCCGCCCAGATCGGGTTGGGCCTGGCCAGGTGGAGCACCACCTCGCTCTCCCCGTCGAACAGGAAGTGGGTCGGCACCACCACGGGCGCCGCGCCGTCCACACCGTTGACCGCGATCTGGCCGAAGTCGCGCGTACGCAGCCAGCTCCGCCACTCGTCGTGGTCGCGGGCGGCGTCCCAGGGGTGAATGAGCACACGAACCTCTTTGTATTAGTACATAATAAATTTTGTGCTAGGAACATACACGATCGCTGGTGAGACAGCCAGTGAGATCGCCGCGGGTGTCGAGGTCGCCGTGTCGGAAGGGCGGCTGCCGCCTGGGGCGATGTTGCCGCCGGTCCGTGAGGTGGCGGCGCGGGCCGGGGTCAGCCCCGGGACGGCGGCGGCCGCGTACCGGCTGTTGCGCGAGCGGGGCGTCGTGGAGACCGCCGGGCGGCGGGGGACGCGGGTACGGCCCCGGCCCGCCAGCACGTTCCGCGAGGAGATCCGTATCGACGTGCCCGCCGGGGCGCGCGACCTGGCCAAGGGCAACCCCGACCCCCGGCTGCTGCCGCCGCTGCACGAGGCGCTCGCCGCGGCGGCCCGGGCGCACGAGGAGCGGCCCGCCATGTACGGGACCGGCGACGACGACGAGCTCATCGCCCTGGCCGGCGAGCGGTTGCGGGCGGACGGCGTGCCCCCGGGGTCGCTGGCGATCACCTCCGGCACCCTCGACGCGGTCGAACGCGTCCTGGCCGTACACCTGCGCCCGGGTGACGCGATCGCCGTCGAGGACCCGGGCTGGACGGCGCTGCTCGACCTGGTCGCCGTCCTGGGGTTGCGCCCGGTGCCGATGCGGCTGGACGACGAGGGGCCGCTGCCGGAGGAGCTCGGCCGGGCGCTGAGAGCCGGGGTCCGGGCCGTAGTGATCACCGCCCGCGCCCAGAACCCGACGGGCGCCGCCGTCTCCGCCGCGCGGGCCGAGGCGCTGCGGGGGCTGCTGGCGGCCTACCCGGAGGTGCTGCTGATCGAGGACGATCACGCCTCCGGGTTCGTGGAAGTGCCCCTGCATCCGCTGGGCGGCGTCACGACGCGGTGGATCCTCACCCGGTCCACGGCCAAGGCGTTCGGGCCCGATCTGCGGCTGGCACTGATCACCGGCGACCCGGTCACGCTCGACCGGTTGCGCGGGCGGCAGCGGCTGGCCGCCGGGTGGGTGAGCCACCTGCTGCAACGCGCCGTCGCGCACCTCTGGCGGACGGGCGCGGTGGACACGGCGGCGGTGGCGGCGTCGTACGCGCGGCGCCGGGACGGCCTGGTGTCGGCGCTCGCCGGGCGCGGCGTACCGGCGCACGGCCGCAGCGGTCTGAACGTGTGGATCCCCGTCGCCGACGAGGCCACCGCGATCACCCGGCTGCTGGCCCGAGGGTGGGCGTGCGCGCCGGGCGCCCGCAACCGGATCGGCGCGCCGCCCGCGCTGCGCCTGACCGTCTCTTCCCTGGACCTGGAGGAGATCGAGCCGCTCGCCGACGACCTGACCGCCGCCCTCCGCCCCACCCTGACCGGCCGGTACGGGTAGGGCGTCCGCGTGTGCCCCGCTTGGCCCGCCCGCCCGCCAAGGCCGCCGCCCCGCCGCCCCGCCGTCTGCCCCGCCGCCCCGCCGCCTGCTCCGCAGGCCGCCGGAGCGGACGGCGGTGACCAGGCCCGCCGCAGCCTGGTCTGCCGCCTCCCCACCAGCCGGAGACGCGCTCCAGCCGAGGGTGCGGCCCGGCCGAAGGTCGCGTGATCCGGCCGGGCCGCACCCCCGGTCCGGCCGGAGGGCGCGTGGTCCGGCCGGGGGAGCGGCGCCCGGCGAGGCGTGGTCCGGCGGCGGGCCTGGGGGAGGGCGCCGGAGACATGGCCGGGGAGGCGGGTCCGGTGGCGGACCCGGGGGAGGCGGGAGGCGACCCTTCTCCCCGGCCGCCCGGCTGTCAGGTCAGTAGGCCCTCCCCGATCCAGCCGCCGGGTGCGCAACCCGGCGGGATGGCGAAGACGGCCGACCCGATGGTGGTGACCCACTCGTTGAGCAGGTCACCCTCGGCCAGCCGGCGCTGTACGGGGACGAACTGCCGGGCAAGGTCCGCCTGGTACGAGGCGAACAGCAGCCCCGAGTCCGACTCGCCCTTCTCGGTGAGGCCCTCGTCGTAGTTGTAGGGCCGCCGGAGCAGGCGCAGCGCGGGATCGGTCACGTGGGCCCGCCTGATGTGGGCGTACTCGGAGATGACCGGGAACCCGAGGTGGTTCTTCCGGGCGTAGTCGGGTTCGTCGGTCTCCGCCGCGCCCGTCAGCGGGGCGCCGGTGCCGAGGCGGCGGCCGATGGTGAACTCCCTGGCCACCCGGTCGGCCGCGTCCCAGGTCTCCAGCTTCATCCGGATCCGGCGCAGCACCATCGTGGTGCCGCCGCGCAACGGGCCCTGGCCGATCCACACGGCCCGGTCCAGCCGGTCGGTGGGGTTGACCGTGCCTTCGAGCTGGCCCATCAGGTTGCGCCGCGTGCCGCTGCGGAACCCGCGCTGCGTCCACCGTACGCGGGTGAAGGACCGCGCGTCCTTGACGATCATCCGTACGGCGTGCGCGACGGTCACGGCGTCGTCCGCGCACACCTGGACGAGCAGATCGCCCCCGCTCCACCGCTTCTCCAGCCGGTCCGTCCCGAACGCGGGCAGCGCGGCGACCGGCGATCCCACCCCGGCCGCCGTGAACAGCCCCGGCCCGAACCCGAACGTGACCGTCAGCCTGGCCGGGTTCGTGGCCAGCTCGGGCTCGGTGTCGGCCAGCGCCGGTCGCCCCTGGGTGAGGCGGGCCGCGTCGTCGGTGAGGAGCCGCAGCAGCCGTACGATCGCCTCCCGGCGGGTGTCCGGCAGCAGGTCGAAGCCCAGGAACACGGCGTGGGCCTGCGGCGTCGTGGCCACGCCCGCCTGGTGCGCACCGTGGAACGGCTCGACGCGCCCGGGCGACGGGACCTGGGCCTGCGGCCGTGCCGGGGCGGGCGGCTCGGCCCGCGCGGAGGACTCGGCCGCGAGGGCGCCGGCCGCGGTGGCGGCGCCCCCGGCGAACAGCCCTCTGCGGCTGATCACTTGTGCCCCGGCTGGTAGTCCTCCTCGCCGCCGGCGAAGTCCTTGCCGACGGCGGTGAACTCCAGTGGCTCGCCGTCCTTGACCTGGAGGGTGAACGGGATCCTGGCTCCCGGCAGCACCTCCTTCGTGACGCCCATCAGCATGATGTGGTCGCCGCCGGGCTGGAGCTCGTGGGTGCCGTGCGCGGGCACCACGAACCCGCCCTCCTTGGGCCGCATGACCATCTTGCCGCCGGACTCGACCACCTCGTGCAGCTCGATGGCCGGGGAGAGGGGTGAGGCGCCGGACACGACGGTGATCGGCGAGTCCCCGTTGTTGACCAGCGTCCCGAAGGCCGCGGTCATCCCCTTCCTGGTGGTCTTCACCCAGGGATCGGTGATGCTCAGTCCGGCGGTGACCGAGGCGGACACCGTGGGAGCGGCGGTCGGGGCGGCGGCGGGGGAGCCGCAGCCGGCCAGCGCCACGATGGCGGCGGCCAGCACGAGGGCATGACGAGAGAACATGGCAATGCCTTTCTCCGCCCGGCATGCCGAAGCAGACCCTGCCGGGCGGCGGGGGTCGTCTGAGAGAGGGACGTCTGCCTGCCCCCATGGCCAGGCGGCCGGAAGGGGAAGGGGGTCAGGCGGTGACGGCCCTTGGCGGGCCCCTTCTGCTGACGACGTGCCGCAGCACGGCCGAGCGCAGCACGGGCGGCTCGGTCGTACCCAGGGAGGTGGAGAAAGGTGTGGTGAGGAGCGGCAGGCAGATGACCAGCAGCCGTACGGCCAGGCGGCGCAGCAGCGCCCAGAGCGCGGCCTCGCCGCGCGCCAGCCACAGCGCGGTCAACCCGACCGCCAAGCCGTGGGCGACGAGCATGCCCGCACCGGGCACGAGCCCGGAGTGCAGGTGGGACGCCGGCATCTGCGGCGAGGCGGCGTGTGACAGGGAGAACAGCAGGTGGAGCAGCACCTGCAGCCCGGCGAGCAGCGGCAGGATCACCGTCAGCGACCGCTCGCGCCCGGCCAGCGGGTACGCCGCCGCGAACGCCAGCCCCAACGCCGCCACCATGGCCGGAGCCGGCACGGAGGCCCCGCCGAGCAGGTGCGCCGCCACGCCCAGCCCGAGACACGCCACGGCGAACACCGCGGTGCGGGCCAGACGGAACGGCACTGCCATACGCCCAGCATTCCACGCCACCCACGCGGTCCGGGCGCCGATCCCGCCCCGGGTCCCCGCCCCGGGTCCCCGCCCCAGGTCCCCGCCCCAGGTCCCCGCCCCGGCCTCAGACCCGGCCTCAGACCCGGCCTCAGACCCGGCTTTGATCGTGCTTCACGTGAAACCCCGTGTTCGCCGGGGTTCGGGGAAGCCGGAGAGCCAGCAGGCCGAGTGCCGCCGCGAGGAGCATCGTGAGTGCGGCCAGCGCCGCCGCGTCCCACCCACCGCCCAGCGCCCCGAAGAACACCGCCCCGGTGGCCGTGCCGCCGAGCACTCCCCCGGCCTCCTGCACGGTCCCGAGCACGCCGGCCGCCGCCCCCGCCCGCGAGGGCCGTACCGCTGACAGGACGGAGGAGAGCAGCGGCGACATCATCCGCCCCATCCCGGCCCCCGTCACCAGCAGCGCCAGCCCCACCTGGTACGGCTCCGCCGCCCCCGCCACCACGAGGTACAGCAGCCCCAGCCCCAGCACCAGCACCGGCGCCCCGAAGCGGCCAGGACGCAGGGAGGCCACGAAGAAGCCGGCGTTCAGCGCGGTGCACACGGCGCCGGCGGCGAGCGGGCCGAGCCCGAGCCCGTCCTGCAGATACAGGGCGAGCACGAACGACAACCCCGCCGACGTGCCGAACAGCAGCCCCACCGCGACCAGCCCCCAGGCGAACCCCTTCTCCGCGAACACGGCAAGATCGAGCAGCGGCACCCGGCCGGAGGCGGTCAGGTGCCGCTGGCGGCTGACGAAGGCGGCCAGCAACGGCGGCGCGGCGGCCAGGCACAGCCAGGTCCACAGCGGCCAGCCCTGCTCCCGCCCCTCGGCCAGCGGCAGCACCACCGCCACCAGCCCGGCCGCGACCAGCGCCGCCCCGGCCACGTCGAGGTCGCCGCGCGAGCCGCCGGTACGGGGGAGCAGCCGCCGGGACGCCGCCAGCGCCACCACACCGATCGGTACGTTGACCAGGAAGCAGGCCCGCCAGCCCAGCCCCAGGGGATCGGCCGCCACCAGCAGCCCGCCGACCACCTGGCCGCTCACCCCGGCCAGCCCGACGGCGGTGCCGTACCAGCCGAACGCCCTGGCCCGGTCCGCGCCCTGGTACAGCACGCCGAGCAGGGCAAGGACCTGCGGGGCGAGCAGCGCCGCCGCGACGCCCTGCGCGACCCTGGCCGCCACCAGCACCGTCGCGTCACCGGCCAGCCCGCACCCGGCCGAGGCCAGCGTGAACAGCGCCAGCCCGGCGGCGAACACGCGCCGGTGCCCGAACAGGTCGCCGAGCCGCCCGGAGAGGATCAGCCCGGCCGCGTACGCCAGCCCGTACCCGGCGATCACGAGCTGGACGGCGGCGTCGCCCGCGCGCAGGTCGGCGCGGATGGAGGGCACGGCCAGGTTCGCGACGAAGAAGTCGAGCGTGGTCACGAACACCGCGACCAGCAGCACGGGCAGGGCCGCCCAGCGGCGGGCAGTCATGAGGACTCCAGGGAGGCAGGGGAAAGGGGAGACAGCTGAGTGAGGCGGTGGGAGAACACCGGCAGGCGGCGGACGGTTGAGCTCACCCTGGAGCCGGAGCGTTACGATTCCCTGCGGATCCGCTACGGATCGCCGCATAATCAACGCGATGCCGAAATTTCAGGACCTGTCGGAATATGCGGCGGCACTCGCCCCGATCACCGGCGCAGTCCACGTCAACGTGCACGCCTCGGCCGCCAGAGCCGTCGCCGAGCTCGCCGAGACGTCGGGCGTGACCCCGGGACTCCTGTCCGACCTGCGGTTCACGCTCCCCCTGCGCCCCCTGACCCGGCCGGGACTGGCCACGATCGACCGGTACGCCGACGCGGCCGCCCGCGAGCGCGGCCTCCAGGAGCACCTGCGCGAGGGCACCCTGGCCGAGGACGGCGACGGGGTGCTGCGGCTGACGGGCAAGGGGCTGGAGTTCGTCCACCGGCTGTACGAGATCCACGCCGCCACGGCCGAGCGCGTCTGGGCGGGCAACGACCTGCCAGGGCTGGCCGGGCTGATGGGCAGGGTGCTCGACGGGGCCGAGCGGGTGCCGGGTGGGGCGCTGGCGCTGGTGGCGCCGCCGTACGAGCCGGACGGGGCGGCGCCCGGGTTGCTGCTGTTCAACCGGCTCGCCGCCGTCCGCTACCACCGCGCCGACGCCCACGCCGCGGCCTGGCAGGCGGCGGGGTTGTCCGCGGCCGAGATCGTCGGCCTGGCGGACGGGCCCCTGCGCGCCGGGATCGAGGCGGAGACGAACCGGCGGGCCGCGGCGCCGTACCGGATCCTGTCCGCCGGGGAGCGCGAGACCCTGCACGACGGGCTGCTCAAACTCGTCTAGAACAGCCCGTCGCCGGGCTCGGTCAGAGCACCGCGAGCAGGCGGCCCACCTGCGTGCGGTCGTTCACGCCGAGCTTGTCGTAGGCGGCCTGCAGATGGTTGGCCGCCGTCCGCGTGGACAGCGTCAGCCGGTCGGCGATCTGCCGGTTCGTCAACCCGGCCGCCGCGAGCTGGACGATCTCCCGCTGCCGCGGCGTCAGGTCCGGCGCGGCCAGCTCGACCAGCGCCGGGGTCGAGACCCCCGAGCAACCCCGGGCCAGCGCCCATGCCCGCGTCTGCGCGCCCCTGGCCAGGGTGCCCCGGCCGGCCTCCCGATGCGCGGCGGCCTCGTGCGCCGTGGCCTCGGCCGCGTACAGCGGCAGGCCGAGCCGCTCGAACTCGCCCGCCACCGCCCGCAGCGCGGACGCGTCCCCGAGCGCGTGCCCGTGCCGGGCGAGCACCTCGACCAGCGGCCCCTCCATCTGCCCGGCCAGCGCCCCGAGCCGCTCCACCGCCGGCTCCGGAGCGCCCAGCCGCACCAGGTCGTGCAGCGCGAACATCAGGTTGCCGCGCAGCTCGTGCCGCTCCGCGTGCTCGGCCGCCACCAGGCACAGCCGCACCGCCTCGGCCAGGTCGCCGGCCGCCGCCGCCACCCAGACCGCCGCGTGCAGCACGTGCTGCCGGGTGAACGCCCACCTGGCGGTCAGCTCCTCGGCCTCGGCCAGCGACTCCCTGGCCTCGTCGAGCCGCCCCAGCAGCGCGAGCGCGTGGGCCTGCTCGGCCACGCACCGCCCCAGGTACGGCTCCCGCTCGGGCAGCCGGGCCATGTCCTGCCGGCACCAGCGCACCGCCTCCTCCGCGTCGCCGCGCAACCTGGCCACCATCGCCCGGTAGGCCGCGAACCCGGTCACCGACAGCTCGGCGGCGGGCAGCTCCATGCCGCGCTCCGCGGTGCGCGCCGCCGCCTCCAGCCGCCCGGAGAACGTCTGCGCGGCGCACAGCGCGTCCAGGAACGTCGGCAGCGCGTGCGGGGCATCGTCCTGCCAGTCCTCGACGGTCGCCATGGTGCGATCGGCCACGGCCAGGCTGCGTTCGGTCCGGCCCGCGTACGCGTCCACCCACGCCTCCAGGGAGGCCGCGTGCGCCACGCCCCGCGGCGTCCCCGGCTCGCACGCGCGGGCCCTGGCCAGCGCCTGGGCCGCCCCGGTCAGGCGGCCGGCGAAGCAGTCGGTGACGGCGCGGTAGACGTACGCCTCCTGCCGCCAGCCGGGATCGGTCAGCGTCTCTGCGGCCACGTCGAGCACCCGGCACGCCTCGGCGTCCGCGCCCGCCCACGCCAGGTTCACGCCCAGGCTGTAGGCGTGCTGGGCACGCTCGCTCTCGGTCACCGCGTCCCTGGCCGCCAGCCGCAGCGCGGTCACCGCCGCGTCCGCGTCGCCCAGCACCATGAGCACCTCGCCGAGCAGCGCGACCGCCGCCACGCCCGCCCCGGCGTCGATGGCGGCCCTGGCCAGCCGCTCGGCCAGCCGGGGGTCCTGCCGGCCCCAGGCCAGCTTCGCGGCCGAGGCCAGCATCGCGGGGTCGGTGACCGAGCCGCTGTCCAGCCGCCACACGGCGGCCCGCAGCTCGTCCTCGCGCCGCCGCAGCCCGGTGGCCTCCAGCGCCCCGGCCAGCATCCGCAGCCGCCGCCGCGCCCGCAGGGTGCCGCAGTCGCCGCGGACCACCTCGCCGTAGAGCGGGTGGCCGAGCCGCAGGTGCTCCCGCCTGCCCTCGCCCATGGCCACGACCAGGCCGCGCGCCTCGACCCGCTCGACGGCCGCCGCCGAGGTCAGCCCCTCCAGCAGCTCGGTGCCCAGCGGCTCCCCGAACGCCACCAGCTCCAGCACCTCGCGCTCCGCCGGGTCGAGATGCCCGATCCGGTCGCCCACCAGCTCGCGCAGCCGGGTCGTCATGGACACCTCCCCCCGCCAGCGCCACACGCCGTCCCGCTCGGCCAGGCAGCCGGAGGCGCGCCCCGCGTGCACGACCTCGCGCAGGTACAGCACGTTCCCCTCGCTGACCCCCGCCAGATGCCGGACGGTCTCCGCCGCCACCTCGCCGCCGAGCGCCCCCGCGAGCACCTCCCCGACCTCCTCCACGGTCAGCGGCGGGAGCTCGATCCGCTCCAGCAGCTCGTCCTTCCACAGCGCGGTCACCGGGTCCGGCTGCGGCTCCCCCGACCTGACCGTCACCAGCAGCCGCGCCTGCCCGTTCCCGGCCAGGTAGTGCACCAGCGCCGCCGAGGCCGGGTCCAGCCGGTGCGCGTCGTCCACGCTCACCAGCAGCCGGTCGCGTCCCGCCCGGTCGCGCAGGTGACGCGCGGCCCAGCGCAGGAGGTTCTCGCCGCTGCGCGGCGGCCCCGTCAGGACGTGCGCGAACGCCCCGAACGGGATCATCGACGCGGTCTCCGTGCCCAGCGCGCGCACGACCGAGTACCCCGGTAACCCGGCCAGCGACTGCGCCGCCAGCCTGCTCTTGCCCACTCCCGCCGCTCCGGCGATCATCATGCCCGCCCCCGACCGCAACGCCTCCCGCACGGTCGTGAGTGGCCCCCCTCGCCCGACGAACGGCCAACAGCTCCCCTGCTCGCTCATCGTGCCTCCTCTCGCCACCCATCGTGGCGAGCGAGGTTCGCGGGAGGTTCAGGCCGGATCCCGGTCCAACCCGGCGGCGGACATCAGCAGGTCGATGACGGCTTCGGGGCCGCTGAACGGCACCGGCTCGCCCCCGACCTCTTCGAGCAGCCCGCGGAGCTGGCCGCCGGATTGCTCGGGCTCGACCAGCCGGACGATGACCGTTCTCATCTGAGCACGATCTCCCCGGGCGGTTCAGGTCTGGTTCAGGTCAGCCCGGATAGGGGGCGGGCTCGACCTCCAGCTCGCGCATGAGCTCCGCGTACAGCTGGTAGCGCCGGCGCGCGTCGCCCCGCCGACCCGCCAGGTCGAGGACGCGTACCAGGCCGAGGTGGGCGCGCTCGTCGTAGCGGTCGCGCTCCAGCAGCCGCAGCCAGTAGCGGGCGGCCTCGTCGTAGCGGTGCTCATCGGTCCTGGCGGTGGCGAGCCTCGCGGCCGCCTGCACATACGCCAGGCGAGCCTGCTCGCGCAGCCCGACCGCCCAGTCCGCGTACGGGTCCTCCTCGCAGAACTCCCCGCCGTACGCGCTCTCGGCCGCGGCCCACCGCTCCAGCGCCTCGGCCGCCCTGCCCGCCTGATCGAGCCGTACGCCCTGAGCCACCAGATCCAGAAATTTCTCGACATCGACCTCGACGTTGGACAGGTCCAGCCGCAACGTCCCCTCGTCCGACACCACGATCTCGTCGGCCGGCCACTCGTGCTCCGGGTCGAGCACGGCCCGCAGCGTGGACACCATGACGTTCAGCCGCCGCAGCCCGACCGCCTCGCCCTCCTGCTCCGGCCAGAGGATCTCGACCAGCCGCTCCCTGCCGATGCCGCTCCCCCTGCGGCTGACGAGGATCTTCAGCAGGTCACGGGCCTTGCGCGACTGCCAGGCCGTACGCGGCACCGGCACGGACCCCCGCGACACCCGGAACGTTCCCATGGTCTCGACGGCCACCCGAGCCCCGCGCGGGGGAGCGGCCCGGGCGACCAGCGCGTCGATCCGGCCGTCGAGGGCCCGGCAGCCGATCGCGTGCATGCGCTCGCGCACCGCCGCGGCCACCTCCCCGCCGGTCGCCGGATCGGCCAGGGCGGCCCTGACCAGCTCGGCCCTGGCGAGCCCGATCGGGTCGCCGAGCCGGGCCCACCGGCGTACCGCCTCGTCGGCCGCCGCGGGGTCTCCGTCGAGCTCGGCCCGCAGCTCCGCGATGACGGCCTGGGCGGCGTGGTCCCGGCGGCTCACCGCGACCGGTTCGGCCTCGTCGAGCAGCGCCCTGGCGTCCTCCCGCCGGCCCGCGGCCAGCGCCACCTGGGCCGCCACGACCCTGGCGGACACCCCGGCGATGCCCTCCACGTGCTCCAGCGCCCGCCGGGCCACCCGGGCGGCCTCCTCGGGATCGTCGTCGGCGAGCAGCTCCGCGAGCCCGTTGAGCGCCAGCGACAGCGCCTGGACCTCCCCCGACGGCTCCGACTCGGCGATGACCCGCCGGTAGAGGGCGGCCGCCGTCCCGCGGTCGCCGCGCAGGGCGTGCACGGTGGCCAGCCGGTTCAGGCCGGCGCCGGTCAGCCTGGAGCCCATCGTCTCCCACCTGGCCGCCGCGTCGGCGGCCTCGGCCGCGGCCTCCTCCAGGCGGCCCAGGCCGATCAGGGCCTTGGCGCGGTTGGCCACGTTCAGGGCGGCGAAGGGGGCGAACGGCACCAGGTCCGACAGCCGGCCGGCGATCTCCGTCTCGGCCAGGGCTTCGGCGTACGCGGCCTCGTCCAGGTGGCGGGAGGCCCGGTTGGCGTGGATGCGGATGAGCTGCACCATGTCGCCGGCCCGCTCGGCGTAGGCCAGGGCCCGCAGGTAATAGGCGTCGTTCGCGCGACGGTCGCCGTCGAGGGCGGCGAGCATGGCCAGGACCGTGTTGGCCATGGCCAGCGCGCCCGGATCGCCCAGGCTGCTGGCCTGCTCCATGGCCTTGTCCGCCAGCTCGGCGCAGCCGGAACGGTCGCCCTTCAGCCAGTGGACCGACGCCATGGACGCGGCGCACATGGCGGCGTCGGCGGGTGGCAGGCCGTGCGCGTAGCCCCGCTCGTACATGGCCAGGGCGGTGTCGAGCTCGCCGCGCATGTGGTCGATGAAGGCCAGCCGCCGGGCCACGTACGCGTCGAAGGCGGGGCCCTCGGCGGCCTGGGCGAGCAGCTCGCGGGCCCTCGTCCAGTGGCCGCGGTTCTGCTCGGCGATGCCGGCCAGCCTGAGCATCGGGGGAGAGCGCCGGGCGGGCTCGGGTAACAGGTCCAGCGCGGCCAGCACGTCCCCGCGCTCGGCCAGGGCCGGGCCGTGGGCGTCGAGCAGGGAGGCGGCCAGGGTGGTGTGGGCGGTCGCGACGGCGGCGCGCAGGGCCAGCTCGGGCCGGTCGTGCTCGGCGTACCAGCGGGCGGCGACCGCCGCCACGTCGTGGGCCTCGTGCCGGTCGAGGGGAGCGTGCCTGGCCAGCACGTGCCCGCCGGTGGAGGTCAGGCGGTGGCCGTCCTGGCCGGGCTCCAGGAAGATGCCCCGGCCGGCCAGCGAGTCGAGCGTGTCGGGCGGCGCGCCCAGCGTGGCGGCCAGGCCCGGGGTGAGCACCGGCAGCACGGTGGCCGCCCGCAGCAGCTCCCGCATGGGGGCGGGCAGGTCCTTGTACGCGGCCAGCGTCAGGCGTTCCAGTGTGGCGGAGCCCGCCGTCAGGCCCGCCACGATGCCGGGCCAGGTGGCGGGGTCCTCGCGGACCAGGGCGTCGAGCGCGGCCTGCACGGCGGCCGGCCAGCCGCCGCAGGTGCGGTGCAGCTCGGCGGCGATGGCCGCGCCCGCCTCGCCCAGCAGGTTCCGCGCCCACGCGGCCGTCTCGTCGGGGGCGAGCGCGAGGTCGATGGCGTCGAGGTCGAGCACCTCGTGGTCCTGCCGCAGCCGCGCGGTCGGGAACGGCAGCGGCGCCCGTGACGCGGTGACCAGGTGCAGGTGCCTGGGCGCGGCCCGGACCAGCGTCTCCACGTAGCGCACCGGGCCCGGCGCGCCCACGATCGCCTCGACGCCGTCGAAGACCAGGACGAGCCCGCGCCGCAGCCGCCCGGCCAGCGCCTGGGCCAGCGCGCCCGCCAGCGCCGCGGCCCTGGACAGCTCGTCGGCGTCGGGGCCGAGTGGGGCCGCGGCTGCGGTCACCAGATCGGTGGGCAGCTCGGGCACCTTGCCGGACAACGCGGAGGCCACCGCGCCGGCCAGCGTGGGCAGGTCGCGGTCGGCGGGCCCGAGCCGGTGCAGCACGCCGCCCACGGCCCGGCTCCAGCCGGTCAGCGCGGTCGTCTTCCCATAGCCCGTGGTGGCCACGAGCGAGGTGAGCCTGTGCGCGAGAGCCCCGTCGAGCCGCCGGTCGAGGGCGGGACGGGGATGCACCCACCCTCGTTCCACCCCCGCATGCTACGCGGGGTCCGTCAGGGACTCCAGAGTTCGCAAATTGCCACCTCCCGGTAACCGGTGGGTAGGCGCACTATGGTCGTACTTCGACAGGAGGCACCGTGGAACAGGATCTGCCCGGCGGTGCGCGGCTCATCGTGGGGGTCGACGAGTCCCCGGCCGCGCGCTGGGCTCTGGCCTGGGCCATCGGCGCGGCCAGGCTGCACCGGATGGCTCTCGTGGCCGTGCACGTCAGCCGTGCCCCCGTCCATCCCTTCCCCGAGGCGCTGCCCGTGCAGCACGCGGTCAGGCTGGGCGAGGAGGCGCGTTGCAACGAGGTGATCACGGGCGTGTTCGAGGACGTGGCGGGCGGGGTGCCCGAGGATCTCACCGTGGCCGTCGTCGGCCGGGTCGGCGATCCTGGATACCACCTCGTCGACCTCGCCCGCGAAGGCGACCTGCTGGTGCTCGGACGGGGGCGGCGCGGCCTGCTGAGCCGCATCTTCCTGCCCTCGACCAGCATGTACTGCGCACGCCATGCGCGCACGACGGTCGTGATCGTGCAGCAGCCCTCGCCGCCCGACGACCCGGAGATGTCAGGGGAGCGCAACCGCCGCTTCTGGACCCGCCGACATCCGTGACCTGAGCAGGCGCAGTCCCTCGGGGATGGCGTCCCGGCCGATCGCGCCGTAGCCCAGGACCAGGCCCGGCTGGGCCGGGGTCTGGCCGCAGTACGCCTCCAGCGGCTCCACCGCCAGGCCGGGCGCGGGACGTACGGTCACGCCCGGCGCGAACCGGGCACACAGGTGCAGGCCAGCCGTGGACGGGACAAGGCGTAGGCGCTCGTCCCCGGTCAGGGCCTCGGCGATCAGGGCGTGCCGGGCGGCGTACTCGCGGGTGGCCTTCCTGATGTGCCTGGCCAGCAGGCCCTCGTCGATGAAGCGGGCCAGGGCCGCCTGCGTGGGCAGCTCGCCGTGCCAGTCGGAGAGCTGCCTGGCCGCGCGCAGCGCCGGGCCGAGCGAGGCGGGGGCGACCAGGAAGCCGAGCCTGAGCATGGGGAGCAGGGTCTTGGAGAACGAACCCACGTAGACGACGCGGCCCGCGCGGTCGAGGCTCTGGAGGGGTTCGAGCGGGCGCTCGCCGAAGCGGAACTCGCTGTCGTAGTCGTCCTCGATCACCACCGCCCGGCGGGCTTCCGCCCAGGCGAGCAGGGCGGCGCGGCGGGCCAGCGACATGGGCGTGCCCAGGGGGAACTGGTGCGACGGGGTGACGTACACCAGGCGGGCCGAGCGCGGGAGGGCCCCGACGTCGAGGCCCTCGCCGTCCACCGGCACGCCGACGACCCGGGCGCCCAGCGAGCGGAACAGCAGCCGCGCCGGCGGGTAACCCGGCTCCTCGACGGCCACCACGGCGCCCGGCTCGATCAGGACGCGGCCGACGAGGTCCAGCGCCTGCTGCGCGCCGTTGGTGATCAGCACGTCGCCGGGGCCCGCGTGGACCGAGCGGCTGAGGCCGATGTGCCGGGAGATGGCCTCGCGCAGCGGCTCGTGCCCGGCCGGGTCGCCGTAGCCGGCGGCGCTCACCCGCAGCTCGCGGGCCACCAGGCGGCGCCACGTCTCCATGGGGAACAGGCGGGCGTCAGGGACGCCGACGCGGAAGTCGTACCGGGCGGGGGTCATGCCCTTCGGGAGTTCCAGGTCCTGCCAGACGGCACGCGGGCGTACGACGCCCTTCGGCGCGGCCCGGCCCCTGACCGGCTCCGCCGACACGAACGTGCCCGCGCCCGCCCGCCCCACCAGGAACCCGTCCGCGACCAGGCGGTCGTAGGCGAGGGCGACCGTGTTCCTGGAGATCTCCAGGCGGCCGGCCAGCTCCCTGGTCGGGGGGAGCCGCTCGCCCGATCTGAGCCGGCCGTCGAGTATGGCGTCGAGGAGCTGCCGGTAGACCTGTGCGGCCAGGTCACCACGGCCTTCGAGGCTGATGTGAACGTCCAACTTGGCCCAATCATCTCGCCGGAAATTGGAGCTTACACCGGGACAAGATGGCTTCGATGATGAGCATATGTCGAAATATCGGCGCATCTTGGCCCAGGCGCAGCTGGCGAACTCCATCGGGGACGGCGTCTACCTCGTCACCTCCGCGTTCTACTTCTCCACGATCGTCGGCCTGTCGGCAACCGAGATCGGCCTCGGCCTGACGCTGGGCTGGGCCGTCGGCGCGGTGGCCGGCGTACCGCTCGGCCACCTGGCCGACCGGCGCGGCCCGCGCGGCGTCGCCGTGCTGCTCGCGCTCACGACCGCCACGGCGGTCGGCTCGTTCCTGTTCGTACGCTCGTTCGCGCTGTTCGTCCTGGTGGCCTGCCTGTACGGCACCGCGCAGACCGGCCTGTCGGCCGCCCGCCAGGCGCTGCTCGCCGCCCTGATCGAGCCCGCCGAGCGGACCGCCGTACGGGCGGTCCTGCAGGCCACGCTCAACGCCGGCCTGGCCGTCGGCGCCGCGCTGGGCGGGCTCGCGCTGCATCTCGGCACGCGGGAGGGCTACCTGGCCGTGCTCACGCTCGACGCCGTCAGCTTCCTCGCCGCCGCCGCCCTGCTGCTCGCCCTGCCGCCGGTACGGGCGGTGGGGGCTCCGTCCGGGCCCCGGCTGGCGGTGCTCAGGGACCGGCCCTACGCGCTCATCACGCTGATCAACGCGGTGATGCTGTTCTACATGCCGCTGCTGAGCCTGGTCGTGCCGCTCTGGATCGCCGCCCGTACCAGCGCCCCCACCTGGGTGGTCTCGGTCCTGCTGCTGATCAACACGGGCGGTGTCGTGCTCTTCCAGGTTCGGGTGGCCAAGCGGGTGACCGGGCTGCGGGACGCCTCGGCGGCGGTGCGGCAGGCGGGGCTGGTGATGTTCGCGGCCTGCCTGGTATTTGCGCTGAGCCCGTACGGGTGGGCGTTCCTGCTCGTGGCGACAGTCCTGCAGGTGACCGCCGAGATGCTGCTGGCCTCCGGCGCCTGGGAGATCAGCTTCACCCTCGCCCCCGACGACCGGCAAGGCCAGTACCAGGCCTTCTTCGGCACCGGCGTGGCCGTGGCCAGGATGCTCGGGCCCGTCGTGCTCACCACGCTCGTGCTGGACGGCGGGACGCTGGGCTGGCTGCTGACCGGCACCATGTTCGCGACGGCCGGCGCCGCGATGGCACCGGCCGTCAGGTGGGCCAGGTCACTTCAACCGGCGTAGCCGCAGCACCGCCGTATACCCGGCCTTCTGCACCTCCGCGACCGGCACCGCGGGATCCACCCCGCGCGGAAAGCTGACCCGCGCCTGCTCCGCCGCGCAGTCCACCGTCGCCGTCACGCCGGCCAGCTCGTTCAGCGTGCGCTCGATCCGGTCCGCGCGGGACGCGCACGTCATGCCATCGGCCACCGGCCACCGGCCGCCGATCGCCGATCGCCGGCTCGACGGCCCGGCCCTCGGCGTTCGCCGTGAGGGAGGACATCACCTCTCCCCTCCTCAGTGCGTGTGGTCGTGCGTGGCGGAGGGCGCGTGCCCGTCGGACAGGGTGGCCGTGGCCGTGAAGGCCGCCGTACGGACCTTGCCCTCGTGCTGGAAGTCGAGGAACAGGCGGTAGTCGCCCCGGCTGGGGGCCTCGGCGTAGAACGTGATCTCCGGTCCCGCCTTGTCGCTCTTTTCCGGGTGCACGTGCAGGTAGGCCAGGTCACCGGCGCGGAGGGCGACCAGGTGACCGTACGCGCCCAGGTAGGGCTGCAGGTCGGTGACCGGCTCGCCGTCCTTGTTGATCGTCAGGGTGAGCTTCCCGGCCCGGCCGGGGACCAGATCTCCCGCGAGGTTGACGGTGTAGTCGTCGACGGCCGCCGTACGGCTGACGTGGGGCAGGGGCTCGGGCCGGTAGTCGCCCGCGGCCTGCAGGTCCGCGCCGAGCGTGAGCTTCTCCCCGCCCTTGGGGACGAAGTCGGCGAAGGCCTTGTACGCCCCCGCCTTGGGGAGCGTCAGCCTGACCGACCAGGTGCCGTCGGCGGCCAGGTCCGGGTGCACGTGCTGGAAGCTCGTCAGGTCGCGGGAGGCGACGATGAAGTGCAGCTTCTTGTCGTGCTCGACCTGGTAGTCGGTGACCGCCCTGCCTTCGGGGCCGATCACGGTGAACCTGAAGTCCGTCGGCACGCCGGTCGTGATGGAGGTGATCGGGTTGAGGGTGTAGCCGTTCTGCGACACTTGGAGCCCCCCGGGGGTATCGCTCGTCACTGGTTGCTGTGTGGCATGCTCGGCACCGGTGTGGCCGGTGGCGTGGTCGTCACCGGCGTGACCGGCGGCTTGGTCGTCACCGGTCCGGGTGTCCGCCGCCGTCGTGGTGCCGGCCGCCGTCGGCGTGATCATCCTGCCCACGCCCAGGGCGCCGCCGAAGACGACGGCAAGCCCCAGGGCGTACGAGCCGAGCTTGGCGGCCGTCCTCATGACCGGCCCGCCATGTCGTGGCCGCTGGCCGCGGTGCTCATCGCTGTCCGTCTCCTCGACACGTCTCTACCTCGTTCCGGGTCCAACACTTCAGATCGTGCTCTCCACTTGAGATACGGCCGGCTTGCGCATGAAGGCGGCACTGAGCACGGCACCGATTACGGCGATCACCGCCGCGCCCGCGAAGGCCGGCTGGAAACCGCTGGTCTGCGAGGTGAAGACGGCGGTCATGGCAGCCAGGCCCAGCGCGGAGCCGACCTGGTAGGTCGTGTTGACGATGCCCGAGGCGAGCCCGGCCTCCTCCGGCCGCGCGCCGGACATGGCCGACATCATCGCCGGGATGTACGCCAGGGACATGCCGACCGCCGCGACCAGGCTCGCCGGGAGCACGTTCGTGACGAAGCCGCCGGTGAACTGGAGCCCGGCCACGCCCGCCGCCAGCACCGCCAGCCCGGTCACGATGAGCGGCTTGGCCCCGAACCTGCCCAGCAGCCTGGCCGTGATGCCGATCATGAAGATCATGATGGCCACCGTCATCGGCAGCAGCGCCGCGCCGGCGGCGAAGGCGCCGTAGCCGAGGGACTGCTGCAGGTAGAGGTTGAGGAAGTACCACATCGGGATCCAGGCGGCGCCGAGCAGGGCCATCGCCAGGTTGGCCGTGGCCAGGCCGGGGGTGCGCCAGATCCGCAGGGGCATGAGGGGGTTCCTGGCCGTACGCTGCACGAGCAGGAACAGGGCCAGCAGCGCCGCGCCGGCGATCCCGGCGGGCCAGTTCGTGGCCACGATGGCGTACACGACGAGTGCGATGCCGGCCGTGACCGAGACCGCGCCGACGAGGTCCACCGAGCCGCGCCGACCGGCGGCCGCGGGGAGCAGCCTGGTCGCGGCCAGGGTGGCCAGGCCGATCGGGATGTAGATGATGAACACCCAGGGCCAGCTCAGGTACTCGGTGATCACGCCGCCCAGGAACACGCCCGCGGTGCCGCCCGCCGGGGCCGCGGCGCCGTACAGGGCCATGGCCTTGCCCAGCTCGCGCGAGTTGTGCCCGAAGAGCATCATCAGCAGCGTCATCGCGGCCGGCGCGATCAGCGCCCCGCCGACGCCCTGCACCGCGCGTCCCGCCACCTCTACCCAGGCGGTCGTGGCGGCCGCGGCGACCACGGAACCGCCGATCAGCACCGCCCATCCCGTGACGAACACCCTGCGCGCCCCGAACAGGTCGGCCAGCCGCCCGCCGAGCAGCAGCAGGCCGCCGAAGGTGACCACGTAGGCGTTGAACACCCACTGCAGGCCGCCGGGGGAGAAGCCCAGGTCACGCTGCATGTCGGGCAGCGCGACCCCGATGATCGAGGTATCCATGATCACCATGAACTGGGCGGCGGCCAGCACGACCAAGGCCCACCAGCGCTTGTTGTCAGTCATGTTCCTTGCCCTCCTTCCTTACCCCCTAGGGGTATCTGTCGGATCGCGAGGAACGTAATATACCCCTAGGGGGTATGTCAAGCCCGCAAGTCGGCCCCCTTGGCGGACCCCCGCGCTGCGCATCCCGGCTGGATATTTGGCATGATCGAGCTGTTGTCCACGTTGGGGTGCCCGGAACGTTGTTGACTGGGATGTTGTCCAAGATGGGACGGGTATAGCGGCCCCACCAGGGGTTGAACGCCCGTCCTTCGCACATTCCACACATCTGGTCCGTGCGCAACACAGGGAGCGCAGCCATACCTTGCTAGGCTGCTTGTCAACCGTTGGGTCTCACCCCGGCAGGTGAGGCCGTCGAAGAAGTGGGGTCACACCGTGAAGAAGCTGCTCGTACTGGCGCTGATCGCCCTTGGGGGGTTGCTGATCTGGCGTAAGGTGCAGGCCGACCGCGCAGAGCTCGATCTCTGGACCGAGGCGACCGGCAGCGAGAACTAACCGACCGGCGAGGCGATGAGTGACGTCGTCCCCATCAAGCTGGCGTGCCTGGACCTGGCAGGCACCACAGTCGGTGACATCGCCATGGTCGAGCGCGCCTTCGCCGAGGCGATCGCGACCCAGGGCATAGTGCCCGGGACCGGAGCGTACGCGCGTGCCATGGTTCACGTGCACCGGTCCCGGGGCTGCCCCAAGATCGATGTCTTCCGCGGGATCTTCCCTGGCAACGAGGCGCAGGCGCAGGCGGCGAACCTGACGTTCGAACGCTCCTACGAGGGTGCGTTGGAGCGGGCGGGTCTCGTACCCATGCCCGGAGTCCTGGAGGTCCTTGACAAACTCCGCGGCACCGGCATCAAGCTCGCCCTGATCACCGGCTTCAGCCGCACGACCCTGAGCCGGGTCCTGAGTGTCCTGGGCTGGCACGACAAGATCGACCTGGCCATCTCCCCCGAGGACGCCGGCGGCCGCGGCCGCCCCTGGCCGGACATGGTCCTGCACGCGGTGCTCCGACTGGGGGTGGATGACGTACGCCAGGTGGCCGTCATCGGCGACTCGGAGAGCGACATGCTGTGCGGCAAGCGCGCGGGAGCCTCGATCGTGGCGGGGGTGATGACGGGGGTGCACAGCCGCGAACGCCTGCTGAAGGGCGGGGCTACGCACATCCTGGACTCGATCGCGGATTTCCCGAGCTTGGTCCTTAGTGACGACCTTGGTACGACGCAGGTGGCTTCTTCCGCCCGGTAAGCTATCTTCGTCGAAGGGGCCTTAGCTCAGTTGGCAGAGCGCCTGCTTTGCAAGCAGGAAGTCAGGAGTTCGAATCTCCTAGGCTCCACCAGCGAAGGGGTCGGGTAGGTGGGCCGGGCTCACCCACCCGTTGCCTGGTTACACGGTGGGTTGGCTGGTGCCCGCCCCGAGCGGTCCTCGCTGTCGCTCGGGGTGTTCTTCCTGGGGCGCACCTCCGGCGCGCACAACGGTCTTCCCATGGGCGCTTCACACACGGAGCCCAGCCGTTGCTTCCAGTCGAGTGGAGCCTCCAACTTCGTATGCCTTCCCCTCGCTCAGACCCCCTCCCATATGCGCTTAGATCGTTCGCTCGTCCATGGTCCGTAGCCCTGGCCGGCTGGCAGCAAGCGCCCGGGAAACTGAGCAGGTCGGCGGAGGCTCGCTTGTCGCCCGTTATCCGCCGAGCCGGATGATGCCGCGGGAAGCGGCGACTGTCACCGCGGCCGTCCGGTCAGCCACGCCAAGCTTGGCGAAGACGTGCAGCAGGTGGGTCTTGACCGTGGCCTCGCTGATGCACAAGTGCCCGGCGATGGCCTTGTTGCTCATCCCTCGGGCGACCGCGCCGAGGACCTCGATCTCGCGGCCGCTGAGCGTATCGGGCGCGTCGGCGCGTGCCCACGACAGCACTCGCGTCACGATGGGCGGCGACAGGGTGCTCTCGCCTCGCGCCGCTGCCCGGATCGCGTCGAACAGCTGCTCCCGGCCGGTGTCCTTGAGCAGGTAGCCGATGGCTCCGGCGTGGATGGCGCGGGAGATGTCGCCGTCGGTGTCGTAGGTGGTCAGGACGATGACCTTGGCGTCCGGGTCGTGCTCACGGATCCGGCTGGTCGCCGTGGCGCCGTCGATCTCGGGCAACTGCAGGTCCATCAGCGTGACGTCGGGCCGCAGGGCGCACGCCAGGCGTACCGCGTCCGTGCCGGAGATCGCCTCCCCGACCACTTCCATGTCGTCCTGGGTGCCGAGCATCGCGCGGATGCCGTCGCGGACCACCGGGTGGTCGTCGACGATCAGGACCCTGATCGTCATCGTGCTCCGCTCAGCGCCACCGCGGGAAGGCGGGCCACGACCGTGGTGCCCGCCCCTGGGGCACTTTCCACCAGAAGGGTGCCGCCGAGGCGTTCCATGCGCTCCCGCATGATCGAGAGGCCGTGTCCGGAGGCAGCCCGTAAGGGCTCGAAGCCGTCGCCGTCATCGTGAACGTCCAGCACGATCAGATCCTCCATGTACGAAAGGGTGAGTGTGACCTGACCGGCGTGGGCGTGGCGGCGGGCGTTGGCGACCGCCTCCTGCGCCACGCGCAGCAGCTCCTCCTGGACCTGGGCGTCCAGCGGCCGGACCGTACCGGTGATCACGGTGTGCGCGTCGACGCCGGTCTCGTCCGACAGGCGGCCGGACAGCCCCTGCAGGGCCTCCGGCAGGCCGCACTCGTCGAGCTGGCCGGGCCGCAGGGCGCGTACCACCCGGCGGCTCTCCGCGACGTTCTCTCGCGCGGCCCGCAGCGCCTGGGTCAGATGCTTGTTGTCGGGCAGGGTCGCCTGCGCGGCCTCCAGCAGCATCACCACGCTCGCGAACCCCTGGGTCAAGCTGTCGTGGATGTCACGGGACAGCCGTTGTCGCTCGGCCGCCACACCCGCCTGCCGTTCGGCCGCCGCCCGCGCTTCCTGCGCGGCCTGCAACTGCTCGATGAGCCGCTTGCGCTCGGCGCTCTGCCGCGACACCGAACTGAAGTATCCGACCGCGGTCGCCGTGCTGATCGCGATCAGGCTGGCGATGGCGATCTCGGTCCAGGTGACCGCCCCGGTCGCGTGAAAGCGATGCCACAGCCACCCACCGGCGCACGACACCACCGCGACACGACCGACCCGCACGGCGTCCATGCAGTACGGCACGAGCACGGTCAGCGCGACCACCAGGAAGGAGGAGTCGATCACGAACAGCCCCAGCCAGATCAGCCCGCCGCCGAGCACGTACGGCAACGGCACGTCGTCCAGGGGCGGGGTGCGCAGCACGAACCACACGGCGTACCAGGCGGCCAGGCCGGCGACGAGCACCACCGGCAGCACCTGGCCGGCCTCCGTCAGGGGCCCGGCCGAGGTGAGCACCAGCCACGAGACGAAGAAGGCATGCTGCCACCGGCGCCGCGACCGCTCCCAGGTCTCCACACCGCTGAACATAATCAGCTGCCCGTCTGCCCGCCATCAACCAGTCGACTGATCGGTGAATCGGCGGACCGCTCGATGTGCGCGTTGCCGTGCCGGAACCAGACTCGATCCCGTGATCGCCATCCCCAGCCCCAGCCAGGCCGTCTGGCACCTCGGCCCGATCCCGATCCGCGCCTACGCCCTCCTGATGCTGCTCGGCGTCCTCGTCGGCATCTGGGTGACCCGGCGCCGCTGGGTCGCTCGCGGCGGCGAGAGCGGCACGATCGGCGACATCGCCACCTGGGCCGTGCCGTTCGGCCTCGTCGGCGCCCGCCTCTATCACGTGGCCACTGCCTGGCAGCAGTATTTCGGTCCCGGCGGGGAACCGCTGCGCGCCCTGGCGATCTGGGAGGGCGGCATCAGCATCTGGGGCGCCGTCGCCGGCGGCGCGGTCGGCGCATGGCTCGCCTGCCGTCGACGGGGCATCCCGTTACGCGACTTCGCCGACGCCGTCGCACCCGGGCTCGCGCTCGGCCAGGCGATCGCCCGCTGGGGCAACTGGTTCAACCAGGAGCTGTACGGCGGGCCGACGACCCTGCCCTGGGCGCTGGAGATCGATCCCGCGCACCGGCCCCCGGGCATGGAGTCCACGGCCACCTACCATCCGGCCTTCCTGTACGAGTCGCTGTGGAACCTGGCCGTGGCCGGATTCGTCGTGTGGGCCGAACGGCGATTCCGGCTCGACCGTGGCCGGACATTCGCGCTCTACGCCGCCGCCTACACCACCGGTCGCGCCTGGATCGAGTGGCTCCGTATCGACCCCTCCCCGCACCTCCTCGGCCTGCGCCTCAACGACTGGACCGCCCTGCTCTGCTTCACGGCCGCGATCATCTACCTCACCGTGAACCGGCCGCGGTCGTCCACCCTGTCGTGAGCTGTCCTTTGTATGCCATCGCTACGATGTGCCTGCTCGGCGATCTTCAGGGCGGACACCTTGTACGTGATTTATCGATCGTGGAATCAAGGGATATTGGGCAAGTCGGTACGGCACCTGGCCGAGCCGACGGTGCTGGGCTGGATCCGCGACGTTTGGCACGACGTTTCGGCCGAGGACGCCTATGACTGGCTCAACCGCGAGCTCGGCACGACCGTCTATGGGCTGGACGACCTTTTCTCCAAGGGAGAACCACCCCCGCAATCCATGCAGGAACTGCGTACCCTGGCCAGAACCCGGCTCCCGGACACCTACCAGTGCAACGTCGACGAGCACAGCATGCGCGTTCTCGCCAACGGGCTCGACTACGACGTGGCCTATTACCTCATGGATGACGCCGCCGTCGCGGCCGATCCCGAACGGTGGTCCTTCGCCGTACATGACGGGCCGCTACCCGAAGCGGCCGGCCCCCCGCCGGGGGCCGCGGCGTTCACGGCACCGACAAAGGTCACCGAATTGACCGACCGCCCGCCGCCCGCCGTCCGCGGAAGCGGAAGTGGAAGGGGAAGTGGAAGGGATCGTGTACGCCGTTCTGCTCACCTGCAAAGCAACGCACGACAGCATCGGGTGGAATCCCACTTACGCATTACCGGGTGTCCGACTCCCGCAGTTCGGCGCGGCGCTGCGCGATCTCGACACGTCCACCGAAGAATGGCCACTGGAACTGAAAGTTCTCCGCCTGCTGATCGGGCCCGCCGAGGACGGCATCGCGACCGCGCTCGAGCGTTGCAACCGCTGGCCTGACTACAGGGAAATCTCCAAGGACCAGCCTGGCCCGCCGGACTCCCATGCCGCGGCACTGCGCCTCATCGAGACCGTCCCACCCGAGCTTGCGAATCACCGCGAACGCACCGTCATCCAGGTGGGCGAGCAAGTGGCGCAGATGTTGATCCAGGACGGCCACGACTGCTTCGAGCAGTGGTTCTTCTTCGACGATCGATGGGCCGGCGCCCACCCTGACCTGGCCGCATCGCTGATCTGGTTCGCCTACCACTGGGATCCGCTCTGCTCGCGCCCTCACCTGTATCTGACCCCATGCTCCGACAACCGGATCCGGTACGTGGCCGTGGTCGGCGAAGACGGTCAAGCGTACGTTCGAGAGGCCGAGCCCCGGGACGAGCCGGGGGTGTGGGACCTTCGCCGATGGTCCTACGAGAATCGACCACCGGGGGACGTGACCACCGGGGAAGTGCTCGGCACCGTGGAGATCAAGCTCCAGGAGCCGTCACCTGACTCAGGTAAGTTCACCGAGTTCGAGATCACCCGCACCCGTCACGGGCAGGCAGTCGCCGCGATGCTCGCCCGTCATGTCCTCCGCGACCTGCAACGCGCCGGCGTCGCCCGCATCACCGGCTGGCTCCCCGACGACTCCCGATATCCGCACGGCCGCCGCTTTCTCCGCATGCTCGGTGAGATCCACAAGCCCGATGACGGGCGCAGCGTTCTGGTCATCCGGTAACGATTGGCGGGAACAGGGGTTGAGGCCCAGGCTTACTGCGGCCTCATCACGGGAAACATTGCAAGCTCACCCAAGGTTATTCTGTTGATATCTTCCGATCTCGCTGCGCACCTTCTGCGCCAGGTCCCCGTACTTTCTGATGGCTCCCATATCTTTTTCCCCACTCGCAGTAAAATCGCATTGGATGTCCTCGACTAATCCGAGTAGAAATTCAGCCACCGCGCGCCGGTCGGCGGCTTGTTCGATGAGAGGGAAGTTCACCCCCACCACATTGATATGTTCGTCGAACTTTTCACGGTCGGCCGGGCGCATCGAGGTGGCGGTTGAACGCTCCAGGATGGAGTGCCAGTTGTACGAGTTGATGAACCAAGGCTCATCTTCTGTGAAGATCACGACCGCGGACATCATGCAACCATCTCTGAGTATGGGGCTTCTCTCCTGGCCTTGGCATGGTAGCTGGCGAGAGCGGCAGATTTGCGGCCCCGGGCAGGGAGTGCTGACCACGGCTTTGGGTGTCGTGGCCATGAATGCGTGGATGGCCGGCCGCCAATTCGTGGCGACAGCCTGTGGTTTACTGGCGCGATGATCAAGTCGCCGCCGGCTCAGGGAATGACGAGGAACGTCTGGCTGATCCTGGTCCTCATCGGACTGAGCGCCGTCTTCCCTTCGGGCTGCACGGTCTTGGAGGTGGCTGTCGGCGAGGACCTTTGTCAGGAACGGGCGGATTACGAGAACGCCCTTGTTCGGGAGGTTCTTGGTCCCGTTCTTGCCCAGGCGGGATTGGCCGCGTCCATGGAAGACCAGAGCGACTGCGATTCCTCAACGTACGGATCGCATGTCTTTGTTCAGATTGAGAACGTGAAGCCGAAGGAGGTCGTGGCGGCTTTCCGGAAGGCCGGCTGGAGCAGCAGACCTGCCTCCGAGCGCGGCCAGGGCTGCGAGGCGGGTTGCGACGCATACGACCTGGCCAAGAAGTTCGGGGAGCGGGTTGTCGAGGCATCGATCGAGGGATCCCGCGAGGTGAATATCTGGTCCTCGGCGGCCGACGACTGCTGGGATTCCGACGGCTATAGGTGCCCCAACGGGTAGAGGCGCCCCGCCTTTGCTCCGTACGTGAATATGCGAGGGAGACCGAGACTGCCGCCGCATCCTGCTTGCTGGAACGGGCCCGCGAGCGGGAGGGAGTTGCTGGATCGGCCCTGCCGTGCGTGTCCGGCCGGCACGTCGGCCTCGAAGGCTACGACTACGCGCACCACGGCCGAGCAGGCACTCCCTCAACCGGCTTCGTCCCCGCCGGGATCGTCGACCAGGTCTGCCCGCTCGGCCGGTGCCCGCGCGTGTGGCTTCTGTCCGTTCTCGCGTCTCTGCACCTGAACGACGCCCTGACCGCCGCGTCGCAGCGCGGAGCCGCGATTCTCGGGATCGCAACCTCGGCGGGCGCCCGGTTCGAGTCCTTCGCCGAACCCTTCTCCCCGTGACCGAGGTCCGCCGGAAGGCCATCGAGCAGGGGGGGGCTGAATTTCGCCGCCGCGCGTAGGGCATCGGTGTGGGTGGCGGGTGGCCAGTGGCAGGACGTGGCGGCAATTCCCCCGTACAGGGGAGGTGCCTCCCTCTCGCACGGGAGTGAGGTCGCACGTGCGGTGGTTACGGTCGCAGGCATGGCTGATTCCGTTCGTCCACAGGCACGTTCGCGACGCTGGCCGGCGTACGCGCTGGCGGTGCTCTTCCTCGGGTACGCCGCCGGCAAGGCCGTCTTCGCCCTGCAGGCCCGGCTCGGGTTTCCGGGTGGGCCGCCCGTGTCGGCGGCCGAGACCGCGGGCTACTTCATGGACGCGGCCGTGGGGCAGTGGCTGGCGAGCGCGTCCGGCCTGCTCGCGGCCTGTGTGGCCGTCGCCACGGTCACGGCGTCGGGGCGCAGAGTGCCGAGAGGTTTGATGGTGTTCGTCCTGGGCGTGCTGCTGCTGGCCGTGATCGGTGGTGGGGGGACCATGGCTTTGGACGCGTTCGTCGGGATCGGCGTGGGGTGGCAGTGGTACCACGGGGTTCTTGGGGCGGTCGCGATCGGGCTGTCCCTGGAGATGGTCAGGTCCTACGTGGTGAGGACCCGACGTGGCGTGGCGTGATGGGGCGCGGCTGGGTGCGTACGGGGCGGCGGTGTGCTCCGCGCTCTACGGAGCGATGAAGCTCGCGCAGGCGTTGGGGGCCGACGCGCTGGCCGACAAGGATCCGCTGCCACCTGAGCTGCGCGAGCGGCTGCTCGCCCGTGATCCGCTGTTCGTGACGAGCCACTGGGTGCTGGCGGGTGCCGCGGTGGCCGGGATCATCGTCGCGCTGGCCACCGTACGGCCCTGGGGTGCGGTCGTTCCGCGCCGGCTGCTGCTCGCGATGACATGGACGGTGGGGATCTTCATGATCGCCCGGGCAGTCGGGGTCGTGGGGTTCGGCTTCGTCGGGGACACGTTGCTGCTGACCGGGGTCCGCCCCGCACCGGCCGGGCAGGCGGCACTGGCTGGTGAACTGGCACGCTGGGATCTGCTGCTGTGGTCGCCGTTCTTCCTGCTGTGGGGCGCCTGCTGGATGGCGGCTGGGCGGGCGCGGAGCGCTCACCGCGAGGGCGCGCGCCATCGCTCCGGTCAATCGGGGGAATCGGGGCAATCGTAGTGAAGGAGATCGCCGGGCTGGCAGTCCAGCTCGCGGCAGAGCGCGGAGAGGGTGGAGAAGCGGATCGCCCGCGCACGACCGTTCTTCAGGATCGACAGGTTCACGATCGTCACACCGACCCGCTCGGCCAGCTCGGTCAGGGTGAGCCCGCGTTCGGCCAGCAGCTTGTCCAGGTGGACGGTGATGCGGTGGTCGTCTTCGGGTGGCATCAGACCAGACCCTGGAGGTCGGCGCGGAGCCTGCTGCCCTGGCGGAAGAACTCGGCCAGGGCCAGGACGCCGAACCCGACGAACATGGCCCAGCGGTAGTCCTCCGCGGCGTGCAGGTCCGTTCCCTGCAGCGGGGTGCCGGCGACCAGCGTACGAAGGACCCATTCGTCCACTCCTGGGATCGCGGCGACGCCGAGCACGAGAAAGCCGATCACGGCGAGCCTTCTGGCGTTTTTCGGCGTGAAGGGATCGCCCGTGTGGAAGCTGCGCATCAGCCGGAGGAGGAACACCGCGACGACACAGAGCAGCAGCGTCAGCAGCAGCTCGGGCAGGATCAGGAGGAAGCTCTGCCAAGGGGTCGGCTCGGTGATGGTCAGGGTGGCGTTGAAGGCGGGCCTGACGAGGCTGACGGTGCCCGGAGGGCTGCTGGTCAGGGGTGCCGGGTCGCCGGCCGTCGTGGCGTTCGCGTAGACGTCGGTGGAGACGTGACGCGTGCTGGTCCTGGACTCGCTGAAGATCGCGTAGAAGGCGCCCAGGAGCATGACCATGGCGAAACCCAGTCCCAGCCAGGCGCTCAGTTCGAGGATCCGGATGCTCGTCGGTGGTTTGGCCATGGCGGGGCTCCTACGCTCGTATATCGACCATCGATAACAACGATAAACGATAATTGCCGCTGATGTGGGCTATCGCGACGGCGGCCGAATATCATCGGCGCCCGCGGGGATGTCGCTAGGCATGGGGAATAGCGCGAGCCTTCTGACGCGGGCAGTCCAGGTCGTCGTACTCACTCTTCTGATCAGCCCGATCACCGTGGTCCTCGCCACCGGGCGGGCGGCGGCGGAGCCGTACGAGCGATCCCGCGCCGCGGCCCTGGCCGCCCGCCAACTGGCCCAGCTGAAGGTCGCCAGGCCCTTATCCATCCGCGGCTACAGCCGCAAGCGGTTCCAGCCCCTGTGGGGACACCACAAGGGGAAGTGCGACACCCGCGAGACGGTCCTGGCGCGGGACGGGCGGCACGTACGCAGGAACGCCGCCTGCCACCCGGTGAAGGGCACCTGGTACAGCCCGTACGACGGCAAGCGCCTCAAGAGCGAGAAGCTGGTGGACGTCGACCATGTCGTGCCACTGGCGTACGCCTGGCGTTCCGGCGCCAAGAGGTGGAGCCCGGCCCGGCGCCGCGCCTTCGCCAACGACCTCGTCCGCCCCGAACTGATCACCGTCAGCCACTCCGCCAACATCGCCAAGGGCGGCCAGGGCCCGCAGAGCTGGCGCCCGCCGCGCCGCGCCTACTGGTGCCGCTACGCGACCTCGTGGATCACGGTGAAGCACCACTACCGGCTGTTCGTGACGCGGAAGGAGAGGACCGCCCTGCTCAACATGCTCCGCACCTGCCGCACCTGACGGTCGCACCGGCCAGACCAGAAGCTCCCACGTTGTTACGATCCTCCGCATGCGCAGCGCGGACACGGCGGTCGACGGAGAGGACGTGCGTCGAATCGTCATGCTGGCCATCGACGCTCTGAGGGGCACGGACCCCCAGGCGTGGGACGCCAAGGCCGGCACCCTGGAGTGGACGTGCTGGGAGACGCTCGAACATCTGGCCGACGACCTGTTCACCTATGCCGCCAGGTTCGGGCCGGCGAAGCCGCCGATGTCCGCGTTGCTGCCGTTCCGGACGAGCAGCGACCGGACCGGCGGACCGGCGAACGTCTTCTTCGTCGACCGGGCCGCGGGCCCCGATGGCCTCATGGCCATCGTGGAGGCGTGTGCCGGCCTGCTCGCTTCCGTCCTGCGCACCGCGCCCTCGACCACCGTCGCCTACCACGTCTTCGGCCCGTCGGACCCGGCGGGCTTCGCCGCGATGGGCGTGGTCGAGACCCTCGTCCACACCCATGACGTCGCTCAGGGGCTGAACGTCGAGTGGTCACCGCCGAGGGAGCTGTGCGAGCGGGTGCTGAGGACGCTCTTTCCCCATGTCGCCATCGACGGTGACACCTGGGAGGTCCTGCTGTGGGCGACCGGCCGCGTCGCCCTTCCCGACCGCCCGCGACTCACCGAGTGGCGCTGGTACGGCACGCGGCGCGGATGACCGCCCGCCACGCGGCCCCACGAACGAACGCAACCCGCGAGCCCCCTTCGGGATAGAGAAGGTGTCCAGCACCCTCAACACGGAGGAAGCGCTCATGAAGGGACCCACCACCCCACGGCTACGGCGAGAGTGGTGAGTCGGCCCGCGGAGAAGCTCGACGACGCGGAAATCGTCGCCGCCTCCTTGGAGGACCCCGAGGCGTTCGGCGAACTGTTCCGCCGCCACGCGCCGCGACTTCACGCCTACCTCAAGCGCCGCCTCGGGCTCGCGCTCGCCGATGACGTCGTGGCGGAGGCGTTCGCCACCGCGTTCCGGCAGCGGGGGCGGTTCGACGGGCGGGCGGAGTTCGCCGCGTGGCTCTGGGGCATCGCCGGCAATCTGATCGCCAAGCACCACCGGCAGGAGACCCGGATGTACCGGGCGTTCGCCCGAACGGGCGTGGACCCCGCGGAGGACGGCGTCGCCGAGCTGGTCAGCGACCGGATGGCCGCCGCGGCGTACGGCCCTCGCCTGGCGAAGGCGCTCGCCTCACTGAGCTCCCAGGACCGCGACGCCGTTCTGCTGCTGGCCTGGGGCGAGCTGTCGTACGCCGAGATCGCGGCGATCCTGGAGCTGCCCCTCGGCACCGTCAAGGCCAAGATTCATCGGGCTCGGACGAAGCTCCGCAAAGCCCTACCCGGGGAGAACAACGATGGATGAGCTCGACGCGCTCCGGCAACTGCGGACGACCCTGGCCCGCGAGGAGACCCCCGAACGCCTCGCCCTGCGTACGAACTGGCGATCCGACCCCCCGCCCCGCATCCGCCGCACGCTCAGAATCTCCCTGGTGAGCGCGATCGCGACGGCCGCCCTGGTCGCGGGATCCATGGCCGCCGTCTCCCTGGCGCCGCCCGGCGACCGGCCGATCCGGCCGATCCGGCCGAGCGAGAGTCCGCCCGGCAACGCGCTGCTGGTGGCCGCCGCCAACGTACGGAAGGGTCCGCTCGGCGCGTACTGGCACACCACCCGTATCACCGGAAAGATCTACGCGGTCGGCGACAGCGCGGCGGACCACTACAAGGTCGAGTCGAGGATGCGGTACGACACGTGGACCGACCGCAGCGGCGCGGCCTGCCGCACCCACGAGGACCTGCCCGCCCGCCCGTGGACCGCCCACGACAGGCGGAAATGGCAGGAGGCGGGGTCCCCCATGAAGGTACGGGTCCCGACCCCGCAGGGGCGGGGCACCCTCTTCCTGGAAGCCGCGAACCGGGAGCCGGCCTGCCGCAGGGCCGCCGATCAACGATTCTTCGGCCTGACACCGCGGCAGCTCGCCGCCCTCCCCACCCAGCCGGAGCAGCTGGAGAACGCCCTGCTGAACCTCAAGGGCGACTGGGAGGCGTACGCCCCGAAGGTCACGAGGCAGCCGATCCGGGCCCTGCCGGAGGACAAGCGCGTCCGGGCCCTGAGCGACGTGGCCGGCACGCTGCTGGCCGGGGCACCCGTCCCGCCGGAGGTGCGGGCGGCCGCGTTCCGGATGCTCGCCACCCTGCCCGGCGTAAGGGTCGAGGGCAGGGCGGCCGATCCCTTGGGCCGCCCCGGAGTGGTGATATCCCTCCCGCTGGAGACCACCATCCCCCTCGGCCTCTCCACCGCCCCCGAGCAACTGGGCACCTACCGACGCCAGTGGATCATCAACCCCGACGACGGAACGCTGCTGGCCATGCGGGACCTCGTGGCCACCCCGCCCCGGGGCTCCCGGAGCCTCCCGCCGGGCGACGACGGCCGGCCCCGCCGCCTGACCGTGGGAAGCCAGCCGGACCGCTTCCACCAGCCTGGCGAGGTGTCGGAGTACGAGACGTACGAGATCACGGAGTGGACCGACACGGCACCGAACTGAACGGCGACGGCTTCGTACGGTGTCTGCTCGTTGATTTCGTGAAGGCGGCACGTCCTCGATCGTGACGGCGTAGGTCGCCGGTGGGGTGGTGACCTGGGGGAACGGCGGCGCTCCCGGGAAGTCCTCCGGGGCGGGCGCCCGGCCGCCGAAACGGTGAGAATTGCGCCGGCGGGCCCGGTGCTGGAAGAAGTAGCAGGCCACGGACACGGCGTGCAGGGGCGCCCACGGCTCCCGTGTTCCGGCGGGCCCGGCGCTGAGGCATGGACGCGCTCTCCCTGGCCCGGCTGGAGTTCGGGCTGACGACGAGCAGGCATTTCCTGTTCGTCGCCCTGACACTCGGTCTCGCGCCACTGATCGCGTTCCTGCAGACCGTCTGGGTCGTGCGGGGCGAGCCCCACTACGAACGGCTGACGAAGTTCTGGGGGGCAGATCTATCTCGTCAACTACGGCCTCGGCATCATCTCCGGGCTGTGCCGGGCAGTGGGCCGTTTTCGCCCTGCGATGAAGCCCACCGGCCGGGCCGTGGCGGGCGGCTAGCCTCGCAGCATGACCTGGGAGCCCACCGCAGCCGGCGTGCTGCGCCTGCCCTCGGGCCGCCTCGTCCGCGGCCGGGGCCTGAGACACCCGCTGCCGCCCGGCCCGCGACCCACCTTCGCCCTCTACCTCCTGGGCAAGCGCCCGTCGCAGGTCGAGTGGGAGCACCGGTGGGTGCGCTGGCCCGACTTCCGGCTCCCCACCGATCGCGAGGCGGCCGCCGAGGCCCTGCGCGAGGTGTGGGAGCGGGCCGCCTCCGAGCGCGTCGAGATCGCCTGCGGCGGCGGGCGCGGCCGCACCGGCACCGCCCTGGCCTGCCTGGCCGTGCTCGACGGGGTCCCGAACGACCAGGCGGTGGCCTACGTGCGCGAGCACTACGCGAAACAGGCGGTCGAGACCCCGTGGCAGCGCCGCTACGTCACCCGATTCCCACCGACCACGAACAGCCTGTGACCGGCTACTCGACCGTCCGTAAGATCTTCTCGATCGCCGCCGCCCGGGAGCGCAGCTCCGCCAGGTCGGCGGCCACCCGCTGCTGGGCGTCCATCGTGTTCTCGGCCAGCTGCTCGAACCGTTGCACGAGGCGGCGCAGGTCGTCGGCCTGGTCGGCCTGGAGCCTGGCCTTGCGGGCGTCGAACATGCCCACGACGAACAGGCTGATCAGGAACGTGACCAGGATCAGCACGCCGAGGTAGAAGATCACCTCGGGCCAGGACAGTGCCATCAGGAGCCCTCCTCCGGGTCCGGTCTGGTGAGTGTCTTGGCCGCCTCGGCCAGCGCCGGCGCGGTCAGGTGCAGACTGAAGTCGGTGACCTCGTAATACTTCATGGCCTTGCCGTCGTTCGACAGCTCCAGGCTGCCGGTGATCAGACCGGCGGCCTCCAGCCGGCGCAGGTGCATGTGCAGCAGCGGGCGGCTCACCCCGATCACGCGGGCCAGGTGGCTCACGTAGTCGCGCCCCTCGGCCAGCTCAGCGATGATGCGCAGCCGCAGCGGGTTGGCCAGCGCCGCCAGCATCTCGACCAGGGCGTCGCCCGTCGGCCCGGCCTCGGTCATGGCATCCCGTCACGTGTCAGCGCTGCTGTACACGTGAAACCGTAGCAGCGGGCGCCGATGATCGACCATCTGCGCGGGCGGCCCGGAACGGCGTCCGGGCGCCGAGCGTCAGCCCCACCGCCAGGCACACCAGCGGGATCGCCGGGATCACGTACCGCACGTCGAAGGCCGCCAGGAACGGCGGCGAGACGACCAGCGCGAGCGCGGCGACCCCGGGCAGCAGCGCGTCCCACCGTCGTCGGACCAGCGCGGCCACCAGCGTCCCGCCCAGGGCCAGCATGAGCAGCGGGAACGGCACGTACCCGAACCGCTGGTACGCCCGCAGCCACCCGGCGAACGGCTCCACCACCCGCGTGGCCGCCGGACCCCCCTCGTACGACTCAGCCACGCCCCGCACCGACTCGCTCAGCGGCCGCTCGGCGGAGGGAAGCTTGTACGGCGTCTTCTCGTCCACGGCCGTACGCTCCCAGCGCAGCAACTGCTTGAGATCGGTCGCGACCGCCCCCAGGTAGTCACCCGGCTGCGCGAGGATCGCCGCCCTGGCGAACTCCCCGGCGAGCTGGTTGCGGTTGGCCGTCCCGGGCACCTTGAGCAGCGGCGAGAAGCTCTCCCACAACCAGTACGGCGGATAGGGCCGCTGCTCGACCGGCATGTTCGGGCACAGCACGGCCAGCCGCTCGGGCGGCTTGATCACCGCGCAGTCGGCGAAGCTCATGGTCCTGGACCACAGGAAGTTCCCGTCGGCCTCGGTGAGGCCGAACTTGTCCTTCTCCACCTTCATCCAGGTGGCGTACGCGCCCAGCGGGATCGCCCCGGCCACCAGCAGCGCCACCAGCGGACGCCAGCCGTACCGCCTGATCAGCAGGTACGCGGCCGTCAGGAGCAACAGCGGCAGGCCGACCGTCCTGGTGATCCCGGCCAGGCCGAGCAGCAACCCGCCCACGGCGGCCGTCGTGGGCGTGACCCGCCAGACGATCAGCGCGATCGCGACCGTGATGAGCGCGACGAAGATCGCGTCCGCCATGATCATGTGTTCGAGGAGCACGAGGAACTCGTCGTACAGCAGCGGCGTCACCAGCAGCGCGGCGCCCCAGCCGGGCAGGCCGCGGCGGCGCAGCAGCGCGTACACCGCCACCGCGAGCGCCAGTCCCAGCAGGTGCTGCAGGACGGTCACCAGGGTGAGGCTGTGCGCGGGCCGCAGCAGGGCCAGGAGCAGGGAGTATCCCGAGGGCCGTGTCGTCCCGGGCGTCAGCTCCTCGCGCAGGAAGGCGAAGGAGTCGCCGTAGAACAGCAGCGCCGGAGGGAAGCCCAGGACGGCGAGCACGCGCAGCCCGATCGCGGGCAACATGGCGATGACCAGGGCGCGATGGGACAAGACAGATCCGCTTCCTCGTGTGTCGGAGCCCCCACCCTACGGAACCCCCACAGTACGGGCCCCCACAATAGTGGACAGAACCCGCCGATCGGCCGGCGCCGTTGCCGCCCGGAGAGCCTTGTCGCGGACATTACCGAATGACATTCTGGAATTGAGTATGGTGCCGCGCAATCCTCCGGAGGGATGCATGACCGTCGCCGACCGTCCCAGCATCGACAAGGACGCCCTTCGCCGGAAATATCGCGAAGAGCGCGACAAGCGGCTTCGACCGGACGGCAACGACCAGTACCTCCGCCTCACCGGCCGCTTCGCCCACTACCTCGACGACCCGTACACCCCCGTCACCGAACGCGCCCCGAAGACCGACCACGTGACGGTCGCGTTCATCGGCGGCGGCTTCGCCGGGCTCGTCACCGGCGCCCGCCTGAGGGAGGCCGGGATCGAGGACGTGCGCATCGTGGAGAAGGGCGGCGACTTCGGCGGCACCTGGTACTGGAACCGCTACCCGGGCGCGCAGTGCGACACGGCCTCGCTCGTGTACATGCCGCTGCTCGAGGAGACCGGCCACATGCCGACCGAGAAGTACGCGCACGCCCCCGAGATCCTCGAGCACTGCCGCCGCATCGGCAAGCACTTCGGCCTGTACGACAACGCGCTGTTCCACACCGAGGTGGTCGACCTGACCTGGGACGAGACGCGCTCACGCTGGACCCTGCGGACCAACCGCGGCGACGCGTTCACCGCCCAGTTCGTCGCCATGGGCATCGGCCCCCTCCACGTGCCCAAACTCCCCGGAATCCCGGGCATCGAGGACTTCCGCGGCCACTCGTTCCACACGAGCCGCTGGGACTACGCCTACACGGGCGGCGACCCCTCGGGTGCGCCCATGGACCGGCTGGCCGGCAAGCGGGTGGCCGTCATCGGCACGGGCGCGACGAGCGTGCAGTGCGTGCCGCACCTGGCGCGGGCCTGCGAGGAGCTGTACGTCTTCCAGCGCACCCCGTCGAGCGTGGACGTGCGGGACAACCGGCCGATCGACCCCGGCTGGTTCGCCACGATCGCGACGCCGGGCTGGCAGCAGCGCTGGCTGGAGAACTTCACGGCCAACCAGACCGGCGGCCCGGCCGACGAGGACCTGGTCATGGACGGCTGGACCGACATCTCCCGCCGCTTCCGCAGCAGGATCGGGGCGATCCCGCCCGAGGAGCTGACCCAGGAGAACATGCTGGCCGCGTTCGAGGACGCGGACTTCGAGAAGATGGAGGAGATCCGCGCCCGCGTGGACGCCGTCGTCGCCGACCCGGAGACCGCGCGGGGGCTGAAGGCCTGGTACCGCCAGCTCTGCAAGCGGCCCTGCTTCCACGACGAATACCTCCAGGCGTTCAACGTCCCCGGCACCCACCTGGTCGACACCGACGGCAAGGGCGTCGAGCGGATCACGGAGAAGGGCGTGGTGGCGGCGGGCCGGGAGTACGAGGTCGACTGCGTCATCTACGCCTCGGGCTTCGAGGTCGGCACCCACTACACCCGCCGCGCCGGCTACGACATGACCGGGCGCGGCGGGGTCCGGCTGTCGGACCACTGGGCGGAGGGCATGCGCACGCTGCACGGCATCCACGTGCACGGCTTCCCGAACGCCTTCCTCGTACAGCCGACGCAGGGTGCCAACCTCATCTCCAACATCCCGCACAACCTGACGGAGGCGGGCAGGACCATCGCCACGACGGTCAGGCATGCCCTCGACCACGGCTACGCGGTGGTCGAGGCCACGGCGGAGGCCGAGGAGTCCTGGGTGCAGCTGATCCTGTCGGGGGCCGGCCGGCTCCTGGGCTCCCCGGACTGCACGCCCGGCTACTACAACAACGAGGGACAGGAGCTGGGCAGGCAGGGGCAACTCTTCGTCGGCCACCCGCACGGGGCGATGGCGTACTTCGCCTTCATCGACCGGTGGCGCGCCTCGGGCGCGTTCGAGGGCCTCGAGTTCAGGCCCTAGCGGAGCCGGCCCCGGCTAGTACCTTCGTCCAGCATGAGCTACGACCTGTATTTCGCGCGCCGCGAGCCCGGCCAGTCCTGGGACGCGGCGCTGGAGGCGATCGACGAGCGGGAGGAGCCCCTGCCGCCCGACCTCGCCGCCTGGGACAAGATCGTCACCCGGACCCGCGAGCTGCTCGGCGAGGTGCGCATCGTGGAGTACCCGCCGAACTGGGAGCTCGATCACGAGGCGACCGGCATCTCGGTGAACCACTGGGAGGGCGACTGGGAGATGAGCGTTCCCTACTGGACCCATGGCGACGAGGCGCGCCGGGTCCTCGGGCTGCTGTACGAGGTGGCGTCCGTGGTGGAGCGCGAGTCCGGGCTCGAGTGCTTCGACCCGCAGCTCGGGATGCCGGTGTCGGAGGTCACGGACCCGGGGCGGGCGGTGGCGATGTTCGACGCCGTGGCGGACCGGTTCGGGCGGCGGGGGAGCGTGGAGGCAGGTATCTGAACGATCGGTCGTTCATGTAGACTCCGGGGCATGGCGGAGAGCAGAGAGGACGGCCGGCGCGAGCGCGGCCGGCGCAGCCGGGAGGCGATACTCGCGCAGGCGGTGTCGCTGGCCTCGGTGGACGGGCTCGACGGGCTCACCCTGGGCAGGCTGGCGGCCGCCGTTGGGGTGAGCAAGTCCGGATTTTTCGCCCATTGGCGGGATAAGGAGCAGCTCCAGCTCGACGCCGTCGAATGGGCCGCCCGCCAGTGGGTGGACGAGATCGTCAAGCCCGCGCTGCTGACACCCCCGGGCGTGGGCCGCGTCCTGGCCCTCCACGAGGCCCGCCTGCGCTTCTACGAGGCGAAGGTCCTGCCCGGCGGCTGCTTCTTCTTCGTGGCCCAGGTCGAGTTCGACGACCGCCCCGGGCCCGTGCGCGAGCGCGTCGCCAGAGCGCTGACCGACTGGCTCGGCCTGGTCGAGCGGGTCGTGCGCGAGGCGGTGGAGCTGGGCGAGCTGCCGGCTGACACCGACACGGCGCAGCTCGCGTACGAGATCGACGCGCTCGGCGAGGCCTCGATCACCCACTCGCGCCTGCTGGGCGGCGACAGCGGCACCTACGACCGGGCCCGTCGCGCCGTGCTGCGGCGGCTGCGGGCCCTGACCACCGACCCCACGCTCCTCCCGGAGGGCTGAACGTTGCCGGAAACCCGTCCCGCCCAGGTCCACTTCGACGACCTCGACGCCATGGGCCTGCTGCACAACTCGCGCTACGCCCTGCTCGTCGAGCGCGCGATCTCGGCCTTCTGGGCCGAGCAGGGCTGGAACTTCGACCCGGCGGTCTCCCGCTTCAAGGACGTCTACCTCGCCGTACGCGAGTTCAAGATCACCTATAACGCGCCCATCGTGGGGGCGGGCGAGGTCCTGGTGGACTTCTGGATGGACCGCATGGGCCGCACCAGCGGCGTCTACGGCTTCCGCGTCCTGTCCCCGGACCGCTCGGTCGTGCACGCCGAGGGCTACCGCGTGAACGTCAACCTCGACCCCGCCACCTTCCGCCCGGCGCCGTTCAGCTCGGAGCTGCGCGCCGCGGCCGAGCCCCTCCTGCTGCCCGCCGCCATCGGTTGAAAGCCTGACCCCGGCGTTCGACAAACATATCCGCGGGGTGTGCATTTCGTGCGCGCGGCGATCCGGCGGGGTAAAACCGAGAATGTGACTAATGGAAGCCGGAAAGCTGCGCGCGAAGTCGACGGCCGCCTTTATGTACGGTTCCAGGTCCGCTATTACGGACGGCTGGGCGTGCCGGTGGGCATCTTCGCCGCCTGCCATCACCTCCGCCACGGCGGCCGCCTCACCCCGGAGGACGACGAGTTGTTCACGGAGGTGGACGACTGGTTCCTCGCCCATTTGCCATATCCACCCTTTTATGCCGATGGAAACACCGTCCGCGCGGTCCCGTGGTTCAAGCCGAACGCGACCGACCTCATCGCCGCCCTGGCCCCCCTGGAGGACCTCCTCCATCGTTATGCCGTGCCGTACGACGTCGTACGCTCGCCCGACCCCGGGACGATCATCTACGAGGACGAATTCCAGATAGGCGTCCTGCCCTACGCCAGAATGGCCGGAGAAACCCGCATTAATTCCCCGGCCGGCGGGGGAAACGGCCGGCTGGATTCGCGTTACGCGCCGTACGAATGAGCGGCCGCCTCCGAGCGGCACCACCGTGAAACCTACACCCAGCACTAGTGCCCGCCCCTGTCACCAGCGGATACGGTCACAATGTGCTCAACAGGACCGCGCTGGAAGCCCTTACTCAGCGACCCATTCCGTTCCTCGCCTCGGCCTGGCCGTGGCGCAGCGCGGCGTACCTGATGTCCAGCGTCGTCCCGGGCGTGGCCGCCGGGCTCACGGCCGCGGCCGCCGTCAGCGGCACGCTCGTCTCCCCGGCGCTGGGCATCGCGGCGGGGCTGGCCGCCCTGGCCCTGCTCATCCCGCTCATCGCCCCCTTCGAACGCCTCCGGCTCCGCCTCGTCGACGTCGCCCCCCTCCCCACGGCGCCGGACCGGCGCAGGCGGGACGCCGGGCTGGCGATCATGACTGTGCTGGCGATGTGGTGGATCGACCTGGTCATGCTGGCGTTCACCATCGGCGGCCCGCTGGTGCTGGCCCTGTCCCCGATCCTGCAGCCCAGCGTGGCACCGCTGATCGGGGTCCTCGCCTTCGTCGCCGGACTCCTGCTGTTCCCCGTCGCCGCGTACACGATCACCGCCTGGGGCGGTGCCAGAGGGGCCATGGTGCGGGCGATGCTGGCCCCGCAGAGCACCCAGCTCAACGAGGTGCTGCGGTCGCGGGCGCGGCTGGTGGACGCGTTCGAGATGGAGCGCCGCAGGATCGAGCGCGACTTGCACGACGGCGCCCAGCAGCGGCTGGTCGCCCTGTCGATGACGCTCGGCCTGGCCAGGCTGGACCTGCCCGGCGACTCCGAGACGGGCCGGCTCATCGGGCAGGCCCATGACGAGGCCAAGCAGGCGCTGGCCGAGCTGCGCGAGCTGATCAGGGGCGTGCACTCCCAGGTGCTCACCGACCGGGGGCTGGCGGCGGCGGTCCACGACGTGGCGGGGCGCTCGCCCGTGCCCGTCGACGTGCGGATCGACCTGCCGGGGCGCCTGCCCGCCCCGGTCGAGGTGACCGCCTACTACGTCGTCAGCGAGGCCCTCACCAACCTGACCAAGCACAGCCGGGCCGGCCGCGGCCTGGTCACCGGCCGGGTCGAGCGCGGCACGCTGGTCGTCGAGGTACGCGACGACGGCATCGGCGGTGCCGATCCGGGCAAGGGGACGGGGCTGACCGGACTGGCGGACCGGCTGGCCGTGGTCGGCGGGAGACTGTCACTGTCCAGCCCGGCCGGCGGCCCGACCCTCCTCCGGGTGGAGATTCCCGGCACATGACCAGGATGGAGATGAAGAGCCCGTGCGCGTGGTGATCGCCGAGGACGCCGTCCTCCTCCGTGAGGGCCTGGTGGGGCTGCTCGAACGTTTCGGCCAAACCGTCGTCGCCTCCGTGGGCGACGCGCCGGCGCTGATCGAGGCCGTCGCCGAGCACCGCCCGGAGGCCGTGGTGACCGACGTGCGGATGCCGCCGGGCTTCTCCGACGAGGGGCTGCGGGCCGCCCTGGAGCTGCGGGCGCGGCACCCGGAGCTGGCGGTGCTGGTGCTCAGCCAGTACGTGGAGCAGACGTACGCGGCGGAGCTGCTCGAGTCGGGCGCCGGCGCCGGCATCGGCTACCTGCTCAAGGACCGCATCGGCGACATACGCGAGTTCGTGGACGCCCTCGACCGCGTGGCCGCCGGCGGCACGGTGGTGGACCCGGAGGTGGTGCGCCAGCTCCTGAGGCGGCGGCGCGACCCGCTGGGCCGGCTCACCCCGCGCGAGCAGGAGGTGCTCGGCCTGATCGCCGAGGGACGGTCGAACGCGTCGATCGCCAAGGAGCTGTTCGTCACGGAGGCGGCCGTGGCCAAGCACATCGCCAACATCTTCACCAAGCTCGACCTCCCGCCCGCGGCCGACGGGCACCGGCGGGTCCTGGCGGTGCTGACGTACTTAAGGGATTGATCACGACAAAAGTAGGCCGGAAAAGTAAAGTCGAGTGGCATGAACGAGCAGTGGCAGGAGGTCGGCGACCGGGTCTACGTGCGGCGGCACCAGTCGTTCGACCTGAACACGGGACTGGTCGTGGGCGACGGGCACTGCCTGGTGCTCGACACGCGCGGCTCTCACAGGGAGGCGGCGGACCTGATCGCGGCGATCCGGAAGGTCACCGCCTACCCGTGGACGGTCGTCAACAGCCACTCCCACTTCGACCACTACTTCGGCAACGCGCTCTTCCGCCCCGCCGAGATCTGGGCCCACGCCAGGTGCGCCGAGGAGATCGAGACGTACGGCGAGGAGCACCGCGCCGGCCTGATCGAGCACCGGCCGGAGCGGCGCGAGGAGCTGGAGGAGGTGACGATCGTGCCGCCGGACCAGACGTTCACGGCCGCGGCCGGCCTGGACATCGGCGGCCGCATCGTGCACCTGCGGCACTTCGGGCTCGGGCACAGCAGCAACGACATCGTCGCGCACGTGCCGGACGCGGGCGTGGTGTTCGCCGGGGACCTGGTGGAGGAGGGGGCGCCGCCGGCGTTCGGTGACTCGTACCCGCTGGACTGGCCCGCCACCGTCGCCGGCATGCTGGCGGAGATGCCCGAGCCGGTGATCGTGCCGGGGCACGGCGCGGTCGTGGACCGGGCGTACGCGCAGGCGCAGCACGCCGAGCTGGCGCTCGTGGCCGACCTCGCCAAGCGGGCCCACGTGGAGGGGCTGCGCGACGTGATCAGGCACTTCCCCTACCCCGAGGACGTCTCCCGACAGGCCATCGCCCGCGCCTTCATGCAACTCGACGCCTGACCCCACGGCCCGTCCCTCTCGCCCGCCCGCTCCCCGGAACCCGCCCGCTCCCCGGAACCCGCTCGCTCCCCGGAACCCGCCCGCTTCCCCGGACTCGCGCGTTCCCCTCGCCCCTCCTCCCATTCGCTCGACAGACTCGGCGCGCCCGCGTTATAGTGCATTTTGCAATATAGAGGGAGGCGCTATGGCGAGACGCCACGACCTGGTCGGCCTGACCGTGCTGGCCCTGCTCAGCGTCCGTCCCAGCCACCCCTACGAGCTGCACCGATTCATCGTCGACACGCACAAGGACTACATCACCGGCCTGCCCCGCAGCCTCTACCACGCGGTCGAGCGACTGGCCAAGGACGAGCTGATCGCCCCCGCCGGCACCGGCCGCGAGGGCCGCAGGCCCGAGCGCACCGTCTACGAGATCACCGGCGAGGGCCGCGAGGAGCTGCGCACCCGCCTGCGGCAGCTCCTGGAGAAGCCCGATCCCGACCGGCGCGCGTTCGTCGCGGCGGTCTCGCTCATCGGCTGCCTGCCGCTCGCGGAGGCGCAACGCGCGCTCCGGGCCCGCGCGGCCACCATCGAGGGCCTGCTGGCCGGGATGGAGGCCCACCTCCGCGCCGTGGCCGACAGCGGCCTGCCCGCGATCCTCACGCTGGAGGTCGAGATCGAGCGGGCGCTCTACACGGCCGAGCTGAAGTGGATCAAGGACCTGTTCGACCGCCTCGACAAGGGCGAGCTCGACTGGGAGACCACGATCGAGATGTAGGAGAAGAAACGGCCGCCAGGGTGCGCCAACACCCCGGCGGCCGGAAATCCGAACAAGGCGCCTGCCCTGCCCGAACTCGCATTCACAGGATAGGCGCCGCGACAGAGGGAGCAGTGCCATGTCCACAGAGATCGTCCGCCTGCTCGGGCGGATGGCCGAGACCTGGAACGCCGGCGACGCCGCGGGCTACGCCGGCCTGTTCACGGCGGACGCCGACTACATCACGTTCTTCGGCCTGCACCTGCGGGGCAGGCAGGCCATCGAGGAGACCCACCGGGAGCTGTTCAGGACCCCGATCAAGCTCACCGGGGGCGGTGGCGAGCCGGTGATCAGGCCGCTCACGGAGGACGTCGCCCTGGTGATCTCGGGCGGCTCCTCGTCGGTGGACGGCCGGCCCGATCCTGGCCGGGATTCGATGATCACGCTGACCGCGCTGCGCACGCCCGAGGGCTGGCGCTTCGCCTCCTTCCAGAACACCCGGGTGAGCCGGCCATGAGGAAGACGCTCATCACCGAGGTCGCCGGCGTGGTCGAGGCGCCCGTGGAGCAGGTGTGGCGGATCCTGCTCGGCGACCGCCCGGAGCACGAGACGAAGGTCGAGCTCGGCGAGCACACCGTCGCCTACCAGGGCGGCTGGTGGTACCGCGGCGAGTGGTCGGTCGCCCCCGACCCGGAGGGCACGCGCGTGGTGCACCGGGTCTACAACGTGGCCGAGTGGATGCGCTGGGGTGTTCCGCTGGCCAACCGGTTCTTCATCGGGTTCGACGAGCGCACGCGCACGGCGTTCGCCGACGGCCTGGCCCGCATCGGAACCCGGCTGGGGTGCCCGGCCCGGCTGGCCTGACCGGGGCCTAACCGCCGTGCAGGGGGAACCGCGCGACGAAGCCGGAGCCGTCGTACACGAGTGACCCCTCGTGCAGGAGCGCGATGTCACGCGCGATCGGCAACCCGAGCCCGGCCCCGCCCGCATCCCTGGCCCGGGCCTCGTCCAGCCTGGTGAAGCGGTCGAACACGGCCTCCCGCTGCTCGGGCGGGATGCCGGGGCCGTCGTCGCGCACCTCCAGCACCGCCCGGTCCGCCTCGGCGGCCACCCGCACCCGTACGGTCGAGGCGGCGTGCCGCACGGCGTTGTCGGCCAGGTTCGTCACCAGGCGGTCGAGGTGCGCGCTCGAGCCCTTCATCACCACGTCGGGCTCGACCTCCAGCTCCACCCGCACCTCCGGCCGCCGCCTGGCCCGCAGCGACGCCTCGGCCGCCACCTGGCCCAGGTCCAGCTCCTTCGCGCGCAGCGGCTCGCCCGCGTCCAGCTTGGCCAGCAGGAGGAGGTCGGCGGCCAGGGACTGCAGGCGTTCGACGTCGGCCAGGGCCTCCTTGGTGAGCTCGCTGGGCTCGGCCAGCTCCAGCCGGGCGCGCAGGGTCGCGATGGGGCTGCGCAGCTCGTGCGCGGCGTCGGCGACGAACCTCTTGTGCCGCTCCACGGCCGTCTCCAGCCGGTCGAGCGTGCCGTTCACGGTGGTCGCCAGCGCGGCGATCTCGTCCTTCGAGCGTGGTACGGGCACCCGCTGGTTCAGGTCGCGGGCCGTGATGTCGGCGACCTTGGCCCGGATCGCCGCCACGGGGTTGAGCGCGCGGCCCACGGAGAACCACGTCATCCCGGCCACCACGGCCAGCAGGGTCGGCACACCGGGCAGCAGCATGCCGTACAACGTGTGCAGCGCCTGCTCCGCGCCCTCCAGCGAGGCCCGCCCCCACACCATGGCGGGCCCGGCGGCGGTGGCCACCTTGACCCCGGCGACGGCGTACTCGCCCGGCTGGGCCCACTCCGCGGTCGAAGCCACCTTCTCCCCGGTCAGCAGGACGTCCTTGTCGACGAACCGCGCCACCGTCCCGTCGACCAGGTACACCTGCCCGTTGACCTTCTCCAGCCTCTCGGCCGGAGCCATCTCCCCGGGGGGCAGGGCCCTCGTCGGCTCCGTGCCGAAGGGCCCCATCTGCAGCGTCTTCGCGTACGGTGCCGCCTCCGAGGCCTTCTTGGCCGCCTCGGCGTCGGCGCTGCTCACCAGGCTGCTGCGCAGCACCACCACCAGCACCAGCGCCGCCACTCCCAGGGCGAGGGCCACCACGAGCGTGGCCGCCGCGGTCGCCCGCAGCCGCACGGAGGAGAGCCCCGTCGCCGGCGCGGGCAGCCGCAGCGAGGCGAGCCCCGCCGGCATCCGCGGCCGGATCACGCTGCCTCCAGCCGGTACCCGGCCCCGCGGACCGTCATGAGCGTCGTCCTCCCGAAGGGCAGGTCGATCTTGCGGCGCAGGGCGCTGATGTAGACCTCGACGATGTTCGGGTCGCCGTCGTAGGAGAAGTCCCACGCCTGCGCCAGCAGCTCGCTCTTGGAGACCACCTCACCGGGCCGGCGCGCCAGCGCGTGCAGCACCGCGAACTCCTTCGGCGTCAGCCCGATGTCCACCTCGCCCCTGCGGCAGCGCAGCCCGGCCGGATCGATCACGAGGTCGCCCACGTTGATCGACACCGGCCGCTCCCGCCCGCCCCGCCGCACCAGCGCGCGCAGCCTGGCCAGCAGCACCACGTACGAGAACGGCTTGGCCAGGTAGTCGTCGGCCCCGTTGTCCAGCGCCTCGGCCTCGTCGTAGATGCCGTCCTTGGCCGTGAGCATCATGATCGGCGTCCAGTCGCCCGCCTCGCGCAGCCTGGAGCAGACGGCGTACCCGTTCATCCTGGGCAGCATCACGTCCAGGACGATCACGTCGTAGGCGTTCTCGGTGGCCATCCACAGCCCGTCGCGCCCGTCGTGGGCCACGTCCACCGCGAAGCCCTCGCCCGCCAGCCCGCCCTTGACCAGGTCGGCCAGCCGCTCCTCGTCCTCCACCAATAAGACTCGCACGCTGTCCAGAGTGCCTCAGCGGACCTAAAGCCAACCTGAAGATCATTTAGGGCCTCTTCAGGGTCGCTTCAGGTAGCACGCGCCAGGCTCGGGGCGTTCGATCGCACCCCATTGAGGAGAATCCATGTTCAAGCGTCGTCTCGCGGTGCTCGGCGCCGTCGCCGTGCTCGCCATCACCGGCCTGGCCGGCTCGGCCATGGCAGACGAGCCCGCTCCCACGGCCGGCTCGAAGGTGGTCTGCACGACCAGCGACGGCACGACCATCGAGCTCACGGAGGCGTTGCCGGCCAAGAAGGGCATCGTGACCAAGCGCGAGGGAAAGGTGATCGTCGCGCCGGACGGCACTCCCTCCGAGGCGGTCAAGGTCGAGGATCTCCCTGAGGGCGTGGAGCCGGGTGAGATCAAGAAGCACGTGCTCGAGCCGGGGGACAAGGCGGAGGCGGTGCCCGCCCTGCCCGCTCTGCCCGCCGAGCCGGGGGACATGGTCCAGTTCGGCGACGGCCAGGCCCCGCCGGAGGGCACGGCCAAGACCGTCAAGATCACCTGCAAGAAGCCGGAGTAGTCACCCGGTGAACGACGGGTGCGGCCCCAGGGCCCAGTACTCGTAGAGCCCGTGGCCCACGAGCCCGTCGTACTCGAAGCGCCCGACGGCGTCCACCAGGCCCCACATCCTGGCGGCGTCGTCGGGCAGCCGGTACGTCACGCCCTGCACGACGGGCCCCTCACCCTGGTACATCCCGTGGCGCCACTCCTGCTCCAGCCCGTAGCCGGTGCCGACCATGAGATGCACCGGCAGCAGCGGCGTACAGCGCACGTCGAACGGCTTCCCGCCGGGCGGCGCGAACGTGATCGTGGCCTCGACGACGTCGCGGGTGCCGGGGGCGTAGACCGGGCGGTACTCCGGTCTGCCGAGGTATTCCTCCTCCCGGCCGTCGGACCACACGCGGACGGCCTCCTCCAGCATCCGCCGGCCCCGCTCGTCCTCCTGGATGATGCAGAGGATGGCGTGGTCGTCGAACCGCATGGGCGTGTAGAGCCAGTAGAACGTGCCGGAGTTCTTGGCCTGGATGCCGGGCGGCTCGGGCTCGCCGACGGGCCTGATGCCCCAGCTGCGGTCTCTGGTGCCCATCCAGCGATCGGGGGTGACCGGTATGTCCTCATCACCGATCCTGATATTTCCGGACCACTGCCCAGTCTGCGCCAGGCGTACGGAGTCGAACACCACCCGCTCCTGCCACCGCAGGAAGTGCCGGGGCTCCAGCACGGCCGGGATCGTGCCCTCCCACAGGAGGTCGAAGGACAGGCCGTGCTCGTTCGGCTCCAGGACCACCCTGAGCCGCTTGAGCCCTTCGACGACCTCGACGCGGAAGGGGCCGACCCGGGTGTCCATCCGGTCGGCGCCCAGCTCGCGGGAGGCCCGTACGACGCGGTGCACATCCGGCGTGCGCAGGCAGGCGAAGGCGTCGGTGACGCCGAGGTTGGGGTACTGGCCGAGGCCGACGATCAGCATGAGCTCGTCGGAGGCGGCGTGGCAGTTGAAGTAGTAGCGGTCGTAGAAGTTGCGGTCGCCGGTGGTCACGTGCCGCATGACCTGCGCGGCCTGGTGCACGGGATAGTCGTCGAGGGGTGACAGCGCCATGCCCCGGGTTGTAGCAAGCGCTTGGTCTTACGTCAACAGTCCCCCGGAGACGGCGAAGCGCGCCCCCGTTCCGGTACGAGGGCGCGCTTCCCGGCGGAATCACGACATCTTGCGAGACGCTTCATCCGCTCTGTTCGACACGTTGGCCGCCATTCGGTCCGCGGACTCCGAAGTCCTGTCCGCCTTCTCATTGACCCAACGTGAGGCATCGGAGGCGGAGTCCTTCATGTGCTCGGTCCACTGCTGTGCGTTGCGGCGGTAGAACATGTAACCGATCGTCCCCACCGCGAGGCCGGTCAGCAGCATGAACATCGGCCACCGCCTCGACCGTGACGGCGTGGGATCGATCTTCCTGGCGGCCGTGGTCAGCATCGAGCTGACCCGCGGTGCCACCTGGTCCTCGAACCCGTGCGCCGCGGACTCCAGCCGCGGCGCCGCCCAGTAGCGGGCGTCTTCGATGCGCTGGGCGGCGACCACTTTGGCCTGGTCCGCCATCGGCGCCATGCGTTGGCCGGTGTGTACGGCCCGGGCCTTCACTCGGCCCATCCACGTGGCGGGTATTTCTATGACCACGCGGCGTCTTCTCAGTGTCAGGGACACGACAACCTCCCCTGTCGTTGGGGCCCCGAGCCTGACCTTCCCTGGACAAGGCGGCTCAATCATGGCCGTCCATGGGAGGATGGCTCGGAAGGCCCTTAGGGCCATAGTCCACAAAACATCACAGAACCAACCCTGTGCATAGAGGGGGGCAGCTGTCTCGTGGCTGAGAAGCTGATCGCAAACCTGCAGACCAACCGCGGCAATATCAAGGTAGAGCTCTTTCCCACCAAGGCGCCGAAAACGGTACGGAACTTCGTCGAGCTGGCTGAAGGCTCCCGCGAATGGACGCACCCGGGCACCGGCGAGAAGAGCACCGGCCGCTACTACGACGGCACGATCTTCCACCGGGTCATCTCCGGTTTCATGATTCAGGGCGGTGACCCGCTGGGCCAGGGCATCGGCGGCCCGGGCTACGAGTTCGACGACGAGATCCACCCGGACCTCTACTTCAACCGGCCCTACCTGCTGGCCATGGCCAACGCGGGCATCCGCTTCGGCAAGGGCACCAACGGCTCGCAGTTCTTCATCACGGTCGTGCCGACGCCGCACCTCAACGGCAAGCACTCCATCTTCGGCGAGGTCATCGAGGGCCAGGACGTCGTCGACGCCATCGCCAAGACCCGTACCGACCGCCGCGACCGGCCGGCCGAGGACGTCGTCCTGGAGTCGGTCACCATCGACCGCGTCCCCGCCTGACCCCGGCGGAGCCGGCCCCCCGCCGTACCCCCTCCTGACGGGGCACGGCGGGGTGCGGAGGCCCGCGGCGGCCGGCGGTGGAGAGGCCACGCGGCATGCCCGCACAAGCCATAGGCTTTCGGTCATGACCAGCCAGCCGCCGCCGCCCCCGCAGCCCGAGCAGCCCGCTGAGGCGGTGCCCACGTGCTACCGGCACCCCGACAGGGAGACCTGGGTCCGCTGCCAGCGTTGTGAGCGTCCCATCTGCCCCGACTGCATGCGTGACGCGGCGGTCGGCTTCCAGTGCCCCGAGTGCGTGGCCGCGGGCAACAAGGGCATCCGCCAGGCCAGGTCCACGTTCGGCGGCAACGTCGTACGCACGCCGATCGTCACCTACGCCATCCTGGTCATCAACGTCCTGGTCTTCGGCGGCCAATATCTCAGCGACGCGATCGTCGGCCAGCTCGCCATGTGGCCCGCCGGCGTGGCCCTGGGCGACCAGTACTACCGCCTGATCAGCGCGGCCTTCGTGCACGGCGGAGTTTTCCACATCCTGTTCAACTGCTGGGCGCTCTATGTGATCGGCCCCTACCTGGAGCGCGCCTTCGGCCACGTCCGCTACACCGCGCTCTACCTGATCAGCGCGCTCGGCGGCTCGGTGCTGGGTCTCTGGCTCGACCCGCTCACCCAGCCCACCGTCGGCGCCTCCGGGGCCATCTTCGGGCTCTTCGGCGCGGTGTTCGTGGTGGGCCGCAGGCTCAACTTCGACGTGCGCGGCATCGCCGTGCTCATCGTGATCAACCTGGCGATCACGTTCCTGGTCCCGGGCATCAGCTGGACCGGGCACATCGGCGGGCTGATCACCGGATCGCTGCTCGCGGGCGCGCTGGCCTACGCCCCCAAGAACAACCGGACCCTCTGGCAGGTGCTGGTGATCGCGGGAGCGCTGGCGGTGCTGGCCGTGCTCGTGATGGTCAGAGTTTCGGCCATCCTGAGCGCGGCCTAGCTTCCCCAGGCTGTGGAAAAGACTGTGGAAAGAACTAACGCCAGCGGGTGGAAAGAACCACACCGAAGATGATGAAAACAAACCCGATCAGCAGGTTCCAGTTCTGGAGGTCGCTGAAGAACGGCGCCTGCGGTGCGACGTAGTAGATCGCGATCCACAGGATGCCGACGATCCATGCGACGACCATCGTGGGTGCCAGCCAGCGCGGGCTGACCTTGACCTGCTGAGATCTCTGCGGCGGGGTGTAAACCGCCTTCTTGCGAGCCTTGGACTTGGGCACTGGGTAACTCCTGCTGAGGGCCTGGGCATCCGGATCGTCCACAGGCTCTTCGTTAAGCGTAGTTGAAGCGTGCCCCAGGATAGTCGCCACGCGCACGACATGGCGATCCCCAGGGGCCCTATCGTGGCCGAATACGCTGATCGGATGCGGGCCACGCTCCGGGCCGTGGGGGAGACCAGCATCACCGCGGGCCTGATCCTCATGCTGTTCTGCGCCTACCTGCTCTGGGGCACCGGCGCCTACACCGAGAGCCGGCAACTGCTGCTCCAGCGCGAGCTGGCCGCGAAAGACCGGGGCCGCCTCGACCGGATCGAGCCCGGCCAGGCCCTCGCCCTGCTGCGCATCCCCGAGCTCGGCCCCGACTACCGGTACGCGGTGATCGAGGGCGTCGGCGCCGCGCAGCTCAGGAAGGGCCCGGGCCACTACCCCGACAGCGCCATGCCGGGCCAGGTCGGCAACTTCGTCCTGTCGGGGCACCGCACCACGTACGCGGCCCCGTTCAACGAGCTCGACGAGCTCGAACCCGACGACGAGATCGTCGTGGAGGCCCGCGAGGCGCGCTACACCTACCGCGTGACGTCCCAGGACATCGTGCGGCCCGACGAGGTCGACGTGCTCGCCCCCGTGCCCGGCAAGCCCGGTCTCCGTCCCGTCCGCGCCCACATCACGCTGTCCACCTGCCACCCCGAATACTCCGCCGCCGAGCGGCTCATCGTGCACGGCGTCCTCCAGCGGAGCGAACCCCGCGAGGAGTGACATGTACGCCTGGCTCTGGCGCAAGCTCCCCGGCCGCCCGCTCATCCGGGCCCTGACGGCCGCCGTGCTGGTCGCCGTGGCGGTGGCCGTACTCTGGTATGTCGTGTTCCCGTTCCTGGAGCCCCTGGTGACGCTGGACGAGGTGACGGTGAGGAAATGAGCCGCGTGCTCGTCGTGGACAACCACGACAGCTTCGTGCACACCATCGTGCAATACCTGCGCGAGCTGGGCGCCGAGTGCGACGTGCGGCCGCGCGACGACGTACGCGTCCACGACGCCGACGGCTTCGACGGCGTCCTCATCAGCCCCGGCCCCGGCACACCCGAGGCGGCCGGCGTGAGCGTCCCCCTGGTCCACCACGCGGCCGTGAGCAACCGGCCGCTGCTCGGCGTCTGCCTGGGCCACCAGGCCATCGCCATCGCCTACGGCGCCACCGTGGCCCGCGCGCCCGAGCTCTTCCACGGGCAGACCAGCGCCATCTCCCACGACGGCAGGGGCGTCTTCGAGGACCTGCCCTCACCCGTGCTGATGACCCGCTACCACTCCCTGGCCGTGCTGCCCGAGACCGTGCCCCAGGTGCTCGACGTGACCGCCCGCACGGACGACGGCGTCATCATGGGCCTGCGGCACCGCGTGGCGCCCATCGAGGGCATCCAGTTCCACCCCGAGTCCGTGCTGTCCGAGCACGGCCACCGGCTGCTGCGGAATTGGCTGCGCGAAATCTTGTAACAAACGTCTCGCGTAGAGCGACGTACAAGTGAGCGTCCCCGCCGTTGCCCCCGAGCGGCGGGGGCGTTCTTTGTTTTCCGCAGGTCTTCCCTCAGCAGCACGGAGAAGGGCCGCCCCGGAGGGCGGCCCTTCCGCGCGTGCGGGACGTGCCGGGCTCAGCCGCCCACGCCGCCACCGAGGCCGTCATCACCGATCGGGTTGTCCTCGGTCGGCTCGTCCGACGGGAAGTCGTCGGTCGGCTCGTCCGTCGGGACGTCCTCGGTCGGGAAGTCGGTGTTGGCGGGTGGCGCCGTGTCCTCGGGGCCGGTGGACACCACGATCGTGACCGTCGTGTTCGCCGGGTATTTGGTGCCCTCGCCCGGGTTCTGCTGGACGACCGTGCCCTCGGGCTCGTTGCTGGACTGCTCGGAGACCTTGACCTTGAAGCCGGCGGACTTGAGCTGGGCGGTGGCGTCCTCCACGGTCAGGCCGATCACGCTGGGCACCTCACCCAGCTCCTTCGGGATGAAGAGGGTGACCGTGCCGCCCTTCTCGACCTCAGCGCCGGCCTTGGGCTCGGTGGCGATGACCGTGCCCTGCGGCCTGCTGGAGTTTCTGGTCTTGATGACGCCGCGCAGCTCGTTCTCCTCCAGGAGCTTGGTGGCCTCCTCCTGGGACAGGCCGACCAGCCCGTCAGGAACCTTGATCTTCTCCGTGCCCTTGGAGACGACCAGCTTGACCGTCGACTCCTTGTCGACCTTGGTGTTCTCGGCGGGCTCCGTCTTGATCACGGCGCCCTTCTCGATGTCGGAGCTGAACTCCTGCACCACCTGCACGTTGAGCCCGAGCCCCTTGAGCTGGTCCTCGGCGTACTGCCGCTCCTGCGAGGCGAGGGACGGGATCGTCACCTGCGTGTCGGTCGGCGTGTCCTTGCCGCCGAAGACCATGTAGCCGACCGTGATGAAGCCACCGATGATCAGCAGCGGGATGATGACCCACAACGCGGTCTTGACGGCGTTGTTGCCGCCGCCTCCCGCCCGGCGCCGGCCCCCGCGGCCACCACCGCCGTCACCGTCGCCGTAGTCGTAAGGCGGGATCGCGCCCGTGCGCTGCGTGGCCGGGCCGGCGGCCGACTGGGTCGCGGTCATCATGCGCGTGCCCTGGCCCATGTTGCCGGACATCGCCATCGTCTGCGCGTCGGTCGGCATGCCGGACATCGCCCGCTGGATGTCGGCCCGCATCTCGCTCGCGTTCTGGTAGCGGTGCGCCGGGTCCTTGGCCATGGCCTTGAGCACGATCGCGTCGGCCCACGGCGGGATGTCGCGGTCGATCTGCGACGGCGGGATGGGCTCCTCGCGCACGTGCTGGTAGGCGATCGCGACCGGGGAGTCGCCGGTGAACGGCGGCTGGCCGGTGAGCAGCTCGTACAGCACGCAGCCGGTGGAGTAGATGTCGCTGCGCGCGTCGACCCGCTCGCCCCGCGCCTGCTCGGGCGACAGGTATTGGGCGGTGCCGATCACCTGCGCCGTCTGCGTCATCGTGGCCGCCGAGTCGGCCATCGCGCGCGCGATGCCGAAGTCCATCACCTTGACGTCGCCCGCCCGCGTGATCATCACGTTGGCCGGCTTGATGTCACGGTGCACGATGCCGCCGCGGTGGCTGTAGTCGAGCGCCCGCAGGATCCCGTCCACCAGCTCCACCGCGCGCTCGGGCAGCAGCCGCCGGTCCTGGCGCAGCAGGTCGCGCAGCGTCCTGCCGTCGACGAACTCCATCACGATGTACGGCACGGGGGTGCCGTCGGTGGCATCCTCGCCGGTGTCGTAGACCGCGACGACGGCCGGGTGGTTCAGGGAGGCCGCCGACTGCGCCTCACGGCGGAACCGGGCCTGGAAGGTGTGGTCACGCGCCAGGTCGGAGCGGAGGGTCTTGATCGCGACTATGCGGTCCAGCCGGATGTCTCGGGCGCGATACACCTCGGCCATGCCGCCGCGCCCGACGACACCGTCGAGCTCGTAACGACCTCCGAGTAGCCGAGGCTGAGTCATTTCCTGCACTGTCCCTTACCGTTCATCTTGGGTACCGGCCTGCTCGGGGGGCCGCCGGTGTCCATCATCGACCCCATAGCGCATCACGTCTCCTCTTTGGGCGGGTTTGTATCACCCGGGTCCGGCGAGGCGGTAGGTGTCGGAGTTGTGGGTGAAGTGGTGGGCGTTGGGGTCGGGGTGGGCGTAGGGGTTCGGGTGGTCGGCGTCGGTTTCGGTGTCGGCTTCTTGGTAGGAGTTGCCGACTTGCTTACCGTAGCCGAACGCGAGGGTATCGGCCTCGGTGACTTCACCGGAACCACCGGAGGTCGCCGCGTGCGCGTTTTGGTCTTCGTCGGTCTGACCTGATCGGGCGGCGGCGCCACCGTCGCGGACCCGGACGGCTCGGCCACCTCGGGCTTCGGCGCCGGCGGCTGCCGGTCGGCGAACGTGATGGCGGTGAGCCCCACCGCCGCCACGCAGCCCGCCGTGGCGACCAGGGCCAGCGTCCGGGCGCCCTTGTGCCGCTTGCCTCCAGGCCGTTCCTGCAGCGTGGTGGCCCGAGGGAGGTTGTCGGTCTCCCGCTCGTCCTCGGGGGCCGGCTCGCGTACCCGGAAGCCCCCCGGGTCGGTGAGCATGCTGAGCTCGGCGCCGTGCTCGACGGTGGCCAGCGACTCGCGCAGCACGTATGCCCGGTCGGCCACCTCCAGCGCCGTGGCCGGGCGCTGCTCGGGCTCCTTGGCCAGCAGCGCCATGACCAGCTCACGCACCGGCGCGGGCACGTCCACGCCGAGCGGCGGCGGCTGCTCGTTGAGGTGCTGCAGCGCGATCGCCACCTGGCTGTCCGCCCGGAACGGCGTGCGCCCCGCCAGGCACTCGTACGCCACCACGCCCAGCGAGTAGAGGTCGGTCGCCGGAGTGAGCGGGAAGCCCTGCGCCTGCTCGGGGCTGACGTATTGGGCCGTGCCCAGCACGGTGCCGGTCTGCGTCACCGGCGCCGCCTCCAGGGCGCGCGCGATGCCGAAGTCCGTCACCTTGATGGTCCCCTCGGGGGTGACCAGCAGGTTGCCGGGCTTGATGTCGCGGTGGATGATCCCGGCGGAGTGGGCCGCGTGCAGCGCCTTGGCCGTCTGGTGCACCACGTCGAGCGCCACCTCGGGCCCGATGGCGCCGTTACGCGCCAGGATGGCCGACAGCGGCTCGCCGTGCACCAGCTCCATGACGAGGTAGGCCACGTCGCTCTGCTCGCCGTAGTCGAAGATCTGCGCCACTCCGGGGTCGGCCAGTGCCGCGGTGATCCGGGCCTCGTTCCGGAACCGCTCCCGGAACGTGAGGTCGGCGTAGATGTGGCTGCGCAGGATCTTCACCGCGACTTCGCGCCCGAGCAACTCGTCACGGGCACGCCACACCTCTCCCATACCGCCCGTGGCGATGCGGGAGAGCAGGAGATAGCGGTTACGGAGCCGCATGACCCAGCAGGTTACCGTCACTCACTTGTTCAGCACCGCCTCCAGCACGGCCTTTGCGATCGGCGCGGCGGTGTGCCCGCCGGTCGCCTCCGCGCCGACCTTGGCCGCTCCGGACTCGACGATGACCGCGAGGGCCACCTTCGGGTCCTCGGCGGGCGCGAAGGAGATGAACCAGGCGTGCGGAGGCTGCCCGTTCGAGGTCTCCGCAGTGCCTGTCTTACCCGCTACTTGGACGCCTGGGACCTGCGCCAGGTTGGCGGTGCCGTTGTTCACGACGCTCACCATCATCTCGCGCAACTTGCCCGCCGTCTCGGAACTGACCGCTTCGGTCAGCTCATCGGGCTTGGCCTCCTCGATCGTCTCGCCCTTGGCGTCAGTGATCTTGTTGACGAGGTACGGCTTCATCACCGTGCCGTCATTGCCGATGCCCGCGGCGATCATGGCCATCTGCAGCGGCGTCATCCGGTTGCTGCGCTGCCCGATCGAGGCCATCGCCAGGGCCGCCTTGTCCTCCTCGGGACCGAAGTCGCTCGCGGCCACCGACATCGGCACGGCGAGCGGCTCGCCCATGCCGAACTTCTCGGTCTGCTCGTTCATCTTGGCGTAGCCCAGCTCCATGCCCATCGAACCGAAGGGCGTGTTGCAGGACCTCTCCAGCGCGTAGATCAGGGTGACCTGGCCGCTGCCGCAGGCCGCGCCGCCGTAGTTGGGCAGGCTGATGTTGGTGTTGGGCAGCGGCAGCCGCTGCGGGGCCTCCACCGTGGTGTCGGGGCCGCGCGAGGGGTCGTCCTCCAGGAACGCCGCCGCCGTCACGACCTTGAACGTCGACCCGGGCGGGTATGTCTGGCCGATGGTGCGGTTGAGCAGCGGCTGGCTCTTGTCCTTGGCCAGCTCGTCATAGCGCTGGAAGACCGGGCCCTTCTCGGTGCCGGACAGCTCCGCGGGGTCGTACGTGGGCAGCGACACCATCGCCAGGATCGCCCCGGTCTTCGGGTCGAGTGCCAGGACGGCCCCGCGCCTGCCGCTCTGCCGCAGCGCGTCGTAGGCGGCCTTCTGCGCCTTGGGGTTGATCGTGAGATCGACGTTGGCGCCCTTGGTGGGCTCGCCCGTGAACAGGTCGATGCTCCGCCGCAGCAGCAGGTCAGCGCTGGAGCCGTCGAGCAGCTTGTTCTCGGTGCCCTCGATCGCGCTCGCGCTCTCCGGCGAGAAGAAGCCGGTGACGTGCGCGTAGAGCTTGCCCTCGGCGTATTTCCTGACGAACCGGAAGTTGTTGCTGTCCGTCTCGACGGACTGCGCGATCACCTTGCCGCCGGCCGTGATGCGGCCGCGCTCGATGGCGTAGCGGTCGTAGTAGTTGCGGGTGTTGCGCGCGTCGGTACGCAGCCCCTCGGACCGCACGGCCTGGACGATGTTCACGTTGATCATCAGGAGCGCGAACATGGCCAGGCAGGCCACGGCCACGCGCTTCAGGGTGCCGTTCATCGCTGGAACACCTGCGTCAGTCCTTCGTTCTGGATCGCCTGGGGTGGGGGGCGTCTCGCGGCATCTGACGTTCGTACCAGGAGCGCGATAAGGATCCAGTTAGCGAGCAGCGCCGAGCCGCCCTGGGACATGAACGGGGTCACCAGGCCGGTCAGCGGGATGAGGTTGGTCACGCCGCCGACGATGATGAACACCTGCCAGGCCAGGATGAACGACAGGCCGCCCGCCAGAAGCTTCGAGTAGGGGTCGCGGGCCGCGAGCGAGGTGCGCAGGCCACGCTGGACGATCAGCGCGTAGATCATCAGGATCGCCATCAGCCCGGTCAGGCCGAGCTCCTCGCCGGTGGCGCTGAAGATGAAGTCGGAGAAGGCCAGCGGGATCAGGTCGGGGTGACCCTGCCCCAGGCCGGTGCCCAGGATGCCGCCCGCCCCGAGGCCGAACAGGCCCTGCATGATCTGGAAGCTGCCGCCGAACCTGCGCTCGTAGTATTCGCTCGCACCCGGGTTGAGCCAGACGTCGAAGCGGTCGCCCACGTGGGAGAAGATCTGACCGGCCAGGAACGCGCCGCCGACGAACAGCAGGATGCCGATCAGCACCCACGAGGTGCGCTGGGTGGCGACGTAGAGCATCACCACGAAGCCGCCGAACAGCAGCAGCGACGAGCCCAGGTCCTTCTGCAGCACCAGCACGCCGATGGCGATCGCCCAGGTGATCAGCACCGGACCGAGGTCGCGGGCCCGGGGCAGGTCGATGAACAGCAGCCGCCGCCCGGCCAGCGCCAGCACGTCACGCTTGGCGACCAGATAGCCGGCGAAGAAGATGACCAGCGCGATCTTGGCGAACTCGGCCGGCTGGATCGTGGCGGCGCCGAACCCGATCCAGATGCGCGCGCCGTTGATCTCCTTGCCCAGCCCCGGCACCAGCGGCGAGATGAGCAGCACGACGCCGATCAGCCCGGCCGTGTAGGTCAGCCGCTGCAGCGTGCGGTGGTCGCGCAGCACCAGCAGCGTCACGGCGAAGAGCACCACGCCGATGCCGGTCATGATGATCTGGTTGGTGGCCGAGGCGCCCGCCTGCATACTGGCGCCGGAGTTCTCCAGCCGGTAGATCATCACCAGGCCGATGCCGTTGACCAGCGTCACCAGCGGCAGGATCAGCGGATCGGCCCACGGGGCGAACTTGGCGAGCACCAGGTAGGCGGCCAGCATCAGACCGCCCAGGCTCAGGCCGTACGTCAGCATGCCCGCGGGCACCCGGCCGTCCATCGCCAGGCCCACGTTCGCGTACGCGCCCATGACGATCAGCACCGCGAGCGCGAGCATGACCAGCTGAGCCCCGCGCCGTTTGGCCGGCATCGGGACGGGGGAGACGGCGACTTCGCTCATCTACTGCTGTTTCGTCTTGGTCGCGGTGGCGGTGGGCGTGGGGGTCGCGCTCGCCCCCGTGGAGGTCTCGCTGTCGTCCTTCGTTTCCTGGGAGAACTTCAAGCTGTTGATCCTCGTGATGCCTTCGGCGAGGGTGGTGACGGGAATGCCGCTCTTGATCAGCGCCTGGTCGGCCTCGGACAGCTGGGAGAGCTGCTTGCCCGTGGGCTTGGAGACGTGGAAGAGCGGGAACGGACCGACCTCCCTCTTGATCCCCTGGTACACGACCACTTCGTCGCCCCTAGCGCCGACGAAGAACTGGTCCTGAGTCCACTGGTATCCAAAGTAACCGCCGACGCCGGCGCCGACGATGCCTATGCCGAGCACGGTGACCAGCACGGGCCACACTCGACGACGCTTCCGGGACCGCCGGGGCGCCGTCTCGGCGACCGGCTCATCGAATTCGTCGTCGGTGAGCACCGGCTGGGGTGCGGTCACCGCGCCGGCTCGCCCCGGCGAGGTGTCCTGCGGATTCCCGCGCAGCCGGTTCATCCCCGCGGCGCCGACGACGGCGGCCTCCACGGGCACCAGCTGCCCATCGGTGATCTCCAGCACGTCGGCCAGGACACAGGTGATGTTGTCGGGCCCGCCACCCCTGTTCGCCAGGTCGATGAGCTGGCGGACGACCTCCTCCGGGTCGTCGATGTTGGTGAGCGTGGCGTGCAGCGTCTCCGCGCTCACCACACCGGACAGGCCGTCGGAACACAGCAGGTAGCGATCGCCCACCTGCGCCTCGCGGAGCGTGAGATCGGGATCGACCTCGCCGCTTCCGTCGAGCGCGCGCAGCAGGATCGAGCGCTGCGGATGTGTGGCCGCCTCTTCCGGCGTGATGCGCCCGTCGTCGACGAGTTGCTGCACCAGCGTGTGGTCATGCGTGATCTGGTAGAGCTCCCCGCGTCTGAGCAGGTAGGCGCGCGAGTCGCCGACGTGCACCAGGGCGACCTGGGTGCCGTGCCAGAGCATGGCCGTGAGAGTCGTGCCCATGCCTTTGAGGCTGGGATCCCGCCCCACCATTTCGTGCAGCTTGCGGTTGGCGTCGCGTACCGCTGCCTCGATGGCGTTGAGCAGGTCACCCCCCTGTTGGGCCTCTTCCAGAGAGGCCATGGCGGCGATGGCGACTGAGCTCGCCACCTCGCCGTGTGCGTGCCCGCCCATGCCGTCGGCGACAGCGAGCAGGCGGCCGCTAGCGTACGCCGAGTCCTCGTTCCCTTCGCGGAGGAGGCCGACGTCCGAGCGGGCGGCGTAGCGGAGTGCGATGGTCATTTGCGCAATTCAATGACTGTCTTGCCGACGCGGATCGGAACACCGAGCGGCACCGGGGTCGGGCGGGTGACTTTCGAGCGGTCGAGATACGTGCCGTTGGTGGACCCAAGATCTTCCACGATCCATTGACCGTCCTGAGGGAAGAGCCGGGCATGCCGGCTGGAAGCGTAGTCGTCGGTGACTACCAGCGTGGCGTCATTGGCCCGGCCAATGGTGATGGGCGTCTCCGTGAGGTTAATGGTGGTGCCTTGGAGAGGGCCACCCGTAACGATGAGCTGGCGTGGCTCGCCCTTTTTGCTCTTGGGCTTGGCCACCGGTTTGGCGGGTTTCACGGCTTTGCGTGCACCCGCGGAAGCCGTGCGTGAACCGAACAAGTCAGTCCGGATCACGCCGACTGCGGCAATGACGAAGAACCACAGCACCGCCAGGAAAGCGAGCCGGATCAGCAGCAGCGTGAGCTCGGACATGGACCGTCTGTCTACCCCTAATCGCGCCGGAACACCAGAGTCGTACGCCCCAGAGTCACTCGCGTGCCGTTCTGGAGCTCGATCCTGCGTACCGGCTGGCCATTGACAAAAGTACCGTTCGTCGACCCCAGATCGACCAGGACCACGAGCTGGCCCTCGACGCGTAGCTCCGCGTGGTGCCGCGAAACGCCGGGATCGACCAGACGAAGATCGCAGTCGGTGCCCCTGCCGAGCAAGGTCACCGGAGTGGTCAGCTCGTAAGAGCGGTCACCCTGCGGGTCGTCCTGGGTGGAGACGAGCAGCCGCGGCCGCCCGTTGAACGCGTGCGGTCTCGACGGAGGCAGGTCGCTCGCCGGCTGGCGGATCTCGTCCTGCTCGACCGTCGCGCCGCGGATGACCCCCGACCGGATGCGGAACAAGCCCACAGCCAGATCGCCGGCGGTCTCGAAGCGGACCCGGACCGGTCCCACGAAGGAGTAGCCCTGCTCCTTGGCGTACTCCCTGGCGAGGTTGGCCAGTTCGTGGCTGATGCTGTCGGCGTAGACCTCAAGCCGTTCGCTGTCGGTCGTGGACAGCTCAACCACGAAGTCGTTGGGCACGAGCGTGCGACCTTGAGCGACGATCGCCGCACGCTCATCCATCTCCCGCTGAACCGCGCTGGCGACCTCGACCGGCTGAAGGTCAGATTTGAACGCCCGCGCAAAGGCTCCCTCAACCAAGCCTTCGAGCCTTCGCTCGAAGCGCTGAAGGACTCCCACCGGGTACCTCCCTTCCTCCGTGCATATGATCGCGGCCCCCAGACGCTTCCGGCGCCCGGTTTCCGCCCGTTCCACGGGACGGTGTCCCTGGCGCTCGTCGGCAGTCGCGCCCAGCTCCTCCGCTCCCGTGTCTTATGCGATCGTATCCGGGTTCAGTACCAGTGGCTGTTCCGTGCTAATGTTCTTTCCGCACCCACAAGGGCGGGTGGCGGAACGGCAGACGCGCACGGTTCAGGTCCGTGTGTCCGAAAGGACGTGAGGGTTCAAATCCCTCCTCGCCCACTCGGTGACTGGGGACTCTTGGTCGCGAGCCTTATGGCTTGCTCCCTCGGGTCCCCTCGTCATATCCAACCGGGGGATGACCCCCGGACCCCCAGCATTTATCGCTGGCGCTCCTGGGGACTTTCGCCCCCAGACCCCCGACACACCCTCGCGGTTGCGTCCTTGGCAGCTTGGCGAAGTGCTGGGCGGATCGCAAGGGTGCGGGTCTTTCTTTTCAAGAACCTGTTGGTAACGGCTGTGGCCGCCCTTCGGACTGTAGGGCCGGGTGGTTGCAAGGTGGTTTCTTGGCACTTGCGTCCTGCCCGGCCCTCTGTGTTTTAGGTCACAGCCGCTCTTGTGTCCAGTAGTTCGCCCACCAGGTCGGTGAGGCTCACCATTCCGATGACTGTCTTCTCCTGATTCGTCACCAAAGCCAGGTGGGATCTCTGCTCCTGCAAGATCGTCACTGCTTCCGGGACCTGGGTGGTGCAGGGGAGCTTCGGCAGGGGCCGCGACAGGTCGCTCGCCTTGCTCGAGGGGTTCAGGAGGGCGTCTCGGGCGTGCAGGGCGCCCTCCACGCCTGTCGGGCCCTCCACCAGGAGCCTCAGGTGGGTGCTGCCCGCTGCGGTGGATCTGATCTGGGCCGCCGTCGCGGTCAGAGGGACCTTCGTCGCCTGGTCTATGGGGACCATCAGGCGTTCTATGCCCTCGTCGTCCAGCCTCAGGGCTCTGGTCAGGAGGTCGTGCTCCTCCCTGTCCAGGAGGCCCATCCGGCCTGATTCGCCTACCAGCATGGCCAGCTGGCGAGGGGTTCTCGTGGTGGCCAGTTCGTCTCTCGGCTGGACGCCGAAGAGGTGGAGGATGAGGTTGGTCAGGGCGTTCAGGGCCGAGAGCAAGGGGCGCATCGCCGTGGTGAAGGCCCTGAACGGGAAGGTCAGGAGCAACGCCGCGCGCTCCGGGTGGGTCAGCGCCCATGACTTGGGGGCCATCTCGCCGATGACCATGTGCAGGAACGTGACCAACGCCAGGGCTATCACCAGGGCGATCGGTACGCGCATGGCCTCCGGGATCCCTATGGCGGCGAAGACCGGCTCCAGGTAGTGCTCGATCGCCGGCTCTGTCACCTGGCCCAGGCCCAGGGTGCACAGGGTGATGCCCAGCTGGGCGCCCGCGAGCATCAGGGAGAGCTGGCGGCTGCCGCCGGCGGCCGATTTCGCGGCCAGCCTGACCAGGCGGTTGCCGCCCACCGCCATCTCCTCCAGGCGGTGGCGCCGTGAGGAGACGAAGGCGAACTCGGCCGCCACGAAGAGGGCGTTGAACGCCAGGAGGGCGAGGCTCAGGATGATCATGGTCATCGGCGGGTCGCCTCCGCGTGCTGGACCGGTGTCAGGCGGACCCACTCGGGGACCCTGCGGTTCAGCGACATCACTGTCAGCTCCGCCAGGTGCTCACCCGTGTCCTGGGTGAACGGATCCGTTTCCGGGGTCACCGGGACCGTGATCGTGTCGCCGGCGTTCGGCATCCTGCCCAGCCTGGCCAGGACCAGGCCGGCGAGGGTGTCGTAGTCGCCGCTCTCCGGGAGCGCGATGCCCGTCGCGCGTTCGACCTCGTCCAGGCGCAGCCGGCCCGGGACCTCCCAGATGCCACCGGGGTGCTCCACCGCGCCGGCCGGCTCCGGGTCGTTCTCGTCCACCAGCTCGCCGACCAGCTCTTCCGCCAGGTCCTCGACGGTGATGACGCCCGCCAGGCCGCCGTACTCGTCCATGACGCAGGCTATGTCGTCCTTCGACGCTCGCATCCGGTCCAGGACCGCCGGCAGCGGGACCGAGTCGGGGACCAGGAGCGCGGGGCGGGTGATGGTGGCGATGCGGCCCTCGTCCAGGCCCGAGGCCAGGAGCTCGCGGACGCCTGTCACGCCCACCACGTCCCCGTCGTCGCCGAGGACCGGGTAGCGGGAGTGGCCGCGGGTGCGCATGGCGTCGAGGAGGTCAGAGATGGGCTGGGAGGCCCGCAGGACCACGACACGGGGGCGCGGGACCATGATCTCCTCCGCCGTGCGGTCGCCGAACTCCAGGGCTCGTTCGAGGAGGTCGGAAAGTCTCGGTGGCAGCTCGCCGGCCTGGGTCGACTCCGCGATGATGCGGGAGAGCTCCTCAGGGGTGGCGCCGTGCTCCACCTCCTCGATGGGCTCGATGCCGACGCGCCTGAGCAGGCCCGTGGCGGCCGAGTCGAACAGCCGCACCACCGGGCCCACGACCGCGAGGTAGACCAGCGTCGAACCGGCCAGGAACTTGGCCACCGGCTCCGGCCTGGCGATGCCCAGGTTCTTCGGGGCCAGCTCGCCGAAGACCATCTGCACGACGGTCGCCACGAAGACGCCCAGCGCCACCGAGATGCCGGTGACCATGGCGTCGGACAGGCCCGCGTCGGTCAGCCACGGCCGTACGAGGGTGGCGATCGCGGGCTCGGCCAGGAAACCGACCAGCAGTGCCGTGACCGTGATGCCCAGCTGGGCGCCGGAGAGCATGAAGGACAGGCGCGAGGTCACCTGGAGCGCCTTCGCGGCGGCGGCGTCACCCGCGGCGGCCTGCTCACGAAGCAGGCCGCGGTCGGCGGCGACGAAGGCGAATTCCTGGGCGACGAAGTAGCCGGTCGCCGCGGTGAGGAGCAGGAGGGCCAGCAGCCCGAGATAGGCGCTCACCGTGGTGAGCCCTCAGAGGAACCCGTGCCAGAGCACGGGCGAAGACTCCAGGGGTCCGGATCGGACACGATCATCCCTTCGATAGAGGTCGTCCATAACCGTAACGATGCTGGTGGCATCTATGTTTCCGCAGTGACTCTCCGCTGGTTCCGCGTACTTTTCCGTGGGAAAACCTTGGCGGAACGTCTTCACTGCTGGGGGGTTGGACGTAGCGTTTATGACAAAGCGAAGGGAAGAAGGCGAAGTGACCGAGGACGACCGGACACGAGCCATGCGCTCGCCAGGCGACGGCCGCCCGCTGCCACCACGGCCTGGTGACGGCCTGCGTTCCGGGGGCGCGCCCGCGCACCGGATGCCCGCCGGAGGGCCGGGAGCACCCACGCACAAGCTTCCCGCCGCCTCCCCGATTCCCGCGGAAGCCCCACCCGGGGCGGAGCCGCCCAGGGGCAGCTCGCGGGTGTACGGCCGGGAACGCGCCGGCAGCAGCCCCGTCAAGCCGTTGAAGTCGCGTGGCGAGCCCACCCCGAAGGGGCCGCGGGGGCCGCGCAAGCGACCGTCGGGGAAGACCATCCTGACGATCGTCGCCGGGTTCCTGGTGGTGGTGCTGGTGGCCGCCGTGGGCCTGGTCTTCTGGATCGACTCCAGGCTGTCGGGCATCGACGGCGTGCTCGACGACTACACGGGCCGGCCCGCCGACACCCCGGGCACCAACTGGCTGCTCGTCGGCTCCGACAGCCGCAAGGGCCTGACCGCCGCCCAGCGCAGGAAGCTGGCCACCGGCCGGGCCGCCGGGCAGCGTACGGACTCGATGATGCTGCTGCACATCCCCGAGGGCAGCGACAAGCCGACCCTGGTCAGCCTGCCGCGCGACTCGGCGGTCACCATCCCGGGCAAGGGGCGCGACAAGCTCAACTCCGCCTACGCCATCGGCGGCCCCAAGCTCCTGGTCCGCACCGTCGAGACGGTCACCGGGGTGCATGTGGACAACTACATGGAGATCGGCTTCGCCGGGTTCGTCGAGATCGTGGACGCCGTCGGCGGGGTCGAGATCAACGTCCGCGCGGCCGTGGACGACCCCAAGGCGGGCCTCAAGCTCAAGAAGGGCACGCAGCTGCTCACCGGCGGCCAGGCCCTCGGATACGTACGCACCCGCAAGGGTGGCGCGCTGCCCGACTTCGAGCGGACCAAGCGGCAGCGGCAGTTCCTCGGCGCGGTCGTGAAGAAGGCGGCCAGCCCGGGAGTGCTGCTCAACCCGTTCACCGCGATCCCGCTGGCGATGAGCGCCACTGACGCGGTCGTGGTCGACTCGGGCACGGGCGTGTTCAACATGCTCTCGCTGGGGCTGGCCATGGGTGACAGCCCGGTGACCACGGTCGTGCCGTTCGGCGGGAACGAGGTCATCCCCGCCGGTGGCACGGCGGTCAAGTGGGACCGGGCGAAGGCCCTGGCGCTGTTCAACGCCCTGAAGGAGGACAAGCCGGTGCCCAAGGAGGTCGTGGACGCCGGCTGAGCCGGTTTCGTCAGCTGCTGCCGGCGGCCCCCGCCGTGGCCGCCGCGGTGACGGCGACCATGGCGGCGGCGTTGATGGCGGCGATGGTCTTGGCCACCGCGTCGGCCGCCCAGGCGCCCTCGGCGATCTCCTTGATGCGCGCCTTGTCGGCGCCGGGGAACGCCTTGCGGTCCAGCTTGGCCGCGTGCGTGATCGCGATCAGGACGGCCGTGCGGGCGTCGGGGTCGGCGCCCGCCAGGACGGCGGAGACCCGCTCCCTGACGTTCGCCTCGACCCCGGGGTGGGCCTCCGGCCAGCGCGAGACAGGGAAGATGCCCATCACCTTGACCCGCTCCTCCGTCAGCACGCCGGATGCGGCGAGGCGGGTCAGCAGGCGGTTGCGCAGCTTGCCCGACTGCAGCTTCTGCACCCACCAGGCCGGGTTCCTGGTGCCGCCCTTGGCGGTGATGAGGGCCAGGGCGGCGTCGAGCTCCTCGTCACCCAGTGGGGTCGGGTCCTTGACCGCCAGCTTCTTCTTCGACAGCTCCACCCGGTCGTGGACGGCCAGCTCGGCCAGGATCGCGCCGGCGAGGGCAGGATCGAGCTGGATGGCGCTGATCAGCGGCTTGCCCTGGTCTTCGCTGTGGGCCAGGAGGAGGAGCTCCTCGGCGATCGTCACCGTCATGCTTCGACACTAACCTCCCAGCCATGACCATCTCCGAAAAGTTGCACGCCATCGGGCGCCCGCTGCTCCAGGCCCAGATCGAGCACCCCACGGTGGCCGGGATCGGGCGCGGTGACCTGCCCGAGCCGGTGTTCCGGTCGTGGCTGGAGCAGGACTACCTGTTCCTGCTGGACTACGTGCGGGTGTTCGCCCGGCTGGCCTGGCAGGCGCCCGCGGCGCATCTGGGCGATCTCGTGGATCTGGCGCACACCACGTACCACGACGAGCTGAGGCTGCACCGGACGATGTCGGCGGAGTTCGGGGCCGATCTGGAGGGGGCGGTGAAGGGGCCGGCGTGCGCGGCGTACACGGCGTTCCTGCTGGAGTCGGCGGGGTCGTACGGGGAGGGGTTGGCGGCGCTTTATCCGTGCATGTGGGGATATTCGAGTCTTGGACGGATTTTGGCGGAGAATCCGCCCGCTGAGCCGAGATATCGGGCCTGGGTGGACACGTACGCCGACCCCGGGTTCGAGGCGCTCACCGTGCGGATCGCGCAGATGATCGACGAGGCCGATCCCGACCCGGCGCGTGCCGAGGCCCTGTTCGCGGCGGGGATGGCACACGAGCTGGCCTTCTGGGACGTGCCCTAGACAGTACGGCCGGCACCGTACCCGGCACCGTAGTCTGGTGGCATGCCCGAACTTCCCGAAGTGGAGTCTCTCACCCACTTCCTGCGCGAGCGGGCGGTGGGCCGCACGATCCTGGGGGTCGACGTGGTCGCCTTCCAGGCGCTCAAGACGTTCGACCCGCCGGTCACGGCGCTCGGCGGGCTGACCGTCACCGGCGTGACCAGGCACGGCAAGTTCCTCGACCTCGACTGCGACGGCCTGCACCTGGTCATCCACCTGGCCCGCGCGGGGTGGCTGCGCTGGCGCGACGACCTCTCGGGCGCCAAGCCGGTGCGCCCGGGCAAGGGGCCGCTGGCGGTGCGGGTCAGGCTGGCGCCCGACGAGGAGGGCCTGGCGCCCGGGTTCGAGCTGACCGAGGCGGGGACGCAGAAGCGCCTCGCCGTCTACGTCACGAAAAATCCGGACGATGTCCCCGGCATCGCCGCCCTCGGCCCCGACCCCCTGGCCGATACGTTCACCGTCGACGCGCTCAAGCACATCGTGGGCGGCAACCGCACCCAGATCAAGGGGCTGCTGCGCGACCAGAAGATCATCGCGGGCATCGGCAACGCCTATTCGGACGAGGTGCTGCACGCGGCGAAGATGTCCCCGTTCAAGATCGCCGCGACGCTGACCGACGTGCAGGTCGCCGACCTGCACGAGGCCATCGTGACCACGCTGAGAGACGCCGTCGAGCGCGCGCACGGGCTGGCGGCCAAGGACCTCAAGGCGGAGAAGAAGTCGGGGCTGCGCGTCCACAACCGTGCGGGACAGCCCTGCGACGTGTGCGGCGACACGATCCGCGAGGTCTCGTTCGCCGACTCATCGCTGCAGTACTGCCCCACGTGCCAGACAGGCGGCAAGCCGCTGGCCGACCGCCGCCTGTCCAAGCTGCTCAAGTAGCGCTGCCGCTCAGCACCCGGTTCTCGTCGCGGACCCGGGAACGCAGGCCGGCGGCGGCGATGATCGCGGCCAGCAGGGTCGCCGTCACGGGCACCACCAGGGCCGTCCGCATCGCGGCCAGGCCCGCCTCGGCGCCCGTCGCCGTGCCCAGGGCGGCCACGTTGACCGCGGTCACCAGGGACAGACCCAGGGCCGCCCCGAACTGGAACGAGGAGTTGATCAGCCCGCCGGCCAGGCCCTGCTCGTGCTCGGCGATACCGTCTGTGGCCACGATCGTCAGCGGGCCGTAGACGAAGGCGAACATCAGGCCGATCAGCAGCATCGACGGCAGCATCGCCGCGTACGCCCAGTCCAGGCCCACCCCGAGGAACAGCGCGTACGCCAGCAGGCCCGACAGCAGGCCACCGAGCACGACCTTGGCGTTGCCGAACCGGTTGACCAGCCACGGCGTGAGCGTGGGCGCGAGCACCACGTCGGCGGCGGCCGCCAGCAGGGCCAGGCCCGTCTGGATGGTGGACCAGCCGCGCAACTCCTGGAGGTAGAGCGTGACCAGGAACTGGAAGCCGAAGAACGAGGCCGTGAGCAGGGCGGCCGTCAGGTTGGCCCGGACGAGCGGGCCCGAGCGCAGGATGCCGAGGCGGACCAGCGGGACGGCGGAGCGGCGCTCGACGGCGACGAAGGCCGCGACCAGCGCCAGGCCGGCGGCGAAGACCGCCACGGTCAGGGGCAGGCCGTCGGACGGGTGCTCCAGGCGTACGACACCGTAGACCAGCAGCATCATCGCCCCCGTGATGCTCACCGCGCCCGCCACGTCGAACCCCCGCACCGCGGGGCGGTCCGTGGCCGGCTCCTTGAGCAGGGGGATCGCGGCCAGCAGGATGACCAGCGAGAGCAGAACGGGGGCGAAGAACACCCAGCGCCAGCCGATCGCGGTCAGCAGGCCGCCGATCACCAGCCCGAGCGCGAACCCGCCCGCCGCCGTGCCCGCGTAGATGAGCAGGGCCCGGTTGCGCTGCCTGCCCTCGGGGAAGTTCGTGGTGATCAGGGACAGGCCGGCCGGGGTCATGAACGCGGCGGCCACCCCCGTGACGAACCTGGCCAGCAGCAGCACCCAGCCCTCGGTCGCGAAGCCGCCGAGACCGGAGAAGAGCAGGAACACCACCAGCCAGAGCAGGAACATCCGCCGCCGGCCCAGCAGGTCGGCCGCCCGGCCGCCGAGCAGCATGAAACCGCCGTACCCCAGCACGTACGCGCTGACGACCCCGCTCAGCATGCTGGTGGAAAGCCCGAGGTCGGCCCGGATGGACGGGAGGGCGACGTTCAGCATGGCCACGTCGATGCCCTCCAGGAAGATGGCACCGCACAAAACGATCAGTACGCCCCAGGAACGGGCGGGCACAGACACAACAAACCCCCGGTTACTTCTCGGCATGTCAGTTCTCTCTTGTAACCGTCCACATCATGGGCCAGGATGAAATGTCGTGGAAGACGGCACTTTGAGATCACTCAGTTACTGCGAAGGCACCGTGGACGACGACTACGACGTACGCCAGTGGGACACCCGCGAGGACTGCGAGGTCCGGCAGATCCTCGACCGCATCGCGGACAAGTGGTCGCTGCTGGTGATCGCCCTGCTCGACTGCCAGAGCCTGCGCTTCACCCAGCTCCGCCGCGAGATCGACGGCGTCAGCCAGCGCATGCTCAGCGTCACCCTGCGCCAGCTCGAACGCGACGGCCTGGTCACCCGCACGGTTCACCCCGTGGTGCCGCCCCGGGTGGACTACGCGCTGACGCCGCTCGGCCGTACGCTGCACCAGACCATCAAGTCCCTGGTCACGTGGACCGAGGAGCACCAGGCGGAGATCGCGGAGGCGCGTGCGGCCTACGACTCGCGGCGCGAGATGATGGAGCCATGACCGTTCCTGAGATCGAGGCCAACGCCGTTCCCGCCGACGCTTACCTGCTCGACGTCCGTGAGCAGGACGAATGGCTGGCCGGGCACGCGCCCGAAGCCGTGCACATCCCCATGACGCAGATCCAGGGCCGGGTCGACGAGGTGCCCGGCGACCGGACGGTCTACGTCGTGTGCCGGGTGGGCGGCCGTTCGCTGCAGGTCGCGGCCTGGCTCAACCAGCTCGGGCGCGACGCGGTCAACGTCGGGGGCGGCATGCAGTCGTGGGAGTCCGCGCGCCGGCCGATGGTCAGCGAGACGGGCCAGGAGCCCTTCGTGGCATGAGGCGGCGTTACCGCGGTGCGGCACCGGGCCCGGTCGATGGAGATCGCCTTCGAGTAGTTGCAGCGCGAGATTCACCATCCACGCCGCCTTCTCCTCCGACGGCGAGGCCGAGCTCGGCAGGCCGGCGGCGTACGTTCCAGCTTCGCTTCCGGTCACGGCGAACTCGCCCTGCTCGCCGACGCCTTCGGTTACCGCCTACGCCGACCAGCTGAGAGCCTGAGCGTCAGCGGCTCAGGTGTACTGGTTGTCTCGGGACAGGCTGTAGTCGCAAGCCAGGTGCTGGCCTGATCGCTTGTAGATGCACACCCTCACGCGGACCACCCGTATGGGTTTGGGGCCGGTGCGGACGAAGTTTCCGAAGTTGGTGCCGTGGGAGCCGCAGCTGGTGTCCACCTTCCAGGCGCTGTACCCGGTGGTCAGGTCGGTGTGCGTCCACTCCATCTGGGCCCGCACCCCATGGTTGTCAGCGGGGCAGATGTCGCGCACCGTGAAGTTCCGAAAGACGACCCTCGTCCGGCTGACGAAGTCGACGGTCGTCCGGACGTACCCGGCGCCGGCTCTGTCCGGGTTTTCCACGCGGGCGGAGGACACTCCGTCGGCCGCCTGCGCCGGGCTTGCCACCAGCAGCCCGCTCAACGCTGCGATTCCCAGCACGGCGCCCAGAATGCGTGTCTTCAACAGTCCTCCAGCAAGAGATGTCTCGGTTGGTTCGGTTGGCCGTGGAACGTGAACTTCAGCTCTCCCGCGTGGCCGCGGGGGAGACGTGCGAGGTGACGTCTTCGAAGGCGGTGAGCACCGCACAGGTGGCGCCGGGGTGCCGGATGTCGTCGTCTCTGATGACGATGGGCTTTCCGGCCACACCCGGGCGGGTCAGGGTCGCCTCGCCTGGTTCCAGGGGGGTGGAATACGGCCCGAGGTTCACCGGAGCGATCGTTGCACTCCTCGGCAGCACCGTGGAATATGCCGGGAATATGCCTGGTCGCCCGGCAGTGATGTACAGCGTGGCTTGGAGAATGCGTGCGTGGGCAGCCCGCCGACGCGGTGCGAGAGGCCAGCTGTTCGTCCTGCGGACCTGCACGGACTCTCCCGAGGGCGCGATGGCAGCTACCCGGTGGTGGCCGATCTAGGACGAATGGTGCATCATGGGGGCGCGAGCTGGGATGATCCCGGCTTCGTGTACCAACCCCCGCGGGAGCTTGGGGCAACCAGGCTGAGAGGGTAGCTACTGCTGCTGCCGACCGCATGAACCTGTCCGGGTAATGCCGGCGTAGGGAGTGTGCGATGACGCATGGCGTCGAAGAAGTTCCGCTGACCCTCGAAGGCCGCCCGCCGAAGACCCTCGGCGTGCTCGACCAGGGCGCTCTCTGGGCGAACCTCGGGGTCAGCCTCCTCGGCTTCTCCGGAGCCCTGCTCCTGCTCAACCCGCTCGGCGACGCCCCGCTCAGCCTGGCCGCGGTGCTGGTGGCCACGGTGGTGGGCAGCCTGATCGGCACCGCCATGGTGGGCCTGTCCGCCATCCCCGGCACGCAGACCGGGCAGCCGGCGATGGTGCTGCTGCGCGGGCTGTTCGGGGCCAGGATCTCCTACGTGCCCACGGTGCTGAACATCGTGCAGATGATCGGCTGGGGGGCCTTCGAGCTCTGGGTGATCGCGAAGGGTGCCACCGCGATCTTCGGCTCGGTGCCGTACCAGGTGTGGGTGGTCGTGGCGGGGGTGCTGACCACCGCGCTGACGATCTGGCCGCTCGGGTCGATCCGGCTGCTGCGCCGGTACGTCACCGTCGGCGTGATCATCGCGATGATCTGGTTCACGGTGTTCTTCCTGCGCGACGCCCCCTCCCCGGAGGGCGGGAGCTGGACGGCCTTCCCCGCCGCGGTCGACTACGTGATCGCGCTCTCGGTGTCCTGGGTGCCGATGGCCGCCGACTTCGCCCGCCACTCGCGCTCCAGCAGGGCCGCCTTCACCGGCGTGGTCGGCGGATACACCCTGGCCCAGGTGGCGTGTCTGGGGCTGGGCGTGTACGCGGTGGCCCTCGCGGGCGCCGCCGGGGTGCAGGCCGACCAGACGTCGGTGTTCGGGCCGTTCGTGGCGGTGCCGCTGGGCGCGCTGTTCTTCGGCATCCTGGTCCTGCGCGAGACCGACCAGTCCTTCGCCAACGTCTACTCCACCACGGTCTCGCTGCAGAACCTGATGCCGCGGATGGACCGGCGCGTCTTCTCCGTCGGCATCGGCGTGCTCACCGTGGTGATCGCCCTGCTGGTGGACGTCACCTCGTACGGGGTGTTCCTCGGCCTGATCGGGGCGGTGTTCGTGCCGATGTTCGCGGTGCTCGCCGTGGACTACTTCCTGCTGCGCCGCGGCACGGGCTGGAACACCGCGGAGGACGCGCCCTCGCGCTGGTCGATGCTGGTGCCGTGGGCGCTGGGCTTCGCCGCCTACTGGCTGACGACCTCGACGCCGACGATCCCCCAGTGGGACGCGTGGTGGGCGGGCGTGCGCGAGGTCCTCGGCTTCGTCCGGCAGCCGTGGATGAACGGCGCCCTGGGCGGTGCCTTGGTGGCCGCGCTGGTGACGCTGCTCATCGGGCTGCTGGCCCGGCGGTCCGCCGCTCGACGTTGAGCAGGTGCTGCTTGGCGGCCGCGCCCCCCGCGTAGTCGCCGAGCGCGCCGTCCTCGCGCACCACCCGGTGGCAGGGCACGATCACGCAGATGGGGTTGGAGGCCAGCGCGTTGCCGATCGCCCGCAGCGCGCGCGGCCGGCCGATGCTCTCGCCGATCTGCTCCAGCGTGGTGGTGGTGCCATAGGGGACCGCCATGGTCTTCTGCAGCACCGTGCGCGCGAAAGTCGTGGCCAGCGTCAGGTCCACCGGCGTGGCGAACGCGCGCAGCCGCCCCGAGAAGTAGGCGTCGAGCTCCCTGCGCACCGGGTCGAGGCGTCGCGCGTCGGGCCCGATGAACCTGCCCACATGCCTGCTGACCAGCTCGAAGACGTCGTTTTCCGGCTCGAAGCTGCAGGCGGCGATGCCCTTGCCGGTCACCGCCAGCACCATCCTGCCCACGGCCCCGTCGTAGGTGCCGAAGGCGATGTCCGGTGGTGTGTCACCCCGATAGGTGCTGGAGGTCACCCGCAGCAGGGCATCGAGATCGTTGCTCGACATACCCCTCACCCTCCCACCCGCCAGGAATTACCGTGACCGCAGCGTATCGGACGGATCGCCCGACGCACCCACCGCGCCACGTGCACTATGGAGGTGTGGGGGACGAATGGGCCGGTAGTGACGATGAGATCGCTCGCGCGGCGCTCGCCAGCTCGCCCAACGCCGTCGTGGCGCTCGATCGGGACCAGAGCGTGCTGGTGTGGAACGCCGCGGCCGAGCGCGTGTTCGGGTGGCCGGCGGAGGAGCTGCTCGGGCGCAGGGCGCCGATCGTGCCTGACGAGCTGACCGCCGAGCACAACGCCGTGCTGGAACGCGTACGCACGGGGGAGCCCGTGTCGTTGCGCACCAAGCGCGTGCGCAGCGACGGCACGGTGCTCGACCTGCGGGTGGACATCAGCGCCCTGCGGCTGGGCAACGCCGTGGGCGGTTACGTGTGCGTCTACCACCCCGCCCGGGCCGACGAGGTGGCCAGGAACCGGATGGCGCGCCGGGCCAGGCTCGTGCGCCGGCTGACCGACGTGGTCGGCGACATCAACTCCGAGCTGGAGCTGTCGGCCGTGCTCGACCGGATCTCCGCCAACCTCACCGAACTCACCGGGGCGGACGCGGGCGGGTTCGTGCTGATCGAGGGTGACAGGTTGCGGGTGGTCAGCACGTACCAGTTGCCGGACACGATCAGGGGCGCCACCAGCGACCTGCGTACGAGCCTCGTGGACAAGCTTTTACGCACCGGCAAGACCGTGATGCTGGAGTCCGACGGGCTCGACGACCTGGTGTGGGCGCGGCTCAACGGCCTGCACACGATCGCGCTCGGCCTGGCGGCGGTCGGCGGGCGCCCGTACGGCGCGCTCTACTCGCTGTTCGCCCGGCGCAGGCCGGGGCACCTGGAGCTGGAGCTGCTGGAGCTGCTGGCCGGGCATGCGGGGATCGCCGTCGGCAACGCGGTGGCCTACCAGGAGGCGGTGCGGCAGCGGGCGCACGAGCGGGCCGTGTTCGACGCCAGCGCCGACGGCATCGCCGTGCTCGACCAGGCCGGCCACGTGGTGCGGTGGAACCCGGCCGCCGCCGAGCTGACCGCGTTGCCCGCCGCGTCCGTGATCGGCGGGCCGCCGCCGTTCCCGCTGCCCAAGCCGGGCGAGAAGGTCACCTCCCAGATGGACAACGGGCGGTGGCTGGACGTGGTGAGCGCGCAGATCGAGGAGACCGGCGAGGTGGTCGTCGACTTCCGCGACGTGACCGCGGCCAAGGAGCTGGAGGAGGCCAAGGACCTGTTCCTGGCCACGACCAGCCACGAGCTGCGTACGCCGATCACGATCGTGCGGGGGTTCGCCAGCACGCTGGACTCGCGCTGGGACAAGATGGGCGACCCCGAGCGCCGCTCCGCCGTGCACACGATCGCCGAGCGGGCCAGGTCCCTGGGCGAGCTCATGGACCACCTGCTGCTGGGCGCCAGGGCCGGGGCCGACGAGCTCAAGGTGCGGATCGAGGAGTTCGACCTGGCCGAGCGGATCGACGCGGCCACGCTGGGGCTGCCCGCCCTGTCTGACCGGCACCGGGTCGAGGTGGTCATGCCGGACGGGCTGCCGTACGTGCTGGGCGACGCGCTGGCCACGGACATCGTCCTGGGGCAGTTGCTGGAGAACGCGTTCAAGTACTCGCCGAAGGGCGGGCTGATCAGCGTCGAGGCGTGGCCGGAGGACGACAACGTCGTCGTGGTGGTCGACGACGAGGGGGTCGGCATCGCCCCGGCCGACAGGGAGCGGATCTTCGAGCGCTTCGTCCAGGTGGACAGCGGCGACCGAAGACGGTTTGGTGGAGTGGGGCTCGGTCTCTACATCGTCCGCAGTCTCGCCAGGGCGCAGGGCGGAGATGTCAGCGCTCATCCGAGGCCTGGAGGAGGCACCAGAATGCGGCTCGTACTGAGATGCGTTTCCACTATCGGATCCGACACACCGATGCGGTAACGAGGTGGTCACGGTTGAGCTGATCTATCGTCCAATGTGTACAAGCTGTGATCGAGATGCGGTTTCTGGGATTGAGTAACGGGGCATTTCGGTCGTACCGGGGAGTGTTCCCGCGGGGGGCACAGGTAACGGGGAGGTGGGTGTGTCAAGCGTGGTGCTGCTGCCGTACGCGCCGTCCAGCGTTGCCGTCGCCCGCCAGCGTCTGAGCACTGACCTGCAGGACAGTGGGGTCTTTTCCGCCGCGATCGACGATGCCGTGCTGGTGGTGAGCGAGTTGCTGAGCAACGCGCTGCGGCACGCGCATCCGCTGCCGTCGGGCATGGTGAGGGTTGCCTGGCTACGCAGTGACGATCACATCGAAGTGGCGGTGAGCGATGGGGGTGCGGCCACCGAGCCGCGGGCGGGCCGCCCGACCCTGTCCTCGCTCGGGGGCCGGGGGCTCGGCATCGTGGAATACGTGGCCGAGAGCTGGGGGGTCAGGCACGACGGGGACACGACGACCGTATGGGCCATCCTGCCCGCCCCCAGTCAATCGATGAACGGGCAGGTGGCGGCACTCAGAGAGGCCGGCTAGCGAGCACGGCCCGCTCGCTGACGGTCCAGGCCGTGGAGACGAGCAGATAGAGGCCGGCCGCCAGGGGGAGCACCAGAGCGGCCAGCACGGAGCCGTACGGCAGCAGCCGCATGATCTTCTTCATCAGCTCCGGCTGCTCTTCCTGAACCTTGATCTGCCGGGCGGAGAACCACGCCACCGCCACGATCAGCAGAATGACCAATACAAAGACCAAAACCGGCATGCTGACCAGACCGTAATTGGCTACCAACCCCGCCACCTGCTGCCCCAGCGGAGCCCCGAAAAGGTCGTGCCCGGCGAGCGCGGTCGGATGCGTGGCCACCCGGTACATCAGCCACATGAACGGCAACTGCGCCAGCATCGGCATGAACCCCGCGAACGGCGACGTGCCTTCCTTGGCGTAGAGCGCGGACAGTTCCTTCGACAGGCGCTCCGGGTTGCGCCCGTGCCGCTGCTGCAGCTCGCGCAGCTTGGGGGCGAGCCGCTCGCGGATCTTCATCGTACGGGCCTGGCGCACGTTGAGCGGCAGCAGCAGAAGGCGTACGGCCAGCGTGAACAGCACGATCCCGAGCGCGGCGCTGCCGCCGGACATGCCGATGACAAAGGTGACGAGAGAATCGATCATGAGCCCTTGTTCCCTAGGAGAGGCGGACGAGGGGCTCACTCGTCTCACAGAGGGAGCCCCGCCTTACTGGAAAGCGGGGCATGCCTAGGGGGCTCGCGGGCGCGAACGACCGGCCGCGTCCGGATCGCGCTGCCGCTGGAAGGCCGTGCGGCGCGCATAGGTCAGCGGGAAGCTCGGCGGCTCTCCGCTGAGCGTGGGCAGCAGCGTGGCCGCCCACGTGGCCAGCAGCAGGATCGCCACCATGGTGATCCCCACCAGCCACGGATCGAACAGGATCTGCGTCACTGCGAGCGCGACTTGCCCACCACGGTGACCGCGACGAAGACGAGCAGAGCGACCACACCGACGATCAAAGCGAGCTTGACCAGGCCGACCAGCATCGGCAGCAAGAAGTTGAACAGCACGAAGAGACCCAGCAAGGTCCCTATGACGAGCATCACGACTCTACCCATGAGGCAACCGTACGTCCTGGGGACATGATCCGCGAGCCTTACGAACCAATGACGTACATGTCACTTACGTGCACCACGGCCGTACCGTGAAGTCGTGAACACGCGCATCCTGGTGGTGGACGACGATCCCACGGTCTCCGAGGTCGTGGCGCGCTATCTGGAGCGCGACGGGCACGAGGTCGAGTGCGTCGGCGACGGCGTCGAGGCGCTGCGCAGGGCGCTGGCGAACCCGCCCGACCTCATGGTGCTCGACCTGATGCTGCCCAAGATCGACGGGCTGCAGGTGTGCAGGAAGCTCAGGGAGCGCTGGCCGGTCCCGGTGATCATGCTGACCGCGCTCGGCGAGGAGATCGACCGGGTGGTCGGGCTGGAGACCGGGGCCGACGACTACGTCACCAAGCCGTTCAGCCCGCGCGAGCTGGCGCTGCGCGTGCAGTCGGTGCTGCGGCGGGCGCGCGGGGCCTCCGTCACCGGGGGCACGGGGGTGCTCCGCGACGGCGACCTGGTGGTGGACGTGGGGGCCCACGAGGTACGGCGGCGCGACGCCGAGGTGATGCTGACGGCCCGGGAGTTCGACCTGCTGGCCTACCTCATGCGTAACCCGCGGCAGGCGTTCAGCCGGTCGGCGCTGCTCAACCAGGTGTGGGGATGGTCGTTCGGCGACTCGTCAACCGTGACCGTGCACGTGCGGCGGCTGCGGGAGAAGATCGAGCCCGACCCGACCGAGCCGCGCAGGATCGTCACGGTGTGGGGGGTCGGCTACCGGTACGAGCCGCTGGAGGGCCCATGATGCCCAAGCCGGGGGACCTGCCCATGGTCGTGGGCGTCACGGCCGGGCTCGGGCTGCTGGTCGCGCTGGCGGGCATCTGGGTGATGTGGCGGCTGCGTACCAGGTCCATCGGGGTGATGCTGGCCGTGGTCGTGGTGGTCGCGGTGGCGGCCACGCTGGCGGGCGTCGTGGCGATCATCACCAAGATGATCATCGAGGGGCCGACCAAGGACTTCGTGCTGAGCGTGGTGGCCGTGGGCGGGCTGGTGGGGCTGGGGGTGGCGTTCGTGCTGGCCAAGCGGGTGGTCGGGGAGAGCAGGCGGCTGGTGGCGGCCGTACGCGACCTGCCGTTCGTCGCGCCCCAGGGGCTGCCGGCCGAGCTGCAGACGATCGCGAACACCCTTGAGGAGGCGTACGCGCGGGAGCGGGCCCTGGAGGGGGCGCGGCGGGAGCTGGTGGCGTGGGTGAGCCACGACCTGCGTACGCCGCTGGCCGGGATGCGCGCCATGGCCGAGGCGCTGGAGGACGGGGTGGTGTCCGACTCCGGGACGGTCGCGCGCTACCACAGGCAGATCAGGCTCGAGGTGGAGCGGCTGTCGGGGATGGTGGACGACCTGTTCGAGCTGTCGCGGATCCACGCCGGGTCGCTGCGGCTGTCGCGGGCCAGGATCGGGCTGGCCGACCTCGTCGCCGACACGCTGGCCGGGGCGGAGCCGCTCGCCCGGGCCAAAGGGGTGCTGCTCACGGCCGAGGCGGCGGCCGCGGTGCCGGTGGAGGCCGACGCGGGGGCCCTCGGCCGGGCCCTGGGCAACCTGGTGGTCAACGCCATCCGGCACACGCCGTCCGACCGGGCCGTGGTGCTCAGGGCCGGGGTGGATGCGGAGGGGATGGCCTGTTTGTCGGTCACGGACTGTTGCGGGGGGATACCCGAGGAGGATCTGCCTCGGGTGTTCGAAGTGGCCTTCCGGGGGGAGGCTGCTCGTACTCCTACCGCCGATGGAGGGGCCGGGCTGGGGCTGGCCATCGCGCAAGGGATCGTGGAGGCGCACGACGGGGTGATCGGGGTGGTCAACGACGGGCCGGGGTGCCGGTTCGAGATCCGGCTTCCCCTGGTCAGCGGCTGACGGCCGGTCTTGCCCCTCAGGCGCTCTCCGGCAGATCCCGCGATGCACCGAAGGACTCCGACATTGCCCGAAATGTCGGGCAAGGCCAGCGCCACATGCAGCTCCGGCACCGCAGGATCGGGTGGGCGGTGTCGCTCGTGATGCCCCCCGCGTCCCGCGGCTGGTGGAGATCGAGCAACCTGAGCCCCAGCTCCGTGAACCTGAGCAGCTCGGTGCGCGCCCCGGCGAGGAACTCCAGGTCCTCGATGGCGAGCCGGGTGCGGATGGGGACGTAGCCTTCGTGGTTCACCAGGCCGCGCAGGCGCCCCGCTTGGTCATGCCATGACGTCGCCTTCTCTGTGCTGATGAGGATGGTCTCCAGGCGTTCTCGGAGCCCCTGACGCTGTGGATCTTCGGGTTTGTCGGCCTTCATCGATGCGGGGCCCGTCGCGCGTGCCCCAGCCCCTCCCTCTCCGTGAAGCGTTGCCGGTTCCGGTGTCACGCTGTCAAGCTTCGCGTACTCTCCGTTTTCATGGAGCCCAAACGCAGGACAAAAACCTGTCGTTCCCCTATCGGCGTGACAACGTGACCGGAAGCCTTCGCGCCGCTAGCCTGCCCATGTGGAGCTCAAGGTCTCGACTCGATCACATGCCGGGTGCGCGCTAGTCGCGGTCACCGGAGAAATCGACCTCTACACGGCGCCTCACCTGCAGTCCGAGTTCACTCGGCTGCTGCAGGAGGGGCCCAGCCGGGTGGTCATCGACATGTCCGCCGTGGATTTCTGCGACTCCACGGGGATGAACGTGCTGCTCTCGGCGCTCAAGCGCATGAAAGAGCAGGGAGGGTCGCTCGAGGTGGCTTCCCCGCGTCCCGCCGTACGCAAGATTCTGCAGGTCACCGGGCTCGACTCGGTGTTCACCGTGCACGATGAGGTGCCGCAGGAGTTCCTCATAACAGAGGGATCATGACGGAACCTCTGAGTGCGGATCGGAGCGGCGGCGACACGGCGGTCATCATCCCGGCCGCCAATGAGGCCGACCGCATCGCGGCCACCGTCAAGGCCGCCGCGGCGCTGCCCGGGGTCGATCTCGTCGTGGTCGTGGACGACGGCTCGGCGGACCAGACCGGCAGGGTGGCCCGCGCGGCCGGGGCCCGGGTGGTGCGGCACAGCCGCAACCGGGGCAAGGCCGCCGCGATGGAGACGGGGGCCGAGGCGGTGCGCCTCCTCGACGAGGACGCCACCCCCCGCCACCTGCTCTTCCTCGACGCCGACCTGGGCGGGACGGCCCAGGCCGCGGCGCCGCTGATCGAGCCCGTACGCCAGGGCACGGCCGACATGACGATCGCGGTGTTCACGACGAGGGTGAAGCTCGGCGGGCACGGCTTAGTCGTCCGCCTCTCGAAAGAGGGCATCCGCCGGGCCACCGGCTTCGACCCGGCCCAGCCGCTCAACGGGCAACGCTGCCTCACCAGAGCGGCCTTCGAGGCGGCCCGGCCGCTGGCGCACGGGTTCGGGGTGGAGACGGCGCTGACGATCGACCTGCTGCGCAAGGGCTACCGGGTGACCGAGGTCGAGGTGGACATGTCGCACCGGGCCACGGGCACGGACCTGCGGGCCCAGCTCCACCGGGCGCGGCAGTTGCGGGACGTGGCGCGGGCGCTGGCCGTACGCGAGCCTCTGGTCGTCCAGAACCTCGACCGGCTCCGTCCGAAACGCTGACCCGATTTGGCCGCAGGGCTCTGTTCGCCCTGGACCCTAAACTCACCGCCCATGACCGATATTGACGAGCAGGGCCGTCCCGAGCCTCCCCTCGCGGCCGACGAGACCGACACTCTCGTGGGCTACCTGGACTATCAGCGCGCCACCCTGGCGTGGAAATGCTCCGGGCTGGACGAGGCCGGGCTGAGGGCGACCGTCGGGGTGTCGTCGATGACGCTGGGCGGGATCCTCAAGCACATGGCCTTCGTCGAGAACCACTGGTTCGCCCGCTACCTGCACGGGCGCGAGGGGCAGCCGCTCTGGACCACGGTGGACTGGGAGGCCGACCGTGACTGGGAGTGGAACTCGGCCGCCCAGGACTCGCCCGAGGAGCTGCACGCGCTCTGGGAGGACGCGGTTTCGCGGTCGCGGGCGCTGGTCGAGGAGGCGCTGGCGGGCGGCGGTCTTGGACAGCCGGCCCGGCGAACGTGGCCCGACGGCCGGGCGCCGAGCCTGCGGTGGATCCTCGTCCACATGATCGAGGAGTACGCCCGGCACAACGGACACGCCGACCTCATCCGGGAGTCGGTGGACGGGCTCACCGGGGAGTAGCGGGGGCGCTCGCCGCCACCGGGCGGCCCAGCCGTTTGCCGAGCCGCCCGTCCAGCCCTTTTGCCGGCCCGCTCGCTCAGCCGCCCGTCGGGACCTTTGCCGGCCCGCTCGCTCAGCCGCCCGTCGGGACCTTTGCCGGCCCGCTCGCTCAGCCGCCCGTCCGGACCTTTGTCCACAGGTATCCACAGGCCAGATACCAGGGAGGACGGGGGTTGGGGACCTGGTTATCCACAGGAAGTCACAGCTCGGCCCCGTTATCCACAGGCAGGACCGGATCGGGCGAAGGTGTCTTGCGGGTGTGCTGGAATTTCCCGGTGACTTCGGAGACGCGGCACGGACAGGCACGAGGCCGGCTGGCCGGGGCGGCCATGGCGGCGATCGGCGTCTCGATCCTGCTGACGGTCACCATCGGGCTGCTGGGCCCGTCACCACTGGTCCCAACCCTGAGCGGCCCCGCCTGGCACCCGCCCTATTCCCTCGACCTCAACCCAGAGCCTCATCTGACGGTCGCCCTGGCGGCAGCCGCCCTCATCCTCGGCGGCCTCGGCCTCCTGACCACCCTGCTGCTTCTCCGCCGCCCTGGCGGGCGAGACCCCATCACCTCACACCCGCCTGCCGCAGAGCCGGGAGACCCCTCCGCGCCCACCCGAGGTGCCGCCCCCGCCACACCGGCCCAGGGCGGTTCGTCCGGGCAAGAGCCGGACGGTGGATTCCCGGGACGACGGGGGCCGGATACCGGCTCGGTCGGGCAAGGCTCCGGCGATGGAGTCGAGCGAGGCCCGGGCGCTGGATCCGCTGAGCCACCCCTGACCGGCGAACCGTCCCATATGCCCTCCGGGTGGCCGTGGCGCCTGTCGGCCGGCGCTCGGTGGCTGCCCAGCGCCCGGTTGCTGGTCCTCATCGGCTGCGTGGCCGCCGGCGTCCTGGCGTTCCTTCCCCCGTCGGGCTCCGGCGACCATCTCAACTACGCCGCGTACGGCCGCATGGTGACGCTGGGCCTCAGCCCGTACACGCATGGCGCGGCGGACCTGCCGGGCGATCCCGTCGCCGACGCGGTGGAGGAGCCGTGGCGTGAGGAGCCGAGCGTCTACGGGCCCGTGGCCACGGCCGTGCAGGCGGTGGCGAGCTGGGTGGGCGGCGACTCGCTCCGCCTGACGATATTCGTGCTGGCCCTGTTCAACTCCGCCGCGTTCATCGTGACGGGCCTGCTCATAGACCGTTTCACCAGGGACGACCCGGCCAGACGCCTCAGGGCGGCCCTGCTGTGGACGGCCAACCCCCTTCTGCTCTACCAGCTGGTCGCGGGCCTGCACGTCGACACGCTGGCCATCGCCTGCATGGTGGCCGCGCTCCTGGCCAGGAGCCGGCCTGTCGGCTCGGGCGTCCTGCTTGGGCTGGGGGTGGCGATCAAGGTCAACGCCGGCCTCGTGGCCCTCGGTCCGGCCTGGGAGCTACGGCGTCGGCCTGCCCGCCTGGCGCTCATGGCGGGTTGCGCCGTCGTGGTGGTCGCGGTCGGGTACGCGATCGTCGGCCCGGACGCGATCGCGCCGATGACCCGGACGAGCAAGTCGATCTCCCATGCCTCGTTCTGGAAGCTCGTCCAGGGCTGGCTCCAGTCGATCGTGGGCACCGGGAGCGCGTACCGGGGGGAGATCCAGATCGGCTCGCTCCTGGTGCTCGGGCTCATCGCCTGGTCCCTGCTGCGCTGGGCCGCCCGCCGAAGGTCGTCGACCGGCGACCCGGTGCGTGGCGCGTCGGTGGGCGGCGGTTCATTGGGCGGCGGCTCATTGGGCGGTCGGCCCTCGGGCGGGGGGTTGGGCGCGCCGGTCGTGGCAGCGGGGCTGGTGGTGGCGTACGTGTTCGCGACGCCGTACATCCTGCCCTGGTACGACGGGCTGGCGCTCGGGCTGCTGGCGCTCGTGGGGGCCTCCGCGCTGGACGGGTTCGTGGTCGCGCACCTGCTGGTGCTGTCGCTCGCGTACCTGCCGGCCAGGGTGGAGGGTCAGCCCGCCGACCTGGAGTGGCTCAGAACCGTGCTCAGGCCTCAGCTCGCCTGGGTGCTGCTCGCTCTGGCTGCGGCGCTGGTGGTGTGGGCTTGGCGAGCTGCAGGGCCCGAACGCAGGCCGCGAGCGTCAGCGGCACCGCCACCGTCAGTGCCATAGCGGGGATGGCGATGCCGGAGTCGTTCATGAGGAAACCGATGAAGGCGCACGTGAGGGCGCCGAAGAGGCCGGCCCTGAGCGTCGGGGCCAGCCTGTAGGCCTGGCCGAGGGCGGAGGCGCCCCAGCGGGAAGGACGGGCCAGCACCAGGAACAGGAAGGCCAGCGCGACCAGCGAGAGGAGGGTCAGTGACCAGTTGCCGACGGTTACGCCGATCATGGCGCCGAACTTGCGCCCGATGACGGTCCAGGCCTGACCGTCGATGATCTGCTGGACGAAGTTGCCCAGGTGGGTTCGCTGGGCGTCGGGACGCAACCAGTCGAACACCGAGAGGGCACCCACGAGCACGGCCCCGATCAGGCCCACGATCAGGAGCCTCAGCAGGGACACCCGTTTGCCGGAGAGCAGGATCAGGAAAACGGCCAGGCCGACCACGAACGCCGGGACACCACCGAAGTCCGCGCCCCAGGAGGGCCACCCGTCCGCGAAGACCGCGAATCCCCCGTACAACCCGCACAACGTCACCACCACAGCCCTCGACATCCCCCTGCCCAGCAGCCACTGAGCCACCCCGGCCAGGCCGAGGACGGTGCCCGTGGCGTAGACGGCGAAGGCGATGTTGCTGAAGCCGTAGAAGCGGCCGCCGGTCACGGGCTCGTAGCCGGTGACGGCGTTCACCTGGAGGCTGGAGCCCGTCATGACGTCGAGGAGGAGGGCCAGCGAGGTGATGGCGGCGACGGCGGCGAGGGGGCCGAGCACGTGCGCCCGCCAGGGGCCGCCGAAGGCGACGGCGGTGATGAGACCGGCGATGGCCAGGATCGTCAGGATCACGGAGAGCATGGGCACCGGCAGGGTCCACCAGGGCACCAGCTGGGCCAGGAACGTGGAGACGGCGATGGCACCGCTGACCACGGCGACGACCTGGATGGAGATGAGGAGCTTGGAGGTGCTCGCGTCTTCCACGGGGGTGGTGGAGGGCGTTGCCGTGGTGGCCGACTTTTCGTGGCGTTTTTCGGCCTTGGCGCTGTCTCCAGGGTGTTCTGCGGTGGCGGTGTCTTCGGGGTGTTCCGCGGTGGGGGTGTCTTCAGGGTGTTCCGCGGTGAGGGCGGCGGGTGTCGTGGTGGCGGCGTTCCGCTCGCTCTTCGTGGCGGTGGCGGTGGCGGCGGGATGCCTTGAGGGGTTTGGGCGGGTGGTTGAGCGGCGGCGGCGGAGGGCGAGGGCGGCGAGGGCGTAGAAGAGGAGCTGGAGCGTGACCAGGACGGTGAAGAACGGGCCGCGTACCTCTCGCAGGACCTGGCTGGCCAGGTCTCCGTCCGCCAGTTCGGTCACCGTGCCGGACGCGGTGGCCGGGGCGGAGCCGCCGGGTTGCCAGGGGCGGCCGACGACCTGGCGCGGGGCGGGCAGGCCCAGGAGCTGGATGGTCGTCGCGGTGAGGTCGGTGATCGTGACCAGGGCGTCCTGGCGGGTGGAGGTGGCGGTGAGATAGCCGTGTGGGTACGGCGTTCCGTCCGGGCCGGGGCCGACGGCGATCGCCACGTGGAGGTGGGCGTTCGGGGTCACGTCCGAGACGCCTGCCAGCAGGACCGTGGTGTCGGCGGGAAGCCGCTCGACCAGGGTGCCGATCTGCCGGTCTGCCCGGGTGACGGCGGCCTGGCGGGCCGCCGGGGTGAGGGAGGTGGGGACGCCGTACTCGTCGGGGGGCTGTTGCAGCCAGGCGTTCGCGAGGTCGGCGGCTTCGAGGACGATCAGGTTGTAGGGGGTTGGATCGCCCAGGGCATCGGGAGTGGGGGCGTATTTGGCGATATTTCCGGACTTGTCGGCGGCGGCCAGCGCGGCGCCCGGGCCGATCGCGGCGACCTTCCCGCCGTTGTCGGTGACGAGCTGGCCCAGCGTGCCCAGTTGGGCGTCGTAGCCGGTCTCCGACTGGTGCGCGGCCAGGGCCTTCCAGTCCTGGATCGTGGCGCCTTGGCCTGTTTGCCCGTCCTGCCCGGTTTGCTGATCGGGCTGGGGGGTGGGTGGAGGCGGGCAGCCCTTGCCCGGCGTGCCTGCTCGCTGGCCCGCTGAGACGGTGAGCCATCCGGCGGTGGGGCAGGTGGTGCCGCGATCCGGGGGTGGTACGGCTCGGGTCGAGAGTGAGGCGGAGGCGCCTTCGCCCACGAGGCGCCACAGGTTGGGAGTCCTGGTCCGGTCCAGGTCGCTCCACTCCAGGCCGGGAACGCCGATCAGGGCCACTCGTCCCCGGGGTGCGGCGGGGGCGGCTGCCGCATGCGTGCCGCCGGTGATGGCCGATCTGAGGTGCGGGGTGGTGGCGATGTTGGTGCGAGTGCCGTCGGAGGCCGGATGAGCGGTCGTGATGGGGGTTCTGGGGGCGGTCGCTGCGTGGAGGGAGGCTTGAGGGGCTGCGGTGGGCGCGTAGGTGGCTTGGGCGGGGGCGGTGGTGAGGAGGGTGGTCAGGGGCACGGTGAGGAGGGCGGAGGTGAGGGTGCCGGCGATGCGGCGGCCGAGGTGGTGGCGCTCCGCGTACCGGCCCTGAGGCGGGTACGGCGTGGCGTTCGGCATGTACGGACCCCCAGTGTGTGCCCCTCGATCAACAACAGCCACGGTAACGTGCCACACCGTGACAAGTGGCGAGGTGCGGGTGATGCGGCGGCAGTGGTGGGCATGGGTGCTCGCGGCGCTCGTCGTCGTGGCGGCCGTGGCGCCGCTGGTGTACGGGTGGCTCACCAACCCCGACGACCAACGGCTCGTCGACCTGGACGTTTACCGTACCGGGGGGCAGATGCTCCTCGAAGGACGGCCGGTGTACGACTACGTCACGCCAGCGCCGCAGTTGTTGCCGTTCACCTACCCGCCCATCGCCGCGATGCTGGCCGTGGTGCTGGCGAAGATGTCCTGGCTCACGGCGCAGTGGGTGTGGACGGCCGGGATTTTCGTGGCGCTGGCCGTGACGGTGTGGTTCTCGTTCCGTCAGGTGCTGGAGGGGGAGACGCTCAGGAAGTACGCGCCCTGGGTGTTCGCGCTGCTCATGGTGCTGTGCACGTACCTGATGCCGATCAGGGACCAGGTGCGGTTCGGGCAGGTGGACATCCTGCTGGTCGCCCTGTGCGTGGCCGACTGCGTGGCCCGGCGGCCCTGGTGGCCTCGCGGGTTCCTGATCGGGCTGGCCACGGCGGTCAAGCTGACTCCGGGTGTCTTCCTGATCTATCTGCTGGTCACCAGGCAGTGGCGGACGTTCTTCATGGCGGCGTTCGCGGCGGCGGTGCTCACGCTGCTGCCGTTCGGGGTGATCCCGCAGGACGCCTCCGACTTCTGGTTCTCGGCGCTGCTCGATCCCGAACGCCTCGGCGCGAACGCGGCCACCACCAACCAGTCGATCCGCGGCATGCTGATCCGGCTGTACATGCCCGACCTGCTCACCTCCGCGATCTGGGTGGTCATCGTGGCCGTGGTCGGGTGGTACGGGTTCAGGGGGGCGCGGGACGCGTACAAGGCGAATGATCCACTCACCGCGGTCGCGCTCGTCGGGCTGATGGCCGTGCTGCTCTCGCCGGTCGCCTGGATCCACCACCTGGCCTGGGTGGTCGTGGTGCTCGCGGCGATCGTGGGCGACGGGCGCGACACGGTCAGGCTGCGGGTGGCGGCGGTCGTGTGGCTGTATTACGTGATGACGGTCCCGTGGTGGGGCGTTTCGCTCAAGCAGGCCGACATCCCGGGGGTGAGCCTGGTGCTGGGGAAGATCGTTCAGAACGGGTTCGGGCTGGGGGCGCTGGCTCTGGTGTGGATGTTGGTGTCCTGGCTGCCGAAACGGCGCGAGCCGGCTTGACCGAACCATTACTCTCGGTGCCGTGCTCGTTACCACATGGGTGATCGTGGGCGTCGTCGCCGGGGTCAGTGGCGTATTGATCGGTTATCTGGCGCTGCGGCAGGCCAGAGCGACGGTGGAGGACTGCCAGCGCATGCTCTCCCGGCAGATCAGCGAGGGCCGGGGCGATCTCAAGGCCATCAGGGACGTCGCCGTGTGCCGTTATGACGCGCTCTCGGAGATGACCGGGCGGTTGTCGTTCTCGGTGGCGATGATCAACGGGCTGGGTGACGGGATCGTGCTGACGTCCATCAACGGGCGTAGCGAGACGCGTACGTACGTGCGGCCCGTGGTGGGCGGGAAGGGGCAGCAGCAGCTGTCGCCGGAGGAGGAAGAGGCGGTACGCGCGGCCAGGCTCGGCCTCGGGCCCCTCATCGCCTCCCGGGCCTCCGAATCGTTGTGAGGGGTTTCCCAGGGAAGGTCCCGAGCTGTCCGAGGAGCTTCCAGGAGGTGCCGCGAGTCGTTTGCGAGGAGGTCAGGAGGCGGCCCGTGCCCCGGATCGGCCGCGGATACGCCGTCGGGTGAAAGGGCCGCGTGCCCCGTTCACCTGCGGATACTCTGTATGCATGCCCAGACTCGCCTATCTCGGACCCGAAGGGACCTTCACCGAAGAGGCCCTGCGGCTCCTCGACCCCACCGCCGAGCGGTTGCCCTGCGCCAACGTGCCCGCCGCGCTCAACGCCGTCCGCACCGGTGACGCCGACGGCGCGGTGGTGCCGCTGGAGAACTCGATCGAGGGTGCGATCACCACGACGCTCGACGAGTTCGCCTGGGGCGACCCTCTGCTGATCAACGCCGAGTTGCTGCTCCCGGTGCAGTTCTCGCTGCTGGCCCGGCCGGACACCGAGATTCGCCACATCAAGCGGGTCTACACGCATCCCGCGGCCACCACCCAGTGCCGCGCCTTCCTCACCCGCGAACTGCCCGACGCCGTCGTGGTGGCCGCGCCCTCGACGGCGGCCGCGGCGCAGGAGGTCTCGCTGCCCGGCTCGCCGTACGACGCCGCCATCGCCGCCCGCATCGCCGGCGAGCACTACGGGCTGGTGGAGCTGGCGGCCGACGTCGGTGACAGGTCCGACACCGTGACCAGGTTCGTCAAGGTCGGCCGTGCCGGGCCGCTGCCGGAGGCGACCGGCTCCGACCGCACGACGCTCGTGGTGTTCCTGGCCGACGACCACCCGGGCGCGCTGCTGGAGATGCTGACCGAGTTCTCCGTGCGCGGGGTCAACCTGACGCGCATCGAGTCGCGGCCGACCGGTGACGGCATCGGGCGCTACTTCTTCCACTTCGACTTCGAGGGGCACATCGCCGACGCCCGGGTCGGGGAGGCCATCGCCGGGCTGCACCGCATTTGTGGCGAGGTGCGCTTCCTCGGCAGCTATCCGCGGGCCGACGGCATCGCGCCGCAGATCAAGCGCGGCACGTCGGACCCGGACTTCGCGGAGGCGGGCGACTGGCTGGCGAGGATTCGGGCCGGGCGGGTCTGACGGTTCCGAGGCGGGTTCGGGCGGGGCGGGTTCGGGCTGGACGGTCTGACGGTTCCGGGGCGGGTTCGGGCTGGCGGGGCCTGGGGTGTGGTGCCGGGCGCAAGGGCTTCGGGACGGGTCCTGGAGCGAGGGCCGAGAATCCAGGGGCGGGGCGCACCCGTACGCCGGTAGCCTTTTCCTTGTGATTGACCTGCGTACCCTTCGTGAGGACCCCGACCGGCTACGGGCGTCGCAGCGTGCCCGCGGTGAGGACGACGCCGTCGTCGACACGCTGCTCGACCTCGACGAGCGTCGCCGATCGGCGCTGACCTCGTTCGAGTCTCTGCGCGCGGAGCAGAAGAGCATGGGCAAGTCGGTCTCCAAGGCGCAGGGCGAGGAGAAGGCCGCGCTGCTCCAGCGGGCCAAGGACCTCTCGGGCCAGGTCAAGGCGGCCGAGGCCGAGGCGGAGAAGCTGGCGGCCGAGCTGGACGAGGTGCTCCAGACGGTGCCCAACATCGTCGAGGAGGGCGCGCCGGCCGGCGGCGAGGACGACTACGTGGTGCTCGAGACGTACGGCGAGCCCCGCACGTTCGACTTCGAGCCCAAGGACCACCTGGAGCTGGGCGAAGGGCTCGACTGCATCGACATGGAGCGCGGCGCCAAGGTGTCGGGCTCGCGGTTCTTCTTCCTCAAGGGCGTCGGCGCGCGGCTGCAGCTCGGCCTGCTCAACATGGCCATCCAGCAGGCGATTGAGGCCGGGTTCATCCCGATGATCACTCCGGTGCTCGTCAAGCCGGAGACCATGCAGGGCACCGGCTTCCACGTGGCCCACGACAAGGAGATCTACCGGCTGCCCGAGGACGACCTCTACCTGGTCGGCACCTCGGAGGTGTCGCTGGCGGGCTACCACGCCCAGGAGATCCTCAACGCCGACGACCTGCCGCTGCGTTACGCGGGCTGGTCGTCGTGCTTCCGTCGCGAGGCGGGCTCGTACGGCAAGGACACCAGGGGCATCATCCGGGTCCACCAGTTCGACAAGGTCGAGATGTTCTCCTACGTGCGTCCCGAAGACGCTCACGAGGAGCACCTGCGCCTGCTCGCCTGGGAGAAGGAGATGCTGGCCAAGATCGAGGTCCCCTACCGGATCATCGACACCGCGGCCGGCGACCTCGGCATGTCGGCCGCCCGCAAGTTCGACTGCGAGGCGTGGATCCCCACCCAGGGCCGCTACCGCGAGCTGACCTCGACCTCCAACTGCACCGAGTTCCAGGCGCGCAGGCTCGCCGTCCGCTTCCGCGACAAGGACGGCAAGCCCCAGCACCTGGCCACGCTCAACGGCACGCTCGCCACGACCCGCTGGATCGTGGCGATCCTGGAGAACCACCAGCAGGCCGACGGCTCCGTGGTGGTTCCCGAGGCGCTGCGCCCCTACGTGGGGCTCGACGTGCTGGTGCCGTCGAAGAAATAGGCGTTCGCGCGGCGGGCGTCGTTCCTGATGAGGACGGCGCCCGCCACCACGACGAGGGCGGTCAGCAGCATGGCGAGCGCGGCCGCCACGAAGTATGACTCCGGCGTGCCCTGCGCCCAGCCCGAGAAGGGCAGGTAGACGCTCGCGTAGACCAGCGGCGCCCCCAGCAGGCCGACCGCCGCCGGCACGGGCCGTGCCCGGCCCGCGATCGCCAGCACGAAGCACACCACGGTGCCGATCAGCAGCGCCGTCAGGCCGACGAGGGGGAGCGGGAACGCGCCCGTGTCGACGTACGGGAAGTCGGTGTCCGTCCCGACCAGGGCCAGGAGGCCGAGGCAGGCGGCCGTCGCGAAGCCCGTGTACACCCCGGTGAACTGACGCAGGCCCGCCCCGGCGCCGCCGAACAGCATGCAGGCGGCCAGGAAGAGCGCCACGCTCCACTCGGGGTCCAGGTCCACCGCGGTGGCCTCGGCCCCGGGCCAGCCCACGCGCCGCCACGTGCCGGACGGGTCGCGGACCACGATGCCGTCCACGCCGTTCGCCACGACGACGACGTGGCCGCCCGGTCGCGCCTGTACGCCCAGGGCCATGGCACGCAGGTCGCCCGGCTGTTCGTGCTGCCTGGTCAGCCGCTTCAGGTCGTCGCCCGACAGCGCCCAGGACGGCTGCCACGTGCTGCCGCCGTCGTCCGACTGCTCCACGGCCATCCGGTCCTGGGCCACCCGGTAGCACCGCGTGGCCTGGCCCGGCGTGCACTGGGCGCTCTGGCCCGGTCCGGTACGGTCCGCGGTCGTCTCGTCCCAGGTGCGGCCGCCGTCGTGGGAGACCCACGACGTCGTGGTGTTGGTGTGGACGACGATCCGGCCGCCTCTGTCCACCTCCACGGCCTCCGCCGAGGCCGGCGGCGCGGCAGCCGCCGTGGCGGTGACCGCGAGCACGGCCAGCGGCATCGTCACGATGATCCGCAACCGGGCGAGCCTCGACCGCAGTACGCGGGGGCGGTCGGGCGTGCGGCGGCGTACCCACCAGGCCAGGGCGAGGGCAGGTAGGGCCAGGAGATCCGTAGGATCGGCCAGGACGCGCGACGGACCCGCCACGAGGGTCCAGGCCTGGGTGGCGACCTCAGCGCCCGTCTCCGTGCATTTCACGACCGCGAAGAGCGCTCCCGTCAGTACGGTCGCCGCCAGGTCGGCCCGCCGCCAGAACACCAGCGCCACCAGAGCGGGCGCCACCAGGAGCCCCGCGACGTCACTGAGCTTGCCCGTGACGAACCCGGGCCAGGCCTGCTTGAGCAGGTGGTCGTTGACCAAAAGCACCAGTACCCCGGCAACGGTCACGGGGTGACATAACCACGCGTACCTCATACACAGGTCGATGGCTGGACGGGCGCGACGGTTCAAGGGGTGTGTGAGTCGAGTCACACCCGTGACCATCCCGACACACGCAAAAGACCGGAGCCCGCTGGAAGCGAACTCCGGTCTGTCTCGCTGCTACAGGTCAGATGGCTCGGACCTGAGAGGCCTGCGGCCCCTTCTGGCCCTGCGTGATCTCGAACTCGACCCGCTGGCCGTCTTCAAGGCTGCGGTAGCCGTTGCCGACGATCTCGGAGAAGTGCACGAACACGTCCGGCGCACCGCCGTCCGGGGCGATGAAGCCGAAGCCCTTCTCGGCGTTGAACCACTTGACGGTTCCCTGAGCCATAAAAGCTCTCCCTCAGGATGTGAATCTATGGGACCCACACCTCGTGGGTCCCGGTGTGTCGTACAGCAAGCACCCGGGGTGGCTCAGACAAAGTCATGCTGGTTTTCACTACGGGATCAGCTAATACAACGCCATCACATCTAACACCATTCTGGCGCGTTGGTGTTCCCGTCCCTAGGAAGATTTCTGTCAGGCGGCATCACCGGGCAAACTGGAACCTGTTATGCAGAGCCTTCCCGCGCCCCGTCTTGTGGCCACCGACCTGGACGGAACCGCGTTGCGCACCGACGGAACCGTGTCTCCCCGCACGGTTGCCGCCTTCGGCAAAGTCGAGGAATCCGGGGCTGTCCTGGCGTTCGTGACCGGACGTCCGCCCCGGTGGATGGGTGGGGTGGCGGGTGCCGTGCGTCACCGTGGGCTGGCGATCTGTGCAAACGGAGCGCTGATCTACGATCTCCATACCGAACGGATAGTGGAATCTCACCTGATCACCACGGACGTACTCGAGGAAGTCGTCGCTCAGCTAAGAGCGAACGTGGCCGATCTCGTATTTTCGGTCGAGTATGAAGCCGGTTTTGCGCATGAGTCAGATTTCCTGCTCGGCGGCTTGGACCGAGGGGCCGGAGCAGCCCGGGTCGCCTCGGTGACCTCGCAGCCGTGCGCCAAGTTGCTGGCCCTCCACCCGGCCATGGGCGCGGACGAGCTCCAGGCGACCGTGCACGAGCTGGTGGGGCATCTGGTGACGGCCACGCACTCCAGCAGCAGGGGCCTGATCGAGATGAGCGCACAGGGCGTGACGAAGGCGACGGCCCTGGCGGCGCTCGCGGCACAGCACGAGATCAAGCCCGCCCAGGCGGTGGCGTTCGGTGACATGCCGAACGACCTGCCCATGCTGAGCTGGGCAGGCACGTCGTACGCGGTCGCGAACGCCCACCCCGACGTGCTGGCGGCGGTCGATCACGTGACCGCGACCAACGACGACGACGGCGTCGCCCGAGTGATCGAGAAGCTCTACGGATAGCCGCCGCGTCCAGCGGCTGTCCACAGCGGGCGCGCAGACCTCCTGTGGATGGCCACGCTCAGCGGCTGTCCACAAGCGGGTGCACAACCCGTGCCACGTCCAGCCACTGTCTGCAACAGCCGCTGGACCCGCTCCAGATAGCCGCGTTCAGTGGCTGTCTGCAGCAGGCGCTGCACCCCGCTCCAGATGGCCGCGTTCAGCGGCTGTCCGCAGCAGGCGCTCCGCGCCGCTCCAGATGGCCCCGACTACAGATAGGGCCCCGACCCGCCGTGCGGTCGCTGGCCGGGCTCGTCGCCCTGCGGCACGCCCGGCAGCGCTCTGCGCATCTGCTCAAGCTGCGCCCGGGCCGCCATCTGCTGCGCGAACAGCGTGGTCTGGATGCCGTGAAACAACCCTTCGAGCCATCCGACCAGCTGGGCGTGCGCGATGCGCAGCTCGGCCTCGCTCGGCGGCGTGCCGTTCTCGTCGGTGAACGGGAGCGAGAGCCGCTCCAGCTCGTCGACCAGCTCCGGCGCCAACCCGTCCTCGAGCTCCTTGATGGAGGACTCGTGGATCTCCTTCAACCGCTTGCGGCTGGCCTCGTCGAGAGGAGCCGCCCGGACCTCCTCGAGGAGCTGGCGGATCATGCTGCCGATACGCATCACCTTGGCGGGCTGCTCGACCAGGTTGGTGACCGACCGATCGTCCTCGCCGTTATCGCCCTGACCGCCTTGGAAGTCGGGGCCCACCACCACGATGTGGGGGGTGTTGTTGTCCTCAGCATTCATAACACTCACCGTACTAGCAGGATCTTGCCGACGTGCTCTCCTGAATCCAACATTCGGTGAGCTTCGGCGGCCTCGGACATGGGGACCTCGGCGTACACGACGGGCCGCACCGCACCCGCCCCGACCAGGGGCCAGACGTTGTCGACGACACTTCTTACGATGACGCCCTTCTCGTCCACGGGACGCGAGCGGAGGGCCGTGGCGTGCACGGAGGCGCGCTTGGCGAGCATGGCCCCGAGGTCGAGCTCGGCCTTGCGGCCGCCCTGCAGCCCGATGATCACCAGCCGGCCGCCGGTCTTGAGCGCCTGGACGTTGCCCGCGAGGTATTTGGCGCCCATGATGTCGAGGATCACGTCGGCGCGTACTTTGTCGGCGAAGTCCTCTTCGCGGTAGTTGATGATCTCGTCGGCGCCCAGCTCCTTGACCCGCTCGCCCTTGGCGGCCGAGCCGACGGTCGTGATGACGTGCGCGCCGAGCGCCTTGGCGAGCTGCACCGCGAACGTGCCGATCCCGCTGGCCCCGCCGTGCACCAGCAGCGTCTCGCCCTTGCGCAGCCGCCCGACCATGAACACGTTGGACCAGACCGTGCACGCCACCTCCGGCAGCCCGGCGGCCTCCCGCAGGGACACCCGCTCCGGTACGGGCATGACCTGCTGCCAGGGCACGGATACGCGCTCGGCGTAACCGCCGCCCCCGAGCAGCGCGCAGACCTCGTCCCCGGGTGTGAACTGCTCCACGTCCTCCCCGACCTCGACCACCACGCCCGAGACCTCGAGCCCCGGGTACGGTGACGATCCTGGAGGCGGGTCGTAAAATCCTTGCCGTTGCAGGACATCGGCACGATTCACCGCCGAGGCGACCACGTCGATGAGCACGTCTCCGCGCTCGACGTGCGGCTCCGGCACTTCGTGCCACTCCAGCACCTCTGGTCCGCCCGGCCTGGCGATCTCAATGGCTCGCATGCGAACCACGGTAGCCGGGCAAAGAAGTTGTGGGTTGCCGGGCTGCGCGGTAACCGGTCACGTTAACCTGCAATGTATTTGCTGCCCCTTTAGACCCACCCGAGGGGGAACACGGTGGCAAGACACGATCGAGAGGAATCTCTCGAGGAACAGTTGGCCTGGCTGGATGCGATCAAGGAGACGGAGGAGGCGCCCGTTTCGGTGACCGCCTCGGCCGCTCCGGTCGAGGAGCCGGTCGCTTCGCCGTACCCCCCGGACCCGTGGCGACTGGTGCCGCAGCAGCACGAGACGCCGACGCCGCCGCTGTTCCGCGCGGCCGTCGACTCCGTGTACGGTGCCGCGGCGGCCGAGGATGTCCCCGAGGCGGAGAGCGAGGCCGGGGAGTGGCTCGGCCGGGCCGGCGTGAAGGAGGAGCCCCAGGCTCCCGAGCAGCAGCTCGACGACCCCTTCCTCGCCCCGCTGAAGCCGCTCCCGCGCCCCGACGACACCGACACCTATGCCGTCCTGCCGTTCCCTCCGCCGGAGCAGGTCACGGACAAGCCGGAGCAGGCCGAGGAGCAGGAGGAGACGTCCTGGGCGACGTCCGACTGGTCGCAGCGGCTCCCCATCGAGACGGAGGAGGCGCAGGGGCCCGGGCCCGCCGAGGAGCCCGCCGTCGCGGAGCACCCGACTCAGCAGCCCGGGACGCAGCAGCCCGGGACTCAGCTGCCCGTGACGGAGCAGGCGGCGAAGGAACGGACGCTCAAGGAGGAGCCGGCGAAGGAAGGGCCGGCGAGGGAGGAGCGGGTCGCCTGGGCGGACACCCAGCCGCGCGCCGAGCGCCCGAAGTGGGGGGATCAGCCGCCCGAGGACGACTCCTCCCTGACGCGGCCGCACACCGATCGTTCGCTGTGGTCCGAGTCGTCGCACACGCTGCCGCGGAACGAGCGCCCGCAGTGGACCGATCCGGAGGTCCGTCCCCAGGAGCCCGAGCGTCTGCAGAGGTCGGAGCAGCAGCCCGAGCAGCGTCCGCAGTGGTCGGGCCAGCAGCCCGAACAGGGCCCGCAGTGGACGGACGAGCCGGAACACCGTCCCCAGTGGACGGAGGAGCCGGACCAGCGCCCGCAGTGGACGGACGAGCCGGAGCACCGCCCCCAGTGGGCCGAGGAGCCGGAGCACCGCCCGCAGTGGACCGAGCAGCAGCCTGAGCAGCGCCCGCAGTGGAGTGAGCAGCAGCCCGAGTGGCGGCCCGCCGAGCGGGAGATCCCGCCGGAGCCGCGCCCGCGCCGCCGCCCGGCCCCCATCCCCGTGTTCACCGCCCCGCCCAGGCCCCCGGTCACCGGCCGCCCGACCGCCGAGAGCCTCGACCCGGAGTCCCTGCTACGCGGACGGCGTAACGCCCCCTCCAAGGGCTGGCGCCGCCTGATCTACAAGGCGTCCGGCGGCTGGATCAAGCCGGGCGAGCCGCCGGAGGTGCGCCGCCGCCGCGAGCTCGTCTCCAGGGCCCGCACCCCGGTCACCGCGGGACACCACCGCGTGGCCGTGCTGAGCCTGAAGGGCGGCGTGGGCAAGACCACGACCACGGTCGGCCTCGGCGCCACCCTGGCCCAGATGCGCGGCGACCGCGTCATCGCCGTGGACGCCAACCCCGACCGCGGCACCCTGTCCGACAAGCTCGTCCTGGAGACCTCGGCCACCGTTCGCGACCTGCTCAACGAGCGTGACCAGGTCAAGCGCTACGTGGACATCAGGGCGTTCACCTCGCAGGCTCCCTCGCGGCTGGAGATCCTGGCCTCCGACCGCGACCCCTCGGTGTCGGAGGCGTTCAGCGGCGCCGACTACCAGTCCGTCTCGCAGGTGCTGGAGAACTTCTACTCGATCTGCATCACCGACTGCGGCACCGGGCTGCTGCACTCCGCGATGGGCGGCGTGCTCGGGCTGGCGGACCAGATCGTGCTGGTCAGCTCCCCGTCCGTGGACGGCGCCCGAGCGGCCTCCGCGACGCTCGACTGGCTGGAGGCGCACCACTACGGCGACCTGGTGAAGAACGCGACCGTGGTGCTGTGCAGCGTCCGGCCGCGGTCGAAGTCGGCGGTGGACATCAAGAAGCTGGAGGCCCACTTCGCCGCCAGGTGCCGCGCGGTGGTCCGGGTGCCATATGACCCGCATCTGGAGGAGGGGGCGGAGATCGACCTCGACCGGCTCCAGGAGCCGACCAGGGAGGCCTATCTGCAGCTCGCCGCCTCCGTGGGCGACGGCTTCGCGGGCCTCCGCGAATGAGCGGAGGGTGTGGGATTCGAACCCACGAGGCCATCGCTGACCTGGCCGCTTTCAAGGCGGCTGCACTCGTCCACTATGCGAACCCTCCTGTGCGGAAACCACGATAGCGGCTGTGATGGCAGGGGTGTACGTTCAGGAGGTGGCGGATCTCAGCGTCGAGGTGCAGCGCGGTGGCTGCGGTGCGCTCGTGCGCGTCATCGGTGACCTCGACAAACTCACGGCGCCACTGCTGAAGGACGCTCTGGTGCAGCTGTTCACCGAGGGGCGCATCGAGATCGTGATCGACGCCGGGGAGCTGGAGTTCTGTGACTCCAGCGGCCTGTGGGTGCTGGTGGAGCACCAGCGCCGGGTCGCCTCGCAGGCCGGTTCGTTAGGCATCGTGGGGGTGCACGGCGTGCTGCAGCGCGTGCTCGACGTGACGGGGCTCAAGGCCGCCTTCGACCGCGTGGTCCCCGCCGAGTTCTGACCCCGCCAACCCGCCGAGTTCTGACCCCCGCCGACCAGCCGAGTTCTGACGCCCGCCGACCCCGGCGGCTTCTGGCGCCCGCTCACCCGCCGAGCTGTGACAGCAGCCATTTCGGGCCCATGGTTTCGGCCCCCAGCTCGCCGACCCGCTCCTTCAGCGCCCGGTCCGCGGTGACGACGACCACGCGCTCCCACGGCCTGGCCTGGCGTACGACGTCCACGATGGCGTCGTCACCGCTGCCGGTGGCCGCCACCACCTGGATCCCGGGCACGGCCGGTGCGCTCCTCGCCGCGCCCTCCACGACCGCCACCATCCGCGGATACCACTGCGCCAGCATCGGATGCGCCAGCCGCAGCCCCGAGATGTCATACAGCAACCGGGTGGCCGCCCCCAGCCGGTCGCGCCACCAGCCGTGCTCGGCCCGCGCGCCCACGATGTTGGCCACGTCGAGCACGATCGTCTCCGGCCTGATCGCGCCCTGGAGGTCGCTCCACGTCGCGGCGAAGCCGGGGTGCAGCTTCCGCGTGGTGACCTCGGGCAGCGGCAGCCAGCGCAGCTCGGTGCTCTCGCGGTTGGCCGGGGCGGCGGCCAGCAGCTCGGCCGACTCCGCGATCACCGTCTCGAACGCCCACCCGCCGTGGTCGTCGAGGTAGACGCCCTGCACCCGCAGGCTGTCACCGCCGAGCGCCGCCTCCTCGTGGGCCTCGCGCAGCGCGCCGGTGACGGCGTCCTCGTGGCTGTCGCGCGCCCCGCCGGGCAGCCCCCACGTGCCGCCGTGGTGGCTCCACCAGGAGCGCTTCTGCATGAGCACGTACGGGATGCCGAGCTCGTCATGGTGCACGACGAGGAGTCCTGAGGCACCGTGGATCCCCCAGTGCCTGTGGCCTTGGGAGCACTCGGTCCAGCCGTCGCCGTCCTTAGCCGCCATGAGGGGATTCTCTCAGCCTCCGCCCTTGGTGAGATGCCGCTGCTGCCGCCCGGGGCGCCGCGGCGTGTCCGAAACTCAGGATATCCGCGTTGACGTGCGTAAACGCCCTCGGCGCGCGCATGGAGAAGGCCGGTCCCCAAACGCGGGACCGGCCTTTCGCCCAGGCGCGGCTACAGCCCGCCGCGCCTGCGCTGCTCGACCTCGGCCTCCAGCGCCCGCTCGTCCAGCATCGGCACGAACACGCCGGCCGCCCACGCCACGAGCAGCCGGACGAACTCCTCGTCCCCGTCGTCCGCCTGGCCGTTGACGTGGAACCACGTGATCAGCGGTGCCGCGTGCGGCTTGTCAGCGTCGCATTCCGGGCACAGCACGACCCCGCCGTAGCCCCGCACCCGCCGGCCCGCCGCGTTGGTCCAGGTGTGCGGCACCCGCGAGTGGAGCAGCCCCGGACCGCCGCAGCGGGGGCAGTCGGGCGCGGCCTCCGCGGTGAGGACCTCGATGCGGCGGTTCACAGGGAGATCGATTCGGGCCCGAGCAGGGCCTTGATGTCGGCGGCGAAGCTCGGGGCGGCGTTGACCGGCCACTCCGGCAACGACATCACCATGATCTTGCCTGCCGGCCGGCGTACGTTGATGTGCAGCGGGACCTGGCCCTGGTGGATCTTCAGCACTTGCCGCAGCTCCTCCAGCAGGGTCGGGGTGATGCGCTCCTCCCGCAGCTGCAGGGTGACCGGGGCGCCGGACTCGCTGTTGACGCCGGACACGTCGATGAGGGTCATCTCCTGGGCGAAGATCGAGATGGCGCCGTCGCGGTTGTTGATCTGGCCGCGTACGGACACCACGATGTCCGGCCGCAGCTCGGGCCCGTACAGCTCGTAGTTGCGCGGGAAGAACAGGCATTCGACGGCGGCGTCCATGTCCTCGACGGTGAGGATGGCCCACGTGTTGCCCGCCTTGTTCACCCGCCGGTCCACCTTCGTGACCAGGCCGGAGACCTGGACGTCGCCACGGTCGTCGCGGCCGCTGTCCAGCAGGTCGGCGATCGTGGTGTCGCGGTTCCTGGCCAGCAGCCGCTCGGCGCCGGCCAGCGGGTGGTCGGAGACGTACAGGCCGAGCATCTCCCGCTCGAAGTCGAGCTTGGTCTTCTTGTCCCACTCGCCGTCCGGGACGGCGATGGAGAACACCTCGTCCTCGCCGTCGTCGGCGAGCCCGCCGAACAGGGAGTCCTGGCCGTGCGCCTCGTTCTTCTTGATGTCGATGACGGACTCGACGGCCTGCTCGTGGATCATCAGCAGGCCCTTGCGCGGGTGCTCCATGGAGTCGTACGCGCCCGCCTTGATCAGCGATTCGATGACGCGCTTGTTGCAGGCGGTGAGCGGCACCTTGGCGAGGAAGTCGTTGAAGTCGGTGAAGCGGCCCTTCTCGGTGCGCGACTTGACGATCCCCTCGACGACGTTCTCGCCGACGTTGCGGACCGCGCCCATGCCGAACCGGACCTGGGTGTCCCCGACCGCGACGAAGTCGAGCTGGGAGTCGTTGACGTCGGGCGGGAGCACCTGGATGCCCATCTTGCGGCACTCGGCCAGGTAGATGGCCGCCTTGTCCTTGTCGTCACCGACCGAGGTGAGCAGGGCGGCCATGTATTCGGCGGGGTAGTTGGCCTTCAGGTACGCGGTCCAGTAAGCGACCAGTCCGTAGCCGGCGGTGTGGGACTTGTTGAACGCGTAGCCGGAGAAGGGCAGCATGACGTCCCACAGCGCCTGGATGGCCTCGTCGCTGTAGCCGTTGCCGCGCATGCCGGCCTGGAAGTTGGCGAACTCCTTGGCCAGGATCTCGGGCTTCTTCTTGCCCATGGCCCGGCGCAGCAGGTCGGCGCCGCCGAGGGAGTAGCCGGCCAGCTCCCGGGCCACGGCCATGATCTGCTCCTGGTAGACGAGCAGGTGGAAGGTGGGGCCGAGGATGGGGTCGAGCGCGTCCTTGAGCTCGGGGTGGATCGGCTCGATGTCCTGGCGGCCGTTCTTGCGGTGGGCGTAGTTGGTGTGCGCGTTGGCCGCCATCGGGCCGGGCCGGTAGAGGGCGAGCACGGCGGCGATGTCCTCGAACCGGGTCGGCTCCATCAGCTTCAGCAGCGAGCGCATGGGGCCGCCGTCGAGCTGGAAGACGCCGAGGGTGTCGCCCCGGGCCAGGAGCTGGTAGGTCGTGGTGTCGTCGAGCGGCATCGTCAGGGTGTCGAGCTCGATGCCCCGGTTCTGCTTGATGATCTTGATGGCGTGGTCGATGATGCCCAGGTTCCGCAGGCCCAGGAAGTCCATCTTGACCAGGCCCATGTCCTCGCAGGACGGGTAGTCGAACCCGGTGATGACGACGCCGTCCTTGTCCCGCATGTGCATCGGGATCAGGTCCAGCAGCGGCGTCGACGACAGGATGACGGCGGCGGCGTGCACGCCGGTGCCGCGGATCAGGCCCTCGATGCCGCGGCCGGTGTCGATGACCTTCCGCACGTCGGGGTCGTTGTCGTAGAGGGCGCGCAGCTCGGTGCCCTCGTTGTAGCGGGGGTGGCCCTCGTTGAAGATGTCCGCGAGGGGGACGCCCTTGCCCATGACGTCCGGCGGCATCGCCTTGGTGATCTTGTCGCCCATGGCGAACGGGTAGCCGAGGATCCGGCTGGCGTCCTTGACGGCGGCCTTGGCCTTGATCGTGCCGAACGTGTTGACCTGCGCGGTGTATTCGCTGCCGTACTTCTGGGTGACGTAGGCCACCATGCGGTCGCGCTGGCGGTCGTCGAAGTCGAGGTCGACGTCCGGGGGGTTGATGCGCTCGGGGTTGAGGAACCGCTCGAACAGCAGGCCGTGCTCCAGCGGGTCGAGCTCGGTGATGCGGGTGGCGTACGCCACGATCGAGCCGGTGGCCGAGCCACGGCCGGGGCCGACCGGGATGCCGTTGTCGCGGGCGTATTTGCAGATGTCGGCGACGACGAGGAAGTAGGAGGAGAACCCCATCGGGCCGATGACCTTCATCTCGGTCTCGTACCGCTCGATCACCTCGTCGGGGACGGGGTTGCCGTAGCGCATGACCAGGCCGCGCTCGACCTCCTTGCGCAGCCACGACTCCTGCGTCTCCCCCTCGGGCACGTCGGGGTAGTCGGGCATCCGGTCCACCTGGGCGAACACGTCGCCGTAGTCGCCGATCATCTCGGCCACCAGCAGCGTGTTGTCGCAGCCCTCGGGCAGCTCGGGGAACAGGGCGTACATCTCTTCGGCCGGCTTGAGGTAGTAGCCCGAGCCGTTGAAGCGGAACCTGTTGGGGTCGTCCTTGTTCTTGCCCACGCCGACGCACAGGAGGCTGTCGTGCGCGTCGGCCTGGTCCTCGGTCACGTAGTGGGAGTCGTTGGTGACCAGCAGGGGGATGTTGAGCTGCTTGGACAGGCGCAGCAGGTCCTCGCGCACCTCGCGCTCGATGCTGATGCCGTGGTCCATCAGCTCCAGGAAGTAGTTTTCCTTCCCGAAGATCTCCTGGTATTCGCCGGCGACCCTGACCGCCTCGTCGTACTGGCCGAGCCGGATCCGGGTCTGCACCGCGCCGGACGGGCAGCCGGTCGTGGCGATGATCCCGCTCGCGTACTGCGAGATCAGGTCCTGGTCCATGCGCGGCTTGGAGTAGTAGCCCTCGAAGCTGGCCAGGGACGACAGCCGGAACAGGTTGCGCAGGCCGTCGGCGTCCTTGGCCCACATGGTCATGTGGGTGAACCGGCCGCCGCCGGAGACGTCCTTGCCGCCCTCGCCGTCGGCCACGCCGGTCTCGGCCCGCTGGCCCCAGAAGACCGGCTTCTTCACGAACCGGTTCTCCGGCGCGACGTACGCCTCGATCCCGATGATCGGTTTGACCGGGGAGCCCGACGCCACCTTCTGGAACTCGTACGCACCGAACATGTTGCCGTGGTCGCTCATCGCGATGGCCGGCATCTCCAGCCGCTCGGCCTCCTTGAACAGGGGTTTCAGCTTCGCCGCCCCGTCCAGCATGCTGTATTCGGTGTGTACGTGCAGGTGCACGAAGGACTTGCTCACCCGGTCCCCTAACGCTCGCCCCGCCAGACTTACCGCAAGAGCCTATTCCGTCTTATGGGGCTGTTGGGGCATCACGCGTGAGGCATGCGCGGGATCACCGGAGAGCCGTGCTCAGCCTCCGCCCTTGGAGAAGTGCTGGTAGTCCTTGGTCCCCGACCAGTAGCCGCCCCACTCCCAGCCGACCTGCGCGAACGCCTTGACGACCTTGTCGCCGGGGTTGATCACACCCCTGCCCTTGAGCGGGCGTTCGGTGAACTTCTTGGCGTTCTGGTGGGCGGTGCCGCCGTCTGCGGTGACATATGGGTTTTCGCGGGGATTGATGTCTACTGCTTCCCCGTAGGCGTGGTTCGACCAGTTGCTGGACCCGGTCGCCGGGCGGCAGTTGAAGGCCGAGGTGTTGTTGGCGTCGATCGAGTCGAAGTCGTCGCCCTTGAACACGTCCACCAGCTTCATCTGCTTGATGGGCCAGCGCCAGTCGTACAGCTTCCTGAAGACCGTCTCGATGTCGTCGGTGACCGTCTTGCGCACGACCATCTCGCCGGTGTGCGGCTTGTTGTCGAAGCCCCAGTACGTCATCGTGATCAGCCGGAGATCCCGGTAGTGGACCGGGCAGCCGGGGCGCCACGAGTAGGGCAGGCGGTCACGGGAGACCCGCGAGACCTTCGAGCTGAACGCGGGCGGGCCCGTCGGGGTCGGCGTGACCGAGGTGGGCGTGGACGTGGGTGATTCCAGCGTTGCGTGGTCGGGAGCCGACGGCGCGGGCGCGGCGACCGGCTCCCCCGCGCCGCACGAAACGGACGCGAGCACCACGAACGCCATGGCGGCAGCACGTTTCATCTAGCCACCATATGCGACGTCAGCCCTGGTCAGGGGACTATCAGCAGGGTACGGCGAGCCCGTTTCGCCAGCCGGGCGGAAACCGAGCCACGCCAGAGGGAACGACGCGAGCGCCCCACCACGATGGCGTCGGCCATGTACGCGCTGGCCAGCGTCTCCAGCTCGCGTGCCGTGTCCCCGCGCACGCTGACGAACTGCCACGGCACCCCGGCGCCGCGCAACTCGTCCCTGAGGTCCTCCGTCAGGTCGGCCGCCGAGTCGGGGATGATCGGCGACCCGGCGTAGAACCACGTCGGGGTGGTGTTGAGGGCCTCGACGAAGGCGATGAGCAGGGCGGCGTGGTCCCTCCGGGCGAGCCCGGCCGCGTACGCGAGTGCGTTGCGGCTCGGGCCCGATCCGTCGAAACCCACCACCAGCAGGCCGGCGCCGTCCTTGCCGATCTCGAACTGCCCTGCGGGAAGCCTGCCTGCCAGCGGCTCCCACTGGGGGTCGGTACCACTGCCGAACACGGCATGACTCGCGTCAGGCGTCGGCGTGCTTGCCGCGGCGGGCCAGCTCGCGCAGGGCGTCCGCCGCGTAGATCACGAGAGCCACGAACGAGAGCCCGGCGAGCCCGCCGCCGACCCACAGGTCGTTGACCGTCGCGTCCACGTACGCCCCGCCGCGCGGCTGGTAGCCGACCGCGAACGGCGCGGCGACCAGCCAGAGGCCGCCGAGGAACAACAGAACGAGGGCCGAGACGCCCACCTTGGCCCTCATCGGGTCTCCTCCATGCCAACCAGGGAAGGCTTGCCGTTCTGGCGGTGCTCGCCGGAGCGGGGGCCGGTGTTCAGGTCCGCACGCAGCGCCTCGACGAGCGGCGCCAGCAGGCCGGCCAGCTCGGCGGAGGACGCCTGCGGCGCGGCGGCCGGCACGGGCTCGGGCTCCGGCTCGGCCGGGCGCGGCTTCGGGACCACCAGCCCGCGCACCACCAGGTCCTCATGAAGGGCCAGCACAAAGGCGATCGCACCCGCGAGCGCCACGACGGCCACGCCCAGGCCGGTGAAGAACTCGGACTGGGTGGCGTTCGTCCAGTCGGCGCCCTCCGGCTGGGTGCCGAGGGCGAAGGGCGCGATCATCAGCCACAACCCGGCCAGGACGGCCAGGGTCGCCGCGACGACGCCCACAAACTTGCGAATCATTGCGAGATTCCTCCTGTTACGAGGTCTTTCTGTGGTGGCGTGGCCTGCGCGATCAGGGCGCGCGAGGTGGGCCGCAGCACGTCCTGGACGACCGACCGGGCCCGCTCGCGCTCCGGGCGATCGTCGGGCGGCGCCATCCTGGCGACCGCGGTCAGCAGCGCGGAGTGCTCGCCGTTCACCCGCTCGATGCGCTGGGCGATGAGCTCCAGCAGGAGGCCGGCCAGGACGAGGTCGTCCTTGTTGAGCGGCTTGGCCTCGGGGACCGCCGGCACGCTCGCGCCGCGCAGCGGCAGCTCCTTGAGGAAGAGCGTGGCCACGAAGCCGAGCAGCGCGATGGGCACGCCCACGATGAACACGGTCTCCAGACCGCGGGTGAACGCCTCCAGCACGATGTTCTTGATGGGGGTCGGCAGCTGCTGGATGGCGCTGGGGCTGCCGAGCTGGACGCCCGAGCCGCCGGGCACCGAGATGTGCGCGGCGGCGAGCATCGCGGTCATCTCGTCCCTGAGCCGGTTCGTCAGGATCGCGCCGAACGCGGCCACGCCGACGGCGCCGCCCAGGGACCGGAAGAACGACACGCCCGACGTGGTCGAGGCCATGTCGCGCGGCTCGGAGCCGTTCTGGGCGGCCAGGATGAGCATCTGCATGGACAGGCCGAGCCCGACGCCCAGCACCGCCACGTCGAACCCGATGAGCCACTCGCTGGAGTCCACGTGCAGCCTGGACAGCAGGAACAGCCCGACGGCCACGATGAGCAGGCCCGCGACCGGGAAGATCTTCCACTTGCCGGTCTGGGTGACGATCTTGCCGGAGATCACGCCGGCCAGGAACAGCGCGACCACCATGGGCAGCGTCATCAGGCCGGAGTTCGTCGGGCTGAGCCCCTTGACGATCTGCAGGTACTGCGGCAGGTAGATCATCGCGCCGAACATCGCCATGCCGACGAACAGCGAGGCGAGGCTGGTGAGCACGAACGTTGGGTTGCGGAACAGCCGCGGCGGCAGGATCGGGTTACGCGCGGTCCGCTCCGACAGCACCGCCAGCGCCAGCGCCAGCAGGGCGATCGCGACCAGGAAGTAGGTCCAGAACGAGTTCCACTCGAACTCGGTGCCGCCCAGCGTCAGCAGCAGCATGAGCGCGCTCGCGCTGGCCGTGATCGTCGTGGCGCCCCAGATGTCGATCGAGGTGCTCCGCTTGATTCGCGGCAGCTTCAGCACCTTCTGGATCACCACGAAGGACACCAGCGCGAACGGCACGACCACGTAGAAGCACCAGCGCCAGCCCAGCCAGTCGGCGTCCACGATGAACCCGCCCAGCAACGGCCCCGCGACCGTGGAGATCCCGAAGACGGCGCCCATGTAGCCGGAGTAGCGGCCGCGCTCCCTGGGCGACACGATGTCACCCAGGATCACCTGCGACAGAGCCGACAAACCACCGACACCCAGGCCCTGTACGGCACGCGCGGCGATGAGCTGTCCCATGTCCTGGGACAGTCCGGCCACCAGTGAGGCCGCGACGAACAACCCCAGAGCGGTCTGGAAGAGCAGCTTGCGCCCGAACAGGTCGGACAGCTTCCCCCACAACGGCGTGGACACCGTCATCGTCAGCATGGTCGCGCTCGCGACCCACGAGTACTGGTCCTGACCGCCTAGTTCCCCCACGATCGTCGGCAGCGCGGTGCCCACCACGGAAGTCGAGATCATCGACGTGAGCATCGCGAGCATGAGCCCGGACATGACCTCGAGGATCTCGCGGTGGGAGTAGTGCCGCTTCGTGGGAGACGCGGCCTGCGCCTGGGCTACCAAGACACCACATCCCCTTCTTACAGTTTTATCCGAGTTGAGTATACGCATGTTTACTAGCCGCGCGGCAAGTGGGGTGTTCGTTGAGTAGAGTGCGGGCATGAGTCCCCAGGTGACTGAGGCCAGGCCACGCGACCGTGAGGCCACCCGGGAGCGGATCCTGCACGCGGCTCGCACGCTTTTCGGCGAGCAGGGCTACGAGCAGGTGACCGTACGCATGATCGCGTCGGCGGCGGAGGCCAACATCGCCCTGGTGGGCCGCTATTTCGGGTCGAAGGCGGGGCTGTTCGGCGCGGTCCTGCAAGGCGAGCCCACCTTCAGCGCGCTCTTCGAGGGCGACCCCGACGCCCTGCCCCGCCGGCTGGCCGAATACGCGGCCGAGCGCATGATGCACCCGCCCGACAGCGCCATCCTGCGCACCCTCGAACGCTCGGCCGCCCACCCCGAGGTGCAGGCGGTGGCCAGGGAGCGGCTGATCTCGGCGGTGCTCAAGCCGCTGGAGGCCCAGCTCTCGGGGCCGGACGCGCACGCGCGGGCCCGCATGGCCACGGCGGTCTTCCTCGGCATCAGCGCCACCCGCCGCCGGATCGGCCCCGAGCAGCCCACGCCCGCCGACGTCGATCGCCTCACCGCGGTCTTCGAGGCCTGCCTGCGCTGAAAGTTTCACCGCTTAAGGCGGCTCCGACCTGCGATGACACCCTAAAGATCGATCCGATGTCTTTGAGCGGGCGGCGCGGCTCCCTACGATCCGGGGGAGCCGGTGGGAGCGCTCCCACATGACGGACGGAGTAAATTCCATGTCTCGCAGAAGGCCCATGTTGGCGGTGCTCCTCGCGGCGGCCGCCACGGCCGCGGCGGGGGCGGTCGTCCTCTCCTCGTCCACCGCCCAGGCCGCCGACTCCGCTTTCTACGTGGATCCCCAGACCAACGCGGCCAAGTGGGTGGCCGCCAACCCGAACGACAGCCGTACCGCCGTGATCAGGGACCGCATCGCGGCCGTGCCGCAGGGGCGGTGGTTCGCCACGTACAACCCCACGACCGTGCGGAGCCAGGTGGACGCGTACGTGGGCGCGGCCGCGGCGGCCGGCAAGATCCCGATCATGGCCGTGTACGCCATGCCGAACCGCGACTGCGGCGGCCCGAGCGCGGGCGGCGCGCCCGACCACGCCGCCTACCGGGCCTGGATCGACCAGATCGCGGCCGGTCTCGGCGGCCGGCCCGCCTCCATCGTGCTCGAACCCGACGCGCTGGCGATCATGACCAACTGCATGAACTCCGCCGAGCAGGCCGAGGTCAAGGCGTCCATGGCCTACGCCGGCAAGAAGTTCAGGGGCACGTCGTCGCAGGTCAAGGTGTACTTTGACATCGGGCACGACGCCTGGCTGTCCGCCTCGGAGGCGGCCTCCAGGCTGACCGGCGCGGACGTGGCCAACAGCGCCGACGGCATCGCGGTCAACACCTCGAACTACCGCTCCTCGGCGGGGCTGGTGTCGTACGCGAAGAGCATCATCTCGGCGACCGGCGTTTCCCGGCTCAAGGCGGTCATCGACACCAGCCGCAACGGCAACGGCCCCGCCGGCAGCGAGTGGTGCGACCCCGCCGGCCGCGCCACCGGCACGTGGAGCACCACGAACACGGGTGACTCCGCGATCGACGCCTACCTCTGGGTCAAGCCGCCGGGCGAGGCGGACGGGTGCATCGCGGGGGCCGGCCAGTTCGTGCCGCAGCGCGCCTACGACCTCGCCATCGCCGCCCCGCCGCCCACCGGCACGCCGACCGTAACTCCCACCGTGACCCCGACCGTAACCCCCACCGTGACCCCGACCGGAGGGCCGGGCGGCTGCACCGCCACGTACACGGTGACCCGCCAGTGGACGGACGGCTTCCAGGCCGAGGTCACCGTGCGGAACACGGGCACGTCCGCGATGAGCAGCTGGAGGGTCGGCTGGACGTTCCCGAACGGGCAGACGATCTCCCAGCTCTGGAACGGCACCCTGTCCGGCAGCGGCGGCACCGTCAGCGTCACGAACCTCAACTGGAACGGCGCCGTGGCCGCGGGCGCGACGGCCACGTTCGGCTTCCTGGCCGGCCACACCGGCCAGAACGGCACTCCGTCCACGGTCAGCTGCACCGCCTCCTGAGGCCCCGCGACACCATGGAGCCCCGCGGCGCGGGGGCTCCATGCGGTCATGAAATAACGGCGCATTCGCGGCTGTTGCACACAGCCAGGTCACACCGCACTGCGAAAGGCGCGTACTCATGGCTCTGCCGCTGTCCATCCTTGATCTGGCGCACATCGGCGAGGGCGAGACGGCGGCCGACAGTTTCGCCGCCAGCGTGGCCCTCGCCCAGCGGGCCGAAGAGCTGGGATACCGGCGGATCTGGTACGCCGAGCACCACAACATGGCGAGCATCGCCTCCTCCGCGACCAGCGTGCTCATCGCCCACGTGGCCGCACACACCCGGACGATCCGCCTCGGAGCGGGCGGCGTCATGCTGCCCAACCACTCCCCGCTGACCATCGCCGAGCAGTTCGGCACGCTGGAGACGCTTCACCCCGGGCGTATCGACCTCGGCCTCGGCCGCGCCCCGGGCAGCGACCAGCAGACCATGCGGGCCCTGCGCCGCACCCACTCCGCCGCGGACACGTTCCCGCAGGACGTGCTGGAGCTGCAGGGCTACCTGACCGGCGAGTCCCGCATCCCGGGCGTGGACGCCACGCCCGGCAAGGGGACCAACGTGCCGCTGTACATCCTCGGCTCCTCCCTGTTCGGGGCCCAGCTCGCGGCCGCGCTGGGGCTCCCGTACGCGTTCGCCTCGCACTTCGCGCCCGCCGCGCTGGAGGAGGCCGTCGAGGTCTACCGGCAGGAGTTCAAGCCGTCCGCGCAGCTCGACCGGCCGTACGTGATCGCCGCGCTCAACGTGATCGCGGCGGAGACCACGGAAGAGGCGGAGGAGCAGTTCCTGGCCTCGAAGCGGCTCAGGGTGAGCAGGTTCCTCGGGCGGGGGCGCACGTTCACCACCGAGGAGGCCGACATGATCCTCGAATCGCCGGCCGGACAGCAGATCGTGCAGATGGCCAGGTATTCGGCCGTGGGGAACCCGGCCGAGGTGAAGGCATACGTGGACCGGTTCGCCGAGCACGCGCGGGCCGACGAGCTGATCGTGGCCTTCTCCGCGACCGACCGGAAGGCGTGGATGCGCTCGGCCGAGCTGCTGGCCGAGGTGCACGGGGCCGGACAGCTCGCCTAGTCGGCGACGAGCCGGGCGCGGTGGCCTTCGTGCTCGCGCTGGCGGCGGACCACGTACGTGCCCGGTGCGCATCCCGAGCCCCCGTGCTCGGGATGAAGCAGATGGACGACGGCCGTGGCGGTGAACATGCCGATCGCCAGCCTGTCGCTGTCCGTGACCTGCGTGGTCCAGCGGCAGGTGCCCGGTTCGGCGACGAGCGTGTGCGGGTTGCCGCCGGCGGCGCCGCGCAGCAGCTCGACGCCCTCGGGGGGGACGTGCTGCCAGCGGGCCTCGGGCCGGGCCTGCACGGAGCCGGCGACGACGGGGAGCGGGATGACGATGAGGTCGCCCTGGGCCTGGAGGCCGTCGACGACGGGGATGCGTACCGACTGCTCGAGGTGGTCGAGCACGGCGAGTCCGGTCTGCCGGGAGAGGGAAGCGAGCGTAACAGTCATGGAATCACCTCAGGTTCTGCGTAGGAGTCTGGAGTACTGCTCGCCGGACAGCCCGTAGGTCCAGCCGGCGGCGGAGATCGGATCGTCGAAGTAGGCGGGGACGGTCAGCCCGTACTTCCGCCGGCGGCCGTCGCGCTCGACCGATCCGTTGACCGCGAGGAGCACCCTCAGGTCCCGGCGCATGTCGTAGAGCCGCAGCTCGGAGCCCGGGTTGCCGGGGTCGGGCGCCGTGGCGAGCAGCCGCAGCCCGGCCTGCTCGATGTACGCGCCCCAGCCCAGCTTCTCGATCGCGCACCGCCTGACCTCGACGTTGCGCTCGCCCGCGATCCGCTCGACGGTCGGGTCCTCGATCACCCAGGACGGCACCACGGTGCCGTGCCAGGCGTGCACGGACCACCCGTCCCCGTACCGCACGGCGGGGCCGCCAGCGTGGTGCAGCCAGGCCCCGCCGTCGCCGGTCTCGGTGTGCAGGGCCACCGGCCGCTCGGACACGACGCACACGTGCTCGCCGGGCCACCACCAGTGGCACGACCGGGCCACGGCCGTCCACAGGTCGAACTGCCGCCGCTGGTCGTCGGTGAACGCCACGCCGGCGACCCGGTGGAGGGCGTCGTAGTAGGCGACCCAGTTGACGTACTGGACGTTGTACCAGGTGGTGTGGTGTTCCCCGCTGTGCGCCCGCTGCAGGGACGGGAGGAGGCAGCGGCTGACGGAGCCGAGGAGCGAGAACTGCACCTCTTGACGGAGGGTCCGGTCGATCGGGAGCTGCGCCGGTCGCACGAGGGCGTCGATGCTCCCGCAGAGCCTGGCCTTGACCTCGGAGAAGCGGGCCCGCAACGGCCACTCGTGCACGCGCTCGGTGCTCTCGGAGGGCCGGAGCCCGACGGGGGCGGTCGCCAGGGCGGCGAGGGGCGAGGCGACCCAGTGGAATCGGGGCGGGGGTCGCCCGATCAGCCGGTAAAGGGCGGAGATGGCGGCCTCTGCGGCCGGACGGTCGGCGGGCAGCGTCGAGAGCGCTCGGCCCAGCCATTGTGCGCGGATCGCGGCAGCTTCCAGCTGCACGAGATCAGTCACCGGACGAGGGCGGTGGCGCCCTCCCTTCGCATGATCATGTCAACGATGGTGACAGAAGGGAGCGGCGCTTGTCCACCGTCATTCGTCTCGCCGTGTTCATTCCGCCGGCGGGTGCCGGCGTTGGTAGGGGCCCGTGGTCTCGGAGGAGGGCGCTGGGGCCAGGCCCGCCGCGAGGAGCTGGGCGCGCAACGTCAGCACCGTACGTTCGAGCGCTCTGATCTGCGCCTGGAGCCGGCGGATCTGGTCGCGCATCGAGGTGGAGGCGTCCTGCTCGGTGGCCAGGTCGGCGCCCACCTGAGCGGCCTGGCTCTGCATCCGGGCGAGCTGCTTCTCCAACTGGCTCAGGGCGTCCTCGTAGATCGTCTTCGCCCGCAGGAAGGCGTCGGCGTCGACTTTGGAGCGCTCCAGCTCGGCCTGGCGCTCCACCTGGAGCAGCGCGGTCTGGTGCGTCTTCCGGTTCGCGTCGGTGGCGGAGCGGAAGGCGAGGTACGCCACGCCGAGCGGGACGATTCCGATGGCGATCTGGATGAGCACGTCAGTCAGCATCGCCGCCTCCTATGGGCCGGATGACCCCGGTGTAGGCGATGCCGTCGTCGCTCTGCCAGGCGTTGACGCTCAGCGCGATGCCGAACTCGCTGCCGTCGCGCCGCACGCCGACCAGCGGGATGACGCGCCCGGCCAGGTCGGAGCGGCCGGTGGCGAGCACCCGGCTCAGCCCGGCCACGTGCTGCTCGCGGAAGCGCGGTGGCATCAGGATCGTCAGGGGTCTCCCGACCGCCTCCTCGGTGCTCCACCCGAACAGCGCGGCGGCCTGGGGGTTCCACGACTGGATGATCCCTCCGGCGTCGGCCACGACGACGGCCGCCGCCCCGGCCGGCGTGGACCCGGGGAACCGCCCCGGCGGCGGGGTGGCCTCAGGCCAGGTGGCGATCAGCGCGATCCAGCCGCCGAACGCCAGCCACACCGCCCCGGCGACCCAGCCGCGCGGGTTGGCCCCGGTGAAGGTGGAGATCAGATTGATCAGGCCGTAGAGCAGTACCAGCGCCGTGGCGGCGGCGAAGGCGATCCGGTCGGACCGCCCGAACATCTGCACCAGGCACAGCACGCCGGTGACGCACCAGGCCAGCGCCCATAAGTTCAGCGGCGCGACGGAGGCGAGCACGGCGTAGCCCGGGGTGGCGCGCTGGCCGGCGGGCGCGAACGCGAGAGAGGCGGCGATGTCCAGGCACAGCAGGCCCACGAAGGCCAGCGACGCGCCACGCCGTCCGATGCGGTGCAGGATGCGGGAGGTGGTACGGCGGAGGAGGGCCGAACCGGCAGCGTCACCGTTACTCACGGTCGCAAGACTAATGCATATAGTTAGCCTTAGCTGGGAATATCGGGGGCTCCATCAAGACGCGCGGCCCGAGATTCCAGGCGTCGAGCAGCACGCGGCGGTCCTCGGGCGGCACGCCGTCCCACTCGCCGCGCAGGACGCGCTCCTCGCCGGGCAGCAGATCGATGGCGTTGTCGTCCCAGCGCACCCAGCCGGGCTCGGTGGCCGGGCGGGCGTCGAGCAGGCGCAGGAACGGGACCGCCGGCCCCTCCTCGTGCCTCAGCCGCAGCGTCCACGCCGTCCCGTGGGGCTCCACGTGCGCGCTGACGCGGGCCTCGGGCAGGGCGAGCAGGTCGCGGAAGTCGGTGCCGGCCGTGAGCAGGTACCGGTTCGTCGCCGTACGGTCGCCCGCCCGTACGGACAGGTCGAGCAGGAAGGTCTGATCGACCGCGCACCTGAGCTCGCCGACCTGGCCGGGAGCGGCAGGCGTCCAGCGCTCCTCCGCGACCCGGCTTCCGTCGAGGCGGAGGACCCGCGCGGTGACGGCGGCCGGCCCGCCGTCCCACCAGGCCCAGACCGCCGCGCTCAACTCCCCGCCCGTCACGCGCGGCGCCGGGAGCCGCGCGCTCACATGGACCTGCCGGTACGCGCGGCGCACGTAGTGGTAGGCCGCCTTCGGCTCGCCGAAATAGTCGACGGCCGCGGTGCACCACCCGTTGGGGAAGGACTCGTTGAGCTGCCAGGGCAGCACGCCGCAGCACGAGGGCCGGCGCCGGTTGGCCTCGATCGCGTACCGCAGGCCGTCGGCCTGGAGGAACTGGCCGGCCCGGGACATCGTCGCCAGATCCCCGATGGCGCCGCCGAACGCCTCCTGCACCAGCGGCTCGTTGTTCCACCAGCGGCCGAGATGGTCCCAGACGGGGTTGCGGGTGGTCGGGAGCCGTCGTTCGGGGGCGGGCACGACGGACTCGATCGCCCGCAGGTTGCTCATCCCCTCCACGCCGAACTCGCTCAGCAGCAGGCCGCGGCCCTCGTCGTAGAGCCGGTAGTGGTCGGAGAGCCCCTGGTGCTCCCAGGGCCCGTGCACGTCGTGCTGCTCCGGGCTCGTGCGCACGCTCTCCAGGGTGTTGCCGAACACCGGCCCCGACGGTGAGGTCGGCAACCAGTGCCGGTCCGGGTCGAGCCGCGCCACCACCTCGTGCAGGGCCGCCAGCACCGGGGAGTCCTCGTCCTTCAGCGGCACGCCGTCGGCCCGCTGCAACTCGTTGCCGCCGCACCAGACGGCCAGGCTGGGATGGTTGCGGCGGGTGGGGACGATCCGCTCTGCCTCGGCCGCCATCCGGGCCACGAACACCTCGTCGTCGCTGGGCAGGCTGCGCATGCCGGAGCTGGACTGGGCGAACTCCTGCCAGACGAGGATCCCGTACTCGTCGCACAGGTCGTAGAAGGTCTCGCTCTCGATGAGCCCGCCGCCCCAGACCCGCAGCATGGTCACGCCGGCGTCGCGGGCGAGGGTGAGGAGGTGGCGCAGCTTGGCCGGATCGGTGGCGCCGTAGAGGGCGTCGGCCGGGACCCAGTTCCAGCCCTTGATGGTGGTGGGATGGCCGTCGACGGTCAGGCGGTAGGGCAGGGCCGTGGGCGGGGCTTCGGGGTCGCGGGTGAAGCGGAGGTCGCGGAAGCCGAGGCGGAGGCGGTGCTCGTCGCTCCCGTGCCTCCCCTGCCTCCCGTGCCTCCCCTGCCTCTCATGGACGGTGGTGGTGAGCGTGTAGAGGTGCGACTGCTCGCCGGTGCCGTTGAGGTGCCAGCGGCGGGGGGACTCGACCTGGAGGGTGATCTCGGCGGCCGGGTCGCGGCCGTCGAGGGGGACGGTGGCCTCGGCCACGATCTCGCCGTCGGCCGTACGCAGGGTGCACGTGGCGGTGCCCTCGCCCTTTCCCTCCGTCGCCAGGCTCACCCGGACCTGGCCGGTCCCGCCGGTGATCACGGGCCTGGCCCACACGTCGGTCACCCGCAGCGGCCCGGTCGTGCGCAGGCGTACCGGGGCCCACAGGCCCTGGTGGACGAGGCGGGGGCAGAAGTCCCAGCCGTAGCCCATGCGGCCCTTGTGCACGTCGACCTTGGCGGTGTAACCGACCTGGGGTTCGCTGACGGGCGCGGGATCGATGACGACCGCCAGCGTGTGCTCGCCGGGGCCGAGGAGGTCGGTCACCTCCACGACGAGCGGGACGTACGTGCCCTCGTGGGTCGCGATCCGGTGCCCGTCGAGGTAGACGGCGGCCGCGTAGTCGATGCCGTCGAACTCCAGGAACGCGCGCTCCGCGGGGGCGAGGGCGGGGGTGCGCAGGCGGGTGCGGTACACCCAGGTGCGCTGCGGCACCCATTCGGAGAGCAGGCTCTGCCGGCCCACGTACGGGTCGGGCACCTGGCCCGCGGCCAGCAGGTCGGCCAGGACGCTCCCGGGGACCCGGGCGGGCACCCACCCTCCGGTGTCCCGGCCGTCGCGGGCGTGCAGCTGGGCGCGGTGCAACTGCCAGTCGTCGCCGAGGTAACCCCGCAACTCCCAGCCCTCGTCGAGAACGGAGACGGACGTCATGCTCCGTACGATATGGCATCGTTCCCACACGATCCAGGGGCTCTCGTTCCGGCCTCTGGACCGGCTCCCGGCCCGGCCGCTAGAGTAACGACATGACTACAGTGGGTCACGATGTCGATGCACTACGGACCGCGTTCCCCAATTGGTCGTTCTTCTACAGTGACGAGGGCGTCCTCTACGCGACCCGGCGCGGTGTCCGGCTCGCGGACGACGAGATCCACAAGGGCCTCCACCAGACGGTCAGCGCCGACGACGTCGCCACGGTCCTGAGCCTCCTCGAGGACCAGGAGCGGGTGGCATCGATGTCATAAGCATTTCGGAATTTCGGTCAAGCCATTATCGATATTCCAAATTCCGGCCGCTGTAACGCGTGTGACCTGAAGAGTAGTTTGCTCGCATGCTTGAATCACGTGAGCCGGGCAGGGCGGCTGTCCTGCGGCGCAAGGCCATTTGCTTAGCCGTCGCGGGAGTCGTCGCCGCGGGGACGCCGATCGGACTCGGCTCGTCGTCGGCGCACGCGTCGGATTCTCCCGCGCCGGAGAATGCCGTCATCGTCTGGGACAGAAACGCCGAGACGGCGATCTGGGACATCGCCCGTCAGCAGCCGCAGGTCCAGGCGCGCAGCTTCGCCATGGTCCACGGGGCCGTCTACGACGCGGTGAACGCGATCGCCGGCACCCCCTACCGGCCGTACCTGGTCGCCCCGCCCGCCGGCGGCACCGCGTCGACGCCCGCGGCCGTCGCGACCGCCGGCTTCGGCGTGCTCAGCGCGCTGTTCCCGGCCCAGGAGGTGAGGCTGCGGGCGCAGTACGACGAGTCGCTGGCCGCCATCCCCGACGGCGCCGCCAAGCAACGCGGGATCGCCGTGGGCAACCAGGCGGCCGCCGCGATGATCGCCGCCCGGGCGAACGACGGGGCCTTCGGCAACCAGACCTGGACCGTCGGCACCCAGCCGGGCCAGTGGCGGCCGGCGCCTCCCACGAACGCCTCCGACGGGGCCTGGGTCGCCCACCTCAAGCCGTTCCTCCTGCCCAGCGCGTCAATGTTCCGCACCTCCGGCCCGCCGTCGCTCACCAGCGAGCGCTACACCCGCGACTTCAACGAGGTCAAGGCGATCGGCTCGGCGACCAGCACGGTCAGGACGGCCGACCAGACGCAGGCCGCGATCTGGTGGCACGACCGGCACCTGGCCGAATGGGAGATCAAGCGCCAGCTCGCCACGAAACAGCGGCTGAGCACGCTCCAGACGGCGCGGATGTTCGCGATGGTCGACATGGCCGAGGCCGACGCCACGATCGCCTGCTACAACGAGAAGGCGGCGTGGAACTTCTGGCGGCCGGTCACCGCGATCCAGCTCGCCGACGACGACGGCAACCCGGACACGGCGGGCGATCCCGGCTGGATGCCGTTGCTCGTCACGCCGCCGCACCCCGACTTCACGTCAGGACACACCTGCTTCACCGGGGCGAGCATGTCGGCGCTGGCGCACTTCTTCGGCCGGGACAACATCCCCTTCAGCGGCTACAGCGCCGACTCGGGCACCACCCGGCACTTCCGTAGCTTCTCGCAGGCGCTCGCCGAGGTCGTCAACGCCCGCGTCTGGGGCGGCATCCACACGCGTACGGCCGACGTGGCAGGCGCGAAGATCGGCAAGCAGGTCACCGCGTACATGGTGAGGCACTACTTCCGGCCCGACGGCCACTGACCGCCGTCACCCGCAGGCCCTGGGCGGTCCCGGACGATGCACAGCTGGTGGCGTGGACGGCCGGATCACGAAGCCTCCGGCGCGAACTCCGGACACATGCGCGTCATGAGATCCCAGAACGATCGGTATTCGAGCACTCCCGGATGCCAGGTGGCGAAGTCCCACGCCTGCCATTCCCCGTCGGGCGCCACCACGCCCGGAAAGAGAAGACAGACCTGGCCGTCGATGTACTCCGAGAGGTAGAGGGTGTCGCCCATGGGGTCGCCCCATATCTCAGCGAGGTGAGGGTCAACGTCACGGGTCCAGCCGACCTCGGCCAGAGGCAGCAGATGCAGACACGAATAGCTCTCCACGTCCCAGCCGTTGGAGATCTGGAGGAATTCCCGATAGCTCGGTGGCAGGCGGATGCCGAGCCGTTCTTCGTGCCGCGCCAGCTCTTCTTCGCCGACACCCGTCGTCCCCAGCCATTCCGGAGGACGATGTGCTTCCACGAGGTGCCGGGACCGCGGCGGCGCGGAAGCCACGCTTCGTTCATGCCGCTCGTGAATCCTGCGGTTCACGGTACGGAGAAGGCCGGCCCAGGGGTGACGCGGACCGTCGGGGGTGATCATGGCGTACACCGTACGACACCCCGACGACATGAACGTGCGGCGTTTTCCATCGCTGAAGATGGAAGTCGGCGGTGGCTGGAGGGAGCGGAAGACCGGGTGCCGGGGGCCGTCTTGGGTCACCATTGGGATCATGTCCGGCGGACCTGACCAACGATGGGTGATCTGATGAACGAGTCCGAGGGTGTCCCCCTGGCCGACTACATCCGCGTGCTTCGCGACCAGCTGGAGACGGCGCAGGAGGATGGGCAGGGGCGGGGGGTGAGGTTCGGTGTCGGGGCCGTGGAGCTGGAGTTCGAGGTCGCTGTGACGCGGGAAGCGGGCGGGAAGGGCGGGCTGAAGCTGTGGGTGGCCGAACTGGGTGCTGAGGGCAAGCGGAGCGGCGTCCGGACCCAGCGGGTCCGGATGACCCTCACGCCTACCGACGAGGACGGCCGTCCGCTCTCGGTGACCGACCGGTTGCCCGAGCTGCCGCGTTGAGACGGTGTCCCGCATGGTCGGCTCGCTCGTCGGACGGTGCGTCGAGGTCCTGGTCGAGCGGCCGGGCGCGACGGGGTACGGCTCAGGGCTGCGGCTGGCCACGTCCCTGGTGGTGACGGCCGGGCACGTCGTCGAGGGCGGGACCGCGGTCAGCGTACGGCTGTTCGGAGGCGGCCCGGAGGAGATCACGGTGGCCGGCCGGGCCGTCTGGAAGGGCGTCCGGGCGGACATCGCGCTGGTCGAACTCGCCCCAGACGTCCGCCTCGGCGAGCTCGCTCCCGTGGCCGTCGGGGTCGTCCCGGAGGGCTCCCACGGGCGGCTGCCGTTCACCGCGGTCGGGTTTCCCCGCCACCGGACCTGGAGAGACGGCGACAGGGCCACCTGGCGTGACAGCGACCAGATCGACGGGTTCATCCCGCTGGGTTCGAGCGTGAAGCGGGGGCGCCTGGCCCTGCATCGGGCGGACGGGCGCCTCCTGGAGGCGCGTGACTGGAGCGGTTTCTCGGGTGCCGCCGTCGTCTGCCAGGGTTCGGCCGTCGGCGTGGTCGTGGAGTCGGCGCACTCCGGCGGTCTCGAAGCGGTACGCCTGGCCGCCGCGATCGGCATGTACGAACCGCGTGCGGAATCCGAGCGGGAGCCCGATCCGAGCACCGCGGCCGCACGCGCGCTCCTGGCCGGCCACGGCGTCGTACCGGAGCGGATCAGCGTCCCCGGTCCGGCGGAGGAGCGGCGTCGCCCGGCCTACGAGGCGCTCCTGCGCCAGTACGCGGCCCGCTGCCCGGAGCTGACCGGGCGGGAGGAGGAGCTCGCCGAGCTCACCGCGTTCGCGACCGGGCCGGAGCCGTACCTGCTGCTCGTCGCCGGGCCCTGGGCGGGAAAGACGTCACTGGTCACGCATTTCGCCACGGGTGCCCATCCCGAGATGGACATGGTGTCGTTCGTCATCTCCCGGCGTGACGGGCAGATGCGGGTCCAGCAGTTCCACCGCGCGGTGTGCGAGCAACTGGCGGCCCTGCTGGGTGAGTTCCCGCCCGCCGAACCGGACGCGGCCGCCTTCCTCAGCCTCTGGGAACGCGCGGTGCGGGACCACGAGCGGCGCGGACGTCCCCTGGTGCTGATGGTCGACGGCCTGGACGAGAACGACTTCCGGGAGCTGGCCGAGCCCAGCATCGCCTCGCAGCTGCCGACCGGCCTGGGAACGACGGCGCACGTCCTGGTGACGAGCCGCCACCCCCACGTTCCCCTGGACGTGGACGGGAGCCACCCGCTGCGCGGCTGCCGCCGCCGGGTCCTGGACCCCTTCCCCCTGGCGACCAGCCTGCTCCTGCGCGCCCGCCAGGAGCTGGATCACGTGCTCACCGAGCCGCTGCCGCGCCGGGTCCTGACCGCGACGGCGGTCGCCGGCGGCGCGCTGAGCAGCAGGGACATCGCCTCGCTGACCCACGACGCCCCGCTGGCGATCCGCCGGACCCTGGAACGGGAGCTCTCCCGCGTGGTGGAGCCGCGGCCCGGCCGGACGACCAGGTACACGCTCGCGCACGACACCCTGGTGGCCACCGTACGGGAGGATCTGGACCAGGAGGAGGTCGCGCACACCCGCGCCGCCATCGACGCGTGGGCGCTCGGCTTCGCCGAGGCCGGGTGGCCCGACGAGACGCCGGACTACCTGACCGACGCCTACCCGACCCTCCTGCTCGCCGAGGGCGCCGGCCACACCCTGGCCAGGCTGGCTTCGCCCGAGCGGCGTGCCCTGCTCCGCCGCCGGACCGGTGGCGATCTGGCCGCGTTGTCCGAGGTGTCGCACGCGTCCAGGCTGCTCGCGGCGGACCCGGGCTGCGACCTCACCATGCTGGCCCGGGTCTCCCTGCTGAGGATGCGCATCGAGGACGACAGCCGCCGGGTGCCCTCCTCGTATCCGCTGCTCCTGGTACGGCTCGGCCGGACCGAGGAAGGGGTCCAGCTGGCCCGTACGCTCCAGAACGCCTATTCGCGCGCGGACGCCCTGCTGGCGGTCGGGGAGTCCCTGTTCGGCTCCCGGCCGGTCGAGGCCCGGAGTCTCGTCCTGGAGGCGATGGCCGTACCGGGAAGGCTGGAGCTGGAGCGCGTGGAGCATGCGATGCACGCGGCCCTCGCCCTGGCACGACAGGGCGAGCCCGATGCCGCCGGCATCGCCCGTCGAATCGTCACCGATCATCTGCACGGCCAGTCCGGTCATCAGCGGGCCTGGTCGATCGTCACGGTCGCCGGTCCCCTGGCCGAGATCGACCCGGAGCTGACGCGGGACCTGGTCGGGGAGGCCGTCGTCCATGCCGATGACGAGGATCGGCCGGATATATACGGCTATCTCGCCCAAGCGTGCGGTGCCCTCGGCGAGATGGACCGCCTGTTCCGCCTCCTCTCGGCCCTGGACCGAGATGACCGAAGAATCGCCCTGCTGCGCGCCTGCGAAGACCATTTCGCCAAGGGAGGACGCCGGAACGTACCGGAGGTGCTTCTCGCCGCGCTGAACCGTGAGTTCTCCGCGGCCGAACTCGTGGAGTCGGCGGCCTACCAGGACGAGGAACGGGCTCGGCACCTGCTCGACCTGCTGCCCCCGGATGCGGCGGCCGTCCAGTTCCACGATCCCGGCAGGCTCGTCCACACCACTCTCGCCGCCCATGGTCACGATCCCCGGCAGAGCGCGGCCGCGACGCCCGCAGAGCGCGACGACCTGCTGGCTCAGGCCGCGGCGTCCGCCCGGAACAACGGGCACCTGCTTCTGGCGACCTCCCTCGGACGGGACATCGCCGACCCCGTCATCCGGGCGGAGTCCCTCTCCGAAACCGCGCTGGCCATCCTCGACAGCGGCACACCCCAGGACGCCGCCCCCGTGGTGGGAGAGATCGGCGCGGCACTCGAGGAGAGCGTGAGCGCGGCGTCTCCTGCCGTCCTGGCGGCATTCGCACGCGCCGCCGATGGCGCCGGGAGGACGGAGCTGGCTGAGGCGGCCATGGACCTGGCGCTGCGCACGGTGCTGAGTGACGTCAATGACCACAAGGCCAGGTGGGAGGCGACCCCGGTGGCGACGGCGGCCGCGTCCCTCGGCCGTCTGGAGCACACTCTCGCGATCGCCGCGGCGTTCCAGGCGGAGGAAATGGACCGGATCGACATCCTCCTGGGCACCGCCGAGGCCCTCGGCGACCGCCCGTCAGCCGACCTCGACCTGCTCATCGACCTGGTGCTCGAAGGCGTCGAGAACGTCGACGAGCCGGGCACGGGCGGATGGCGATCCCGCGTCCGCGGCGATCTCGTCGAACTGCTCCTGCGCACCGGGCGCATCGACCAGGCGATGAACCTGGCCGCGAACGCGGGCGACCCCCGGGCCCTTGCCCTCAGGGTGCGTGGGCACCTGTTGTCGAATGACATCGCCGGAGCGATCTCGCTGCTGCGCGAGTCAGGCGCCGGTTCCCCTGTTGACGTCGCGCGCCGGCAGGAGCGGGTGGCCGCGATGGTCGTCGAACTCTGCGACTCCGGTCACCAGGCCCTGTGCCGCGACTTCACGGCCGAGCTCACCCGAATCGCGGACCTGCCCCTGACCTTCGATGACGGCATCTGGGCCCGTCCATGGCTGGCCGCCGCCTGCCGGGCCACCGGGCTCGCCGAGGAGCACCGGACGCTCCTGGACCTGGCGCAGCACGCCGCTCTGGTGACGGGAAGCGTCGCGACGACCGTGACCGTGCCGGTGGAGGCGGTCGTCCGCCTGCGTCTGTGGGACCGTTACCGCGTCGAAGCCGGCCGGCTGGCCGAGGTGCCGGCCGGGAGCGTGCTCACCGGGCTGGTCGAGGCGATGCTCGAAGCAGGGCTCCAGCGCGAGGCGGTCGCCGTCATCGACGACCTCGACGAGGACGCGGCCTACTGCCTGGCACTCGCCGCGGCCACCGGTGGCCGGCCGTCCCCCGACCTGGTCAGACGTTCACTCGCCCGCGGCTTCGTCAGCGAGATCATCACCCCGCTGGCCGGGCTGGAGCCCCGGTGCCTGGACGAGATCGCGGCACAACTCGGGGTCGGTCCGTAGAACCGGTGAAACCTGGCCGAGGGTGCCGTGAAACCGGGGCCGCCGAGAGTGAAGCCATGAGCACCACAGAACTCGAACGTACCGGGGACACCGACCTGGCCGTACGTGCGGAGGGGCTGGCCAAGACGTTCGGCGAGCACCGAGCCGTCGACGGGATCGACCTCGAGGTACGCCCCGGGGAGATCTTCGGCGTCCTCGGCCCGAACGGCGCCGGAAAGACCACGACACTACGCATGCTGGCCACCCTGTTGAAGATCGACGCGGGCCGGGCCGAGATCTTCGGGGTCGACGTGGCCGGCAACCCGCACGTGATTCGCCAGCTGGTCGGCGTCACCGGACAGTACGCGTCGGTCGACGAGAACCTGACCGCCCGCGAGAACCTCTGGCTCTTCAGCCGCCTGCAGGGCATCGCCGCGCCGCGCGCCCGGCGCATCGCCACCGACCTGCTGGGCCAGTTCGGCCTGGAGGAGGCCGCCGACAAGCCGATCGCGCAGTTCTCCGGCGGCATGCGCCGGCGCCTCGACCTGGCGGCCAGCCTCATCACCAAGCCACCGCTGATCTTCCTCGACGAGCCGACCACCGGGCTCGATCCGCGCACGCGCGGCCAGATGTGGGACACCATCCGCGGCCTGGTCGCCGACGGCTGCACGGTGCTGCTGACCACCCAGTACCTGGACGAGGCCGACCAGCTCGCCGATCGCATCGCCGTCATCGACCACGGCCGCAAGGTCGCCGAGGGCACCCCCGACGAGTTGAAGACCGCGGTCGGCAACTCCGCCCTCCAGCTGCTGCTCGCCGATCCGGACGAGGTGCCCACCGCCGTGCGGGTCGTACGGCGCGTCCTCGGCTCCGACCCGGTGCTCAGCCCGGAGCAGGGCCGCCTCAACGTCGCACTCGACCAGGCCGACCTGGCCGCGGACGTACTGATCGCGCTGCGCACCGCCGGGGTGTCGATCTCCTCGGTCAGCGTGGCCAAGCCCAGCCTGGACGAGGTGTTCCTCGTCCTCACCGGCCACGAGACGGACGGCGACGGCCGGACCGGCACGGAGGAGAACCGATGAGCACCACGATCGCACCCGCCCGCGAGGCCGTCCGGGCCGCCGACCGCGTGGCGTCCGCCCACCGGCGCGTCTCCCTGGGGGAGACGGTCGGCCAGACCCTGACGATGGCGTGGCGGGCGCTCAAGAAGATGCGCCGGAACCCGGAGCAGTTCTTCGACGTGGCGCTGCAGCCCATCCTGTTCACCGCGATGTTCGCCTTCATCTTCGGCGGCGCCATCGCCGGCGACGTGGAGAGCTACCTCCCGCTGATGATCCCCGGCATCCTCGCCCAGACCGTGCTGACGACGTGCATGGCCACGGGCACGCAACTCCGCGAGGACATGGAGAAGGGCGTCTTCGACCGGTTCAAGTCGTTGCCGATCGCCCGGATCGCGCCGCTCGCCGGCCCGATGGTCGCCGACCTGCTGCGCTACACGATCGCGGCCACGCTGACCTTCGCCATGGGCCTGGTGATGGGCTATCGTCCGGGCGGCGGAGTGGGCGGCGTGCTCGCCGCGATCCTGCTGGCGATCGTCACGGGCTGGTCGCTGGCGTGGGTCTTCACCTGGGTCGGCACGATCGCCCGCAGCGCCCAGGCCGTCCAGGGCATCTCCATGATGATCTTGTTCCCGCTGACGTTCCTGTCGAACGCGTTCGTCCCCGTCGAGACCCTGCCCGGCTGGCTGGCCGCGTTCGTCCGGGTCAACCCGGTCTCACACCTGGTCACGGCCGCCCGCGACCTCGCCAACGGCGCCCTCGTCAGCGGGGAGGTGGCCTGGACGCTCCTGGCGTGCCTGATCGTCATCGCGATCTTCGCGCCCCTGTCGGTACGCAGCTACAAGCGGCACATGTGACCCCCGCCCGCCACGGCCGGAGACCTGCTCGACGAGATCCCGCGCCTCGTCGAGCAGGTCGGAGCCGCGCCGGTCGCCGTACCCGGCTCGCACGGTGGCGATCATCCCCGGCGCGGCCCGCTCGGCGTACGGCTCGATCCGCTCGAAGGTCATGCTCGGCACGATGCCGTTGTACGCGAACCGCTCGGCCAGCACCAGCAACCGGATCGCGTCGCCGGAAGGCATGGCATCCCGCAGCAGCCCCCAGGCGCCGAGCGCGAAGAGCATGGAGCCGCACAACGGGTAGTCGATGACGGGGCTTTCCGCGGACAGCACGTCGTGGCCGCCGACGAGGGAGAACAGCTCCTCGCCGTACCGGACGGCTTCCGGTGGGGCGTGGTACGCGTACGCCGTCAGGGAGACCGACTCCGCGACGATCGTCCACGGCATGGAACCCTCGTGCGGTATCCCCGGCAGGCGCAGGTCACGCGCCCGCTGGACGGCCCGGCGATATTCCGCGAGCGCGGCGGCCGTCTCGCCGCGGGCCAGGGCGAGCTCGGCCGTGCACAACGAGACCATCGCCATCCCGCCGAGCACGGCCTCGTTGTCGTTGATCCGGCTGATCGCGGCGAGCTCGGCCTCCGCGGCGCCGAGGTCGCCGTCGGCCAGCGCGGAGGTCAGCAGCAGCGCGCGGAGCTGGGTCTCGTCGTCGGCGGCGCCGAGCCGGCTCAGCACGGGAATGGCGGTTCGAGCGTGCCCGACCGCCCGTCGCCGGTCGCCGAGATGCATGACCAGGTGGGCCAGCACGGCATGCATGATCGCGGGGAACCACGGCCCGTCGTCCTCGCGGAGCATCGTCAGGGTCCGCTCCGCGGCCTCGATCGCCCCGGCCACGTCTCCCGCGTTCTCCAGGACGTGAACGCTCGCGTGCGTCGCCGCCAGGGCCACGTCATAGTCGGGGCTGCGGCGCAACTCCGACAGCACGCGTCGCAGGTCGGGGCCGTCGGTCGCGAGCGCCACCGTGGCCATCGCCGCCACGCGGGAATCCGTCGCGTCACTGATCGGCAGCGCGCCGAGGAGATCGCGCAGCGGATCGTCCCGGCGGTCGGTGATGATCATGATGTTCATGAGCATGATCAACGTGGCGGCCCTGGTCGCCTCCACGAGGTGTGGTGGGGGCAGCCAGCCGGTGATCACCTGGGTGACGGCGTCCCGGTGAGCGAGGATCCGGGGATGGTCGCCGCGGATCGACCACAGCGCGCCGACGCCGGCCAGCAACTGGATCGCCGTGCCGGGATCGGGCTCGCCGAGAGCCTGCCGGAGCAGATCCGCGAGGTTGCTCTCCTCGGCACGCAACGCGTCGGCCGCGGCGAACTGCGCCGGGCCGAACAGCTGGGTGGCGTGACCGAGCGCGTACGCCGTGGCCCACTCCCGCTGCGCCGCCCGAGCGGCCGCCTCCTCGCCGGCCTCCCTCAGCCGCATCCGCCCGAACTCCCTGACGGTCTCCAGCATCCGGTAGCGCAGGCCGTAGGCCGTCTCGCGGACGCTCAGCATCGACTGCTCGGTCAGCGCGTCCACGACGTGCAGGGCGTCCGGGCCGAGTACGTGCTCGGCCGCGGCCAGCGTGAAACCGTCGCCGAACAGCGACAACCACCGCCACGCCCGGCGTTCCGGCTCCTCCAGCAGGTTCCACGACCAGTCGATGACCGCGAGCAGCGTCTGGTGCCGGTCGGGAGCCGTACGGTTCCCGCCGCGCAGCAGGGCGAACCGGTCCGCCAGCCGCCGCGCGATCTCCTCCACCGACATCACCCGCACCTTGGCCGCGGCCAGTTCGATCGCGAGCGGCAGCCCGTCGAGTCGGGCGACGACCTCCTCGACCGCGCCCTCGTCGATCCGCACCCCCGGGCGGGCGGCCGTGGCGCGCTGGCGGAACAACTCCACCGCGTCGTCCGTCGGCAACTCGCCGAGCGGGTAGACGCGTTCGGCGGGGATCGACAGGGGGGCGCGCGAGGTGACGAGCACCCGAAGATCGCGGGTCGTGACCGTCAGGAACGCCACCAGGTCGGCGACGGCCTCGATCACGTGCTCGCAGTTGTCCAGGATCAGCAGCGCCGGAGCCTGGTCGAGATGCTGGGAGATCCGGGCGCGTACGTCGGAGCGCTGCTCGGCGGTCAGGGCATGACGCCCGCTGACCGAGTCGCGGACCCCGAGCGCCGAGCCCACCTCGCCCACCACGCCCTCCGGCGAGGAGACGCCGACGAGCTCGACGAAGTGGGCGATGGGCTGCGTGGCGTTCCTGCCCACGACATGGGCCAGCCGCGTCTTGCCCAGCCCGCCGGGACCGACGATGGAGACCACCCGGTTGGTCTGCAACAGGGCGTGCACCGCGCGGATGTCGCCGGCACGGCCGAGCAGCGAGGAACCGTCGAACAGGATGCCCGCCCGCACCGGCCGGTCCGCGACGAGGAGCTCGGCGTACACGCGGGCCAGCTCGGGCCCCGGTTCGGTGCCGAGCCGCGCGACCAGGCCCGCGCGATAGCGCTCGTAGCGCTCCAGCGCGGCGGCGGCACCGCGTACGGCGGCCTCGCTGCGCAGGAGGCAGGCGAGCAGCTCCTCGTCGTGCGGCCGATCGGCCGCGACCTCCTCCAGCAGCGGCAGCGCGCTCTCGTGGGCACCGCTCCTGCCTTGCGCGATCGCCGCCACCCGCCGTGCCTCGCTCACCCACCTGGCCGCGACGCTCCGCAGCTCAGCGAGCGCACCGGCGGCACCGTCCAGGTTGCCGTCCAGGAGACCCATGGCTTCTTCCGCGCGGTGCCGCGCGAGCGCCATGTCGTCCTCGCCCAGCGCGGCCCGTGCCTGCTCCACCAGGGTGCCGAGCAGCAGCGCGTCCACCTGATCGGCGGGCAGCCCGAGCCGGTAGCCACGGGGGATCCGCACCACGACGTCGGCGCCTGTCGCCGCCCTGGTCCGCGAGACGACCACCTGCAGCGCCTTCGTCGGGTTGGCCGGCGCCTCGTCCGGCCACAACTCCTCGACCAGGCGCTCGTCACTGACCCCCGCCCGCCCGTGCAAGGCCAGCACGGCCAGCAGGGTGTGCGCGCGATCGCCGACCACCCGCCCACCCCGCCAGCGGACGCCGTCGAGCAGTACCAATGCGGGGGACACCCCCTCAGCTTACGGACGTGTCACAGGTGAGGAGCGAGGCCGGACGAGTATCTCGACGAGCGAACCGAGGCCCACGCGATCCGAACCCACTCTCCATCCCGCAACCGACCCGACCACGCACCTCGGCTTCCCGCCGTCTCGCGGATCACATCACCAGAGGCCCGCAAGGCCCTCGACCGACCGGAATCAGCTGCTTCGGCCATACGGAAACCAGAAAGGCCCATTCCCGTTGCCGGGAATGGGCCTTTGAGCTGGAGCGCGGCCGACAGGAGTCGAACCCGTAACCTTCTGATCCGTAGTCAGATGCTCTATCCATTGAGCTACGGCCGCTCGCTGCTGCTGCCTTGACCTGCCGGTTCGGGCAACGACGTCAACGATACCAGAGTCGTACGGTGCTTATTACCCGTCTGATCGCGTACCCGCCGGTTGCGGTACGACGCAAGACGACGCACAATGGCACACGACGGCGCGACACATTCCCGAGCGGGCGCCGCAGCTCCACCAGAAAGGGATCTGACGCGTGTCCAACGTCGTCGAATTCAACCGCGACCGCCCCACACGGAAGCGACGAACAAGCGCGGCCTCCCGCGCCATCCCCGTCCCGCGCGGCGCCCACCTCCAACACTGTCTCGAATCGTGGGAGCTGTCCCTGCAGGCGAAGAACCTCGCCGAGAAGACGTTCCGCTCCTACACGGATTCGGTGAAAGCGTTCATCGCCTACCTCGACGGCCACTCTCTGCCGTGCGATGCCGAAGCCGTCGACGCCGCGCACGTGCGCGCATTCATCGTCCGCGAAATCCACCGCACCAGCCCGGCGAGTGCGGACGTCCACTACCGGAATTTGCGCGTGTTCTGGAACTGGCTGTGCTCGGACGAGGGCGGCCCCGAACGCACCACAGCGTCGCCGGTGCTGAAGGGCGACCGGCCGAACGTGCCGTCGAAGGTGAGAAAGCACATCGGCGAGGACGAGCAGCGGCGCCTCCTGGCCACCGCGCGCTCCAGCTCGTTCGAGGACCGGCGGGACCTGGCCCTGTTGACGGTCCTGTACGACTCGGGGCCTCGCGCGTCCGGGCTGATGAACGTCCGCTACACGCCGCGGACCCCGGACACCCACGACGTCGACCTGAAAGGCCGGCGGGTTCGGATCCGGTTGAAGGGCGGCAACGAGCACTGGGTGCCGCTCGGCGCCGAATCGGTGCGCGCCCTGGACCGCTACATCCGGGCCAGGAGCGCCCACAGCCGGGCTCTCACGTCGCCGTGGCTGTGGCTGGGCATCCAGGGCCGCAACACCGCCCACATGAGCCCTGAAGGTCTCAGGGACATGCTGGCGCGGCGCGGCGTCCTGGCCGGGATCGCCGGGAAAGTCCACCCGCACCGATACCGGGGGACGGCCACACACCAGCTGCTCGCCGCGGGCGCCTCCGAGGGTGACGTGCAAGAGGTGATGGGGTGGCGGACGCGCGACATGGTGGCGCTCTACGGCCGGGATCTCGCCCAGGAGAGAGCTCGCGAGACTCACGCCAGGCTGTCGCCGGCGGACAGGCTCGCCCAGGGCAGCCGATGACAGATCGGTGACGGATCCGTCATAGCCAGGATTCGCACCCCCACCTGCACGAACATCCTCCCCCCGTTCATGATCGTGACGGATGACAGGTTTTCCCGCATTCCCCTCTTACGCGTGTACGCGGGCGTGTGACGCGGGCGCGCAATGGAGGGGAACGAGAAGAAATCTGTCATCCGTCACGATCTTGCAATTGGTGGCAATGTTTTCGCAGGTCGCGCCGCGTTTCCCGGCTGTGACGGATGTGTCATGGCCGGAACGGTGGCGGGTGGTGCGGTAGAGATTTGTTCTACTGGGTAGAAAAATTCTCACCTTTGTTCGATTCGGGCGTGACTCCTGGCGTTCATTTAGTTACGATGCGATTTCTGGCAGGACGTTGCCCGAGGTAGGACCCTCAAGCACCCGCACGGCGGAGGGGGCCGCACCTCCCAGGCAGCGGCGCCCCCTCTCGCCGTGCGGGGCCACGCACGGGATACGACCTCGGTGGTGCGAGGTCGACCCCGTGCACACCCGAGGGGTTACCCCGAGATCGTTCGCCCCTATGTGCCCTAACCGGACGGATAGCCTTTCCTGGCCTGTAATCGGATTATGCAAACCGAAAACCCCGGCATTCCGTGCATAACGGTCACTGCGCAACGTTTGCAGTGGCGAGTGCACGAGAGGCGTGTGAAAGTCAAGACGGCTTTCCTGTGGATCGTTGCATCTTCAATTTCGTACAGGGGGGCCGTAAAGTGGCGGAGCCGCTGCCTGGGAACACGGCAAACCGGCCTCACCAGCGCTGTTGAGGCCGATGGGGGAAGGAAAGTAGTTGGCCCGACACACCCTCATCCGGATCGCGATCGCCGGCACCGCTCTCCTGTGCGCGGTAACGGTCGCAACGGCTGTCACCGGCCATGGCTCGGATCGGCTGCACATGACGCTCCTCACCGGGAGTCTCGCCGCCGTCCTGGCCACGGTCGGCTACGCCGGCATCTATGCGCGTACTCGCATCATCTCCGCGAAGCTGAACAACATCGAGGCGCGGCTCCGCGACGTCTCGACAAACCTGGACAACGCGGTCTGCCAAGTTGCCGACGAGTTGCACACCGCGGTCGAGGTGCAGAGCAAGACTCTGCAGCGCGACCGGATAGCGGCGGTGCGCATCCTCGCCACCCACCTGCGTAAGCCGCCGCCCGCCGATCGGGGCGACGGCCAGGTGGCATAGCCGGCTGCCGATGGTGGCGGGCCGCCATCTTCCCCACCGGCCGCCGTCGCAGCGCTTCCTGCCGGGAGGCCTTACCTGGGCTTCCCGGCAGCGTCGTCTTTGGTGAGCTCCAGCTCCTCCGGTTCGGCCAGGCCGACGATGACGAGCGCATCCCCGAGCGTCCGGCCGGCCTCCTCGGCCGCCTTCCGGAGCGCGTCGAGCTGCTGTTCGGCGGCGGCCCGGTGGAAGTGGCGCACCTGGAGAAGGATTCTGCCTTTCGGCCCTTGAACGATCAGGTCGGCGCCGGAGCCGGCAGGTGCGGCGACCGCCTGGCCGTCGAGAAGGCCGGCCAGCTGCATGGCCTCCTCGATGGGCATGCCGATCCGGTCGGCGATCTTCTTGACGGTGCGGGTGATCGGCGGATTCTCTTGCGTGGTCAGCCGGTCATAACTTTTGCGGCCGATGCCGATCTGGGCGATCCACTCGTACTTTTGGATGCCCTCTTCGACGCGCTTCTGTTCGCTTGCCCGCCACAGGGGCAGGCCAGGCGGCACAGTGCGTCGTCCCTGCTCCGTCATGCGTCGCATTGAATCACAGTGCGTCATTACGAAGCCAGTTAGGGGTTGTAAAGACTTACCGGTGCGCCATGCTCCGTCATGTATCGTCTTGCGCCGTCACGCGCCTGTATGTATCGTCTTGCATCGTAAGGGTTCGATCCTGAAGCGTTCCGAGGTTCCATTGCTGACGATCTCCGACGTATGCGACCGGCTGCACCTGAGCAGGTCGACCGTTCTGCGCAAGCTTCACGCCGGCGACCTCGCCGGCGCCGAGAAGCGGCACGACTGCGGGGCTCTGTGCTCCGCGCCGAACACGTGCAAGCACGGCACCTGGCAGATCCCCGAGACGGCCGTGTCCGCCCTCGCGCCCTCCGAGACGGGGCGTTGATGGCCGCCAAGGATCCGACGAGGCGCCGCCAGATCGCGGTCGACGCCGTCCGCACGTCGTGGGTCAACACGACGGACCGGACGGCCCGCACCGCGGCCGCGACGAAGGCTTCGCCGGTGTCGCTCGACTACTGGGTTGAGCGGCTGCGGTCGGAGCGCGAGTACGCGACCGAAGCCGACCTGGTCGCGGCGGCCAAGACGGCGCTCGCGCTCGAAATGACCCGCCGCGGCCGGGCCGGCGCCGAAACGCGCCGCCGCAACAAGCAGGCCAAGCAGGAGGCTGCCCGCCTGGCCGCCTCCGCATAGACCACCTTCTGGGAGGGAGGAACCGTGTCGAACACCGACACCGACACCCGCGAGCGGCGGTACACGCGCCAGCAGGCCGCCGACTTCTGCCAGGTACACCACCAGACGATCACCCGGTGGGCCAACGCGGGCAAGCTGCCCACCGTCCGCACCCCGGGCGGCCACCGCCGCTACCGCGAATCCGACCTGGTCGCCGTCATGGAAGGGGAAGCGTCGTGACGTTCTCCGAGCTGCTGCCGGGCCAGCTGGCCCGCATTCCGCGCCCCCACGCCGAGCTGGGGGAGCCGCTGCCGCCGGTCGTCCGCATCGAGCTGCACCCGTGCCCGTGCTCGGGCCCGCACTGCAGCTGCTGGATCGCGTTCGGCCGCGACATCGAGACCGGCCGACTCAACCCGTACCACCGCGAGCCCGGGTTCGCGGTCACCGTCGTCACCCCCGCCGCCTGAGGAGCAACCCCGTGGTTTCTGACCTTCACATCGACATCCTGCGCCAGCAGGTCGCCCACTTCGAGCAGGTCACCGCCGGATGGCGGTACCTGCTCGCGCACGCCGAACAGGTGGCGCGGGCCGGCACCGTCATGCCGGACCCGATGATGCCGGACGGTGTGCGCTGGCCTGACCCGCCCGCCAACGGCTGGGGAGCGCCCGAGGGGACGCCGCTGTTCGACGCCGTCAACGGGCACGCCGCCGGCGGGCAGGTGCCGAACGGCGTCCAGCCGTACCCGGCGCCGAACGGGGCCGGCGTGTACGACGGCACGCTGCCGCCGGAGAAGGAGAACGCGCTCGGCACCCTCACCTCCATGCACGACGCCTACGCAGCCACCCCGAAGGCGCGCGAAGAAGAGCAGGAATGGAGGCAGGCGTGAACCGCGGCACGATCAGCGTGGGCCGCGTCTACTTCGGCGCCAACGCCAAGATGCACGAGAAGACTCTGGTCACCGTCAACGGGATCCTGGTTCGGCGCGAGGGCCGCCGCATCTTGACGCTCGGCAAGAACTGGCCGGTCGAGACGGCCCGCATGGTGGCCGCCGCCCTCCTGGAGCTGGCGGAGGCGGCCGAGGCCGAACCCGACCCCGAACTTCTCCAGGACGTCCAGGACGCGCTGATGAGCGCCATGAACGACTCCTGCCTGGTCGAGGACATCGCCCGCGGCGTCCTGGCCGCCTTCAAGGTCGAGAAGCGGAGGCAGCCGTGAACGCGGCCGTCGTGTTCGCGCTCGTTGTAGGCGGCCTGGCCGCCGTCCTGTTCGATGCGTCGCTTCGCGCCCGCCGGTGGCTGGAGGCCGGCATCAGCGCCGGAGCCATGGCCGTCTGCTCCATGCTCGCTGTCGCCGCCGGCCTGCCTGCGGTCCCGCTGTGGCTGCTGATCCTGGCCGTGTGGGTTGTGGTGGTGCTGGCCGGTTTGGCCGCCTGGTCGTTCCTCCGCCACCGCGAGAAGACCCGCACAGGGGAGGAGACGCGGTGACCGTCTACGGGTTCGGCGTCCAGCTCAACACGTCGGGGTCGCGCGTGTGGATGGTCGGGCTGCCGCCCGGCCTGGACGTGCTCAACGCCAACCAGCGGCTGCACTGGCGGAAGAAGGCCCCGATCACCCGGGAGCTCCGTCAAGCCGCCGCGCTGCTGGCCCGCCAGGCAAGGATTCCCACCCTGGCCCGCGCCCACATCGTGGGCGAATACCGGCCGCCCGACCGGCGCCGCCGCGACGTCGCCAACCTGTACCCCAGCTTCAAGGCGGCCATCGACGGACTCGTCGACGCCGCGGTGCTGGAAGACGACGACGACACCCACCTGGTCGGCCCCGACATGCGGCTCGGCCCGATCGTGGCCGGCGGCCAGCTGGTACTCCACATCGCCGAACTCCCCGAGGTGGTCGCGTGACGACGACTGTGACGGTGGAGTGCGCCTGCTGCGGCAGCGCCGGATTGCATGACGGCCGCAGCCTGTGCCACTCCTGCTACCACTGGCATCACGCCAACGGCACTCTCGGAAAGTATCCGCCGCTCCGCACCTGGCTCGCGACTCTGGCCAGGATCGAGGATTTCGCCGAACTGCGCAGGGGCGGCCTGTCGGTGCGGGCGGCGGCCGCCAGGGTGGGCGTCACCAAACGCTCCGGCGAACGGTACGAGCGCAGGCTGAAGGCCAGGCAGGTGGCCGCGTCGTGAGCGTCGCCGGATGGATCCGCCCGTGGTTCCCGGCCGGCCTGGTCGGCCACATCTACCGCGACTGTGCCCGCCTCCTGAAGTGGGTTTCCGAGCCGGTCGAGGGACCGGGCTGGCTGGACCCGCGCGCCGACTCCGAAGCCCGCAGCCGCGGCTACTTCACCAACACCCGCACCTGCCCCGACTGCCTGACCAGGTATGACCCGAAACTGGCCGCCGAACTCGGCGTCACCGACGACTAGGAATCCTGATGAAGTTCACGATCATGTCCGGCGACCTGGCCGAAACGGTCGGCTGGGTCGCACACGCCCTCCCGAAGCGGGCCGCGACGCCCGTGCTCCTGGGCATCCTGCTCGACGCCGGCGATGACGGCGTCACGTTCTCGGCGTTCGACTACGACACGTCGCGGCAGGCCGCCGTCGAGCTCGACGCCCCCGTCGACCCCGGCAAGATTCTCGTGCCCGGCCGGCTCGTGGCGGACATCGTCAAGGTGTTCCCGAAGGGCGAACTCGTGGACGTCGCCGCCGACGACCGCGAGGTGACCATCCGGTGCGGCAAGGCCGAGTACGCGCTCCCGCTCATGCCGGTCGACGACTTCCCGACCCTGCCGAAGCCGTCGGCCGCGATCGGGTCAGTGGCGTCGAAGACGTTGGCGGACGCGGTTGCCAAGGCCATCAGCGCGGCCGGGAAGGACGACACACTGCCGATGCTGACCGGGCTGTATCTGGAGGTCGGCGACGGGCTCATCGACCTGGCCGCGACGGACCGCTATCGGATGACGTGGAGGACCGTCGAATGGACGGCCGCCGTCGACGCGCCCGCCGAGTTGAAGGCGCTCATCCCCGCCAAAATCGTCCACGACGTGGCCCGCGGCCTGCCCGCCGGCACCTCCGTCGAAGTCGGCGTAAACGCCGGGCTGGCGGCGTTCACATGCGATGGCCGTGTGACCACGGTCCGCCTGTTGGACGGCGGGTTTCCTCCGTTCCGCGACCATTTCGCCAAGCAGGCGGACGCCAAGATCGTAGCCGAGTTCGATGCGGGCGCGCTTAGCAAGGTGGTGAAGAGGGTCGCGTTGATGGCCGAACGGTCCGCGCCGGTCCGCCTGTCGTTCACGCAGGACGGCGTGCTGGTGGAGGCGGGCGGCGCAGACGTCGGGCGCGGCTCCGAGCAGGCCGACTGCACCCTGGACGGCGAGGACATCACGATCGCGTTCAACCCGCCGTTCCTGTCGACCGCTCTGGCCACCTTCGCCGGCCCGGTGCAGCTGCGCATGACGAAGCCGACAAGCCCGGCCGTCCTATCGACGCCCGGCGACGACAGCTACCGGCACCTGATCATGCCGATCAGGTTGACGAAGTGACCGGCCAGCAAGCCGCCGGCGCCACCATCACGGTCACCATGCGGGACGGCCGCCAGGTCACCGCCATCACGTGGAACGCGTGCACCGGCGTCGGCGCCTTCGTCGCATCGCTGCTCGGCCAGCCGGCCGCCACCCACACCGCCACGCTGAAGGAGGAGGAGCTGTGTCCCTGACCGACTGGTTGCGTGACCGCCGCGACCTGATCGACGAACTCACGGAGGCGCGCGAGCAGGCGGTCGCCGCCGGCCGCCAGCTGCAGGACGCGGCCGCCGACCGCGACCACTTCATGGGGCTCGCCCGGAAGGAGCGGGAGGCGCACGAGCAGACTCAGCGCATCCTGGAAGCCCTCGAATCGGACGGGTGCCCGGACGTGTTCGGGCCGGCCATCCCGCGCACCCCTGGCGAGGAGTGGGCGGCGAGGGAGAGGCACGTCGCCGCCTTGGAGGAGCAGGTGCACCGGCTGCAGCAGGCCAACATGGCCGCCGACCGCCGCTGACCCGCACGCCGGATTTTCTCAGGAAATGTCATGCGTCGTCTTGCGTCGTTCTGCGTCGTCTTGTATCGTTTCTCTTGTCAGGGAGTGCGGGAGACGCCGGGAGAACAAGATGACCGACCAGCAGATGGCCACCATCACCGACCAGATCATGAAGGCCGCGGCCAAGGGCGACCGGGCCCGCGTCGAGGACCTGGTCGAGCACCTGCTGGAGAAGGGCCGCGAGGCCGGCAAGAACGACCTCCTCATCGACCTGGTCGACGCCGACGAGATCAGCCCGCAGGCGGTCGAGTTCGCGGTCGAGAACAACGGCTGCACCGACCCGCGCAACAAGTAGCCCCCCTGGGCGGCCCCCAGATCGGGGGAGGGGCCGCCCACCATCCCCGCCGAGTCCAATGGAGAAGATCGTGAGTAATGCCGACGAGCGCACCCTGGACCGGGTGCGCAAGCTCCTCGCCAAGGCGGAGGGCACCGACAACGAGCATGAGCGCGACACGTTCATGGCCGCTGCCAACCAGTTGATGGCCAAGTACGGCATCGAGCAGGCCATGTTGGCGGCCACCGACCGCAGCAGCGAGAAGCCGACCAACCGGCGGATCACCGTCGAAAACCCGTGGGCCGACGTCAAGGCCAACCTCATCTACAACGTGGCCGAGGCGGTCGGCTGCAAGAGCATCATGATCACCGGTGTGCGCGGCTGCAAGGTCGTGCAGATCTTCGGCTTCGAGTCCGACCTGGAGCGTGCCGAACTGCTGTACACGTCGCTGCTGCTGCAGATGGCGTCCGCCCTGACGCGGGTGGAGATCCCGTACTACGACAGCCCGCGCGCCTACCGCCGGTCGTGGATGCTCGGCTTCAAGAACGAGGTCGTGTCTCGCATCCGTGCCGCCGAGCGGGCGGCCGTCCGCGAGTACGAGGCCGACCGACCGCCCGCCAGCAGCGCGACGGGCCCCAGCACCGAACTGGTACTGGCCAGCCGCAAGGAAGCTGTCGACAAGGCCGTTGCCGAGGTGTTCCCGAGCCTCAAGAGGGGCAATGGACTCAGCTCCCGAGGGAGCGGGTACGGCGCCGGTCGGGCCGCCGGGCGGCAGGCCGACATCGGTGGCAAGCGCGTCGGTGGCGGTGCTCAGCGTTCGCTCAGGAGCGCCCGCTGATGTTCACGCAGCCCACCCCGTACATCGAGACCCCGGCGGCCACGCCGGGGTTCACGGTGCCGCAGCCGCCCATGCACGCCGCCCCGGCCGCCGCGCCGGTCCGGTTCGAGCACTCGCCCACCGGCGAGCAGGCCGCCATCTTGGACGCCGCCGCCACCGGGCAGCCCCTCGTCATCGAGGCCGGCGCCGGAACCGGGAAGACGTCCACGTTGAAGATGGTGGCCGCCGCCCAGCCGCGGCGGCGCGCCCTGTATCTCGCCTACAACAAGGCGATCGCCACCGACGCCGCCGCGACGTTCCCCGCCAACGTCCAGTGCTCCACCGCCCACAGCCTCGCCTTCCGGCAGGTGGGCCACCAGTTCAAGGACCGGTTGAACGGGCCGAGACTCCCGGCCCGCGAGGTGGCCCGCTTCCTGCAGATCCCGGCCGTGCTCGACCTGGGGGCGCATGCGCTCACGTCGGTGAAGGTGGCCAGGATCGTCATGGACGCCGTGCGCAGGTTCTGCTACTCCGACCGCGACGAGCCGTCCGCCTGGCACATCCCGGACGTGCCCGGCCTGGAAGGTGACGGGATGGTCCAGCTGCGCGAGCAGGCATACCCGTTCATCTTGTGGGCGTGGGGGGACCTGCAGCAGCCGGGCGGCCGGCTCAAGTTCGAGCACGACCACTACCTGAAGATGTGGGCCCTCACGAACCCGACGCTCCCCGCGGACGTCGTCTTCCTGGACGAGGCGCAGGACGCCAACCCGGTCATCTCCCGCATCGTCGAAGCGCAGGGTGCGCAAAAAATTCTTGTCGGTGACCAGTCGCAGGCCATCTACGGCTGGCGCGGCGCCGTCGACGCCATGCAGGACTTCACCGGCACCCGCCTCTCCCTCACCCAGTCGTTCCGGTTCGGGCAGCGCATCGCCGACGAAGCCAACCAGTGGCTGCAGTTGCTCGACGCCCCGCTGCGCCTCACTGGGAATCCGGCCAAGGATTCCCGCCTGGACATGGTTCCGCACCCGGGCGCCGTGCTGTGCCGGACCAACGCGGGCGCGATCGGGCAGGCCATGGCCGCCATCGGCGCCGGGCTCCGGCCCGCGCTGGTGGGCGGCGGCAACGACATCCGCAACCTCGCCAGAGCCTGCCAGGACCTGCGCAACGGGAAAGGCACCGAGCACCCCGAGCTGATGGCCTTCAGGAGCTGGGATGAGGTGCGCGAGTACGCCGAACACGACGCCGGCGGCGCCGACCTCAAAACTCTCGTCAAGCTGGTGGACGGGCACGGGCCCGAAGCCATCCTGCGTGTGGTCGACCAGCTGGTGGACGAGTCGAACGCCGACGTCGTCATCTCCACCGCACATCGGGCGAAAGGCCGGGAGTGGGACACGGTCAGGCTGGCCGCGGACTGGGGGGAGCCGTACGGCCCGGACGGCAAGCTGGACCGCGGCGAGGCGATGCTCACGTACGTCGCCGTCACCCGCGCCAAGGACGTGCTCGACTGCCGGGCGCTGCCCTCGAAAGATGCCAGCGTTTCGCAAAGCATGAGCCCTGCGTTGACACCGCTCGCCGATGTCGCACTCATGCCGACGCTCGATCTTGAAACGGGCGCTGACCAGCAGGGCGAAGTTATCCACAGCCCGGTTGATGCCGGTTCGCCCATCCCCAGAACGGCGTTCGGTGACATGCCGGCCAGGCCCGCCGGGCCAGAATCGACGGCCATGAACACGCCAACCGTCGGGCCGGTTCCGAGCCTCGACGACACGCTCACCCCGGACCCGCCCCGGGCGGAAACGGACCTGCCGGCCGAGCTGGTCGGCTGGCTCGACTACGCCAAGCAGGCCGCCCAGAACGAAGCCGACTGGAAGCGGGTGAAGGACGCCGCCCAGCAGAAGATCAAAGACTGGTGTGTCGAGCACGGCGTCGACGAGCCCACCGTCGCCGGGCAGCCCGCCTGCTCGTACAAGGAGTCCGCGCCGGGCGGCCAGCTCGACGGCAAGAGCCTCAAGAAGGACCACCCCGACATCTACGCCAAGTACTACACGCCCAAGAAGGCATCCCGGCCCTTCAACTTTCTCGGGAGATGGAAGTGACCGACTACCGCAAGATCGCCGAGAAGATGGCAGGCCCCGGCCACGAGCAGCTCGTCAGGGCCATCGCCGAATACCAGCACGCCAACGAGTCCATGCACATGCACGAGAGCGTCGAGCGCCGGGAGCCGTGCCCGTACTGCTGGATGCGCGCCGGACGCGCCATGCAGATCGTCGGCGACCACCTCGCCGCCGAGCGGGAGCGGTTCGACGGCGTCCTCGTTCGGGCGCTCACCCTGCCCGCGTGGGGCGACGTCGAGGACGACCTGGTGAAGACGTACAGGGACGTGAACGCGTCCGACTACGAGAGCCTCCAGGCCGTCTACGGCGAGGTCCTGGAGATGCTGGCCCTCAACCTGGTGACGGCCCGGGCCGCGCTGGCGGGCGACGAATGACACCGGACGCCGCCCGGGTGCTCAAGTTGTTGGCGGCGGGGAAGACGACCCGGGAGGTGGCCGACGGCACGTCGTGGCCGCGCGACCGGGTCGTCACCCTCGCCAGGGCGCAGAAGGGCTGGCTGCTCAACACGGCCACCGACCGCGTGTACGACCCCGACGGCGGCCCCGTCACCCTGTCGGTCGACATAGCGGAGCTCGCCGACACGCATCTCCCGTTCGAGCTCGTAGCGCGCGCGGAGGCGTCCGCCGACCCGGCGCTGCGCAAGCTGGCCGCCACCGTCCGCGCCGCCCTGAAAGACATCAGCGACCGCCTCGTCAACGCGCGGGAGGCGGCCCTGGTGGCCGAGCAGGTGGCGCGGCTGCAGCGGGAGTTGCAGGCGTTGCAGGCCCGGCACCGGCAGCTGACCGGCGGCCGGAAGGCGCCCGACGTGTCCGGGGTGCGGCCGGCCGAGGCGAAGAAGAGGCGGACCGGGATCAGGGCGTGGGCCGCCTCGCAGGGCCTCGACTGCCCGAAGAGCGGCCGCATCCCCAAGCATGTTGAAGCCGCCTACGACCAAGCCCACGAAGGAGACCAGTGAACGAGGAGATTCAGCGGATGACGCCGCACGAGGCCTGCGAGGAAGCGGCCTTCGCACTCCGCGCGCGCCAAGACGACAGCGGCTTGGCCGACCTGCTCCAGAACATTGGCCGCACCATGCACGACGCCGGCGCCCCCTTCATCGGGCAGGCCGCCGTCGTTGCTCGCAACACCCTGCATGCCCTTGCGGATGCCGACGAATACGCCGCCAAGTGCGTGTGTACCGACTCGGTCAGGTCGAAGGTCGGCACATGCCCCCCTCCCGGCGATCGCGAATACGCGTTCTGCCCTCGCCGCCGTGCAGCGAAGGATGGATCATGACCATCGCCTTCAGCCAGCCGGATGCGGGTTGGGCCACTCCGACGCTGTCCGGGCTGGCGGCGTCGATCGCCACCAACGTGGTGCAGACGGTCAAGCAGGCCGGCCAGAACGCGCCCCGCTCCCTGCAGCGGACGATCGGCCCGTCCGAGATCGGCACCCCCTGCGTGCGCCGCCTCGCCTACAAGCTGTGCGACTGGCCGGAGGTGAACAAGGACGGGGATCCGTGGGCGTCCATCATCGGCACCGCCGTCCACGCCTGGATGGAAGACACCTACAAGGCCGAGAACGAGCGGCTCGGCGTGGAACGCTACGTGATCGAGCGCCGCCTCCACATCCGCGGCAACATCTACGGCAACGCCGACCTGTTCGACCGATCCACCGGCTGCAACATCGACTGGAAGTGCGTCGGTGAGGACCGGTTGAAGAAGTATCGGAAGGACGGGCCGGGCGAGCAGTACCGCATCCAAGCCCACCTGTACGGGTTGGGCCAGGAGAACGCCGGCGAGCACGTCAACGACGTGTCTGTGGTGTTTCTGCCGCGCGGCGGCAGGATCGACGGCTTGCACGTGTGGTGCGAGCCGTACGACCGGAATGTGGCCTTGGCCGCGCTGGAGCGCCTCGACAACGTGCTCACCCTGCTGCACGTGCCCGACTTCGACCCGGGCGTCAACCCGAACGCGTTCGGCGCGTTCCCGACCTCCGACGCGTTCTGCACGTTTTGTCCGTGGTTCGCGCCCGGCAGCAAGGACGCGTCGAAGGGCTGCCCTGGCGCCTTCTGACCCTCTCAAAAACCCGTCGATGCGTCGTCTTGCGCCATCATGCGTCGTCTTGTATCGTCTTCAACACGGATCACAACGAACCGGATCACCTCGGATTCCTCGAAAGGATCACCATGTTTCAGCAGCCCACCGCCGGATCCAACTTCAAGGCCAAGGACCACGTCGGCCACCTCCTCCTCATCTACGTCCGCGAACTCCGCACCGGCATCGTCACCCAGTACGGCCCGTCCGACGCGATCAGCGCCGACGTGGTCGTCCTCACCGACCAGAACGGGCCCCGCGTGGAGCCGGGCGTCCTGTTCTTCCAGAAGCCGCTCATCGGCTCGCTGCGCAACGAGGTCGGCAAGGACCCGGTGCTCGCCCGCCTCGGGCAGGGCGTCGCCAAGCCGGGCCAGGACCCGCCGTACATCCTCAACCCGTTCGACCAGAACGACGCCGACTGGGCCACCCAGTGGCTGACCTCGGTCGGCGGCAACCCGTTCCAGACCGCGCCCGCGCTGCAGCAGCCCGCCGCGCCCGTCCCGCAGGTGCCGCAGGCTCCGGTGGCCCCCCTCCCGCAGGCCGCGCCCGCCGCCTTTCCGGTTCCCGCCGGGGTCGGTGCGGGTGTGCCTGCGCCGGTAGCCGCCCCCATCCCGCAGGCGCCCGGCGTCCCCCAGGCGCCCCCCCAGTGGGCCACCCCTCAGGCCGCGCCCGCCCCCATCCCGACGGCCCCGATGGCGAACTCGCCCGAGGCGGCCGCCGCCGCTGCCGCGCTCGGCATGCAGGTGCCGCCGCCCGCGCCCGCCGTCCACTAACCGGACGGCCCTAGACCGGCCCCGACAGGCTCTCGCGGACCTGTCGGGGCCGCACCCCTTTAACCAGTTGGTCACATGAACGAGAGCGGGGCCCACTTGAACAACCAGCTCCTCCAGGCGGCCCTCCAGCTCCACGACGCCGGATTGTGCGTCATCCCGGCCGCCGCCACCGGCACCAAGCAGCCCTGGCCGGACAGCCCCTCCTGGAAGGTCTTCCAGGCCACCCGGCCGCCCTGGCAGCAGGTTGAGGACTGGTTCAGCGGCGGCCGATATGACGGGCTCGGCGTCGTCTGCGGGCAGGTGTCCGGCCAGCTGGAGATGCTCGAATTCGAGGGCCGCGCCATCGTCGAGGGTGTCGCACGCGATGTGGCCGAGCTGGCCGCCGCGTCCGGGCTCGCCGACCTGTGGCAGCGCGTCACCACCGGATATATGGAGAAGACCCCGTCCGGCGGCATCCATCTCCTGTACCGGGTCGACGGCGAGGTGGCCGGGAATACGAAGCTTGCCCGCCGCCCCGCCACCGTCGAGGAGCTGGCCGAGAGTCCCGACGACAAGGTGAAGGTTCTCATCGAAACCCGCGGGGAGGGCGGGTTCGTTGTCGTCGCGCCGTCCGGCGGCCGCACCCACCCGGATGGTGGCGCGTGGGAAATGGTTGCCGGCGGACCCGGCACGATCCCCACCATCACGCCGGGGGAGCGGGATCTCCTCCACCACCTGGCCGCCGTCTTCGACCGGATGCTGGACGCGGGGCCCCGGGGGGAGAGCCCCACACGTCCCGCGTCGACCCTGTTCAGCCAGCCCGCACCCGCCTACGACAACGAGGACGGCGTGTCGCCGGGGGACGACTACAACGCGCGCACCACGTGGGACGAGATTCTGGTGCCGCGCGGCTGGACACGCGTGTGGGCGAGCGGCAGCACCGTCTACTGGCGGCGGCCCGGCAAGTCGACCGGCTTCTCGGCCACCACCGGCCGCAACGACGCCGACAACCTGTACGTGTTCTCCACCTCCACCGAGTTCGAGGCTGAGAGGCCGTACGACAAGTTCGGGGCGCTCGCCCACACCGACTACCGCGGCGACCACTCCGCCGCCGCCACCGCACTGTCTGCCGCCGGGTACGGGGTGCGCGCCGAACGGACCGTCGCCGCACCCGCGCCCGCGCCGCCGCCGCTGCACGGGAATCTCGCCCCGGTCGTGCAGCTGCACCCTGACGGGCCGCCACCGCTCGCCGTGGTGGAGGAGCGGACGTACGCGCAGTCGGATGACGGTAACGCGCTCGCCCTCGTGGACCGGTTCGGCGATGTGATCAGGTTCTGCCCCGAACGCGGCAGGTGGCTGGCGTGGACGGGGGTGCGCTGGGAGTGGCAGCCGATGGGTGGCGGCCTCGTGCGCGAGTACGGGAAGCGGGTCGCCCGCGGCCTGGCAGAGGCGGACAAGCCGGCAGTCGCCCACAAACGGAAAGCACTCTCGAGCCCGGGGACGACGGCGATGCTCGCCCAAGCGCAGACGGACACGCGGATCGTGGTCGCCGTCGACGACCTCGACAACCAGCCGTGGCAGTTGAACACACCGGCCGGAATCGTCGACCTGCGCACCGGCACGCTGGGGCCCTCCGACGCCGGCATGCTGCACACCAAAGTCACCGCATGCTCGCCCGACCCGGACGCGGACATGGCGCGCTGGGACGAGTTCCTGGCCGACACGTTCGGCGCCGACACCCAGCTGGTGAGCTACCTGCAACGCCTGATCGGATACTCAGCCACCGGCAGCGTCGCCAAGCATGTGCTGCCGTTCTGTGTCGGCTCCGGCGGCAACGGGAAAGGCGTCTTCCTGGAAAGCCTGGTCGCGGTGCTTGGCGATTACGCCACCACCGCGCCGTCCGGCTTCCTCATGGCCAAAGCGAGTATTCAACACGAAACCGAGATTGCGCGCCTCGCTGGTATGAGAATGGTTGTCTGCTCCGAAGTGGCCGACGATGACCGTTTTGATGAAGTGAAAGTGAAACAGCTGACGGGCGGCGACACGCTAACGGCCCGTTTTATGCGGCAGGACCATTTCACTTTCACGCCGTCCCACAAACTTTGGTTGATGGGCAACCACCAGCCGAGCGTGCGCGCCGGCGGGCGGGCGTTCTGGCGGCGGCTGCGCCTGATCCCGTTCGAGCATGAGGTGCCGGTCGAAAAGATGGTGGACGACCTGCAAGGGATCCTGGCCAACGAGCACGGCCCGGCCCTGCTCGCCTGGATAGTCGCCGGGGCCGCCGCCTACGCGCAGGGCGGGCTGCAGGAGCCTGACAGCGTCACCGTGGCCACCGACCATTACGCCGCCGACCAGGACACCGTTGCCCGGTTCGTGGACGCGTGCTGCCATAAGGCCGCCTCGGATCAGGTGCAGATCAACGTGTCCAAGTTCCGGGAGGCGTACGAGAGGTGGTGCTTCGAGGAGGGGGAGACGCCCGTCTCCCCGAAGAAGTTGACCATGGAGCTCACCCGGCGGCACGGGGTTGGCGACTCCCGCTCTTCGACGGCCCGCTTCTACACGCGCATCACCCTCCTCACCCCCGAACAAGATCATGACGGATCTGTCACCGCCAACGCGGATCCGTCACAGCCGCGCTTCTCCCGACCCGACGACGACGGCAAGATCGGCGGGCAAGGATGGTGAACACACTTCACACGATTCGCGATGACAGATTCATGACGGATCCGTCATCGGCCCGCCCGCACACCCTGGCCTGCGAGGATGCACTATCTCCGATCAAGATCGTGACGGATGACAGATTTTCCCGCATTCCCGCCCTTACGTGCGTACGTATACGCGCGCATGTGACGCGCCCGCGCAATGGCGGGGAACGAGCGAAAATCTGTCATCTGTCACAGGCGGCGAAATGATCTTGTCTACGCCGGTGTCGATGACCAACTGCCGCCGCTGCGGAGCGTTGATCTTGAGCGGCTACTCCGAAGGCTGCTGGGTTCGGGTCGACCCCGCCCCGCTCGACCTGCGCCAGGAGCTCGACGCCATCCTCGCCGGGCGGATGACGTACGACGTGCAACCCCTCGGACTGCCGAGAAAGCCGTTCGTGTGGCATCGAACCGTGTTCCGTATCCGAGGCGAACGCAAATGGAAAGTCGTCCAAGAGCACCGGTGCCCGCCCGGCCCGCACTTTCCGCCACCCCCGGCACAGCCGGTCGAACTCGTAATTCCGTTCAACGTGTCCACGCCCGATACGCCGCCATTCTGAGGAGGGCCCTGTGAGCAATGGCACGCTGGAAACACTGGATTGGCTTATCGAATACTGGCCCGATTTGGTCGAGGCGCGTCTGCCGATGGCGACCCGGCCGCCCCGGCAGACGCGCGAGCTCGACGCCGCAGGGCGGGAGCTGCGGGACGCCCAGGCCGCCATGGACGTCTACTTCCGTACCGAGCTGGGCCTAAGCGTGTCGCCGGCCCCGCTCGACATCAACATTCTCCAGACCGCGTTGGATGTGCTCGTGCAGGCCGACGACCTCGCGTACGAGCTCAGCGAGCCGTCCCTCTGCCCTGCCCCGTGCCCGCCTGGCCTGGGCGACCTCGACGCCAGGCCGTACCTGCGCACCATCCGGGCCTGCCTGGTCGACGAGCACGACGACCTGGGCGAGCCCGGCCCGTGGTTCGAGCACGCCGGCGAGCGCGTCTACCGCATGTACGAGCAGGTCGGTCGCGCCCTCGCCATGTTCTACACCGGGCAGGTTGTGAAGGCCGTGTGCCCGTGGTGCTCGGGACGGACCGGTGACATGCCGGTGGGCGGGGCGTACACGTGGCGGGTGGAGGTGCTGCCCAACGACCAGGTCGCCATCATGTGCTACGGGGTGAACTGCAACCCGCCCGCCGACCAGGTCGGCACCTGGCTGTGGGGGCAACCCTGCTGGCCCATCACCATGTGGCCCAAGCTCGCCAAGCACGTCATGCCCGAACACGAGCGGGCGGCGCGCGCCCGGGAGGCGATCGCATCATGACCATTGCCATCACGCTCATTGCCGCACTGGTCACGGGGTATGCGCTCGGGCGCGTCCGTCCACTGCACCGAGCGCGATCATGGGCATGGTGGCGCATCCAGACATACGGCCGCCGCCACGCATCCACGCTGCAGACCCTGCTCGCGCTGGCACTTTGGCCCAGCATCGCCTTGAAAGCGTTCAGGGCGTGGCGCCAGGACAAACCGCCAACATCGCGTCTCGCATCCGCACCGAAGCTCAACGAGAAGTGGCAGGCGAAGCTCGATGATCGGCCGCGTTGACGCACGTCAACAGCCTGTGGATAATGAGTCCTGCAACTGCATGCCCAGAATCAGCCCCGCCAGCGTGCGGGGCTTTCTTGTTGTTCGGGGGTGAGCGTGTGTGCCCCAAGGTAAGGCTCTCGACGAACACACGATCGCTGCCATCCTCGCCAGCATCGACGCAGGCAAAAGCCGCAACGAGGCGGCCCGCGAACACGGCGTCAGCGCCAGCACGGTAAGCCGGATCGCCGCCGCGAACGCACGCACCTTCGACCGGTCCAAGACGAAGAACGCGACAGAAGCGGCACGAGCGGACAACGCCGCCCTGCGCGCCGCCACGTCGCGCCGGCTGCTGGTGAAGGCCAACGAGTTTCTCGACCAGATGGACCGGGAGCACCTCGCCTGGAATTTCGGCGGCAAGGACAACACGTACAACGAGAAGACGCTGCCTCGGCCGCCCGTGTCCGATCTGCGCAACCTGATGACGGCGGCCGCGGTCGCGATCGATAAGCACATCGTGATCGAGAAGCACGACAACAGCGGCGAGTCGCACGCCGCGGTGGACGCGTGGCTGACGGAGATGACGGGCCTGTGAACGTCACCCCCTTGGTCGGCAAGCAGCGCGACAGCGTGCAGTTGGCGACCGCGCGCCTCAACGTGTGGGACGGCTCCGTACGATCCTCCAAGACCATTTCGAGCCTGATGAAGTGGCTCAAGTTCGTGCGCACCGCCCCGGCCGGCCCCCTCCTCATGGTCGGCAAGACGGAACGAACGCTCAAGCGGAACATCATCGACCCCCTGGTCGAGATGTTGGGGGAGAAGCGGTGCAAGTTCGTGGCTGGCGCCGGAGAGCTGCATCTGCTCGGCCGCCTCGTCTACGTGGCGGGCGCCTACAACGAGGGCAGCGAGGACAAGATCCGCGGCCTGTCCCTGGTCGGCGCGTACGTCGATGAGGCCAGCACCATCCCGGAGAGCTTCTGGGTCATGCTGTTGACCCGGCTGTCCATTCCCGGCGCCCAGCTGCTGGCCACCACCAACCCGGACGGGCCACAGCACTGGCTCAAAACCGGGTACCTCGACCGCGCGAGGCTGCATCTCGACATCGACGGCCAACTCCACCGGAGCGACGCCGGCGACGCACTCAACCTGCACCGGTTCTCGTTCAAGCTGGCCGACAACCCCAACCTGACGCCCGAGTACATCGCCGACGTCTCCGCCGAGTTCACCGGCCTCTGGTATCGGCGGCTCATCCTCGGCGAATGGTGCCTCGCCGAAGGCGTCGTGTACGAGTCGTGGGATCCGGCCCGGCACGTCGTCAGCGTGCTGCCCGCCATCGACCGGTGGCTGTGCCTGGCCGCCGACTACGGGACGACGAACCCGTTCCATGCTCTGCTGATCGGCCTGGGCCATGATGGCCGCCTGTACGTCGGGCATGAGTGGCGGTGGGACAGCAAGAAGCAGCGCGCCGCGTTGACGGATGTCGAATACTCCGAGCGGGTGCGCGCCTGGGCCGCCGGCCTCGGCGTCACACCGCAGTACTGGATCGTCGACCCCAGCGCGAAGTCGTACCGGGTGCAGCTGCACCGTGACGGCATCAGCTCGACCCTGGCCGACAACGAAGTCGTTGACGGCATCCGCGACGTCGGCTCCCTGTTCGCCACCGGCCGGCTCCTCGTACACGCCGGGTGCAGGGAGCTGATCAAGGAGATTCCCGGCTACGCCTGGGACCCCGACGCCAGCGAGAAGGGCGAGGACAAGCCGCTCAAGATCGCCGACCACGGGTGTGACGCGCTCAGGTACGGGATCCGGACCACGCGCAACATCTGGCACGGCCAGCTCGCGGCGCCGTCGAAGGCTGCATAAACGGGCTGCATGACGCTGCATAAACGGACCAATCGGGCACGATTTCTCGCCGTTGTGAGACGCGTTCGCGACACAACGCTGTGACCTGCGAGAACGCCAGACGCAGACCGGACAGAATCAGCATTCTGTTCCGTTACCCACGAGTAACCCACAACCGAGCCTGTGGAGATCTACATGAAAGCCCTCCGACTCAACCCCGACGCGGTCAAGGACGTCGACCCCAAGCAGATCGCCGAACATGTGGCGTTGGCCATGGGCTACGTGCCCAAGCAGCCGGAGATCGGCATCTACCGCGAGCGTGCGCACCTGGTGGCCTACCTCGCCACCAAGTTCCCGGCCGCCATCGCCTACAGCGACCCGGACGAGCCGGACTGGCCCGTCATCTACATCACCACTCCGCATGGCCAGATGTCCTGGCACGTCGCGCCCGACGACCTCGACCTGTTCCCGCACGTCCCCATGTTGGAGGTCGACGCAGGCCCGGTCTGGGACGGTCACACCACCGACGAGAAGTACGAGCGCCTGCGCGCGCTGACCATCGAGCACGAGCCCGGCGAACATTACGAGTTCGGGATCGACAAGATCATGAGGGCGAATGAACAGCGGAAGCAGGCCAGCGGAAGTGTGAGTGGCTCGCTCGCGTTCAGCGACGCCACCCCGATCATGACCTGCCGGTGCGGCGTGAGGTGCTTCGGCGACTCGATCAACGACGCCCTGACCGCGTGGGGGATCCACCTCACGACACTGCACCGCAACGAGCTCTGAGAGGAGCGTCCTTATGCCGCTGCCGAGCGGCGGCACCTGGCCGCCCCGCCACCACGCCCCCATCCAACAGCACTACAACACCCTCGACACCTGGTATCGGGGCGACGCCGACCAGCTGGCCGCCCTCTACGGCGACAGCCGCGGCACCGCCCCCGCCAACCGGCCGAGCCAGTACCGGGGCGGCGTGGTCGGCACCCTCTCCCGCATGTTCTGGGGCGCACCCGTCCCGGCCGGCGAGAAGCGCACCAAACTGCACGTCCCTATCGCGTCCGACATCGCCACCATGTCGTCGGATCTGCTGTTCTCGGAGCCGCCGTCGATCACGTGCGAGAACCAGGCCACGCAGGACCGCATCGACGAACTCCTGCCCTCCCTCCAAGCCACCCTCCTGGAAGGGTCGGAGGTCGGCGCGGCTCTGGGCGGCTACTACCTGCGCACCGTGTGGGACCGTGAGGTGGCCGAACGGCCGTGGTTGAATTCGGTGCACGCCGACGCCGCCGTACCCGAATGGCGGTGGGGGCGGCTGTGGGCCGTCACCTTCTGGCGCATCCTCGACATGCCGGACGACGACACATGCCTGTGGCATCTCGAACGGCACGAGCCGGGCGTCATCTTGAACGGGCTGTACCGGGGCAAGCCCGGCGACCTCGGCGACCCGCTGCCGTTGACCGCCCACCCCGAAACGAAGGGCATGCAGGCCAGCATTCCGACCGGCCTCACCCGGTGCACCGCCCAATACGTGCCCAACATGCGGCCGAACAGGCTGTGGAGAAACTTCCCCGCCGGGGCGAATCTGGGCAGGAGTGATTTCGACGGGCCGGTGCTTGGCCTGATGGACTCGCTGGATGAGACGTGGACGTCGTGGATGCGCGACATCCGGCTCGCGAAAGCGCGCCTGATCGTCCCGTCGAGCTACCTGCAGTCCAACGGCAAAGGCCAGGGATCGTTCTTCGACCCGGACAGGGAGCTGTACGAGTCGCTCGACATGCTGGCCGGCGACCAGAGGATGGAGATCAGCGCCCAGCAGTTCGCCATCCGTGTGGTCGAGCACCGCGACACGTCCACCGAGATCATGGCCAGCATCTTGAGGGCGACCGGATATTCGGCCCAGTCCTTCGGCCTGTCCGGTGACGTCGCGGTCACCGCCACCGAGGTCTCTGCGAAGGAACGCCGCTCGCTGGTCACCCGAGGCAGGAAGGCGCTGTACACCGCGCCGGAGCTGGCCCAGGCCATCGAAACCCTGCTGCAGCTCGAAGCGTCGCTGGGCTTCGACGGCAGCGTCACACCCGAGCTGCCCACCGTCACGTTCGGCGACAGCGTCTCGCCGGACATCATGCAGCTGGCGCAGACGGCCGAGCTCATGCGGCGCGCCGAAGCCGCCAGCGACGAAACCCTGGTGCGCCTCTTGCATCCGGACTGGGATGAGGAGCAGGTGCAGGCCGAAGTCGACGCCATCGCCGACGCCCGGCCGGACCCGATGGAGGACCCGTTCGGCCTGCCCGGCGAAATGATCGGCGACGACGGGGAGCCGGTCGACCCCGAGAACCCGGAGGCGAAGAAGCAGGATGGGCCGCCGCGCCGTGAGGGATGATGGACGGCATGCATGACCTGGTTGCGTTTCTGAATGCTCGCTTGAGTGAGGATGCTGCCCTGGCTCGCGCTGTGGATGATCGCAGCGAGCCATGGGATGGGCAGTGGACTGCGGATGAGAGCGGCAATGCGCTTCGCACTGTGAATGGCCATGTGCTCGTGTACGGGCATAACCATCCGCTCAAGCCCGGTCTTGTTGACCACATGGCCCGCCACGACCCGGCCCGCGTACTGCGCGAGGTCGACGCCAAGCGGCTGATCCTCGCTGAGCACGAGCCCGTCTTCGAGGGCGCAGAGTGCCCCGCCTGCGTGTATCGCTCACCGTGTACCACCCTGAGCCTGCTCGCCCTGCCGTACGACGACCACACGGACTACCGCGAGGAATGGCGTCCCGAGTAGCCCGCCTGGGAGGTGGCCATGGCCGCCCCCACCGTCGACGACCTCGTCACCGCGCTGCTCGACCTCTACACAGGGGTTGAGCAGCGCCTGGCCCGCGACATCTCGGTACGGCTGCAGGCCGGCCTCGACTCGCCCGACTGGGCCCAGGCCAAGCTGCAGCAACTCACCGAGCTCCGTACCCGCACGCAACGCATCCTGGCCAAGCTGGGCCAAGACTCCGACGACCGCGTCCGCCAGGCGATCGCCCTCGCCGCCCAGCGCGGCGGCCAGCAGGCGTTGCGCGAGCTCCACATCCAGGCCGAAGCCCCGCTCCCCGACCTGGCGCGCGCGTTCGAGGCGCTGCCCGGCATCGGCGCCCTCGTGCGTCTCGCCCGCGAGCTCGCCCTCACCCTCAGGTCGACGCATACGCAGATCCTGCGGTGGACGCTCGACTCCTACCGCGACGTCGTCGCCCGCGCCGCCCTGCCTGAAGTGCTGCTCGGCGTGCAAACCAGGCGTCAGGCCGCCCAGCACGCATGGGAGCAGCTGCTCGACCGCGGGGTGACCGGCTTCCAGGACACCGCCGGACGACGCTGGGAGCTCGCCTCCTACGTCGAGATGGCCGTACGCACCGGCACCCACCAGGCCATGCGGCAAGGCCACATGGACCGCCTCACCGACGCCGGCGAAGACCTCGTCATCGTCTCCGACAGCCCGCGCGAATGCGAGCTGTGCCGCCCGTGGGAACGCCGCGTCCTCTCCCTCACCGGACAAGCCGGCCGCGTCCTCCGCGAAGACGAGATCGTCGACGACCGGATCGTCGCGGTGAACGTGGTGCCGATCGAGACGGCGCGCGCGGCCGGCCTGTTCCACCCGAACTGCACGCACTCCACGTCGCTGTTCCTGCCCGGCGTGACCAAGGTCGACAACGCCGTCTCCAACCCTGAGGGGTACGAGGCGAAGCAGCGGCAGCGGGCGATCGAACGCCACATCAGGCGTTGGAAACTCCGCTCGGTCGGCGCCCTCGACCTCGTGGCGAAGCGGAAGGCGGACGCGAAGGTTCGCTACTGGCAGGCCGCCCTCAGGGCCCACATCGACGAGCACGGCCTCAAGCGGCTCCGCTATCGCGAGCAGGTCGGCCGCGCCCGCTGAACAGTCTTCCGCCACACCGTGGCGGTCCAGGCCCGCACGGGCCAACCTCACCAATCCCGCACGGGAGTCCACCATGCACACCACCATCACGACGCCGGGCGCCATCATCGGCTACCGGCGGAACGGCCGCCCCATCCGCCTCATCGCAGGCGGCTCCGAAGGCGCCCCCGAGGGCGGCACGCCGCCGCCCGCCGACCCGCCCGCACCGCCTGCTGACCCGCCGGCCGAACCTCCTGCACAGGAGACCGACTGGAAGGCGATGGCCCGCCAGTGGGAGAAGCGCGCCAAGGACAACAGCAAGGCCGCCGAGGAGCTGGAGAAGCTCAAGGCGTCCCAGATGACCGAAACCGAGAAGGCGGTCGCCGCGGCCAAGACCGCAGGCGCCACCGAGGCCGCCAAGACGTTCGGCGCCAGACTGGCCGCCGCCGAGTTCAAAGCCGCAGTCGCAGCGAAGGGCCTCGACCTGGGCGAGGCGCTCGACCTGATCGACACCACCCGATTCGTGGACGACCAGGGCGACGTCGACGAGGCGGAGATCAAGAAGGCGATCGCCAAGCTGGCCAAGCTCGCCCCCACGGGCGGCCCCGGCCGGTCCGGCGGCGACTTCGGCGGCGGCAACGGCTCCGCTGGCACGCAGGAACGACCCAAGAACCTCCGCGAGGCATATGCCCGCGCACTGAAGTAGCAACCATCACGGAGAGTGGAAAATGGCCATCACCCTGGCGGACGCCATGCGCAACGCCAGCAGCGATGTCGATTACGCGGTGATCGACGAAACCCGGCGTACGTCGTGGCTGCTGGACCAGATCACGTTCGACAACACCGCGAACCCCACGGGTGGTGGCACGGTCGCCTACACCTACTCTCGCCTCACCCAGACCCGCGGCGGCGCCTTCCGCGCCTACAACACCGAATACACGCCCGCCCAGGCGGCCCGCACTCAGATCACGTCGAGCCTGTATCCGTTCGGCGGCGCCTACAACCTGGACCGGCTGCTCGCCCACCTGGGCGAGGCCCGCACGGACGAGATGGCGTTCCAAACCTCGGAGCTGATCAAGGGCTGCCAGGTGACGTTCGCCGACCAGCTCGTCAACGGCGACCACGCGAGCAACGCCCTCGGCTTCGACGGCCTCGACGTCGCCCTCACCGGCAGCGTCACCGAGCACTACCAAAACACCACCACCTACTACACCGACTGGTCCGCGGCCACCGTCGACACCGCCGAAAAGTCGATCACCGTCTCCGACCAGCTGGACGAGTTCCTCAGCCTGATGAACGACCAGCCGACCGCACTGCTCGGCAACCGGCTGCTGCTCACCCGCATCAAGGCGATCGCCAAGCGGGCCGGCCTGTACACGAAGGAGTCCGACGACCTCGGCCGCACCATCGAGCGGTACGGCAATGCCGTCCTGGTCGATCTCGGCACGAAGAACGACGACTTCACCGGCAACAGTTACGTGATCCCGGTCGAGACCCGCGACCCGGACGGTGGCGGTGGTGGCGGCAACATCACCAACCTGACCGACCTGTACGCGGTGCGCTTCGGGATGGACGCCCTGCACGGCGCTTCCGTGGCGGGCCGTCCACTGATGCGGACGTGGGACCCGGACTGGGAGACCTCCGGCGCGGTCAAGACCGGCGAGCTGGAGATGGGCCCGGCCACGCTGGTGCTCAAGCACGCCCGCTCGTGCGGCGTCTTCCGCAACATCAAGGTCAAGTAGGAGAACTCGACCATGGCAAAGCTCAGGTATTTCGAGATCAGCGCGCCGCGCGACGACTTCACGGGCAAGGTTGGCGCCGCCATGTCGTTCGCCGACGGCCGCGCCCGAGTCTCCTTCGACGACGAGCGTGACGAGCACGGTGACTGCCCTGCCGACTACCCGCTCGTTCAGGCTGGCCGCTCCGCCGTCCAGTTCGCTCAGCGGCGGCCCGGTTACACCGTCACGGAGACGGACGAGCTCGGCCGGCCGCTGTCCGAGCCGGAGGAGAAGCCGAAGAGGCGCGCCCCGGCCAAGCAGACCCCCGTCAAGGAGCCCGAGCAGAAGCAGGGCGACGACACCAAGAAGGAGGGCGACCAGTCGTGACCGTGCTCGGCCGCTACTACGAAGGCGTTCTGGCTGACGCCGCCGCATTCGACCTGCCGTTCAACGCCCTCCCCGGCGTCTCGCAGGGCTCGTTCGTCCGCTCCAACATCCCCGTCTGGGCGTGCACCAGCGACCTGGCCGCGACCGCGACCGGCGTCGCCATCGGCACCCGCATCTGGCTGCGCAAGGGCGACGTCGTCACCAACATTTCGTTCGTGGCCGGCAACACCGCCCTCGCCACCGGGACGGCCGGCTGGCACGCCCTGTACGACCCCGACGGCGCACTCCTGGCGCAGTCGGCCGCCCAGGGCGCGACGGCGTGGGCGGCCAACACCGCCCGCAAGCTGGCCCTCACCGCGCCGAAGACGATCACGGTGGACGGCTGGTACATCGTCGCCACCTCCACCACCGCGGCCACGGTGCAGACGCTGATCGGGAACGCGCCGATCGTCGCCGCCACCGCGGCCGTGCACACCGGGTCGAAGGCGCTCGGCTTCACCTTCGGCAGCGCGACCGGCGACGTGGCCCCGGCCACCACCGGCACGCAGACGGGCGTGGCCAAGTGCCCGCTCGCCGTCGTGAGCTGAGGGGGCGGAACCCATGGCGCGTACTGCTCTCACCGCGGTGGCCTCATCCGAGGCGGGCATCGACCTGACCGCGGTCGACGTCACCGCCAACACCACGGACGGCAACAGCTTCCCGTGGGCGGCCAACCGGAAGGTGTGGATCCTCAACGGCGACGACGCCGCGCTGGTCCCCACCTTCGTCAACCCGTCCACCGTCGGCCGGTCCGCGCTGCCGGTGGGCGACCTGGCCGGGAACAGCATCCCGGCCGCCGGCCACAAGCTGTACGGGCCGTTCGACCCCAGCTATCGGCAGGCGGACGGGTCGGTGTGGGTCGACTTCGCGGGCACCACGCCCACGAACGTGACGATCGCTGTCCTCGACTAGCCATGAGCGTGCGGGCGGGCCGGTGTTCGTGAGGGTGCGCTGCCCGCCCCGCACCCACCTACCAGGAGGTGCACTGATGGCGTACGCGACCGAAGCCGACCTCGTACCCGACTACGTCAGCCCGGCGCCGGCCAACGTGGAGCTGCTGCTCACCCGCGCCTCACGCCTGGTTGACCAGGCCCTCCTGTCCGCCGTCTACCCGGTGGATGAGAACGGGCTGCCCACCGAGGCCGCACACATCGTCGCCCTGCGGGACGCCACCTGCGAGCAGGCCGCCGCCTGGGCCGAAGAGGGCGAGACCGGAACCGGCGTGTCCGGCCGGTGGGATGACGTGCAGATCGGCTCCGTACGCCTCGCCAGACGGGGCGCATCGACTGGGGCGGGTGGTGGAGGCTCGGCCGCCGCCCGCCTCGCACCACAAGCGTGGGACATCCTCCAGCAGGCCGGACTCACCGGCATGGAACCCCACACGCACCCGGTGTGCCCGGCGGCCGCGGATGGGTAGCATCCCGGCCTGGCTGTACCGCCACACCGTCCAGATAGAACCGTGGGAGGGTGAAGGCCCGGTAGGGCCGGAGTACGGCGACGCCGTCACCGTGGCCTGCTTCGTCGACGACCGGCTGCAGAAGATCCTCGACAACGAGGGCGCGGAGGTCGTGGCGAGGACGGTCATATACATGCCGCTCGACACCGTCTGCCCGCCCGGCTCCCGCGTCACCTTCAACGGGCGTGCTGCACAGGTCCTGGCCGCGCTACGCCGCGACGGCGGCGGCCTCCCAGTCCCCGACCATCTGGAGGTGGCGCTCCAGTGACCAGAGCCCGGCTGAAGCTCAACACCGGCCAGCTCCGCGCACGGCAGCGCGCCGGCGCCGTCAAAGGGTTGAAGCTGGCCGCCGAACACCTTCTGCAGGTGTCGCGCACCCTGGTGCCGATCGAAGAGGGCACCCTCGAACGGTCCGGCACCGTGTCCGTGGACGAGGGCGCCCTCAAGGCCGCCGTCTCCTATTCGACGCCGTACGCCGTCCGCCAGCACGAAGAACTTACGTGGAAGCACGATGAAGGCCGGCAGGCCAAATACCTGGAGCAGCCGCTGACCAACGAGGCGCAAACCATGCTGGCGCTGGTCGCCGCCCAGATCCGGCGGAGCCTCCGATGACGACGCTTCTGCAGGAGTTCCAGCAGCTGCCCGCCGTCCTCGGACTGGCCCTGGGTCCCGGGTTCGTCGCGCGCATGCCCGGGAACCCGGACCGGTGCTTCGTGGTCGCCCGCTACGGCGGCCCGGAATCGCGGCTGGCGGACAACTATGACGAGCCGCGCATCCAGTTCCGGCTGCGCGGCCCGTCCACCGACGTCAGCGTCGCGGAAGCCGACGCCGAGCTCGTCTACAACGCGTTGAACGGGCTGCAGGACCTGACGCTGCCGGGCGGCACGTGGCTGTCGCTCATGGTCGGCGTGCAGGCCGGGCCCATCTTCATCGGCCAGGACCAGAACAGCCGGCCGGAGTACACCGTCAACTTCCGCTGCGAGATCAGCAGACCGGCACTGAACAGGGAGAATCCGCAATGACGGCACGGAAAATCAAGTCCCGCGACTTCATCATCGAAGTCGAATCGTCCACCCCGGACACGTGGTTCCGCATCGAGAACCTGGCCAACATGACCATCAACCGGGCAGCCAACGAGGAGACGGCCGACCTGACCGACTTCGACAGCGAGGGCGCCTACGAGTCGTGGATCATGCAGCGCGGCGCCTCCATGGCCCTCGCCGGTCAGGAGCTGAAGGACCACCTCACCGGAGCGCTGCAGCCCGGCCGCGCCCGCGTCGAGGAGCTCGCCGGCGAGACCGCGGTCGGCTACGAATCCCTCGGCCGCTACCGCTTCCGCCACCCCCTCAACGACGAGTGGCGCATCTGGAACGCCACCACCAGCGTGGGCGAGAACGGCGGCGCCACCAACGACCCGTCCGCGTGGGCGTGCACCATCACCAAGTCGGGGCCGTCCACCACCGCGGCGGTGGCCTGACATGTCGAGCACCGAGCCACTCGACGACCCCATCGACGAAGAGCCCGCCGTCGAAGAGGACGAGTTCGGGGACTGGGACGACTTCTGGGCCGAACGTCTCCGCGCCGAACAGGCGGGGCGCGGCGGCCCGGCTACCAAGACCATCCGCGGCGTCACCGTGAACATCCCGGCTGACATGCCGATGCAGTTCGAGCACAAGACCGAGCAGGTGCGCCGGACCGGCGACCTGGACGGCTTCAAGCAGCTGCTCGCCGACCTGTTCGGCGTCGACGTGTACGACGCGTGGATCGCCGCCGGGATGGGCGAGCGCGAGTTCCAGACCGTCCTGGTGTGGGGCATGGCGAACGGCCGCGGCGAGAAGACCTCGTTCCGGCAGGCGTACGAGCGGGTTAAGGCGCGTGAGCAGGGAAAAGCGGAGACGGCCTCGACCCCGGCGAGCGTCGAATCCGGCGACACTGGGCCCTCATCGAAGCCGACTTCCGCCGCGAATACCAGCTCACGCCGAAGGCGATCGGCCAGCTGACGTGGCGGGAGTTCGGCTCCCTCCTCGCCGGCCTGTCACCGAAGAGCGTCTTCCGGCTGGTCACCGCCAACGAACCCCTGGAGCTGACGGGCGATCAGGCCCGCTCCTACCTGAACACCCTGTGATGCGAGAGGCGGTGGTCTCTCGTGGACGTCGGCACGCTGGTCGGATACATCGACCTCGACGACAAAGGCTTCGACCGCGGCGTGTCCAAGGTCGAGGGCGGCCTGCGCAAGCTCGAAACCGCGACCACCGCCTCGACCGGCCGCATGGAATCCGGGGTGTCCCGGGGTTTCGACCGGCTTCTCGGCGGCGTGGAGCGCACGCTCGGCTCCGTCGAGCAGCAGGCCGGCAAGTCCGGCCAGGCGTCCGGCAGCGCGTTCACGAGCGGCCTCGACCGCGCCCTGGACGCCGTCGACCAGGTTGCCGGCCGGGCCGGGCGTGACGCGGGCACATCCTTCCTCGACGAAGCCCGCGAGGTCCTGCGGTATGGGGATCTGGGCGTCGACGTGGACGCCGAGATCACGTCGGCGCTGGCCGCGATCGCGACCGTCGAGCAGGCCCTGGACGGGCTCGACGACGAGCGGGTGAAGGTCGACGTCGACGCCACCTCGGCCACGTCGACGATCGGCCGGCTGACGGACGCGGCGGGCGGCCTCGGGTCGAAGCTGGAATCCGCGATCGGCGTGATCGGCCAGACCACGCCCGGCCAGGTCGCTCTGGCGATCGGCGCCATAGCCGCCCTACCCCTGGCAGCGCAGGTGGCGTCGGCCGGCATCGTCCTGGCCCTCGGCGGCGCCCTGGCCACGGTCGGGTTCACCAGCGCGGCAAGCGCGGACCGGGTCAAATACGAGTGGTCAGAGACGGCGTCGCAGCTGAAGCGCGAGCTCGGCGACGTGGCCGCACCGCTGGAGGACAGCGCCATCCACGCGTCGGGGGTGGCCCGGGACGCCTTCCAGGCGTTGAAGCCGATCCTGCGCGAAGTGTTCGCGGACATGGGCCCGGATGTTGACCATTTCGTTGACGGGCTCGGCCGGGCTGTCGCCCGTATCGGGCCGTCGCTGAAGCCGCTCGGCGAAGCCTTCGGCGAGCTGCTGCGTTCTCTGGGAGACCGGGCCGACGACTGGGGCGGCGACCTCGCCGAAGCCTTCACAACGTTCGCTGAGACGACGACCAGGCACGCCGACGACATCGCCAACCTGTTCACGGCGATCACGACATCCATCCGCATGACAGCAGACGCGACGTCGTTTCTCGCCGACCGGTGGGACGGCTTCCTGAGCGTCAACGAAGGCCTGCACTCCTCGCTGCTCGGCATCAACCGCGACTACGACGGCACCCAAGCCACCCTCGCCGGCATGAACACCACCGTGGATGAGGCCATCGCAGCAGTGCAAGGCCTGGGCGACGCCACCACCGAGGGCGGCGCCGCCGTCCGCAGCCTCTCCGCAGCGTTGGAAGACCTCTTCGATCCGGCGCAGAAAGCTTTGGACGCGGAGATCCGGCTCAAGTCCGCGATCGAGGACGCCACCCAGGCGGCCAAGAACCAGGGCATGTCCGAGGTCGAGCGGCTCCGATCCGTGCAGGATCTCACCCGGGCGATCGCTGACGCGGCGAAGGCGGAGGTCGAGCGGACAGGCAAGACGGAGGAGGCCGGTAAGGCGTTCATGGCGCAGCTGCCGACGTTGCAGGAGTGGGCGGGCAAGAACGCGGCCGCCAAGGCGACGGTGGACGCGCTCGGCCAGTCCCTGGGCGTGACCACGGTGCAGACCGACAAGGGCAAGTTCGCCATCGACGCACTCGGCAACGCCGTGAAAATCCTTCCCAGCGGGAAGACGGTGAAGGTCGACGCCAACACCGCGGCCGGCAAGAAGCAGCTGGAAGAGATCAAGCGCAAGCTGGACGACCTCAAAAACAGGACGATCTACATCGATATCATTTCGAGGACGTTCAACCGCGAAGAGTCGATCAAGAAGCAGCAGATGCCCGCGAGGGCGGGGGCGCTCATCGACGGCGGGGTGAAAAAGTTCGCGGCCGGCGGTGTCCAGGCGTACGCGGCTGGCGGCCGTAGCACGCCCCCCAACGTCGCCAGCAATCCGACGATCCTGTACGGCGAAGGTTCGGCCCCCGAATACTTCATCCCGACCGAGAACCGCTACCGGCCGCGCGCGATCGACCTGCTGTCGCAGGCGGCCGAAGATTTCGGCCTGGAGGTGTACAACAAGGCCGCCGGAAAGCGGGTCACCGCGCTGGCCACCACCGTGTCCGACGCCAACACGCAACTCGGCGGCGGCATCAAAAACGCCGTCACAGCGCTGGAAGCCACCCTCGGCAAGACCGGCACCCTCACCACCACCATCTCCGACGTGGGCGCGGTAGGCGAGCAGATGACCGCGTCCTGGGAGGTGGGGGCGGACACGATCAGCGACAGCGTCCAGCATGTCGCCACCGTCACCGCCGACGGCGTCACCCTCGTCTCCCAATCCGTGGACACGCTCACCATGAGCGTGCAGGAGCTGGCGGCCGCCATCCAGCGCGGCGCCGTCGGCGACGGCAAGGGGAAGGGCAAGAGCGCCACCCAGAGCGCGATCGAGGCCGCCTTGGATGCGGCGCGGGGCGCCATGGGCGGCGGATCGTCCAAGGCGGGTTGGACGAGCGCAGCGTCGAAGGCCGCCCAACAGCTGTTCGACCGGTATGGGCCGAAGATTCAGCCCCGTCCGCCGGGCGGCACCGTCGAAGGCGATTACGGGTCGGGCGGCTACATGTCGGACAGCGCGAACGCGTTCACATCCGGGAAGCCGCCCGGCGGGGTGACGGTCAACATGTACGACACCACGATCAGCAGCGACGTGGACGTGTCCAAGGTCGGCCAGGAGTTCGCCTTCGACTACAGGGCCAGAACGTGAGGAGACGGTGATGGCGTGGGATCCGGAGCGGGACGGCCCGTTCGGCGAATACGTGAAGGCGAAGAACATCCAGGTGCGGCCTGCCGGTTTCACATACGTCACCCGCGACCAGGTGACGACCGGCCGCCGCGCCGACGGCGTCGCCGTCAAGCACACCGTCGACCAGCTCGGCCACGAAACCACCGAGCACGCGGACGGCCGCCGCGACGTAACCATCAACCTTCCCGTGTAAGGAGCTGACGTTGGCGATCGAACGCGACCTGTGGTTCGTCGACACCCAGGTCAAGACGTACCGCAACCAGATCGCGCTCGACCTCGGCGACACCACCGCGGGCGCGTTCAAGCTGGCGTTGTTCAACGACACCGTCACCCCGGACGCCTCCCAGACGAACCCCGCCTACGGCACGAGCCCGCTCAACACGGGCGAGGTGACCGGCGCGGGCTACACCGCAGGCGGCCTCGCGCTCACGTCGGTCCTGTTCGAGGAGCACCCCTCCCAGGCCGGGTTCATCCGGTGGAAGTTCGCCAACCTGTCCTGGCCGTCGAGCACGATCCCGGCGGCGAAGGGCGCCCTCACCTACGTGCCCGGCCTCAGCAATCGGGCCGTCTTGTTCCGCACGTTCGGCCAGGAGTACTCCAGCCAGGACGGCACGTTCGCGATCAACTTCCACGCCGACGGCATCAGCAAGCTGGGCCTGCTCGGACCCATCACCTGACCTGACCTCCACGTGACGCCCCGTCAGCGTGCGGGGCTTTCTGCATGAAAGGGGCCAGGACATGGCTCGTTACACCGCCATCGCCGAAGGCGTCGCCTCGGGTACGGCGCTCAAGACGATCCTGCAGATCGCCGCCGACGCCAACCGGCAGATCGCCGTCTACGGGCTGCGCATCAGCTTCAAAGGCACGTCCAGCATCGCGGAGCCGGTGCGCGCCCTGCTGCAACGCCAGTCCACCGCGGGCACCGGCGGCGCCAGCCTGACCGCCAACTACGGCGTGAACAGGCTCGACCCCGGCAGCCCCGTCTCCACCGTGACCCCGCTCAGGGGCCCGGCGGGCACGTGGACTGCGGAGCCGACCGCGGGCGAGGTCGTCATGGCGCAGGAGGTGCACCCGCAGACCGGGTTCGGCGAATACATCCCGCTCGGCCAGGAGATCATCGTCCCGGCGTCCGGGCGGCTCGCCGTCGTCGTCATCGCGGCCGCCACCGTCAACGTGACCGCCCAGCTGTACTGGCTCGAAGGCCACTAATGACGACGGTGCGCAACAGCTTCAACGGCGGCACCAACACCACCGCGATCAGCGAGGGCAACTCCGGCGGCCTGTCAGGCGATGCGCTGCAGCACATCGCCGGCACACCCACCTACAGCACCACCCAGACGCATTCGGCGCCGCTGGCGTGCGCGACAGTGGCCAGCAACTTCAGCGGGGTCGGCTACGAGCTGTCCGCGTCCACGTTCTGGGTCCGCTTCTACGCCTATCTCACCCAGAACGTGGCCGGCGCGCTGCTGCGGTTGTGGGACAGCTCGAACGGCGGCGGCTCGTACCTGGGCGGCCTCGACACCAAAGCCAACGGCCAGCTTGATCTGCGGTGCGGCGGCGTGACCGTGGACGTGACCGGAGCGGCGATCGCCCTCAACCAGTGGATCCGCCTGGAGGGCAAGTTCAGCACGACCACCGGAGCCCAGGTCGAGCTGTATAACAGCGCCGACTCTGGGACGCCGTCAGCCACGGCGAGTACGGCGACGAACCTGGGCGGCTCCTGCCTGACGCAGGAGATCGTCCGGCCCAGCGGAGTAACGCAGGTCCAGTATTTCGACGACTTCGCAGTCTCCACGGACGGCCCGCTCGGCCCGGCCGTCGATCCTGCCCCCCGCCCTCCGCTGATCGCCGCCACCGCGGTCCAGCGGGCGTCACGCTGGTAGAGGGGAGACTGCGTGTCCCGGTACGGTCGCGCCTACCCCGCCCCGCAACGCCGGGTCGGCCCCAACTATCGGGGCGTCAACCAAGACGCCCCGCTCGGCGTGTTCACGACCAGCTGGTCGTTCCCGGCCCTCACCGTCACCAGCCCGTCGGTGACGATCCCGCTCGGCGTGTTCACCGTCAGCTGGGAATGGCCGGCCGCCACCCCGTCCGTCGGGCTCGGCGTGTTCACCACCAGCTGGGAATGGCCGACACTCACCCCGGTCATCCCGATCAACCCCGGCGACGACCTCACCGGGCCGGGCCAGCTCTCGTTCGGCGGGTTCAAGCTCGGCTCCGGCACCCCGTACCGGTTCATCCAGCTCGAAGGCGCCGACCTCGACCTGCCGCCCGTCGACAACGGCAACGTGCCCCACCCGTCCGCGCACGGCGCCCTGTCCGGCCGGTCCCTCGCCCAAGCACGAGTGATCACATACACGATGCTGGTCCGCGCCCCGCGCGAGGAAATCCAGCAGGTCGCCGAAGCGTTGCGCGACAACACGCCGCTCCCCGACAGCGACGACGAGACAGACCTTGCTCTGCAGGTCCTGGACACCATCTACGTCACCCGCGGCAAGGTGCTGCGCCGCAGCATCCCGATCGACCGGCTGTACCGGCTCGGCCACACCCGCGCCGTCGTCCAGTGGGAATGCAGCGATCCGCGCCTGTACGCCCAGCAGCTGTCCAGCGTGGAGGTGCCCGACGGCGGGTCCGTCGACGTCGCCCACGACGGCAACACCAACACCCGGCCGGTCATCCGGCTACGCGGCCCGGCCGAAACCCCGACCATCACCGTCCAACGAACCCTGGCCGACGGCCGCATCGACACCCGGGTCCTGCAGTTCGGGCTGAACGTCGCAGACGGGGCCGCGCTGATCGTCGACGTCGGGTTCGGCACCGCCACCATCGACGGCGTCTCCCAAATGCGGTCCCTGACCGGCGCCTCCGTCGGCGTACCCGACTGGGTGCTCGGCCGCGGCACCTCCACCATCGCCTACGCCACCGATGTCGGGGACGCCCCGAACGCGGTCGTGCTGTGGCGGCACGCCTGGCTGTAGAAGAGGGGGTGACGTTGTGGGAGCAACCCCGCTCACCCCGTCGGTAGCGTTCGGCCCGGGCGGCGGACCGTACCTGGTGCCGCGCCCGCCCGTCGTCGGCGCCGGCATGATGCTGATCGCCTGCCTCGCCGTCGACTCCGGCGGCCTGTCCGGCATCATCGGCGGCGACAGCTGGCAGCCGCTCGGCCGCGTCGCCGGCCCCACCACACACCTGTCGGCCGTCGACGTGTACTGGCGGCTCGCCACCGGCGACGAGCCCGACAATTACACCGCCCTGGTCGGCACCACCGGCGACGGTATCGCCGTGGTCGTGCCCTTCGTCGGCGCCAACAGCGGGCCGCCGCAGGTCGTCGCCGGCCCCCTGTACACGAACACGTTCACCGTCAACACGCCGGGCCTGACACCGGACGCCCCGTCCGGGGCGATCCTGCGGTGGGCGGCCGGCATCCCGAACGAAGCCGACATCACCTGGGCGCCGATCCCCGGGTATACGGAGCTGGCCGACGTCCAGTCCGAGGATGAGGTGGGCGGCCAGCTGGTGTGGGCGCCGATCGCGTCCAACGCCCCCGTCCCGCCGGTCAGCCACACCGCGACCGCGCCGTTGCAGTATGGCGGCGGCCTCACCCTGTTCGTCACCTCCGCCGCCGTCCAAGTGCCGGACCCGCCCGACTTTCCCGCGTTTACGCCGGGGCTCGGTTCGGCGACGATGCGGTACACGGTGCACGACTTCCTGACCGGCGCCACCCGCGGCGAAATCGTCCCGGCCAAGGTGTACATGGATCGCCGGATCGGCGAGCCGGGCACGTGGCGCGGCCAGCTGCCGATCCCGAACCCGCGCGAAGCCGACAAGGCGGCCGAGATCATCCCCCGCGATCCGAACGATTTGACGTCCGGGCCGGGCATGATCGTCGTCCACTGCTGGCGTGCCGGCGTGCTGTGGGGCGTCTACTGGCTGCACACCGCGATCATCTTCAAGGACGAACGCGGCCAGGTGTACCTCGATCTGCAAGGCTCCACGCTGGACGGCTACCTGCAGTGGGTGAAAATCGAGCAGGATGCCGGGTTCGCCGGCGACCAGATCGACGCCGCCCGCCAACTCCTCGCCCACATGCAGGCCACCCCGGCGTCGAACGCGGGCCTGGCTTTCGCGGCGGGCGTGTCCGGCACCGTACGAACCCTTCTCGCCGCGCGCGCCAGCAACAGCAGCTACGGCCGCTCGCTGCAGGACTTCGCGCGCGCCGCCGACGGATTCGAGTACGTGGTCAACCCGACCCTGGCGGGCGGCAGCATCCAGCGCCTCATCGACTGGGGCGCCCCCAAACTGATCAACCTGGATGCGGAGCACGTGTTCGTCGAGGCCGTGAACGGCGGCGACGTCACCACCTGGCGGGAGGAACGCAGCATCTTCCGGGGCGGCACCCGGTGGGGCGCGATCGGCGGCACCGCGCCGACCGACGTCACCTCGGCGTCGGCCCCGGCCCGCTCCATCCTCGTCTCAACCCCGCACATCGACGCCGGCTGGCCGATCGTCGACCAGCGCATCAACCACCCCAGCCAGTCCACGAACCAGACCGAGTTGGACGCCTACGCCGCCTACTGGTCCGCCCGGGCGCCCGGCGCGCCCCGCGTGTTCTCCGCCAACGTCGTCATCGGCAAAAACACCACCCTCAACCCGAACGGGCTGGGCGACGCCGTCCGGTTCGTACTCAACAACCCGTGGCATCCCATCACGTCCGAAGGCGCCGCCTCCTTCAACCTGCGCCAACGCCTCATCGGGTGGGGTTTGACGCCGGCCGAGCGCGGCGCCGGCAAAGACAAGGTGCAGCTGATCACCGAACAGGAGGTGTTGGAAGGGTGAGCCAGCTCGACCAGTTCCCCGACAACCAGAACCGGATCGTCCGCGACCTGGAACGCCGCATCGAACAACTGGAAGCCCAGGTGAAGAACCGGCCGGGCGCGGCGGTCAGCCGCGCGTCCGGCTCGTTCTTCCTCCCGGACGGCGCCGTCTCCGGGCAGGCGGGCGGCATGACGATGGGCGGATCCGGCGGCCAGTTCCGCGTCGTCGACCACCTCGGCAACATCATCGAGCTGCCGATGAGCGCCCAGGCTCCGATCAGCCTGACCGACGCCAGCAGCGTGTATGACGGCACCGCGCAGGCGCTGATCAACGCGTTGAAGGCTGGCCACAACGACCTCCTCAACAGGATGAAGGTCTACCGGCTGATGAGGCCCTTCTAATCGTGGGCTGCCCGCGCGGGCTCGCGCTTCGCCCAAAGGGAGCGCGGGCGGCCCCACCCCTTCCCCTTGAACCCCTCAACTTGGAGACGTCCGTTGACTCAGCTCGACCCGCTCGGCCCCATCGTCATCGGAGCCCGGGAGATCTACGACCAGCTCCTGGCCACCGACCGCAAGGTGGACGGCATCCGCGGCGAGGTCGCCCAGGTCGCCCAGGCGCACGGCGAGCTGACGAAGGATCAGGCCGACCACGAAGCCCGAATCCGAGCGTTGGAACGCGGACGGTGGCCGCTCCCGTCCTTGGCCGCGGCGATCGCGCTCGCCTCGCTGGTGCTCACGCTCATCACCTTCATGTCGAAGGGGGGCTGACCATGCCGTGGCTCACCCGCCTGGCGATCGTGGCCCGGCGTACCGGCTTCCCTGTGATCGAGGTGGCCGGCTGGAAGACGCGCGGCCACGGGCCCCAACCGGAGGTGCAGGGCATCGTCTGCCACCACACCGCGGGCCCGGCGGGCGGCGGCGACTACCCGTCCCTGGCGGTGGTGCGCGACGGCCGTCGAGACCTCCCCGGGCCGCTCTCCCAGTACGGCCTGGGCCGCTCCGGCACCATCTACGTCATCGCCGCCGGCCGCTGCTGGCACAACGCGCCCTCCACGTCGCCGCTGCACGACAACTCCTCCTCGATCGGCATCGAAGCCGAGAACAACGGGCGGCAGCCGTGGCCGGTCGTGCAGCTGCTCGCCTACCAACGCCTGTGCGCCGAGCTGTGCCGCGAGTTCGGGCTCCCGGCGTCGCGGGTGAAGGCGCACCGCGAGGTGAATACGGGCAAGCCCGACCCGCACTCCATCGACATGACCGACTTCCGCATGGCCGTCGCCCGCCTCCTCGCCGGGCGCGCCCCCGCACTCCCGAACTGGACGGAGGAGCTCGTGGACAAGCTGCCCACCCTGCGCCCGGGTGACGAGCACCCCAGGCACGTGAAGACGATGCGATGGCTCCTCGGCGCCCGCGGCTACACGCCAGCCGAGATGTGGTCCACCACGTACGGCAAGGACGCCGCCGACCGGCGGAACCTCACCGCCAAGGTCAACGCCTTCAAGGAGGCGGAGGGCCTCGCCCAGGACGGTGTGTGGGGCGACGCCTGCTGGAAGGCCGCCCTCTCTTAGTACCACCCCGTGAAGCTTCCCGGCCGCCGTGGGCGTGCCGGGCTGTTCCCATGTCCCCGAGCCCCCTGGAGCTCTCGTGTTCAAGAAGATCGCCCCCATCGCCGCGCTCGCCCTGGTCCTCACCGGAGGCGCCGGCGTCGCGGCCGCCTCGGAGGCCACCACCGCGGCGGCGAAGCCGAAGCTGTACGGCGCCTGCGTCTCCACCAAGTCGGGCGCGATGCGGCTGCTCGAGCCGAACCGGCTGAAGAGGTCCCAGCACGGCAAGTGCCGCTCGAGCGAGCGGAAGATCTACCTGCCTACCCGGGACGGCCTGCCGGTGATCCCGCCGCCGCCCGCCACCGTCGTCTACAAGCGCGTCACCGGCGTGGAGACCTGCGTCAGGACGACCGACGCGACGCTCACCTACGAGTGCAAGACCGCGCCGGCGCCGTCCCCGACCGCCACCCCGACGTCCTGACCCTCGAGGGTCAGGCGTCCTCGACCCTCGAGGGTCAACCCCCATCCCCGTCTCCCCTGGAGGCAACCGTGTCCCTGTCCGACTGGCTCGTGTCCTGGCTGCGCACCAACGTCGCCGCCTGGATTCCCACCGTGGCCGCCTCGCTCGCCTCGTACGGGGTCGACCTCCCGGTCGAACCCTCGAGTGTCGCCATCGTCTCCCTCGCCGTCTCCGGCTACTACACGCTGGTGCGGCTGCTGGAGGCGCGCTGGCCCGCGGTCGGCGTCCTGCTCGGCTGGAAAGCCGCCCCCACCTACGCTGCCGCACCGGCGGCAGCGCGCACGCCCGGCTACCATCCGGGCAATCACACCGGCCGGGACCTGACCGGCCTGTAGCGTGATTGTTGCCAGCAACTTGCACAAAACCGGCCCCCGTCTCCTCCCTCGTGGAGGTGGCGGGGGCCGGCCTTTCGTCGTGCTCGAGGATTTAGCGCAGCTTCCACTCGAGCGGCTCCATCCCGTCCGGCGCATACGTGACCGTGGAGAGCGGTGTGCCCTTCCGCACCTCGAACGGAATCCAGCCGCGCACACACCGCCCCTTCCGCACGCTGTGACCGTTCGGGTAGATCTCCTGCTCCCACCAGCTGTCATTCCAGCCGTCCAGGCTCTCGACGACCACGCCGCCGCGGCCGCCGAGAGTCCACGCCGAGATGCCGACCGCGGCCGGCCCGCCGTCGGTGACGCAGAGCTTGACGTCGACGGCCGCATACTCGAACGATCTCCGGGTGGGCAGCCCGGACACGACGGTCTTGAAGGGGCGCAGCATCCCATTCACGGTCACGGACAGCGTGTAGTCGTCGCCTGCGGTGGTTTGCGTCATACCCAGCCGCTTCCGATCCGCCTCCGGCGCGGCCTGGCTGACGGACGACGATGCGGCGGCCTCCGGCGGGTCGGCAGCCGCGGTGGTGCCGCTGCACGCGGCTGTGGCGGCCAGGAGGTAGGCGAGGAGTGCGCATCGCAGCATCGGTGTCTCCAGTCACCAGGGGAGGTTGAGCGTAGCCGTGAGACGCGTACGGGGCGGGTGTGGTTGACGGGATCGATATGTCCGGATCCGGACACGGGGTGGGTAGCGTGGTCGCGTGTGGTGCTCGGGGCGTGGGGAAGCGACCCGGGCACCACACCCGTGTAACCCGTGTCCCCGCAGGCCAACCCCCGTACAGAACCGTGCACCGATCCGTGGTGGTCACGTGTCCGACCCGTGGCGTGCACGGGTCCGATCACGGTTTCGTCGGCCACCCGAACACCAGCTCCGGCACCTCCAAGGTCCCGGCCTCGATCCGCTCCCGCGCGTCGGCCACGTCCTGCCGGAGATAGCCTCGGCCGCGCTCCTCACCGTCCCCCCACGCGTCGACCGGCGTGACGTCGAGCGGGGCGAGCAGCTGGGCGAGCCGGCGCGCGGTGAGCTCCCCGGCGCGGGGCGGCAGCTCGGCGAGGATCGTCTTCGTGTGCAGCCGGGCAGGGTTCCCGGCCCTCTCGAACACGTCCTCCACCGCGGCCAGGATGGGCGGGATCGGCGGGCCGAACCGCGTGGCCAGGTCCGCGAACACCGCGTCGTCATCCGGCGGCGGGGTCGGGCCCCCGCCTGATCCGGCCCGGGCGCCGACCAGATGCCCGCACCGCTCCCACGACCACCGGTCCGCGTACGCCCGCCCGGCCGCCCGTGCGGACAACTGGTCGAGGCCGGGCCGGAGCCCGGCCAGCTGCACGGCGAACGTCGGGATCTGCTCGTATTCGATCCTGTACGCCTTTGCGGGGAGCGGCAGCGAGCGGGGCCCGGCCTGCACGTACATACAGCCCGGATACTGCATCCTGGCCAGTGAGCTGGCTACCTCGTAGTTGTCGGGGAAAATCCTTTGAGCGTCAGCCACCGTGGCCACGCCGAGCCCGATCTTCGTTCCCAGCTGGGACTTGAGGTCGCCATCGCCGAACATCGTGACCGTGCCGCGCTGGCCCGCCAACAGGAGTTTGATCTCCTCGCTTCGGCCCTTCCGCACCAGCTCCTTGATTTTCCGCATCGTGCGCAGGTCGGCGGTCACGTCCGCAACCTCATCAATGATGATCACGATGCGGGGCAGGGCCGCGGACGCGGTGACCTTCTCCCCGCCAAGGTTGGCTTCGGAGCGGGCTTTCTGGATGGCCAAGGCGGCGTCCAACAGCAGATTCCACTCCGCCGGCCGGGTGGCCACCCAATCCAGCACCGGGCGTTCGCACCGTTCCTCCAGCCACGCCTGCAGCCACGGCGCGACCAGCCGGCCGCCCTTCGGGTCGATCACCCAGATCAGCGTGTCGACGCCCTCGCCGAGCTTCTTGATGATCGCGTTGATCAGGTTGGACTTGCCCGCGTCGGTGATGCCGACGATCATCCCGTGCTTGTCCACGTTCAACAGGCACAGCGATCCGTCCTCGTGCTGGCCCACATCGAACGGGTCCCCGCCCGGCCGCGCCGCCACCGCCTCCGGGATCGGCACCACCTCGGCGAGCACGTCCACAGTGTTTATGTGCATCACCACCTGGTGGGCGAGCTCGCCCTCGACGACGCGGATGGAGCCGCGGCGCAGCCCGGCCGCCACCTCGATTTTCCGGCAGGCGCGCTGCATCGCCGTCAGCTCGACCTTGCCGTCATCCGGCAGGTCCATGTACACCTTCAGGCCGGCGCGCGTCTCCTCCTGCCCGGTCTCGGCGAGGCCCTTGAAGCCGATGCGGCGCCACAACGCGACCCATTCGCCGTGCTGGCGCCGAACCTCCGCCTCCTCCATCTCGGCCAGCTCGCGCGCTTCCCGGCGCGCCCGGTACATCTGGACGCCGGGATAGATCGGCGCCAGCCCACCCGTGAGCACCGCCCACGCGGTGGTGGCCGTCGACGTCCACGGGGAGTCGACCACGGTGTAGATTAGCCAGCCGCCCGCGGCCAGGACGGCGGTGGCGGCGTAGGCGAGGGCGCCCGGGGTGGCCTGGCGGGCGGCGAGGCCGGCCACGGTGCCGGCCGTCAGCGCGCACGTCACCCACGCCACCTGCGGCCAGGAGATGGCGCCGTCGGCCAGGTTGAGGAGCCCGGCCGTCGCGTAGACGAGGAGCGCGGTGGCGAGCGGCCGAGTCCATGCGTGGTGGTTCACTGGCGGGAGTAGTCCATCTTCTCTTCGCCCGGCCGCGGGTTTTCCAGCCGTTCCAGGTCCTGCTCGTGCGCGGCCTGGAAGACGGAGCTGTTCTCGCGGGCGAACTCGATCGGGCCGCGCAGCATGGAGCGGAGTTCTTCGAGGTGGTCGATGACGAGCGGGTTGATCGGCTCGTCATCCTCGAAGCGCGCGTTCACACTGCCGAGGCTGTCGTAGACGGCTTCGAGGAGCACGTCGAGGGAGCCGACGAAGGTGGTGAAGTCCTGCATGCCGTTGAAGACGGCGCCGCCGATGTGGTCGTGGATCGCTTCGGCGGCGGCTTCGATGGTGGGGCTCACGGTGCCTCCAGGGGAGGTGGTGGGGGCGGCTGGGTGGTGGGGCGTGGTGGTGGGACGGGCGGCCCCGGCTGGGGTACGGCGGGGCCCGCCGGGGGCGCGGGTGAGGGTGCGGCCGGGCTGGTAGGTGCTGGGCGGGGCTTCCGCTTCTTCTGCTTCGGCGGCGCGGGCGACTGGGGTGGGGGCTTCCGGTTGAGCCACTTCATGACGGCCAGGAACACGGTCACCCCTTGCCGCCGCTTGCCCGCCGGGCCGCGGCCCCGGGCGCGCGCGCTGGTGCCCGGCTTGGTCTGGCGGCGGGCGGCAGCTGCTGGCCGCGGTTGCCGGGAGGAGGAGGTGCGGCGGCGGCCGGCTGATCGCGCGGTCCGGCCGGGCTGACGCGACCGTGACGCCGCTCCGCTGCGCCGGTCGGCGCGCGGCACCGACGCCTTCCGGCCGGTGCTTCCGCGTTTGCCCGCCCGGGCCCGGGCGGGCGGCTGCGGCGGGCGTGGCAGTCGGGGGCGGGCGCCTTGCCGCCAGCTCGACACGGCACCCACCAGGATGAGCAGTCCGACGGCGGCGCCGGCGGCCGCCCACGGGCTGAGGAGTGACCAGGCGGCGGTGAGGCCGACGATGGCGAGGATCACGGCGGGCAGGATGAGCGCTCGGCCGAGCGGCACCGGCTCGGCCGAGCGCGGCTTCGGCTCCCTGGTGTCGGGTTCGGGGTCGTCGCGGGCGGCCGGGTCCGGATCGGGGGCCATCAGCCTGATCCGTTCATCGAGGCGATCAACTCCCGCCCGCTCTCATCGCGGGCGTGGGCGGCGGCCCGTTCGGCGGCTTCCTCGCGGTCGGCGACCACGTCGGCGATCACGTAGCCCGCCTGCCGATCGGCGATCCCGAACGATCGGGCGATGCCCGCCCGGGTCGGCTTACCGCCAGCGTCGAGGATGAGGTGGACGGCGCAGGCCGCGAACCACTTCCGCACCTCGCGGTCCGTCTCCGGGTCGAGCGCGGGCGGCTCGGGCCGGTCGTTGTCGGCCGATCCGTCCTCGGTGTCCGAATCGGTGGAACGCTGTTCGGGCGCCTCTTCGGAGGTCTTCTCACCCCCGGCGGCGGGGTGTTTGGGCTGGTCACCCATGGCGTTCGGGAACAGGTGGCGCAGCACGTAGACGAGCAGGTGGGTGGCGCAGAAGATCGTGCCGATCACCAGCGCCGCTACCAACGCGACGACCGCCTTGGGGAGCGTCGGATCGCCTCCGGCCGCCTGATCCGGAGCGGTCAGGCCAAGCCCGTGAAGGAACTGCAGCAGTCCGCTGGCGGCCGTGAAGAAGGCGACGACCCCGAGCGCGTACCAGCGCGCCCACGGGTCGTGGCGGAGCACCACGGCGGCGATGATGGCCACCACGACGAGCCCGTCGACGCCGATCCACCACAGGCTCGCCGCGGTCGGGTCGATGTGCACGGCGAGGGCGGTGTCGCGGAGCGGGCCGAGGCTGACGCTCAACCCGACGACGACGATGACGAGCACAAGGAGGGCGAGCGCGACCACACCGGCGATCGCCCAACGGGAGCGATCCGCGGTGCGGGGGCGAGGCCCGCGCCGTGCGGCGCGGGCGGCCTTCCGACGATCCCGCCACGCGTTGACCCGGCGCTCCCGCGGCACCTTCACCGGCTCCTGGCCGGTGCCCTCCGGATCAGTGTCGGCGGGCTGGTCTGTGAGTTCGTCGTCGGTAGGTTCTGGCGCGGCCGGGGCCGCGATCGTAAGGTCGGTCATGGCGATGGACTCCTGGACAGTAGGGGTCTTGAGCTGGAAGAACCCCGCATCCGGTTGCAGCCGGGTGCGGGGCCTTCTTCGTTATGGACTTGTGGGGAGCCGTCCCCGGAGGGTGCCGGGCCAGGCTCTCCGCAGCGGGCGCCCAGGCGGTGGTCGGGCGGCGCGGAGCCCCTGCCGGGGACGGCGTCTGCACCCCCGCCCGGATCGATCCCTCCATGGCCTGCCCGGGCAGGGGCGTTGCGGGCCCGGCCCCCGTACTCGGAAGCCGGGCTGTCTCTGGTCAGCGCAGGCGTGGCCGCTTCCGCGCACGGTCGAGCTGCGCGCTGTATGCGGCCAGGTCGCGCTGGAAGCGGTTCTGCGCTGTCCACTGCCGGGCCAGGTCCTCGATGCTGCCGCCCGCATCCCGGATGGCGCACCGCAGCCAGTGGTTGAGGTCGTCCGGGTTGCCGCCGGCGTCGAGCGCCTGCTGGTGGACGCGCCGAATATCGTCCGGCGTGACGACGTCTTTGTGGTCCACCCACGACGGGTCATAGGTGACCTGGTCGGGCACGACCTGCTCGACCTGGTGACCGCCAGCACGCCTGGGGCACTGGGTGGAGCCGTTCTCGTCTGCCCAACCGTCCGCGGTGAGGTGCAGGTCGGCGCCGCACGCCAGGCATATGGCGCTGGTCATGACGTCCGCTTCCACGAGTAGGCGATGCGGAGCGCCGGCGCCTCGACCCGCTCCAGCCACTCGAACGTGTCCGCGGCGATGACCTCGCCAGTCGGCGTGTGGACGGCCCGCCAAGAGCCGTCGCCCAGCTGCTCGACGTCCCGGAATTCGGGGATTTCGTGCGCGGGCTTGCGGGGTTGGGGCGGGACGGGCGTGCCCGTAGGATCTGCCATGGGGTCGGACCTCCAGAGTCCGATCAAGGGCCTGGTCAGTCGTTTGCGCGCTGGCCGGGCCCGTTTGTGTTACGGGGTGCTGTCAGTGTGCCACGTCAAGGTGTTGTAAACCATACCCCGCCGTATTACAGGGCGTCATGGTGTACCTATGTTTGCCCAGGTACAGCCCACAATGCTGATCAGGTGGTGCACCCGAGCAGGAGCAAGTGGCGGCAGGCATATGCGGCCATCGTGGAGAAGATTCGCAACGGCGAGCTGGCCGCCGGCGACCGGGTGCCGACCGTGCACGAGCTCATGCAGGAGTTCTCCATGAGCAACACCGTCGCGCAGAAAGTGCACCGCGCGTTGCGCGAGGCCGGCCTGGTGGAGACGGAGCCGGGCACCGGCTCGTACGTGCTGCCGGGCGCCAGGGAGAAGCTCCAGGCGGCCGACGGTGACGACGGTGGCGAAGGGTAGGGGTGGCCGGTGCGGGTGGTGCCGCACCGGCCGTCCACCACCGTACCCGCGCTTATGCACGCTTATGCATGCTGTAGCACGCTGCAGCATGCTTATAGCCGCTGCAATGAGCTTAAGCATGCACTTCTAGCCTCGGGCCATGGTGGAGTTCCGGAACGGCGAACCGCAGTGGCGGCGGGACGTCGAAGTGTGGCGTCAAATATCGGCCGAAATCCGGAAGCGCATCAAAGAAGGTATTTATAAGCCTGGCCACATGCTTTCACAAAACGGTGTCGCGCAAGAATTCGGTGTCGCCCCTAATACGGTGCGGAAAGCATTCGCGGATTTGCGCGAGAAAGGACTCATCTACACCAGGCTCAGGCTCGGCAACTTCGTCGGCCCAGAACCGGAGGATGACGAGTAAACCGGGCGAACATCGGCTCTGACCTGCGGATACGTAGATCGCCGTTTAGCGTTCTGATTCGCTTCGTACGCTGCTTATGCCGGACCAGGTCAAACGGCTTGTCGTACGCTGCTTAAGGGGAGATAATCCGTAGTCAGATGCTCTATCCATTGAGCTACGGCCGCTCGCTGCTTAAGCAAGCATAGCGGGTTCCGGGCAGTACCTCGAACCGGATACGGCAATCTCGGGGTCGCGGGTTGGATCTTGGGAGGTGGACCCCGGTGGGGTGGGGGCCACCTCGTGACTACGCGTCCAATCTCTTCAGCAGGCGTTCGATCATGAGGCCCAGGTCGGCGAGTCTGTGATGGATGGAGTCGTGCTGGTCCCGGGTCTGCGAACGGAACTTGGCGAAGTGGTCGTTGGTCTGCCTTCTGAAGCCCCCGATCTCGTCGTTCAGGGCGGAGATGTCCTGGGCCAGCTCAGCTTGCAGGTCTTTGATGCGGATCTTCACCTCGGCGACGTCGATCGTCGCCGTCGTGACGTCGGCGTGTAGGTCCTCCATTGATGTGCAGTTCTGTGCCGGGAAGTTCATGCGCCGGCGTCGGGCCCTCGGGCGGCTGGGGGTTGCGCCGGTGGGACGCAGGGTTGCTTCGAGGGCGTCTACACGGAGTTTCAGCTTGCGAATCTCCGCCTCTATATCCACGTACGCCTACCTTCGCGGTAGTTGGAGGGGATCCCGGGCGCGGGGCAGCTGGGGTCCCACGTTCTGTGATCGCATGGTCGCAACCAGTGTGTCGCCGGGTGGGCCCGGGTTGGGTGTGGGTGGAGATTTGTTCGCCGAGGCGTAACAGAGCTGCCGGTGTTGAGGCTGGGCTCCACTTGGTGGGAGCCCTGGTGAGGTGGCCTTGGGAGGCGGTGTTCTGGTGGTTGTTGTGGCATTTCTGAGGGTGTTTCGGGGGCTGGGCGATGGTGCGGGGGTGTGGTTGGTGGGGTGGGGGTGAGCTGTGGTGAGGGAAGCCTGTGGATACATCGAAGGGTGTATCCACAGGCGGACTTCTGGAGGAGGGGGCGGGAGGCGGGAGGTGGTGGGATGGGTGCATGAAGCGGGTGGAGTTGTGGGCTGGGCTTGCCTTCGCGATGGGGGTGATGCTGATCGCGGGCGGGTCCTATATCGATCGCGGCGTGCCCGTGTGGGTGCTGGGCGTGCCGCTGGCTCTCACCTGTGCGGGGGTTCTGGTGCGGCGGCGGGCTCCGCTGGCCTCCTTGGGGCTCGGCGTGGTCGGGATCGTGATGGACGGGTTCGTGGGGCCGTCGTTGGGGACGGTGCTGGTTTTCACCGACAATCTGTACGCTGCGGCGCTTTATGGGCCGGCGCGATTCGCACGGGTGTTGCTCGGCGTCACCGCCGTGCTGGCCGTCGCGGGCGGGGCCGTGGCCGGGTTTCTCGCGGCGGACTGGCGCATGCTGGCCGTCATGGGGGTGCAGGCCGGGCTGGTGCTCATCACGCCTGTCATCACCGCCGCTGTCGTACGCGAGCAGCGGGACCGGGCCGCGGCCGAGCGGCTGCGCGCCGAGCAGGTCGCCCATCTCGCCGAGCTCGACAGGCAGGCTGCGATATCCGCCGAGCGTACGCGGATGGCCCGCGAGCTGCATGACATGATCGCCAACCACTTCAGCGCCATCGCCATACAGTCCACGGCCGCGCTCTCGCGCAAGGACCTTGATCGGGACGCCGTTCGGAAGATCATGGAGTCCGTGCGGGAGAACAGCGTCAAGGGGATGGCCGAGATGCGGGCCATGATCGGGCTGTTGCGGCAGGAGGGGGATGACGGCGAGAACGAGGCCACCCGCCCCCGGCTCGCGGATGCCGAGACCTTGGTCGAGAGGGTGAGACGGGCGGGGATGGTCGCGGACATGCGGGTGGAGGGGGAAGCGAGGGAGCTGCCCGCGGCCGTGGATCTCGCCGGGTACCGGATCGTGCAGGAGGCGCTCACCAACGCGCTCAAGCACGGGGAGTCGCCGGTCTCGGTGGTGGTCGGTTATGAGGACGACCGGGTTCTGGTGAACGTGGAGAACGCCCTTGGCGGACGAGGGCGTACGGAGTTGCCGGGCGCCGGGGCGGGGCTGATCGGGATGCGGGAGCGGGCCTCGTTGGTGGGTGGGATCTTCGACGCCGGAGAGGTTTGGAGAGGGGAGGGCGCCGCGACTGGTGGTGACACGGGTTCCTGGCGGGTGCTGGCGGTTCTTCCCACGGCTGTCGACGTGGCACTGACGCGGGCAGGGGCTGGTTCGGGCGCCGGGGGCGGATCGGGCGGCTCCGGGCGTGGATCCGGGGCCTGAGTTGTTGTCGTGGGCTGGGCTGGAGGTGATGACCGGTGGCCATCAGGGTGCTGGTAGCCGACGATCATGCGGCGGTCAGGGTCGGGATCGTGCTGATTCTGGACGGGGCGGACGACATCGAGGTCGTGGGCGAGGCCGGTGATGGGGAGGAGGCCGTGGCGATGGCTCGGAAACTGCGGCCTGATGTGGTGTTGATGGACGTACGAATGCCTCGGCTCGACGGGATTTCCGCCACTCGGGAATTGGCCGGAGTTTGTGACGTGCTGATACTCACCACGTTCGACGTCGATGAATATGTGTTCGGGGCGTTGCGGGCGGGGGCTGCGGGCTTTTTGTTGAAGAACACCGACGCCGAGTCATTGGTCGAGGCGGTTCGGGTGGTGGCTCGGGGGGATGGGCTCATCTCGCCAGGGGTCACGCGGAGGTTGATCTCGGCATTCGCGGAGCAGGCGTCGCCGGTGCGTCGGGACGCGGTGGGAGAATCGGCGGGGGGATCGGCTGGGGGATCGGCGGGGTTGACGCCTCGGGAGCGGGAGGTTCTGGCGTGTATCGGCCGTGGGTTGTCCAATGCTGAAATTGCCAGGGAGCTGGATATGGCCGAGGCGACGACCAAGACGCATGTCAGCCGGGTGCTGAACAAATTGGGGCTGCGGAGCCGGGTGCAGGCAGCGATTTACTATTCGGATTACTACTCGGATTAGGGATGCGGACTGGGGCCTTCGAGGGCTCTTGGGGGTGCAGGGGTACTGGGGATGGAGGGGCTTGGGGGCGTAAGGTTCGTGGCGTGAGCAGTTCGCCGCCTTCGCCTCCGTTGCCGCCCTCGCCGGGGTCTTCTGAGCCGCCTCGGCGGCCGGGAGTGGTCGTCGCGTTGGCGGTTGCGGGGGTCTTCGCGTACCTGGTCGTGAACGTGGTCGTCGGGCTTGTCGTTCTGAGTTTGGAGTCCAGCGTGGCGATCGGGGTGGGGGCCGGGGTTCTGGCGTTGTTGGGTGTCGGAGGCGGGCTGGTGCTCGTTCGGCTGCGGAAGTCGTGGTCGGTGGGGCTGGGGCTGGGGACGATGATCGGGTGGGGGCTCGCGTCGATCGTGTCGGCGGGCTATTGCACCGGGCTCAATCCCGGGATGTATACGTAGGTCTACTCGTACGACTTTGTGATGAAGGCGTTGATCGGATGGCAATTGCGGCGCCTAGTCTGATCATGACCAGGGGGTAGACCAAGCCGATGACCACACCACCACCGACGCCGCCCTCGTCGTCGTCGCCGTCCGAAGAGCCTGACGAGTCGGGGCAAGGGGCGGTGCCGGCCGGGGAGCCGGAGTTCCTGCCGCCTCCGGGTGGGGAGTCGGTGCCCAAGCCACCGCCTCCGACCGGGGGCTCCGTGGCCATGCCGCCTCCCGCTGGGGGGTCGGGTCCCATGGCGCCGCCTCCCACGGGGGAGCCGGTGCTCATGCCGCCGCCATCCGGGGTGCCGGGGCCTTTGTCGTCGCCGTCCCCGAGGGGAGGGGGTGGGTCGGGGGAGCGGGGTGACCGTCCCGGGCAGCCGGCGCACGTTTCGCCGCCCGGCCCTGGACGTCCGTCCTTCGCGCCGCCGGACCCCGGGCACGCGCCTCGGGGGCAGGTCTCGTCAGGACAGTTCCCGCCAGGGCAGGTGTCGGCAGGGCAGGTCCCGCCTGGGCAGGCGCCCCCAGGACAGCCGCCCTTCAGGCCGTACGGACAGGCGGGGTACGCGCCGCCGCCGCTCCCGCCCACCACCGCCGCCAACTCCACGGGCCTGTTGATCGGGATGCTGTTCGCCGGGCTGGCCATCTACAGCACCCTCAACGTCGTGGTCGGCTTCTTCATCTTCTTCGCCGCCATGGGCGAGGACGGCACCGCCTTCATGATCGTCGGCACGGTCCTGCTGGCCCTGTCCGGGCTCGGCGCGGGGATCGGGCTGTGCTTCGTCCGCAAGCCGTGGGCCAGAGGTCTCGGGCTGGGTCTCATGATCGGATGGGCGCTCTGGTCGATCCTGTCCGCCGGGTTCTGCACCGGCATCAACCCGGGCCTGTACGCCTGACATGCCCTACCACGAGATATTCGTCGGCCTCGGCGTATTCGTGGCCTCCATCGTCTTCGTACGCGAGGCCAGAAGCCGCGGGGCGCTCAACGAGCAGTCGCTGATCGCGGTGGCCGGAGCCCTGGTCGGCGGCGCGATCGGGATGCGGCTGGCGGGCTGGCTGGAGACGCTGGAGATCGAGAACCTCTGGCTGTACGGCTCCCGCAGCATCCTCGGCGGCCTGACCGGCGCGTACGTCGGAGTCCTGGTGGCGAAGAGGATCATCGGCTACAAGGAGCGCACCGGTGACCTGTTCGCCCCGGCGGTGGCGCTGGGCATGGCCGTGGGCCGGATCGGGTGCCATCTGACGGAGGCGCCGGGCCGGCCCACCGACCTGCCGTGGGGCGTGCACGCCCCGGCGACGGTCCCCGAATGCCCAGGCTGTCTCACCGGGCAGGCGATGCATCCGTCGTTCATCTACGAGATCATCTTCCAGCTCGCCGCGTTCGCCGCGCTCCTGTGGGCCCGCAAGCGGCTCACCCGGCCTGGCGAGCTGTTCACGCTCTACCTTGTCGCGTACGCCGCCTTCCGCTTCCTCGTCGAGTTCACCAGGGCCAACGAGACGGTCTGGCTCGACCTGACCAGGCCCCAGTGGTTCCTGATCCCGGGGTTGCTGCTGCTGGCCGTCAGGCTCGGGTACGGCTGGCGGCGCGGCTACTACGATGCCCTTTTCGAGCGGAAGGTCCTGACATGAGTGCAGGGATGGGTCTGCGGGGTGACCGCATCCTCAGGTACGTCAACGCGTTCTGCCCGAGCTGCCACGGCCGCGACCTCGACAAGGTCGAGCGGCTGAGCGGCTATCTGGCCGAGCGCGACGGACGGGTGTGGCTGGAACGCGGATGCCGCGAACACGGACTTATCCGCACGTTGTATGACGAAGACCCAGAAATCCTGAAATACCTGGAGGAGTGGACCGCCCCCACGAAGCAGCACGTACCCGATATTTCAGGGAACTTCGCCCCGATCCCCTCCGCCTACCTCCGCGGTCTCCCCGAACTCCAGACCCAGCACACCTGCATCCTCCTCGAGGACATCGCCGAGGCCTGCAACCTCCGCTGCCCCACCTGCTTCGCCGACAGCTCACCCGACCTGACCGGCATCGTCCCCCTCCCCGACATCCTGGCGAACGTCGACCAGCGCCTCCAGAGGGAGAACGGCAAGCTCGACGTCCTCATGCTGAGCGGCGGCGAGCCCACCCTCCACCCCGAGCTCAAGACCCTCCTCGCCGAGCTGAGCGCGCGCCCGGTCACCCGCATCCTGCTCAACACCAACGGCGTGCTGATCGCCAAGGACGACTCCCTGCTCGACCTCCTCACCGAGCACCGGGAGCGGGTGGAGGTCTACCTCCAGTACGACGGCTCGTCGGCCGAGGCGTCCAGGCACCACCGGGGCGGCGACCTGACCCGGATCAAGGCGCAGGCGGTGCGACGCCTGTCCGAGCGCGAGATCTTCACCACCCTCGTCATGACCGCCGCGCTGGGCGTGAACGACGGCGAGATCGGCGACGTCGTACGCCTCGCCCTCGACACCCCGTACGTCGGAGGCGTGTCCCTGCAACCCCAGTTCGGCTCGGGCAGGTCGGGCACCATCGACCCGATGGACCGCCTCACCCACACCGGCGTGCTCAAGCGCCTGGGCCCGCAGACGGACGGCCTGGTGACCTGGCGCGACCTGACCGCCCTGCCCTGCTCCCACCCCCACTGCTGCTCGGTCGGCTACCTCATCCGCGACGACGCCCGCCAGTGGCGCTCCCTCACCGAGCTGATCGGCCACGACCGGCTCAAGCAGAACCTCGGCCTGGTCTCCAACCGCATCGCCGACTCCGAGATCCCGCGCGAGCTGCGCCTGGCCGTACAGGAGTCCCTGCTCGGCCTGCTCTCCGAGCAGTCGTCGCTGTCGCATCCGCAGATCGGCGACGTGTGGCGGACCATCTGCGAGAACTGCGACCTCGGCGTCTCCACCCTCCTCACCCTCGCCTCGTCGGCCCTGCCCGGCCGGCGGAAGAAGCTGCGCAGGATGCTGGGGGAGCGAGTGGTGCGCATCACGGTCAAACCGTTCATGGACATCTCGACCATGATCGAGGAGCGGCTCACGCAGTGCTGCGTGCACGTGGGCACGCGGGCGGAGCAGGACCAGTGCGCGCCGTTCTGCGCGGTGCAGGCGTGGCCGCAGCTCTCCCGCCAGCGACTCTCGGCGGTGGCGGCGGTGAACCGGTGAGCGGTGGATCGGTGAGCGGTGACTCCGTGAGCGGTGACTCCGTGAGCGGTGAATCGACGAGCAGTGGCGCGGGGAGGCGCGAGCCGCGCGAGCCGTACGATCCGCTCCGGTTGTGCGTGTACGCGACCGTCGCGCTGCTGGCCTGGCTGCTCGGCCCGTGGGCGGTGCTGGGGTTCGCGGCGCTCGGGTTCGCGGGTTACTGGAAGGCGCGGCGAGCCGGGCTGACCCGGAGCAAGTGCCTGCTCAGGGACACCCGGCTCGTGCTGGCCTACCTCGGACTCATCGGCCTGGCGGCGCTCGCGGCGATCATTCTGTGATGGCCGCCAGGTTCAGGACGGTGTACTCCTTGCCGCCCCCGCGCGCCACGCCACGGCAGGCGCCTCGCTCGCACTGCTCGGAGTACTGCTGGTCGGCGTCCCAGTAGACCGTGGTGGGCGGCGCGGACGAGGACGCGCCCATCGCCACGAAACCGCCGCGCGCGCCGGCCGGTTTCTCGTGGATCCCGGCCGTCGCCCCGGTGGCCAGGTCGTACACGACTGAAATGGGCGAACGTTCCTGGGAGTAGACGTTGAACAGGGCGTACCGGTCACCGAGCAGCCAGCGGGCACCGAAGGGCCGGAACATGGCCGGCAGCGTCCGGCGTCCGGACCCGTCCAGCCGCTGCACGACCAGGCGGCCGCGCTGGATCGCCGCGCACCACTGCGCGTTGCACTGCGTCATCGACGCGCCCTCCGGGATCGCGACGTCCTGTGAGCGGCCGGTCTCGAGGTTGACGACCCGGGTCACGTTCGCGCCCGGCTCGTCACCGGCGCGGGCGACGGCCCAGGGCCAGGACGTGAGGTGGAGCCCGTCCGTGCCGGCCAGCCGCTCGGGGGTGCCGCCGCTCAGGGGTACGCGGTGGACGCCGCCCTTGCGCAGCGACCACACCAGGGAGTCGCCCGTGAGCCCGATCGCGTCGACGTCCGCCTTGACCTCGGCCACGCGCTCGGCCTCGCCGCCCGCCCTGGGCATGATCCAGAAGTCCGTCAGCCCGGCCGGGTCGCGGACGGTCTCGCCGTACCAGGCGATGTACCCGGCGTTCGCCGCGAAGAGCTGCGGATAGTAGCGCTTGCCCCCGGACGGGATCTCGCCGAGCACGCGCCTCCTGCCGGTCGCCGAGTCGTACACCTCCAGCCGCCCCGCCCGCTCGAACGCGCTGTTCGCCGCGAGCAGCACCTCGGTCGGGCCCAGCCCGATCACCGGGTACATCCGCCGGCTTTTGGAGTCCCTGGCCGGCATCTTGACGACCGCCCGCGGCCACAGCTCGGCGGCCGACTCGATCGTCACGGGAGCGGACGGCGTGACGGTCACCGCGGGCTCGGCCCGCCGCTCCTCGCCCGACAGCACCGCCGCCGTGCCACCCACGACGGCCACCACCGCCGCGGCGGCCAGCAGGACCCGCACCCGCTGCCTGGTACGCCGGGCGCGCCGCTGCCGCGCCACGCCGCCCGCCAGGTCCAGGGGCCGGGCCTGACCGGCGGCCGCCCGCAGGGTGCGTACGAGGTCGTCTTCGTTTCTCATCGCGCCTCCCGCAGCACAGGTGCCTGTCGCTTGATCCGGAGCTTGTCCAGGGCACGGGCCGCCTGGCTGCGCACCGTTCCGCGGGAGACGCCGAGGATGTCGGCGATCTCCTGGTCCGGCAGGTCCTCGTAGTAGCGCAGCACGAGCACGGCCCGCTGCTTGCGGGGCAACTCCTGGAGCTCGGCCCAGAGGTCGGCGTCGCCGTACCGGTCGTGCTCGCCGCGCTCGGGTACGGCGGCGACCAGGTCCTCCCGGCGGCGCCGGCGCCATGCCTTGATGTGCAGCCTGACCATGGTCGTGCGGACGTACCCCTCGGGGTCGTGCTTCTTGCGCACGCGGGGCCAGGCGTCACCCAGACGGGCCAGAGCCTCCTGTACGAGGTCGGCCGCGTCCTCGGAATTGCCGGACAGCACGTAGCCGTACCGGAGAAGCGCGTCGCCCCGGGTCCGGACGAGCTCGTCGAAATCCTCCACGAACCCAGGGATCGCGTAACGGGGGTATCTGTTGCACGCCTATTCGGCGGGGACGTACAGGCTGAGCGTCTCGGCGATGCAGGCCGGCCGCTTCTCGCCCTCGATCTCGATCGTCATCTTCAGGCTGGACAGGTAGCCGGCGGGGGTGCCCTTGACGTCGGTGAGCTCGCCCAGGGCCCTGATCCGCGCGCCGACGGGGACCGGCCTGGGGAAGCGGACCTTGTTGAGCCCGTAGTTGACGCCCATCGCGATGTTCTCCACCTTGACCAGGGAGAACATGAACGCCGGCAGCAACGACAGGGTCAGGTATCCGTGGGCGATCGTGCCGCCGAAGGGCCCGTCCTTGGCCCGCTCCACGTCCACGTGGATCCACTGATGGTCATCGGTGGCGTCGGCGAAGAGGTTGACCTGGTCCTGAGTGACCGTGCGCCACTCGGTCGGCCCGAACTTCTCGCCGACGGCCGCCTTGAGCTCCTGAACATTCTCGAACGTCCGCATGGGCGAACGCTATTGCCCGGCCCGGACGGCTGCCAAGTTAGGGGTGCCCCGCAGGGTGCCAACGGGCCCGCGTCCTCTGTTGCGAAGATCTTTACTCGAAACCATCGCATAGGTGTTCGAGTCCGCGCTACAGTTCTAGGTACCGCAATCGAACAGAGGTTCGGCCTGGTGAGAGGGGGTGTGTCCGATGACGGTGCTCGCGCCCGCCCCTGCTCGGACACGCCGTAGCACTTTCTTCCCAAATCTAAGACGGCCGCTATATCCGGCAATAAAGTCCGAGAGCGTGGACCCTGTGCGAAACCCCTACGCTCCCGGCGCCGGACAGCGCCCGCCGGAGCTCGCCGGGCGTGATCGCGAGCTGCAGCAGTTCGAGGTCGTGCTGGAGCGGGTCGCCCGCGGCCGTCCCGAGCGCAGCATGGTCGTGACCGGCCTGCGGGGCGTCGGCAAGACCGTTCTGCTCAACACGTTCAAGTCCATGGCCATGCAGCGGCTGTGGGGCACGGGCAAGATCGAGGCCCGGCCCGACCAGTCGATCAGGCGGCCCGTGGCGGCGGCCCTGCACATGGCGATCCGCGAGCTGGCCCCGCGGCACCGCGCGCCCGAGCGCATCGAGGAGTTCCTCGGGGTGCTCAAGGCGTTCGCGATGCGCGATCCGGCCGCGGCCAAGGGCACCTCGCACTGGTCGCCCGGGATCGAGGTGCCGGCCAGTCGCGGGCGCGCCGACTCGGGCGACCTCGAGATCGACCTCACCGAGCTGTTCGTCGACGCGGCGAGCGTGGCCACCGACCTGGCGGTGGGCATCGCCCTGTTCATCGACGAGATGCAGGACGTGCAGGCCGCCGACGTCTCCGCGCTCTGCGCCGCCTGCCACGAGCTGTCGCAGTCGGGCGGGCCGCTGATCGTGGTGGGTGCCGGGCTGCCGCACCTGCCGAGCGTGCTGTCGGCCAGCAAGAGCTATTCCGAGCGGCTCTTCCGCTACGCGCGCATCGACAAGCTCGACCGGGAGGCGGCCGACCTGGCGCTGATCCTGCCGGCGCGCGAGGAAGAGGTGGAGTTCACCCAGGAGGCGCTCGACGCCCTCTACGAGGCGGCCGACGGCTACCCCTACTTCGTGCAGGCGTACGGCAAGGTCGCCTGGGACCTGGCCCCGCGCAGCCCGATCACCATCGAAGACGTCAAGGTCTCCGCCCCGGAGGCCGAGGAGGAGCTCGCGGTCGGGTTCTTCGGCAGCCGCTACGAGCGGGCCACCCCGGCCGAGCGCGACTACATGCACGCCATGGCGCAGATCGGCGACGAGCCGGTCGCGACCGCCGAGGTGGCCGACGCCCTCGGGCGAAAGCCGTCCAGCCTCTCGCCCGCCCGCGACAGCCTCATCAAGAAAGGGCTCATCTACAGCGCCGAGCGCGGCCTGATCGCGTTCACGGTGCCGCACTTCGGGAAGTTCCTGCGCGCTCAACCGATCTGAGCGGCGCCCCTAGACCTCTATTGGGCTGTCTAGTGGGGAAGCTAGACAGCCCAATAGAGCTATATCGTCATGCCTGTCGAGGGAAATCTAGGGCTCTCTAGCGTCAGGCCGATACTGGCGTATATTCCGGCAGAGAGCCGCTGTCCGCCGCGCTGACCACGGCCACCCGCACCGCCGGGCGCCGGCCGCTCAGATAGACGGCGAAGACCACGTCGTCATCGTCGTGGTTGCGGAAGGCGAAGAAACGCCAGCACAGCTCGCGCCAGGTGTCGTACGGCTCGGCCGAGACGAGCTCGCCCCGGTGCGCCCGCCAGATGCCGCTCGACCTGAGCCGGGCGAGGGTGACGGACTCGGCGGGGCCGCGGCGCTGCTCGCAGGGGGCGCGGTAGCGTACGCGGTCGATCAGCTCCTCGATCTCCGGCGACAACATCGCGAGCACGACCACCCCGGCGGCCGTGAACCACGACGGCCGGGTCGCGGCCACCCAGCCCGCCACCGGCGTCCACACCGCCATCCCGGCCATCCCGGTCAGCGCCACCGTCCGGCCGATCGAGCGCAACCCGACCGGCGCCGAGCTCACCTCGCCGAAGCAGCCGCACCCCGCGTCGGGCCGCCGCCTGCGCAGCTCCAGCAGCACGTACGTGGACAGCGCGAAGAACGCGACCGTGCCCCACCGGAAGAGCGGATGCGTCGTGAGCAGCAGTCCCGAGGCCAGCACCAGCTCGCCGGCCGCGCAGACCAGCAGCGCGGGGACCTGCATGCGCCCGGGCACCAGCACCGCGGGCCCCAGCCTGGACAGCGACCCCGGCTCGCGCCCCGAGCCGACGGCGAGCACCTTCGCCGCCGTGCCGAGGAGGAGCATCATGACCAGGAGCGGGAGCTGCGATTCCAGCACGGGCCTACCCCAATCCGATCTGCGCGTTGAAGCAGCCTTTGACGAGGTCACCGCCGAGCTCGACGTACGAGGGCGGCGACAGCTCCGCGATCCGCCCGCGCGGCGAGGTGTCGCACTCGACGCAGCGGTCGCAGAAGCGCCCGGCCATGCAGCCGCACGCCACCACCGGGACGTTGGCGGAGCGGTTCGTGCACACGTTCCTGACCTGGAGCAACGACCCGACCGCGAGGTACGGCAGGCCCGCGCACGACACGCCCGTCCGGGGGCAGCCGGTGTCAGAGCGTTCCAGCATGGGGTAGGCCGCGCCCCGCTCTTCCTCGTCGAACATGTCCGACCAGGTGGCCGTGCCGGAGATGCGCGACTGCATGCCCGCGTACACCGGGGGCGGTGGCGGCACGGAGCGCGCCGGGTAAGGGGGCTGGGAGGTGGCGGGCAGCAGGGCCAGGCTCGCGCCGTCCTGCCTGAGGCCGATGGCGTCGAAGAGGTAGCCGGGTTCGAACTTGGGATGGCGTACCTGGAGCCGTCCCGAGGCCCGGTAGGGGATGACGACCGTACGGTGGCCGCGGTGGGGGCCGCAGTCGAGCTCGACCGTCAGGTCCTTGCGGCCTGCTACGGAGAGGATCGTCCCGGTGATGCGGGTGGTGTCGGCCCAGATCCGTTCGACCACGCGGCCCTCGCGCAGGGCGCGCATCAGCACCATGGAGCCCACGGGCAGGTCGGCGGGGGCGGCCTCGGCGCCGTGCCAGGCGGTGGCCCAGGGCGCGATCACGAGGCGCTCCTCGACGCCGTCGGGGGTCTCGATGATGATCAGGTGCGGGCTGACGTCCAGAACCTCACCGACGACCGCGCGTAAGGGGTCGCCGTTGGCGGGGTCGGGGCCGGGAACGCCGCCCTCGCGGCCGAGCGCGGCCGCGGCGAGCACCCGGCGGCGCTCAACGCTCGGATACCCCATCCGCCCTCCCTCGCCCTTATCGGGTACTAGATTCACACGACTTGGGAGCGGCTCACACCGTAGTGGCCCAGATGGGAGCAAAATACGCATCCCCGGGGAGGGAGTTCATCTCCGGCGGCGTACAAACCGCCACCGACCTTGACGGACCTTTATCCACGGCGGGCCGAAACCTGAATTGTGGTTCCGGCCTAAACGGGCATCAGGCTGCGATTCTGGCCACGATGCAGACCACCAGTTGGGAAGACGAGTTCCGCGAGTACGTCATGGCGCGCGGCCCCGCCCTGCTGCGCGCGGCCCACCAGCTCACCGGGCATCCGCTGGACGCGGAGGACCTGCTGCAGAACGCGCTGACCAAGACGTACCTGGCCTGGGACCGGATCGAGGACCGGGGCGCGCTGGACGGGTACGTCCGCCGCGCCATGGTCAACATCAACATCTCGCAGTGGCGGCGGCGCAAGCTGGAGGAGTACCCGTCGGACGAGTTGCCGGAGCCGGTCGCCCACGAAGCGGTGGCGGTCTCGGAGGTCCACGAGGCGCTCGAACAGGCCCTGCGGGAACTGCCCGAACGCATGCGGGCCGCGATCGTCCTGCGCTATTACGAGGACATGACCGAGCCGGAGATCGCCAAGACGCTGGGGATCAGCGTGGGGACGGTCAAGAGCACGGTCTCGCGCGGGATGGCCAAGCTCAGGACCGCACTGGGGCTTCCGACGACTCGCTGACCGCGCCGGCCTCGGTGGCCCCGGCCGTGGCGCAGGGGCGTACGACGTCTCTGATCTTGCGCAGGGTCTTCAGGAACGCCTCCAGCTCGGCCGCCTCCAGCAGGCCGGTGAGGCACTCGTCGATGTCCCGCAGGTGCTGCGGCAGCACGGACTCCAGCCGCTCGCGCCCGGGGTCGGTGAGTGCCGCGTACGACGCCCGCCGGTCGCTCGCACACGCCTCCCTCTTCACCAGCCCCTCACGTTCGAGCCGATCGACGACCCTGGTCATCCCGCTCGTGGACAGCCCGGTCTGCGCGGCCAGGTCGCTCATGCGCAACCGCTGCCCGGGGGAACGTGCCAATCGGATGACGGTCTCGAAGTCGATCTCGGACAACCCCGCCGCCGTCAGCACCGGCGCGAACCGGCCCATCAATCCGGCGTGCACCTCGCTCAGCAGCCCGACGGCCGTCAGGCGGGAGTCGTCAAAGTTCATCACGCTCACACCCTAGCGGACGATAGTTGACGTGCGGAATATTCCTCGTGTAGAAATTTGTTGCCGCAGACATCCGCACCGCAAGCTTTCTGAGGAGAACCCCGATGAGCACCCGTACCTGGGAGTCCCTGACCATCCCGGCCGCCGGCACGTACAACCTGGACGTAGCGCACACCCGCATCGGCTTCGTCGTCAAGCACATGATGGTCAGCAAGGTCCGCGGCCACTTCGACAGCTTCAACGGCTCCGTCACGATCGCGGAGAACCCGCTCGAGTCCACCGCCGAGCTCACCATCCAGACCGACAGCATCAGCACCGGCATGCCGGACCGCGACGGCCACCTGCGCAGCGACGACTTCCTGTCGACGGAGAAGTTCCCGCAGATCACCTTCAAGAGCACCCGCGTGGTGGGCCACTCCGGCGACGAGTTCACCGTCGTGGGCGACCTGACCATCCGCGACGTCACCAAGCAGGTCGAGCTCACGGTCGAGTACGGCGGCGCCGGCACGAACCCCTGGGGCCAGGCCGTCTGGGGCTTCTCGATCAGCACGGAGTTCGACCGTGAGGAGTTCGGCCTGACCTGGAACCAGGCGCTGGAGGCCGGCGGCGTGCTCGTGGGCAAGAAGATCAAGATCGAGATCGAGGGCGAGGCCAACCCGGCCGCCTGACCCGTCCACCGCTTCACGCCCGGGTTATCCACAGCCCTGAAGCCCGCCCCAACTCTGGGCGGGCTTCATCCACAGGCAGTTACCCACAGGCTGTTGATAACTCTTGGTGAAGGCTGGCGGGGCAATCGCTTTGCCGCCTCGCCAGAAGGCCGGTACGCTGTGCTGAGCCGCGGTGGCTTCCAGGAGGATTCGCCTAGTCAGGTCTATGGCGCCGCACTGCTAATGCGGTTTGGGTTTACCGCCCATCCGGGGTTCAAATCCCCGATCCTCCGCAGGTAGGAGCCCTGCCCCGTGATCACGGGGCAGGGCTCTCTGATCTTGGTTTACCCGCTGCCGGACCAT